>CACIST010000004.1 GCA_902589395.1 uncultured Pelagibacteraceae bacterium | reverse complement strand
ATATACTGGGTTAGATAGGTGGCTATGGAGAGTTCCAGGTGGACTAGTAATATCTAATATTGGTGCTTGTTCAGTTTTCGCTGCTCTAAGTGGATCAAGTCCAGCTACTTGTGCAGCAATCGGAACCATGGGAATACCTGAAATGAGAAAAAGAGGGTATTCAGATCAAATAGCAACAGGGACAATAGCAGCTGGTGGTACTCTAGGAGTTTTAATTCCACCTAGCATAGTTTTAATTGTTTATGGAATCGCAACCGGAACATCGATAGGAAGATTATTTTTATGCGGGTTGGTGCCTGGCTTTATGTTAGCAGGCATGTTCGCAATTTGGGCTCTTATACATAGTTACTTTATCGACAAGGACTCGGCAAAAGCCTTAAAAAATAGAACACCCCCAACATTAAAAGAAAAAATTGAGGTGTTGCCTAGAATTCTTCCTTTCTTGGCAATTATAGCTGGTGTCTTATATGTGTTGTATGGTGGTGTTGCAACACCATCAGAGGCTTCAGGTGTAGGAGCATTTTTAGTTTTCGTATTGATAGCTGTTGTTTACAAAATTTATCAACCAAAAAAAATATGGAATATTGTTAAAGTTTCAATGAAAGAAAGTGTGATGATAATGTTTATTATCGCTGCATCTTATCTTTTTGCGTTCACTTTATCTCAACTTTATGTAACCCAGTCATTAGCGCAGAGCATGGTAGAATTAAGTTCTAATAAATGGGTAGTATTTATTTTAATTAATATTTTTTTACTTATAGCGGGTTTCTTTTTGCCCCCAGTTGCTGTCATTGTAATGACTTCAGCAATATTGTTACCAGTTATAACTACTTTAGGTTTTGATCCATACTGGTTTGCAATTGTATTTACGATAAATATGGAAATTGGTCTTATCACACCACCTGTTGGATTAAACCTTTATATAATCAAAGGTATTACACCAGACGTTAGTTTGTCTGAAATATTAAAAGGATCTATACCTTTTATGATAATTATGGCTTTAGCTATATTAATTTTGTGTATTTTTCCTGAAATTGTTACTTGGCTTCCTGATAAAATAATGGGCAAAAGTTTAGGTTTTTAATATATAAAAAACACCATGTTAAATATAAAAAGAATATTTGAGACTATAGCTGATGCTGGACAAAAAATTTTAGAAAAAAAAACTTTTAAAAGTATCGCAAAAAAAAGAGATCTATTAGATCTTTGTGATGACCTATTGTCTACAAAAGGCGCAGCTTTTGGAATTACACTCGCAAGAGATATATTATTTAGATATCAAAACTTATCTGAAGAAGAAAAAAACAAATTTTTAATTGATGTTAATGAAAAATACAAACCAGACCCATCAAAAATTGATGAAGCTATTAAGAAATATAGTGACAAACAAGATGATTATTCAATTTTAAATCTATCAAAAGTAACTTCCGGTATTCGAAAAGAACTATTTGTTAGATTAAACATGGCACCTAACGGAACTTCAGAGATTGTGTCTTTAAGAGAAGATTTATTAAAATTAATGAAGGATAAACCTGAGTTAAAGAGCTTAGACTATGATTTAATTGATATATTTAAAAATTGGTTCAACCCAGGATTTTTAAAATTAAGAAAAATAACTTGGGATACTAAAGCTGCAATTTTAGAAAAATTATTGAAATACGAAAAAGTTCATTCAATGAAAGACATGAATGAATTAAAAAGAAGACTTGGAAAAGATAGAAGATTTTTTGCTTATTTCCATCCTGCTTTAGAGGATGAGCCTATTATATTTGTTGAAATAGCTTTAACCAAAGGATTAAGTCAATCAATACAAGAGTTAACAAGACCTTCAGATGAAAAAATAAAAAACTATGATACAGCAACTTTCTATTCAATAAGCAACTGTCAAGATGGATTATCAAGAGTAACTTTAGGAAATTTTTTAATCAAAAGAGTTGTTTATGAGCTTCAAGAAGAACTTCCAGATGTTAAATATTTTGGAACCTTATCACCAATGGTGGGATTTGCTGATTGGTTAAAAAAAATGGAAAGTGCTCAGACTGCTGAAATATTAGGAGAGGCAAACAAAAATAGTTTAGATTTTTTAAAGTCTTCTGATTTAAAAATTGGAGATAAAAGAATTGCAGATAATAAAGCCTTGATTTATAAGCTAGCGGTAAATTATTTAGTAAAACAGAAAAATGATTTTGGTTTTCCAATAAATGATGTTTGTAGATTTCATTTAAAAAATGGAGCAGATATTGATGATATAGCAGTAAATGCAAATGTTTCAGAGGTAGGCTTTAAACGATCTTTTGGTGTAATGGTTAATTATCGATACGAGTTGGCAAAAATTGAAAAAAATCATCAAGAGTATGTAAACGAAAAGAAAGTAAACATTTCGAATAAAGTTAAAAAACATGTCTAAGATTAATAGATTGGTATCAGTTGCTCCTATGATGGATTGTACTGATAGGCACGAAAGATACTTTTTAAGATTGATAAGTAAACATGTGCTTCTTTACACAGAAATGGTGGTTTCCGAAGCAATTGATAGAGGGGATAAAGATAAATTATTATCGTTTGATCTAAGAGAAAAACCAGTTGCTTTACAATTAGGTGGCTCTACGCCAAAATTATTAGCAAATGCAGCCAAAATTGGTGAAGATTATGGTTATGATGAAATTAATTTAAACTTAGGCTGTCCAAGTAAAAAAGTCCAAAAAAATAGATTTGGCGCATGTTTAATTAAGGAACCAAATTTAGTGGCTGATTGTTTATCAGAAATGATTAAATCAACATCTTTACCAGTCACAGTTAAGACTAGAATTGGTTATGATGACGTAGAAGACTACGAGCATTTTTATAATTTCATAAAAACTTTAAAGGAAACAGGAGTTAAAACTTTTATAATACATGCAAGAAAAGCTATGTTGGGTAAATTCACTCCAAAGCAAAACCTTAATATACCTCCTTTAAAATATAATTATGTATATAAATTAAAGCAAGATTTCAAAGACCTTGAAATAATTATTAATGGAGGTGTCACTTCAGTGGAAGAAGTAAAAGATCATTTAGATAAAGTGGATGGAGCAATGATTGGAAGATCTGTTTATCATTCTCCTTATCTTTTAGCTGATATTGAAAAAGAGATATTCAACAATCATGATATTAAAGAACGGGAAGAAATTGTTGAGGATTTAATTGATTATGTTAAGGCTCAAGTACAAATGGGCACAAGAGTAAATCAAGTTATGAGACATACACTAGGTTTATTCCATGGACAAACAGGCTCAAGCCACTGGAAAAGATATTTGAGTGAAAATATGTGTGTAAGAGATGCGGATGTAAAAAAAATTGATCATATTATGGATAAAGTTAGACTTTCTCCTAAATTACATTCGGCAGGTCGAATTGATTAATACCATTCTTTCTAATCAGTATTTTCTTTTAATTTTATTAATGGTAATAACTGCTTTTCCAGTAGGATTTTTTGCAGGTTATTTTGGGATAGGTGGAGGTCTAATTTCTGTACCTGTGCTCTTTTTTATTTTTGAAACAGCAGATGTCGATAAATCTTATTTGATGCATCTTTCAGTAGGAACAGCTTTTTCTATTACAATTTTTACTGCTTTTGTTTCAGTTATGACACATAGAAAACATAAAGCTGTAGATACAAACATTTTAAAAACTTATGGTCTATTTGTTATCTTTGGAGTTTTGCTTGGTACGTACATGGCAGCATTGTTAAATACAAAATCTTTAGTTTTATTTTTTGCAGTAGTTGTATATTTTTTTGGTGGATATTTATTACTGGTAAAACAAGAATTAAAAAAAAATAAAAAGTTTAAGTTTCTGCCTAGAGCAACGTTTGGTTTCATTTCTGGCTTTATATCTGCACCTATGGGTATTACAGGAGCTATGATGAATGTTCCAATTCTCAGATATTTTGGATATCCTATAAGTAGAGCAATTGGAAGTTCTGCTGCAATAGGATTTATAATAGCATCTATTGGCTCAATTGGTTTTTTGATATCTGGTTTTTTACTAAATGCAAATCTTCCTTTAAGCATAGGTTTTGTAAATATTCCTGCATTTTTGATTTTCATTCCAATTACATCTTTTATGGCTAGAATTGGAGCAAATATGGTACACACTACCGATAAAAATAAAACTCAAAGAATGTTTGGGGTATTTTTATATGTAATAGGCACTCTCTTTTTAATTAGGTTCTTAGATCTTTAATTAAATCTTTTGATCGTATTCGCCTATTTTACCAGTTTTTTGGAGTAAATCGTCAATAAATTCAAAAATTTTTTTCTTTCTTTCATCAGATGTTGGACTTTCGGTAACGACTACTAGCGAAGGTTTATTAGATGAGGCCCTTATTAAACCCCAAGAGCCATCTTTAAAAGTAAATCTGATACCATTTACTGTAAGTATGTCCTTAATTTCTTGATTATCGATTTGAACATTATTTGTTTTTAAATCCGTAATTTTTTTAATTATTTCTTCAACAACTTGATATTTTTCATTATCTTCACAAAAAGGAGCCATGGTAGGTGATTGATAGGTATTAGGTAATTCACTTATGATCTCACTCATTTTTTTATGATTATTATTTAGTAAATGGCAAACTTGAATAGCTGAATTAATACCATCATCATATCCGTAACCTAAAGGTTTGTTAAAAAAGAAATGACCACTTTTTTCAAAGCCTGCAAGTGCTTTTTCATTATTTACTTTTCTTTTGATATGGGAATGTCCTGTTTTCCAATACAATGTTTCACAGGAATTATTTTTTAAAACTTTATCTGTAGAATACAATCCAGTTGATTTTACATCTACAACAAATTTTACTCCCTTGTGGTTTGAAGATAAATTTCTTGCAATCAATAATCCAATTTTATCTGAAAAAATTTCATTACCATCATTATCTATTACACCTACACGATCACCATCTCCATCAAATCCAAATCCAATATCAGCATTATTATCTTTTACAGATTTACTTATTGCATGTAACATTTTCAGATCTTCAGGATTAGGATTGTACTTTGGAAAAGTATAGTCCAAATTACAATCTAGCTCTATTACTTCACATCCTATACCTCTTAATATGTCCGGCGCAAATATTCCTGCTGTTCCATTACCGCAGGCAACTACAGCTTTAATTTTTTTCTCAATTTTATTTTTATTTATGAGATCATCTTTATAAATACTTTGAAATTTTGATATTTCTTTTTCATTTCCCTTTCCTTCAATAAAATTGTTATTAAATGTTATATCTTTTAATTCTTTCATTTCTTCTGGTGCATGAGTTAATCCTTTTTTGATTCCCATTTTTACACCTGTCCAACCATTTTCATTATGACTTGCTGTTACCATCGCAACAGCATCACTTTCTAAATAGAACTGTGCAAAATAAACCATTGGCGATAACGCTAATCCTACATCTTCAACATAACAACCTGTTGATATAAGTCCTTTTTTCAAAGCTGATTTTATTTCTTCACTATAGGATCTATAATCATGACCAACGATGATTCTTGGATTACTTTTATTTGTATGATTAATAATCTGCGTGCCTAAACCTTTACCCAAATGTGTCACACCTTCTAAATTGATATTATCAGGGTACAACCATCGCGCGTCGTACTCTCTAAAGCCAAAAGGATCAATTTTTATTGAATTTTTCATGTTAATATTTTTATATTTTGTTTATTTTTTTATTGATAATTTTTTTCTCAAGTTCTATAAATGTTCTATTGATTTGTTGGTTATATAGTATATTTACCAAACCATCATACAACATCTAGTTGTTTTACTAAATTAAGTATAGTACAAAAAAGGAGCTAAATGAACAAGATTTTATCACAAGCTATTAGGAAAGCTGTCTCTGATTATACACCAAACGTGAATCAAGATCCTAAGGATAAAAGATTAGATTTATTTTCTCTTAATAGTGAAACAGAACTATTTCAAAATTCAAAAGGTATAACAATTAAAATTGATAGAAGCAGAGATAATAATTTAACTGACTTTGGAAAAGCTACTCTTAAAGATAGATATTTGGGTGCAAACGAATCTTTCCAAGATTTATTCGCTAGAGTTGCAAGTCATTATGCTGATGACAATTTACATGCTCAAAGATTATATAATTACATCAGTAATCTTTGGTTTATGCCAGCAACACCAGTTTTATCAAATGGAGGAACTACAAGAGGATTGCCAATTTCTTGTTTTCTAAATGAAGCTAGCGATAGTCTAAATGGTATCCTTGATCTGTGGAGTGAGAACGTTTGGCTTGCTGCACGTGGTGGTGGTATTGGAAGTTACTGGGGAAACCTTAGATCAATAGGTGAGAAGATTGGAAGAGTTGGTAAAACCTCAGGAATAATTCCCTTTATAAAGGTAATGGACTCTTTAACAATGGCAATTAGCCAAGGTTCATTAAGAAGAGGTTCTGCGGCTTGTTATATACCAATAGATCATCCAGAAATTGAAGAGTTTATTGAGATGAGAAGACCAACTGGAGGAGATCCTAATAGAAAATCATTAAATTTACACCACGGTGTTTTAGTTTCAGATGCTTTCATGAGAGCTGTTGAACTAGATGAACAATGGGGACTTAAAAGTCCAAAAGACGGAGCTGTTCAAGCAACTGTATCTGCAAGAAATCTATGGATAAGATTACTTACAGCTAGAATAGAAACAGGGGAGCCATATATTATATTTATCGATACTGTTAACAGACAAATACCACAACATCATAAATTAGCAGGTCTTACTGTTAAAACCTCAAACCTTTGTAGCGAGATTACTCTACCTACAGGAATAGATAAAGACGGTAAAGACAGAACAGCAGTATGTTGTTTGTCATCTTTAAATATTGAAAAATATGATGATTGGAAAGATGATGAGAATTTTATAGGAGATGTAATGAGATTTTTAGACAATGTAATGACAGATTTCATTGAAAACGCACCAGAGCAATTTAGTGATGCTACTTATTCGGCAATGAGAGAAAGAAGTGTAGGTTTAGGCGTTATGGGTCTTCATTCATATTTTCAGAAGAAAATGATTCCGATTGAGTCGGTTATGAGCAAAGTTTGGAATAAAAAAATGTTTGAACATATTCAAAAGCATGTTGATAAAGCATCAAAAGATCTAGCAGAGGAAAGAGGACCTTGTCCTGATGCAGCAGATTATGGTGTTAAGGAAAGATTTTCAAATAAAACTGCAATAGCACCTACAGCCTCTATCTCAATTATATGTGGTGGAACATCTCCAGGTGTTGAGCCAATTGCGGCCAATAGCTTTACTCACAAAACATTGTCTGGTTCATTTAATGTTCGAAATAAATATTTAAGTCAATTATTAGAAAAACACGGAAAAGATACAGATGAAGTATGGTCAAGTATAACAACAAACCAAGGATCTGTATCACATTTAGATTTTTTAACTCAAGAAGAAAAAGATGTTTTCAAAACAGCTTTTGAGTTAGATCAAAGATGGCTTGTAGATTTAAGTGCAGATAGAACTCCGCATATTTCACAAGCACAATCTATTAATTTATTTTTACCTGCAGATGTACATAAAAAAGATTTACATCAAATTCATTTCCAAGCCTGGAAGAAGGGTTTGAAGAGTCTTTATTACTGTAGGTCTAAATCAATACAGCGTGCTGAAAATGTTAATGATGCAAATTCAACCGACATTGCAGCAAACGTTTATAAATCAAAAGACGAAAGTAATAACCAACAAGATTATGAGGAGTGTTTATCATGTCAGTAGCAGAAAAAATTAACAAAGAAATAATTCAACCCAAAAAAATGGGCCTCTTAGTTGAGAACCCAGTTTACAAACCTTTTAGATACCCATGGTGCTATGATGCATGGTTAACTCAACAAAGAATTCATTGGCTACCTGAAGAAGTTCCGTTGGGAGATGATGTAAGAGATTGGCAAAAAAATTTATCTCAGCCTGAAAAAAATTTGTTAACACAAATTTTTAGATTTTTTACTCAAGCAGATGTTGAAGTTAATAACTGTTACTTAAGACATTACACAACTGTATTTAAACCAACCGAAGTTTTAATGATGATGACTGCATTTGCTTCAATGGAAACTGTTCACGTTGCAGCTTATTCGCATCTTTTAGATACAATTGGAATGCCTGAATCAGAATACTCAGCTTTTATGAAGTATAAAGAAATGAAAGATAAGTACGATTACATGCAAAACTTCAATGTAAATTCAAAAGAGGATATTGCAAAAACTGTTGCAGTATTTAGTGCATTTACTGAAGGTTTACAGTTATTTGCAAGCTTTGCAATCTTACTTAACTTCCCAAGACATAATAAGATGAAGGGTATGGGCCAAATTGTTACTTGGTCAGTAAGAGATGAAACACTTCACTGCAATTCAATGATTAGAATCTTTAAGGAGTTTATTAAAGAGAACCCTGAAATATGGACGCCAAAACTTAAAAAAGAACTTTATGAGGCATGCAGAACAATTGTTGAGCATGAAGATTCATTTATTGATCTAGCTTTTGAAATGGGACCTATGGAAGGTTTAACAGCTAAAGAAGTTAAAGAATACATAAGATTTATAGCTAACAGAAGATTAGATCAGTTAGGTTTAGAACCTATTTACGATGTTCAAAAAAATCCGTTAACATGGCTTGATACCATGTTAAATGCAGTTGAACATATGAACTTCTTTGAAGGTAGAGCGACAGAATACTCAAAAGCATCTACAAGAGGATCTTGGACAGAAGCTTTTTCTTAAGATTATCTTTGATTTAACTGAAGAACTTTACGGTGCTTGCTACCCTTGTAGCTAGCTAAAGGTCTGATTAATTTATTTGCAGCATGTTGTTCGATTATATGAGCTGACCAACCTGTAATTCTTGAAATTACAAAAATTGGTGTGAAGAAATCGGTATCAAATCCCATTAAATGGTAAGTAGGTCCAGTAGGGTAGTCTACGTTCGGATGGATATTTTTTCGATCTATCATTACTTTTTCTACAATGTCGTAAATTCTTTCAAATTTTTTATCTTTTTTGATTTTAGCAACTTTTCCAAAATATTCTCTCATTGTAGGAACTCTTGAATCTCCACTTTTATAAACTCTATGACCAAATCCCATTACAACATCTTTATTATCTAGAGCTTTATTTATCCATTTAAGTGCATTCTCTGGTTTTTTGATTTTATTCATCATATGCATGACTTCTTCATTTGCTCCTCCATGAAGAGGCCCTTTTAAACTTGCTATTGCACCAGTGATTGCGCCATGAATATCCGATAGGCTACTTGTTATTGTTCTAGCTGTAAAAGTTGAAACATTAAAACTATGTTCCGCATATAAAATTAAAGATACATCAAAAGCTTTAACTATATCTTTGTTTGGCACTTTGCCAAAACACATATGAAAAAAGTTTTCAGAAAACGAAAGATTCTTTTTTGGCGGAATAATTTTTTTTCCTTTTCTAGCTCTATAAAATGCAGCTAAAGCAACTGGTGTTTTTGCAAAAATTCTCATTACTTTTCTCATATTAGCCGCTGGTGAATTGTCTTTTGTTTCTTTATCCTCAAGACCCATAATACTTACAGCCGTTCTTGCAGCATCCATCGGATGAGCTTTTTTAGGAAATTTTTTGATATCATCTAATAATGTTTTAGATAATTTTCTTTCTTTTCTCTCTTCTTTTTCAAATTTTTTTAATTGATTCTTACTTGGAAGCTCACCATTTAAAATGAGATAAGCCACTTCCTCAAATTTACATTTTGCACATAGATCTTGAGCAGCATAACCTCTATAAGTTAAAGAGTTGATTTCAGGCATAACTTTGGAAACTTCTGTTTCGTCAACGACAATGCCTAGCAGCCCTTTTTTGATTTCATCACTCATTATTCGTGTCCGTCTGTCTTAAAATTATAAATTTTTTCGTCTAAAGAATTGTATTTCTCATATTCTACAAGATCATATAATCTTTTCCGCGTCTGCATTTTATCAATAATATTGTTTTGATGTCCATCAGCAAAAATGGCGCGTAAACCATCTTCCACATTTTTCATTGCCAATCTTTGTGTAGAAACAGGATATATAACAATATTGTATCCAAGGTCCTGTAATTGAGTGAAATTAAGTAATTTTGATTTTCCAAATTCAGTCATGTTAGCTAAAAGATAACAATCTAAAGACTTTCTAACTAATTCAAATTCACTTTCATCTTTTAAAGCCTCAGGAAAAATTACTTCTGCACCAGCATCCACATATGCTTTACATCTATCAATCATACTTTCTAAACCCTCTACACTTTTTGCATCTGATCTAGCTATAATTTTAAAATTTGGATCTTTTCTAGCACTCACACATTCTTTAATTTTAGAGACCATCTTCTCTTTAGAAATAAGCTCTTTGTTATCTAAATGGCCACATCTTTTTTGCTCAATTTGATCTTCTAAATGGACAGCCGCAACACCAAATTCTTCAAATGTCTCAATAGTCTCTTTGCATGATTTAAATCCAGTATCGATATCAACAATTGTTGGAAGGTTTGTTACTCTCGAGATCAAATAAGATCTAGTACTTACATCCTGAAGAGTTGTTAAGCCAATATCAGGAAACCCTAAATCATTCGCCATAACACCACCAGAAACATAAACTGCATCATAACCAATTTCTTCAATTAATTTAGCAGTCAAAGGATTATAAGCACCAGGCACTCTTAGAATTTTATTAGATTTTAATTTTGTATCTAAATCTATTCTTTTTTGGGTTAAATCTTTTTCAACAAAATGCATTTAAAAAATACCCTTTTTATTATTAATTTTTAAATATTTTTTGCTTACTACAATATTTAACTTATCAAGACTGCCTTTTTTTAATTTTTTTAAACTTTGAACAGATTTTAAAAATCTATCACTTTCTTTTTTTGATAAAATATTTTTGGTTAAGGTTAAAAATTTCTTAATATAGTCTTTTCTTTTAAAAGGTCTTGCACCATGTGGATGTGCATCAGCCCTTTCCAATTCCTCGGATATTTTTTTACCATTATTCAGAGTAACAACAATTCTTGCACCAAATGATTTCTTTTTTGGATCAGGATGGTGATATTTTTTTGTCCATTTTTTATCTTCATGAGTTGTTATAGATTTCCATAATTTAATAGTACTTTTCTTGTTTGCCCTTGCTTTTGTATAAGACTTTACATGATGCCAATCTGCATCTTCTAAAGCTACAGCAAAAATATACATTATTGAGTGATCTAAAGTTTCCCTCGATGCATTTGGATCCATTTTTTGAGGATCATTTGCACCTGTCCCGATCACAAAATGCGTGTGATGACTAGTGTAAATATCAATTTTTTTTATACTTTTTATATCTTGAATTCTCTTATTTAATTTTTTACCAATATCTATCAGTGCTTGAGCTTGGTATTCTGCTGAATATTCTTTTGTATATGTTTCTAGAATTGCTTTTTTAGGTTCATTCTTTTTAGGTAATGGAACATTATACTTTGCATTTTTTCCATCTAATATTCTAGCAATAACACTGTCTTCTCCTTCATAAATAGGACTAGGTGCACCTTCACCTCTCATCGTTCTATCAACAGCTTCTATGGCTAGTTTACCTGCATGTGCTGGTGCATACGCTTTCCAACTTGAAATTTCACCTTTTCTAGATTGACGA
This sequence comes from uncultured Pelagibacteraceae bacterium, assembly GCA_902589395.1. GTDB lineage: Bacteria > Pseudomonadota > Alphaproteobacteria > Pelagibacterales > Pelagibacteraceae > Pelagibacter. The sequence goes on along the minus strand of CACIST010000004.1, from coordinate 65,486 downwards.
GTCGAAATTGTAACATGAAGAGCTTGCTGAACTGCTTGATAAATAGTTTCAGTATTTAGTTTTAGCATTGAACCTATTCCTGCAGCTACGCTTGGTCCTAAATGTGCAATGTGATCAATTTTATGTTTATGAAGACAAATTCCTTTTACTAAGTTTACTTGAACTTCATAAGCAGTAATAATTCCTCTTAAAAGGTCTAGTCCACTTTTTTTTAGCTTTTCACCAACAGCTAAAATTGGAGGAATATTATCACCAGGGTGGCTATAATCAGCTGCCAAAAAAGTATCATGAAAATCTAATTCTCTTACAGCCGTTCCATTTGCCCAAGCTGCCCATTCTGTATCAAATTTTATTTTTGAATTAATTCCAAAAATTGTTGATCCTGACTTTCTTGAATGACCTTTAGCCATTTCTCTTGCAGATACAACTGGTTTCCTGTTTAATGAGGCAATAGCTACAGATGCATTATCAATTATTCTATTGATAACCATATCTATTGAGTCTTTATTTAACTTTGAGTTATCACTTGCAATTTCTGCAATTTTCCATGCAAGTTGTCTTTTCTTTGAAAGATTTATTTTCGATGGGTATACTTTAACAGTGTTTAACAACAAGATGTCTCCTAGCTAATGATTTTGTTTTAATAGTTAAAATAAATTAATCAATATTAAAGATATTCATTTATAATTTTCTCAATACCCACGAAATCTTTAACTAAGTGATTATGATATATTTCACTAGATTTTTTTTCAGTATATCCATATTTTAGCAAAATTATTGGAATTTCTGCAGATTTAGCTGCATTTGCATCTGTTTCACTATCCCCAATCATAATTGATCTATTAATGTCACCATCTAAAATTTCAATAATAGTAGTCAAATGTCTAGGATCTGGTTTACAATATTCAAAAGTATTGTATCCGGCAACATATTCAAAGTAATTATAAATTCCAATTTTTTTTAAAAGATCAACTGCTAAATGCTCAGTCTTATTAGTGCATACTGCCATAGAAATATTCTCTTTTTTGCACCAATTTAAAAATTCCTTTACCCCATTTATTAACTTACTTTCATGAAATATGTTTTCTCCATAGTAAGATAAAAATTCATTTGTCATTTCGTTTTGAATTTTTTCATCAAACCATTTCCATTGTCCATTAGCTTTTGCCATCATTGCTTTTGCACCTTTGCCAACAGCATTTTTTAATTCACCTAATTTTTTTGTGGGATAGCCAAATTTTTTCATAACATGATTATGAGCCCTTATTAAATCTGGCGCTGTATCAATCAAGGTTCCATCTAAATCAAAAAGAATGGTAAATTTTTGGGTCATTTAAAAAGTATTATTAAGTAATATATTGTGAATTAATTAAACTAATACCCAAATATATAAAAATATCAAATGAATCAAAAAAAAATAATAAATGCTCAATCAAAGTTAAGAGTCAAATTTTTGAAAAAAGGCGTTAAAATGATTGCACCTGACACAGTTTTTTTTTCTAAAAATACAAAAATTGGAAAAAATGTAACTATAGAACCATACGTTGTCATCGCTGAGAATGTATCCATAGGAAATAATGTTAGGATTTTATCTTTCTCTCATTTAGAAGGTGTAAAAATTGAAAATAATATAAATGTTGGACCATATGCAAGATTAAGACCTGGCACAGTACTTAAATCAGGATCTAAGGTTGGAAATTTTGTAGAAGTAAAAAAGAGCATTATTGGCAAAGACTCAAAATTAAATCATCTATCTTACATAGGAGATTCAAAATTAGGTAAAAAAGTAAATATTGGCGCAGGAACAATTACATGCAATTATGATGGGATAAAAAAAAATAAATCTATAATTGAAGATGAGGTTTTCGTGGGTTCAAATTCATCACTTATTGCCCCAATTAAGCTTGAAAAAAAAAGCGTAATTGGTGCAGGATCAGTAATTACTAAAAATGTTACTAAAAATTCATTAGCACTAACAAGAGCTGAGCAAATTGAAGTTTCAAACTATAAAAGAAAAAAATAAATGTGTGGAATAATTGGAATAATAAGTTCTAAAGAAGTTTCTAGTAGAATAGTTAATTCACTCAAAAAACTAGAGTACAGAGGATACGATTCTGCAGGAATAGCTACTTTGGTTGATGGAAATATAAATGAAGTGAAGTGTGAGGGACGAGTTGATGTTTTGGAAAAAGATATATCAAAATTTAATCTAAAAGGAGATATTGGTATCGGTCATGTTAGATGGGCAACACATGGTAAACCTAGCAAAATTAATGCACACCCTCATTCATCAGATCAAGTTTCAGTTGTGCATAATGGCATTATAGAAAATTCAACAATATTGAAAAAACTTTTAGAAAAAAAAGGATATGTATTCAAATCACAAACTGATACCGAGGTAATAGCCCATCTTGTTACGGACTATTTAAAAAAAAATTCACTAAAAGATACGATTATCAAAGTTCTGAAAAAACTTCATGGAAGTTTTGCATTGGGGATAATTTTTAAAAATAAAAATGATTTAATGATTGGAGCAAGAAGAGGCTCTCCATTAGCTGTTGGATACGGTCCAAATGAAAATTATCTTGGTTCAGACTCGTATGCTCTTAAATCAATGACTAATAAAATTTCTTATTTAGAAGATGGTGAATTCTGTATTATCAAAAGAGATCAAATTGAATTCTTTGAGGGTAATGGAATTAAAATAAACAAAAAAGTAATGAATCTAACTAAAGAAGAACTTAATTATGACAAAGGCGACTATAAGTATTTCATGGAAAAAGAGATAGATGAACAACCTTCAACTATAAATGATTGTATAAATGAGTATATAGATAAATTTAACAACCAAATTAATATTTTCAATTTTCCGTGGAAAATAAGTTCCTTAAAATCTATTGTGTTAATTGGTTGTGGAACAGCCTATCATTCATGTTTGGTTGCAAAATATTGGTTAGAGCAAAATACAAATTTAGATGTAAGTATAGATATAGCTTCTGAGTTTAGGTATCGAAAAATTAGATTTAAAAAAGATTGTTTATATGTATTTGTGTCCCAATCAGGAGAAACTGCTGACACATATGCAGCTTTAGAACTTTGTAAGAAAAATAAAATGAAAACTTGTGCAATTGTAAATGTTGTAGAAAGCTCAATTGCAAGAGACTCTGATTTGGTTTTACCTATATATTGTGGACAAGAAATAGGAGTAGCATCCACAAAAGCTTTCCTTGGGCAAATGTTAGTGCTTTATATGCTGTCCTTAAAAATTTCTTTTGATCAGAAAGTGATTACAAAGAAAACATATGTATCAAAAATTAAAAATTTATTAACATTATCCAATTCTGCAAAAAAAACACTTAAATTAGATCATAAACTTTTAAAGATAGGTAAAGTTTTTGCTGAAGCTAAAGGATGTATGTTTTTGGGAAGGGGTTACTCTTTCCCTATTGCTTTGGAGGGAGCATTAAAGCTGAAAGAATTAGCTTATGTTCATGCAGAAGGTTATCCAGCAGGTGAAATGAAACATGGACCATTAGCTTTGATAGAAGAAGGTATGCCAGTAGTCGTTATAGCTCCAAGAGACGAGCACTATTTAAAAACTATGTCTAATATGCAGGAAGTAATTGCTAGAGGCGCAAAAGTTCTACTTATTACAAATACAAATAAAGATGAAATAATTTCTGAAAATATTTGGGAGCAAATAGAAGTTGATAAATTAAATGATGAACTTATTCCTTTTTTAACAACTATTCCTTTGCAAAAATTGGCTTTCTATTCGGCACTGGAAAAGGGTTATGATATTGATAAACCAAGAAACTTGGCTAAGTCTGTGACTGTAGAATAACTTGTACTACTACTTATCAAAATTTTTAGGCCCCCTTTTAAACCCAACAAATTTTTTATTTATATTTTTTATAGTTTTATTTACTTTTTACCTAATTAGTAAAAGAAAAATTATATTAAAAATATTAAGTTTAAATATTTTTCTAATAATAATTGTTGCTTTTTTTCCAACAGGATCTCTAGGTTTAAAGTATCTTGAAAAAGACTACATAATTAAAAAAGAATACAAAAATATAAAAAATATTTTAGTTTTATCTGGAGCAGACGAAAGGATAATAGCTTCAGTTAGTTTAGCTTATCAATACCCGGAAGCAAAAGTTTTTTATGTTGGTGGAAATGCTTACTTAGTTAAAACTAATGAAAACGATGACCCCACTATAGCTGAAAAATTTTATAATAAACTTAATTTTGATATGGATCGTATAAATTTTATAGGGAAGTCAAGAAACACAATAGAAAATTTTAAAGAAATAAAAGAATTAGATTTAAAATACTCTGAGACTATCCTAATTACCTCTGCTTATCACATGAAGAGATCCATGATGATTGCTAAAAATCAAGGAATAAAAGTTATACCTTACCCTGTTAATCCTATTTCAAGATCAAAAACACCTTTATTAAATAGTTATCAGGTTTTTGATGTTGCTAATAATCTTTCAAAATTTAATACTTTTTTTAGAGAAATACTTGGAATACTTGCTTTCAAAATAACAAGTTATACTTAATTTTTTAAATAAATTTAATTTAATAAAAAATTTACTTTTTTTTATTAAAATCAGATGTATATACACCTAGAGATTGCATTATGAAAAAATGGAAAGTAAACAGTTGGAGAAATTATCCAGTTAAGCACATCCCTGAATATAAGGATGAGGATGAGTTAAACTTAGTTTTAAATAAATTAAAAAATTTCCCACCACTAGTTTTTGCAGGTGAAACTAGACATCTTAAGGATCAATTAGCAAATGTTGTCGATGGAAAAGCATTCTTATTACAGGGTGGTGATTGCGCAGAAAGTTTTGCAGAATTTCATCCAGATAATATAAGAGACTATTTTAAACTAATGTTACAGATGTCCCTTGTGCTAACATATTCAGCATCTCTGCCTGTTGTTAAGCTTGGAAGAATTGCTGGTCAGTTTTCAAAACCTAGAAGTGCTCCTACAGAAAAACAAGGTGATGTAGAACTTCCAAGTTATTTAGGAGATAATATTAATGGTATGGAATTTACGGAAGCAGCAAGAGTTCCAGATCCAAAGAGATTATTTAGAGCGTACTCTCAATCTGCCTCTACAATAAATTTAATAAGAGCTTTTTCAAATGGAGGATTTGCCGATTTGAAAAAGGTTCATTTATGGAACTTAGGATATATCAAATCTGCGGCACAAGCCAAAAAGTTCAAAGAATTAGAAGATAAAATTGCAGATGCTTTAGCTTTTATGGAGGCCTGCGGTATTACATCTGACTTTAATAGAAGATTGTATACAGTAAATTTTTGGACATCCCATGAAGCCCTACATTTGCCATTTGAAGAAACTATGACTAGGGTAGACTCTACAACTGGCGAGTATCATGATACTTCCGCACATTTTGTTTGGATAGGTGACAGAACAAGACAAATTGATGGTGGTCATGTGGAATTTTGTAGGGGAATAGAAAATCCAATTGGAATTAAATGTGGTCCAACTTCAAAACCTGAAGAGATAGCAAAAATTTGTGAGCTGATTAATCCTAAAAATGAAAAAGGTAAAATTACACTTATTTCTAGATTTGGTCATGATCAAGTAGAAAAATATTTACCAAAACTTATTAGAGGCATTAAAAAAGAGGGGCTAAATGTTATTTGGTCATGCGATCCAATGCATGGAAATACAATTAAGTCAACCACTGGATTTAAAACAAGACCTTTTAATAATGTTTTAAATGAAGTTAAAAATGTATTTGGTGTTCATCAAAGTGAAGGTTCATATGCCGGAGGTCTTCATATTGAAATGACTGGACAAAATGTGACAGAATGTACTGGTGGAGCGCAAAAAATATCAGACACAGATTTATCAAGCAGATATCATACACAATGTGATCCAAGACTTAATGCAAATCAAGCCCTGGAATTAGCTTTTTTAATATCAGACGAGATTAAAAAGAATAGCTTGTATGCTAAAAATGGCATCAGAGCGGCATCTTAATCATTTAATTTTTTAAATTATTTATTATATTTCGAGTATGGACCCTAACCAAAAAGTTACATTTATTAAAGATTGGATATTGAATTATGTTAATTCAATGCCAAAAAAAGCCAAGTCTCTGGTAATTGGAATATCAGGTGGAATAGATTCGTCTGTTTCAAGCACGTTGAGTGCAATGACAGGACTTAAAACTATTGTTTTATCAATGCCTATAAAACAAAAAAGTGCACAACATGACTTAAGTTTAAGACATCAACAGTGGTTAAAGCAAAATTTTAAAAATGTTGAAGGCATGACAGTAGAGCTAGATAGCCTTTTTTCTACTTTTGAAAATACTTTAAAAGATTTTAATAGCTTGCATGGAATGGCAAATTCTAGAGCGAGATTAAGAATGACTACTCTTTATCAAGTTGCTGCAGCAAACAATGGAATAGTGGTTGGTACAGGAAATAAAGTTGAAGACTTTGGTGTAGGTTTTTATACAAAATATGGTGATGGTGGAGTTGATATATCACCTATAGCTGATTGTAATAAAACAGAAGTTTGGCAATTAGGAAAAGAATTAAAAATTTTACAAGAGATTATAGATGCTCCTCCAACTGATGGTTTATGGGACGATGGTAGAACTGATGAAGGCCAATTGGGTTTAAGTTATAAAGAACTTGAAGAGGCAATGGAAAATGAAAATTCAAAAAATAGAGAAAAATATATCCAAATAAGAAACGCAAATTTGCATAAAATGGATCCTATTCCAGTTTGCAAGATTCCTAACTAATCAAATAGATTCACAAATCTATAATTAAAGTATATTCCTAGAGTAATGAATAAAGATATTTTTTTAACAAATAGCTATGGTGGAAAAAAAGAAAAATTCCAATCAATAGATGAAAATAATGTCAAAATGTATGTTTGTGGACCAACAGTTTATGATGATCCACATATAGGTAATGCAAGACCATTAGTTGTATTTGATTTACTTTTTAAAGTACTAAAGTGCAAATATGGTAATGGTAAAGTTACATATGTAAGAAATATTACAGATATTGATGATAAAATAATTCAATCTGCAAAAGAGAAAAAAATCTCAATTAAAGATTTAACCACTAAAATTAATAATAATTTTCAAGAAGATTGTGATTATCTATTTTGTGAAAAACCGAGCTTTCAACCTAAGGCTACAGAAAATATTAAAGAGATGATAGAGATGATCAGTATTTTAGTTAAAAAAGGTTTTGCATATGAAAGTGAGAACCACATCTATTTTGAAGTTAACAAATTTAAAGATTATGGAAAATTATCTAATAAAAAAATAGATGATTTAATATCAGGATCTAGAGTAGAGGTATCAAGTAATAAGAAAAATGCTGAAGATTTTGTATTGTGGAAACCCTCAAAAGAAGATGAGCCAAGTTGGGCATCACCTTGGGGAAAGGGTAGACCAGGCTGGCATTTAGAATGTTCAGCAATGTCAAAAAAATATCTTGGTGATAAATTTGATATTCATGGAGGTGGAAGAGATTTATTATTTCCACATCACGAAAATGAAATTGCACAATCATGTTGTGCTAATGGAACTGAAACTTTCTCTAATTATTGGGTTCACAATGGATTTATTACTCAATCAAATGAAAAAATGTCTAAATCACAAGGCAATATATTAAAAATAAGTGATTTTAAAGAGAATGTTAACGGTCAGGTTTTAAGGTTGGCTCTTATCAGTGCTCATTATAGACAACCATTAGATTGGAATGATAAACTTTTAGAAGAAAGTCAGAAAACAATTGATAAATGGTACAACAGCTATATTGAATTAGATAAACCTAAATTAATCTCTGATGATGATCTTTATCCTTTGTATGATGATTTAAATACACCAAAGTATATAGCTAACCTTCATAAGCTATACGACAAATCACAATCAGGGAATTTAGAAGATAAAAAAGTATTTGTATCAGCATGTAATTTTGTAGGTCTGTTAATTGAAACTAAAGAAGAATGGAATAATTTTAAAAAAAATAAATCCATCTTAAGCAATGAGTTAATTGAAATAAAAATTAAAGAACGAAATAAGGCTAGAGACGACAAAAATTACGAATTAGCTGACAAAATTCGTAATGAGCTTTTAGAAAAAGGAGTTCAAATAGAAGATAAAGATGGTAAAACCTCGTGGAAATTTAAATAATGTCAGACAAAATATACATTTTTGATACTACTTTACGTGATGGTGCACAGACTCAAGGCGTTGATTTTTCCTTAGACGATAAAGAAAAAATCTCATTAGCATTAGATAATCTAGGAGTAGACTATATTGAAGGAGGTTGGCCAGGAGCAAATCCAACAGATACAGAATTTTTTAATAAAAAACATTCTTTTAAAAATTCCATATTAACAGCTTTTGGAATGACCAAGAAGTCTGATCATAGTGCTGAAAATGATCCAATGATTTCATCATTAATAAATTCTAAGGCAAATTCAATTTGCTTGTTTGGAAAATCTTGGGATTTTCATGTCGATGTTGCCTTAGGTATATCAAAAGAACAAAATTTAAAAAATATTAGTGAAAGCGCAAAACACATTATTAATTCTGGAAAAGAATTTATGTTTGATGCTGAACATTTTTTTGATGGTTATAAATCTAACAAAGAATATGCCTTAAGTTGTATTAAATCTGCATATGAACAAGGAGCGAGGTGGATTGTTCTATGTGATACAAATGGTGGAACGCTACCCCACGAAATATCTAAAATAGTTGCAGATGTAGCAAAACATATACCAGGCAAAAATTTAGGAATTCATGCACACAACGATACAGAAAATGCAGTTGCTAATTCATTAGTTGCAATTCAGGCTGGCGTTAGACAAGTGCAGGGAACTATTAATGGTTTAGGAGAAAGATGTGGCAATGCTAATTTAATGTCTCTAATTCCATCTTTATATTTAAAACACGAATTTTCGAATAATTATGAAATAAGTATAAATGAGGAGAATATTAAACATCTTACACAATGCTCAAGACTATTAGATGAAATTTTAAATAGAAAACCAAATAAACATTTACCTTATGTTGGCGCTGCAGCATTTTCGCATAAAGGTGGAATGCATGTTTCTGCAGTACAAAAGGATCCAAAAACTTATGAACACATTGACCCTAAAGATGTTGGAAATATAAGAAATATTGTTGTTTCAGATCAAGCTGGACAATCAAATATTTTATCTAGATTAGAAACTATAGGGATCGATATAAAAAAAAATGATCCAAAAATTAAACAACTCTTAGAAGAGGTCAAAGGAAGAGAATTTATTGGTTATAGTTATGATGGTGCAGATGCTTCGTTTGAATTATTAGCTAGAAGAATAGTAGGAGAAATTCCGAGGTATTTAATCATTAAAGCTTATGATGTATCCGTGAAAAAAAATTCATCTGGAGAAATCGTTTCATCAGCCAAGGCTGAATTAGAAGTCGATGGGGAAACAATTGTGTGTGAAGGCGAGGGTAATGGCCCAGTAAATGCTCTAGATAATGCAATTAGAAACAATATAAAAAAGATTTCTAAATATTCTGATTATCTTAAAGATTTAAGATTAGTTGATTATAAAGTAAGAATATTAAATACAGGAACAGAAGCTGTAACTAGAGTTTCAATTGAAAGTACAGACTCTCAAGGCAAGAATTGGTTTACAATAGGTGTGTCACCAAATATTATTGATGCTTCATTTAAAGCATTAATAGATAGTCTTGATTATAAGTTATTTAAAGATAATGCACCAGCAAGTGCTTAATGAATTTTAATAATATTTCATTCATTCTTCACAAGCCTCAGCTATCTGAAAATATCGGGTTATGTGCAAGAGCTATGAAAAATTTTGGTTTTAACAATTTATCAGTAATAGAACCAAAACCAATATTCCCAAATGATAAAATTATAGCAACATCTGTTGGAGCTAAAGATATAATAAAAAAAAACTAAAGTTTATTCAAACTTAGAAAAATCATTAGTCAAAACCGATATTTTAATTGCAACTTCAGCAAGGTTTAGAAATAAAAATATTAAACATATTTCATTAGATGACTTAAGAAAAATAAACTTTACAAGGAGAGTTAGTTTTTTGTTTGGTTCAGAAGCTTCTGGATTAACAAATGATGAAGTAAGTTATGCCGATTATACATTACAAATTCCAAGTAATAGTAAATTTAGATCACTAAATTTATCACATAGCTTAGTAATTGTAGCTCAAACAGTTTCCTATCTAATATCAGTAAATAAAACTAATTTTCAAAAGTCAAAAAAAATACAAACAGCTACTAAGAAGGAAATATCTAGTATGCTAAATTTCTGTCTATCTACCCTAGAAAGCCAAAATTTTTTTTAAACAAAAGGCAAAAAAACCTATTATGATAGAAAATTTACGAAGTATTTTTTATAAAATGGAACTCTCTAAAAAAGAAACACGCATTTTATCAAGTGTATTTGCTGGTCTAACCAAAAAACCTTGATTGACAAAAATATTTTGATGTCTATAAACCCTTTTACCACAATATGACAAAACGTTTAAACTCAAAACATAAAGTAGATAGAAGGCTTAAAGTTAATTTATGGGGTAGACCTAAAAGTCCTTTTAATACTAGAGCATATCCCCCAGGGCAGCATGGACAAACTAAATCATCCAAACCATCAGATTATGGTATTCAACTTCAAGCCAAACAAAAACTTAAATGTTACTATGGTAACATGAACGAAAGACAATTTCGAAATATGTATAAGAGAGCCATTATGAAAAAAGGTGATACTGCAGAAAATTTAATTGGTTTACTTGAGAGAAGGTTAGACGCAGTAATTTATAGATCAAAATTATCAAACACTATTTTTTCATCTAGACAATTAATAAACCATGGACATGTTAGAGTTAATGGTAAAAAAGTTAATATTTCTAGCTATCAAGTAAAAGAGGAAGACAGTATTGAAATAAGAGATAAGTCTAAACAATTAGCTTTGATAGATATAGCCCTTGCTAACAAAGAAAGAGAAGTTCCAGAGTATTTACAACTTGATGAAAAAAATAAAAAAGTTAAATTTGTAAGAATTCCAAAATTTGAGGAAGTTCCTTACCCTGTTGTGATGGAACCTAACCTTGTAATTGAGTATTATTCTAGATAATTAATCTATAAGACTAAAAATAACTTTAGCTTTTCTTTTTAAATTCTATTCCGTTATCTTCCAGTAGCTTTGCTAATTCTCCACTTTCGTACATTTCTTTAACAATATCACATCCACCTATAAATTCATTTTTCACATATAGTTGTGGGATTGTAGGCCAATCACTATAAACTTTAATTCCTTCTCTAAGATTTTGATCAGCTAAAACATTTACACCCTTAAAATTCACCTCAAGCATTTTTAAAATATTTGTAACAGCCATAGAAAATCCACACTGAGGAGCGTCTGGCGTTCCTTTCATGAACAAGCAAACTTCGTTACTTTTAATTTCATTATTAATTAATTCATTTGTTTGATTATCCATTTAGTTCTCCTTAGTTTTAACTGCTAGTGCATGTAATTCGTTGCCCATTTTTCCTTTGAGTGAATTATATACCATTTTGTGTTGTTGAATTTTACTCTTTCCTGCAAATTGCGACGAAATTACTGTAGCTGAGTAGTGATTACCATCTCCTGCAAGATCCTGAATTTCTATCTTAGCATCTGGTAATGCCTCTTTTATTAAGCTTTCAATTTCTTTTAAATCCATTGCCATTAGTTAACCATATATTCCTTTAGCCATTTTTTATAGCCTTCTTTGATATCGTCAATTGATAATTTTATATCATTTTCTAATGTAATTTTATCACCTTCCACTAAACCTAATTTATCAAAATGAATTGAGTCCTTTTTAAGCATATTTTCAACATTTTCTAAATTTTCAGGTTTAATTTCAATAATATATCTTCCTTGATCCTCTCCAAAAAAATACTCAAATTTATTTACTAAGCCCTCTAAGGGAAATAATTTTACGCCCTTACCACTCTTTATACTCATTTTTGATATAGCAGTTAAAATCCCTCCCAAAGACACGTCGTGACAGGTTTCTATTAAATTTTTATTTTTCAAGTTCAAAATACTGTTTCCATTTTGTTTTTCGTTGAATAAGTTAACTTCTGGCGGAGGACCATTAAATTCAGATAATATACTTCTTGCAAATATTGATTGATCTAAATGTCCTTCAGTTTTACCAATTACGAGAATATAATTACCTTCATTTTTTAATTCCATTGTCATCATCTTTTTATAATCAGATAATAATCCTATACCTCCAATTGATGGTGTAGGTTTAATACCCATATCTTTTGTTTCATTATAAAAAGATACGTTTCCTGAAACTACTGGGTAATTTAAATATTTGGATGCTTCTGTAATTCCCTCAACGCATTCAACAAATTCACCCATATTTTTTTCTTTTTCTGGATTACCAAAATTAAGGCAATTTGTTATTGCTATTGGTTTTGCACCTACAGAAATCATATTTCTCCAACTTTCACAAACTACTTGTTTGCCCCCTGTTAATGGGTGTGCATGACAATAAGTTGCTGAAGAGTCTACGGATGCAGCAACAGCTTTGTTTGTTCCATGAACTCTAACAACGCCAGCATTGCCACCAGGCTTTTGTATGGTATCACCCATAACTGTATGATCATACTGGTCCCAAATCCATTCTTTATCTGCAATATTTGGATCAATTAAAATTCTTTTTAAACAATCACTTAGTTTTAAAGGTTTAAATTTATCTTTTGAAAAATTATTTTCTTTTGGAAGTTTTGCTTTTACCCATTTACGATCATACATTGGAGCATTTTCTGCTAAAAAATTGATTGGAATTTCAGCAACCTTTTCATTTTTGAAAAATAATTCAATATTTTTACTATTTGTTGTCTTTCCAATTACAGCAAAGTCTAAGTTCCACTTATCAAATATTTTTTTTGCTTCATTTTCTTTTCCTTCTTCTAAAACTATAAGCATTCTCTCTTGGCTCTCTGAGAGCATTATCTCATAAGGTGTCATATTTTCTTCTCTACAAGGAACTTTTGTTAAATCTATTTCAATACCTAAATCACCTTTAGATGCCATTTCAATACTAGAAGATGTTAAACCTGCAGCACCCATATCCTGAATTGATATTATTGATTTACCAGCCATAAGCTCTAGACAAGCCTCAAGAAGTAGTTTTTCTGTGAACGGATCACCAACTTGAACTGTAGGTTTTTTTTCTTCAATTTTATCATCAAAAATAGCTGATGCCATACTTGCACCATGTATTCCGTCTCTTCCAGTTTTTGAGCCAACATAAATTACTGGCTTGTTAATTCCTGCAGCTTTTGAATAAAATATTTTATTCTTATTAACTAAACCCAATGTCATTGCGTTTACTAAAATATTTCCATTATAAGACTCATCAAAGCATGTTTGACCAGCGATTGTGGGAACACCAATACAATTACCATATCCTCCAATACCTTTAACGACTCCTCTTAATAGATTTCTTGTTTTCTCATGGTCTGGAGAGCCAAAATGAATTGAATTTAGATTAGCAATAGGTCTGGCACCCATTGTGAATACATCTCTCATAATCCCACCAACACCTGTTGCTGCTCCTTGATAGGGCTCAATAAATGAAGGATGGTTGTGACTTTCTATCTTAAATACAATTGCATCATCGTCATCAATATCTACAACTCCTGCATTTTCTCCTGGACCCTGGATTACCTTGTCACCTTTGGTGTGTAATTTTTTTAAATGTCTTCTGGATGATTTATAAGAGCAGTGCTCATTCCACATTGCTGAAAAAACTCCTAATTCAGTAATATTTGGCGTTCTCTTTAAAAGATCACAGATTTTCTTATATTCATCACTTTTTAATCCATGCTCTATTGCTATTTTTTCGTTAACTTCAACCATTATAAGCTTTCAATTAAATTTTCAAAAAATAGCGAACCGTCTTCACCTGAAAGAAATGGATCAATCATTCTTTCTGGATGAGGCATCATTCCCAAAATATTTTTATTTTCATTAAAAATACCAGCTATATTTTTTAATGCCCCATTTGGATTATTTTTTTCATCATCATTTCCTTTATGGTCACAATAAGTTACAGCAATTTGACCATTATCTTCAATTGATTTTAATTCATCAGTTGAGCAAAAGTAATTTCCTTCATTATGAGCAATATGAAGCTCTAAAACTTCTTTTTTAATTTTTTTAAAATATTTATTTTCTTTATTTTTAATTTTTACAAAAACATTTTTACAAATAAAATTTAAGTATTTATTTTGTTGAAGTATTCCAGGAAGAAGACCTGTCTCAGTTAGTATTTGAAAACCATTACAAATTCCAAGAACTAATCCTCCAGAATTCGCAAAATCAATCACAGATTTGATTATTTTTGATTTTCCAGCAATACTTCCACATCTAAGGTAATCCCCGTAAGAAAAACCTCCAGGTAATACAATTAAATCACTTTTAGGTATTTTAGCATCATTATGCCAAACCATTTGATTTTCAAAACCAAATTTCTTTAAAGCCACATCCATGTCTCTATCACAATTTGAACCAGGAAATATAATTACAGATGATTTCATTCAATAGTTACAAGATTTTATAATCCTCAATAACTAGATTTGCTAAAAGTTTTTTACACATTTCTTCTACTTGAGATTTAGCTCTACTTTCATCATCTTCGTTTACCTCAATGTCAAAATACTTACCTTGTCTAACTTCTGAAACATTATCAAAAGCCATCCCATTCAAAGTTTGCTGAATTGCTTTACCTTGTGGATCTAGTACACCATTTTTTAAAGTAACTATTACTTTTACTTTCATTTTTTCTTAATTTTTACAGCTTTTGGCTTAGGATAAGTCAATGGCCTTATGTTTGATTGTTCGTGTAATATATTTAATCTAACAGCTACTTCTTGATAAGCTTCAACTAAGTTACCCAAGTTATTTCTAAATCTATCTTTATCAAGTTTTTTATCTGTTCGCATGTCCCAAAGTCTGCAAGTGTCGGGGCTAATTTCATCAGCTAACATAATTTCTCTTTTGCCATCAGCTTCAAATCTTCCAAATTCAACTTTAAAATCTACTAATTTAATTCCAACACCTCTAAACATGCCTTGAAGAAAATCATTTATTCTTCTTACTTCTTCATAAACGAAGTCTAGCTCAAATACATCCATCCATTTAAAAGCTAAAATATGCTCTCTACTTACTAATGGATCGCCTAAATCATCATTTTTTAGGCAATATTCAACTAATGGATAATCCAGCACAGTTCCATCTTCAATCCCTAATCTTTTTGTTAAAGACCCAGTAGCAATATTTCTCACAATAAATTCAATTGGAATTATTTCGACCAATTTTACAAGCTGTTCTCTCATGTTAAGTCTTTTAACTAAATGATTTTTGATACCGACATTGCTTAATTGAGTAAGAATATGCTCTGATATTCTATTATTTAAAATTCCTTTACCTTCAATGACATCTTTTTTTTGATTGTTGAAAGCTGTAGCATCATCTTTGAAGTGCTGAATTACTAAATTTTTGTCACTAGAAGCATAAATAATTTTAGCCTTACCTTCATATAACTTCTTACCTTTTTTCATTATTTAAAGACCCTATTAAAAATTAAATTAACATTCTTAAAGTGTGAAGAATAATCAAATATTTTTTTCATTTTCTTACTTGATATTCTAGATGTAATGTTTTTGTCACTCATAACAACATCTAAAAGATTAAGATTATCTGCTATGCATTTTTTAGCGTGCGTTTGGACCAATTTATAGGACTTTTCTCTAGTTAAACCTGATTTAGTTAATTCTAACATCAATTCTTGTGAGAAAATGGTACCCTTAGTGATATTAAGGTTATCAAGCATTTTCTTTGGATAAATAATCATTTTATCTAAAACGTTAGCTAATCTGACTAAAGCAAAATCTAAAGTTATATTTGCATCTGGCCCGATGTTTCTTTCTACACTTGAATGTGAAATATCTCTTTCATGCCAAAGTGCAATATTTTCTAAAGCTGGAATAGTATAGCTTCTAACCATTCTAGCTAGTCCAGTTAAGTTTTCACTTAATATTGGGTTTTTTTTATGTGGCATTGCACTCGAACCTTTTTGTTTTTTTGAAAAAAATTCCTGCAATTCATAAACTTCAGTTCTTTGTAGGTGTCTAATTTCAGTTGAAACTCTTTCAATTGATCCAGCTATAATACCTAAAACTGAAAAGTAATAAGCATGTCTATCTCTTGGAATAACCTGTGTAGATACAGGTTCAGCTTTTAATCCTAATTTTTTAGCAACATGTTTTTCTACATTGGGATTAATATTTGCAAATGTACCAACAGCACCAGATATCGCGCACGTAGATATTTCATCTATAGCACTAATTAATCTTTTTCTATTTCTTTTAAATTCCTCATAATAAGAAGCTAATTTAAGTCCGAATGTTATAGGTTCAGCATGAATACCATGACTTCTGCCTATACATGGTGTGAATTTGTATTTTTTAGCTTTTGATTTTAAAACTTTTAATATTTGATCAATATCCTTTACTAAAATCTTTCCTGACTGGGCTAACTGAATATTAAAACTTGTATCTACTACGTCTGATGAGGTCATCCCTTGGTGTAAATATCTAGCTTTAATTCCCACTTTTTCAGTAACTGATGTAAGAAATGCTATAACATCGTGTTTTACTTTAGCTTCAATGCTATGAATTCTTTTAACATTAATTTTAGCTTTTTTTCTAACAGCACTTGCAACACCTTTTGGAATAGTTCCTAATTTTTCCATTCCTTCAGCTGCAGCAATCTCTACATCTAGCCAGATTTGATACTTATTATGTTCGGACCAGATATCCGTAAGTTCTTTTCTAGAGTATCGTGTTATCATTAATTATATGGAGGCCTCTTATAACCTTTAACAGATTCTGTGAAAATTTCATAAGAGTCTTCCGTAATTCCTATCGTATGCTCAAATTGTGCAGATAAAGACTTATCCTTTGTCACCGCTGTCCACCCATCATTTAGAACCTTTACGTCTAATTTTCCAACATTTATCATTGGTTCTATTGTAAATGTCATACCTGGCGTTAATTCATGACCTGTATTTTTCTTACCATAATGAAGAATATTAGGTTGTTCATGAAAAGTATTACTTATGCCGTGACCACAAAAATCTCTTACTACTGAAAATCCTCTTTCTTCAACAAAGGATTGAATTTCGTATCCAATATCACCTAGTTTTATTCCTGGTTTTAAAATTTTTATCCCTTTCATCATCGACTCGTAAGTTGTTTCAATTAAATTTTTTGCTTTAACTGGTATATCTCCAATTGTGAACATTCGACTAGTATCACCATAATATTCATTTACTATTGCAGTTACATCTATGTTAACCGCATCACCATCATTTAATACTCTTTCAGAAGGAATGCCATGACAAACCACATGATTTAAAGATGTGCATAAAGATTTTTTAAAACCTCTGTAGTATAGTGGAGCAGAATGACCACCATTATCTCTAATGAATTCATATCCAAGCTGATCAATTTTATCTGTGGAAACTCCTTCCTTAACTTCATTTGTAAGCATATCTAAAGTTTGAGCTGCAAGTTTTCCAGCAATTCTCATTTTCTCAAATTTTTCTGAATAATTACTCATCTAAAATTTTTATTTTCTTTTCAATTTTTATTTCTTTAGAATTTAAGCTGCATCTGTAAGCAAGAAAGCTTACACCAGATTTTTTAGCATCTAAATATTCTTTATAATAAGTAGAATCTATATCTTTCGCTATTCTAAAATTATTTATACCCTGAATTTGAGTTAAAAATAAGACATAAGGTTTGTATCCTTTTTTAATAGATTCCTTTAACTTTTGAAGGTGTTTTGTGCCCCTAGAGGTAATCGCATCAGGAAATTCAGCCAAATCATCTTCTCTTATAAGTGTTGTATTTTTTACCTCTAATATTTTCTTATCACACAAAAAATCAAATCTAGTATCATCAGAATACTTAAATTCTGCGCGTATATTTTTAATCGCGCTGAATTCTTTAATTAATTTATTTTCTAAAGCATGCTCGACAATTCTATTTGCCCTATGAGTATTTACTCCAATTATTCTTTTTTTTACTTTTATCATCTCAAGGGTAAATTTTAATTTACGTTTTGGATCATTGTGTTCGCTTATCCAAGCTTCATTTCCCTGATCTAATAAACCCATCATAGAACCAGTATTTGGACAGTGCGCTACAACAGTTTTATTATTTACTTCTATATCAGTGAAAAATCTTTTATATCTCCGGATAAATTTGCCTTTTAATAAAGTGTTGGTAAATTTCATACTATTTTATTTATATTTAGAAATGACTAATAAAAAAGAAATATCTGCATCAATTATCATCATAGGTAACGAGGTACTATCAGGAAGAACAAAAGATCTAAATACAAGCACACTTGCAACTTGGTTAAATTCATTAGGAATTATGGTAGGTGAGGTGAGGGTGATACCTGATATAGAGCAAACTATAATAGATACAGTTCATGAGTTAAGGGTTAAACACAACTATGTGTTTACTACTGGTGGTATTGGACCAACCCATGATGATATTACTGCAGAATCAATCTCAAAAGCTTTCAATATTGAATATGGGTTTCATAAAGAAGCATTTGCTATTTTAGAAAAATATTATGAACCTGGTAATTTTAATGATGGAAGACAAAAAATGGCAAAGATGCCAGTTACAGCTAAATTAATTTTAAATCCTTCAAGTGGTGCTCCGGGATTTTATGTTGAAAATGTTTTCTCACTTCCAGGTGTTCCATCAATTTTAAAAGCAATGATAGGTGGGTTAAATAATGTATTGGTGGGCGGAGATCCAATTTTGAGTAAAACAATTAATTTAAGAACTTATGAAAGTGAAATTGCAAGCTCATTAACAAATGTTCAAGATAATAATAAAGATGTTGAAATTGGAAGTTATCCTTTTTTTAGACAAGGTAAATTAGGTGTATCAATTGTATTAAGATCTAAACATCAAGATAAAATAGATTTATGTAATTCATTAATACTTGAATTCGTAAAAGCAAAAAATATTGAAGTAGTTGAATTAGAGTAATGTTGTATTTTGCTTATGGAAGTAATCTTAATCTTTTTCAAATGAAACGGAGGTGTAAAGATTCTGTTTTTTTGAAGAAATATGAGCTTAAAGGTTACAAGTTAAACTTTAGAAGCAAATATAGAGCAGCAGACATTGAAAAGAGTAAAAATTCTCTTGTTCCTGGGGCTTTGTTTGAAATATCAAAAAGTGACGAAAAAAAATTAGATGTCTACGAGGATTATCCAATACTCTATAAAAAATTATATTTTAGTTATTATAGTAAAAGAGTAATGACTTATATCATGGTGAATAAAACAGAATTTAGATATCCGACTGAAAGATATTTAAATATCGTTAAACAGGGTTATAAAGATTGTAATTTAAATACAGATTATTTGATTAAAGCATTAAATAAATTTTAATACGTCCTCTTCACTTATTGTTTCAATATCATCTGAATTATTAAGAATTTTAGAGTCTAAAATTTCTATATTGTCTATTTTAGGTGCAAATTTCTTTGAATTAGTAGGACCAAATAATACAATCATAGGAATATTTGCAAGACCAATCATGTGCATTATTCCATTGTCTATCGAGATAGCTTTTTCCAGTCTAGTGGCCATAGCAGTTATTAAAGCTGGACAAGATAAATTTGTTTCGATCTCAGGGAATAAAGCTGAATTTATCTCTGATTTAATATTATCTATTAAATCATTATCATTATCATTTAGAAAGAATACTGGTTTATAACCCTTATTAATTAATGATTTTGATAAATTAATAAATTTATTTAAAGACCACGATTTTTTTCTATAAGCATTTCCTTGAGTTAAAGATATTCCTATATATTTTTTTTCCGGTAACAATCTTTTAGCTTCATCAAAATACTTTGAGTTTATTTTTTTTATATCATATTTCTGAATAGGAATTTCTTTATCAATTAATTTTCCAACATTGCTTAAAATTAAATTTAAATTATTTTTTGTACTTACAAAATTATTTTTATTTGTAGAAAAAAAATAATTAAATGTAGATGAGTAAAAATACTTTGAAGGAATTCTATTGAGTATTAATGTATTTCTAATTTTTGATTGAAGGTCAATTACTAAATCAAATTTATCTATTGAATTTTTATTAAAAAATTTTTTTGCTAAAAATAAATGTTTCCATCTAAAACCAAAATATTTTAGGTTCATATCAAAAGTTGGTACATCAATACCATACTCTTTTAAACTTCCTTGGAAATGGTTCTTATGTGCTCCTAAATATGATACAGATGTATCTTTAAAATATATTTTTAAACTTGAAACTAGATCAAATAATTGGATGCTATCACCAAGTCCACCACCAGAATTATAAATGAGAATATTTTTCATTTTATTGATATTTAAAGATATAATTTAAAAAAAATATAATATAATTTCCGTTATCAGAGATGCTTACAAAAAAACAACTATTTTCAAAGGGTTTTCTAGCTGTTGCACCTCACATGTTTTCGGTTATTCCATTTGGCATAATATGTGGAGCAATAGGTATAGAATTAGGTTTTGATCCTGTTTTAGTTTATGCAATGTCCATTATTATCTTTGGCGGTGCATCACAAATAGTATTTCTTCAATTGTTATCAGGTGGTGCTTCAGCCTTAATTGCTGTTACTTCTGTTGGGGTAATAAATTCTAGACATTTATTATATGGTGCAGTTTTATCTGAATACCTTGAAAAATTATCATTTATTAAAAAATTATTAATTTCCTACATTGTGGTTGATCAAGGTTTTGCTGAGAGTAATAAATTTTTTATGAAAAATAAAACCGAGCAACATTTGCATTATCATTTAATTGGGAGTGGTGTCACACTTTGGATTTTTTGGCAGTTATCAACTTTAGCAGGTATAGTTTTAGGTTCATTTGTACCAGAGGAACTAGGTTTAAAATTTGCAATCCCTTTAACCTTTATAGCAATTGTTGTTCAAGATTTAAAAAAAATTGATCATGTAATAGTTATGATTACATGCGGGTTAAGTTCATTATTATTTTTTGATGCACCCTTTAAATCATACATAATCATTTCACCTATAATTGCATTATTTGTTGCAGCACTAGTTTTGAGGTTAAAAAAATGACTTGGTTAACAATCACAATTGCAGGAATAATTACTTACTTTACTAGAATGACCATGGTTGCTTTAGTCGATAGGGATTTATTAGGTGAAAGAGTAAAAGAGGTTTTAGCATATGTTCCATCAGCAGTATTTCCAGCAATAATATTTCCTGGAATATTTATTAATGATTATGGAGCTTTTATAGAAATGAATGACCCTAAAATCTTTGGAGCAATAGTTGCAATATTAGTTGGTTACTTTTCCAGAAATGTAATAGCGACAATTTTATCTGGACTATCCTCTTACTGGATTATTATTTTCTTATTATAAAATTATATTATCCATTACTATTAATTTAATGAAATTTTTTACATACATATTATTTTTTATATTTATTTATAGTTGTGCAGCACAAGAGGTTAACACAATTAAATATAAATTTAGAACCGAAGATGTCGTTAAAAAAGAATGCAGGATAGCTGTTGAACAAAAAAAATTAAGTAGAAGGAATGATGTAACTTCAAAAAATTTTATTACCCATTATGCCAAAGCTTTTAATGCAAATAATAAAGTTAAAAGAGCTTGTGATCCTTATAGATAATTAATCTATTAAAAATAATAATTTTATTATAAAATTCTCTCATGAGTATCACTATATCTGAGACAAGTTTTTATAAAAGGAATGGCTATTTAGTTAAAGATCAGCTTATTTCAAAGAAAGATATCAATAAATTAAATACTCTTATTAATAAGATTGTAACTAAAGAAAAAAACAGTAGAAGAAAAGTTAAAGATCAAGGTGGAACTCAAAGTTACGATAATTATCATTTCGTATTCAATAGCAACTCTTCAAAAAATAAAGAAATATTAAGATTAAATAACCCTCAAAATAACAATAAATTATTTTATGATTTATCAAGAAATAAAAAAATTATTGAAATAGTTAAAAAGCTTATTGGTGGAACAGTAAGATTTCATCTTGGAAAATTAAACTTTAAGTTACCTAATAAGAAAAAAGGAAGTCTAGTTGAATGGCATCAAGACTTTGCATTTTACCCTCATACAAATGATGATTTAATCACAGTAGGTATTTATCTAGAAGATTGTGATGAAAAAAATGGTCCTTTAAAAGTAATTAAAGGTTCTCATAAAAAAGAACTATTTAGTCATCACAGCAATGATAATTACTTTGTAGGTAAAATTAATACAAAAAAAAACAAAATTAATTTAAAAAAATCTGTTTCTTTGACTGGAAAGGCAGGCTCTGTTGCTTTCTTTCATTGTCGAACAATTCATGGTTCAGGTTTAAATCATACAAATGGATCAAGACCTTTAATATTATTTGGTTATAGAGCCTGTGATGCATGGCCAATTATAAATGATGGTAATCCTCATCCAGAGACAAATTTTGAAAATTATGATAAAAATATTATTTATGGAAAAAAATCATTAGTACCGAGATGTACCGATGTGCCAGTTATTATACCGCTTCCAAAAAAGAAACATTATGTATCAATTTACCAACTACAGAAAAGTAACTAAAATATAAGTCCAAAAATACTAATTATAAGTAGGGCTTCCATTCCAACAAACATTAACTTTCCTTAATTTTATTTTTTTCATTACAACGTCTGTAGAATTCTTTAAAATTTTCGGAGAAATAATCTAGTTTCCAATTATTTTTTCTAATATCGAAATAATTTTTAACCTCAAAATTTAAGCCATCATTTAATGAAATTTCATATCTCTCATTTTCTTCAATGAAACCTGATAATTTTTGGGCATATTCTTTTGAATTGTATGAACCTAGATTAAATACTACCCAATGAGCTCTATGATCTAGTATTTTTTCTATATGTGTTACTTCAGCAAAAAAATCGAAGTTGTTGATTTTTATTGGGATATTTTGATTTTCAAATTGGTAGATATTAGCATCACCTTTTGTCGTTAAAAAAGTAAATAAATGATAAACAGTATCACAATCCTTATAATTTAAAGATAAAACAATTCTGTCGCCATGAATTAATTCACCATTTTTTGACATGTAAATAAAGTTTTTATCTTTTTCTATTATAGCCCACCCATCATCTTGAGCTCTAGCATGAGGGTGGACGATTAAAAGTATAACAAATACTACTAAATGAAGAAAAAAGAACAATGATAAACGCATTATTCTAATCTTAATAAATATTTTGTTATTTATTAGATAAGATTTTGTTTGGATTGTGAAATTTGAAAATATTTTTGTAATTACTTTTATTAAAAATCTAAAGATGTATATAGGAATAAAACCAAAAATTAAAATTTCACCTAACAATTAATTTATTACCCTTTCATATACTCTAATTGTTACATATTTTTTGCCATAAAAAGTATCTATTTCAATAGAACATTTATCATCAGGGTCTAAATTATTATCACTCATTATACTTTCAAAAAATCTCATTACTTCACTTTCCTTATGATCAAGATCAAATATTTCTAAAAAAACTTTCATTAATTATTTTTTTTCCTCAAAAAATCTATCTCTGACTTACTAATCTTTATCAAAGTACAGTAAGCACATGGCTCCTGGATTTCTTTAACAAGCCTATATTTGCCTATTGTGATTATAGGTTTGTGCATTGAGACTTTCTTAAAACCCAAGCAGTAGGGACAAAAATCCTTGTTAGTGCGGTTTTCTTTTATCGACATCAAAAACCTCATCAAAATCTTTAGATAATTCTCTCTTTTTTTTGTTTTCTGAACTTTCTTTCCAATTCTGTACATCAGAAATGAAGTTTTCATCTCCAATATCATCATTTGTTAGGTCATCATCAAACTTAATTTGCACTGTAAGAGGTAAATTTGTTATTTGACCTGAGACAATACCTTGACCATTTGCAAAATTTGGTAATTGTTTAGCCTCCTCATTATCCCAATTCTCCATTGTATTTTTAACAAATCTTTGATCACGCTCATTTTTTAGTCTTAAAATGATATAGGAGTTCATTTGGGCACATACTGTTTCATCCAGTCTATATGGTCTTTGAGAGACAAGCATAAGCCCAGTGCCGAACTTTCTTCCTTCAGTAGCAATCTTTTTAATAGTAGAAACTGATGGATATCCATCTTGTCCCTCTGATTTTGAGGGTATGAAATTTTGAGCTTCCTCAAGAACAGTAAAGAAGGGTGGGATCGTACGGTTTCCAGCAGATCTATGGTTAAATAAACTCTCTAAAAGAATTGAAACAATTGTACTTGAAGGAAGGCTTTCATATCCTTTTAGATATAATATCGAAACTTGCGATTTTTGAATAATCTTTTCAGGTTGTGAATATGGATCAGGCAACTCCTCAAATTTAAGATGAGGATACTTGTTTCTGTTACTTATATTGCTTTGTTCCATTTCTTTCAATTTTGAGTAAACTTTTCGTAAACTTCTCGAAACAACACCCATTGTTGAAGCGCCGGTATTACCAGGTCCATCTGAGCTTTTTGTAGATTTATTTCTTTTATTCTCTGCAGCAGCATTAGATTTTTGAATTAAAATAGATATGTACTGAATTAAACTTGTCCCAGGTTCATAATCTGTTTTTGTTAAAACCCAATTTAAAAAATCATATTGAGGTTCTGTTAACTTATTACCCAGCCTTTCTATCAATGTATAAATAACCTCTTTATTATTTTCAGAAGCTGATATTTTTGGATAAAATAATTTAATTTTATGATTTGGAAAAAGCTTTGTAGCTTTTTGAACAATTCCTAAGTTATCTCCATGTGGATCAATAATTAAAATTGGATATTGTTTGACCATCAATTCTCTTACAGCTCTTCTTACCCAAACTGATTTACCAGAACCAGTCATCCCAATCACTAAAACGTGTCTAGATACCATATTATCTGCTGAGACTTGTACATCTACGTCTCTTCTTGCAACAAGATTGCCAATAAAAATTGGATTTTTACCTTTCATGTCTGTGTTGAGCAAAGACTCTAAATCTTTTGAAGCAGGATATTTTACTGCTCCACCAGGATAAACAGGATAATTCAAAGGCATTAAAGATAATTTTTGACCAGGGTCATTAGTTGTATATCCAAGATTTTTTACAGTGCAGATTGCATCATTCTTTGTTAAAGGCAGTATTGTATCTTGAATACTAATATTACCCTCTGTTAATTCTTTTGCAGCTTCGTTAGGTAAAAATTCGTTGCTCGATATAATTTCCATTATGCGACCCCAAACAATGACTTCAACCACTCTTCCATCACCCGTTGGTTGCTTAGCTTCTGCAGCAACTATATCTCCCTTTTTGGCCTTAAATTTTTTTAAGTGAAATGAATAATCATCGATACTTGTCTGGCCTAGTATTGTTCCAATACTTGCCCATGGATCACTTATCTTTCTGATAGAATTTCCACCAATAGAATTTTTTAAATTTGTATTTAAGTTAATTATTTTTCTCATTTTTTTACCTTTCCGGCTTTTGGTCTGTTTCTCCAGACTCGTCCACCTTGCAACATTTTTAAAGCTGAACTTATATTTTTAGAGTTTTTACTTTCGATAGCTAAATCTAAGTAATATTTTGAATAGTAGCTTTTTGCAGCTCTACCAAGCCAAGCAGGAATTTTGGCAGCTTTATCAACCACATCTAAACCTGCGGGGAAACCATAATTAGGCAGCAATTTACTTGATGCCAAAATATATTCGTAATCTTTAATTAAATCTTTCGATTTCTTTAAACTTTCAACTCTAATTGGAGCCTGGTGTGAGTTAGTTTTCAAATACCCAACATGTATTTTTGGAAAGGATGTAATTTGAGTTTCCCATTCACTAAAACCACCTAGTCCTCTAGTAGGTATTTGTTTATCAACCTCTAATGGTCTAAGAGCCTGACAATCTGACAAAATTAAGGAGAATAGATTGCCATCATTTATCTTATATCGGATCATAGTAGAAAGCATCTTATTGTAATCGTTTTCGGCAACTTTGCCTTTTTTAAAGGATCTAAATAATAAATTTTTGAGATATACAGATGAATTTGTTCTCTCGACAATTCCGTATATTGGAAATTTTGAGTTTAACAAAAATTGAATTGACTGAAAATATATATTTATAAAATGCCTTTCATTAATCTTTTCTTCTTTTTTGTCAAAATTTAAAAAAGGTAATATATTTTTAACTACTTGTTTTTTAAATTGAGGAAACTCTGGTCCTGAAAAAGGCATGACAGGAGTTTGAAGTGGACCATGTAAAAAACAAAAATCAAATTTTTGCTTATCAAAAACATGCTTAACTAAACACGCAATCTCGAAGATTATTCTTGCTGCATCTTTTTTCTTATTTAGTAATTGATTATCCTCGTAAGGATCTTCTGATAAATCGTAAATGTTATTTTTACTATCATAAAGATCACCCATATAAGCAATTGTTTCTTCAAATTTTTCTCTATCAGTTAATGGATTTGTAGGTTTTACAATATAGCTCTTTGATCTTATTGCGAATGGGGCAGAGCTAGATTCTACAGAACTGAACACTCCACCATCAACAAAGCAAGACTCATAATTTTTTCCTTTATTCCAGAAATTCTTACCCTGGTAAGGTATGTTAATGATAAGTTTCTCATCTTCACAAATTTTTTTAATTGTACCTGCAATTTTTAAACTTACATCCATGAAGTTTTTTTGAACCTCAGGAGAAGGTTTATGAATTACATTATTTACAAAATTAGCAAATAAACTTGATTTCTTTTTGTTCTTAAGATTTATATTTTGCATTTTCCACCTCCATAGTATTCAATTTTGTTGCCTCTCAAATTAACTCTAAAGTTAATTGATTGGTTGAATCTTCTTTTGTATCTAAAATTGATTTCGTTTATGAATTCTTTACAAAGACTTCTATGTCTGAAACTTCTGAAAAATATTTTTCTACCATTGTCTGAAGAATTTTCAGAGCTGGTGTAGATGGGCCTATGTGTATTTTTAATCTGCTCCGGCTCTCTTCTACACCAGTTCTTACTTTTTCCACTGAACCTCCTTAGTTTATAGTTAGTATTTATTCTCATACCCACTTAACGAGTGGACATGAATAATGTTCCAATTATTTTTTGATTAAATTGTCTTTAATTACCAACTATAACGTAAGCACCCCAATATTTAGGGTGTTTATATTTTTCACCGTATTTACCTGAAATAAATTCTATTTTCGTCAATTTTAAAGCATCTGCTAAAGCTAAATTTTTAGTAACTGATTTTTTTATTGTTTCAATTATCATTTTTGCAGTTGTCTTATCATCAACATTCCAGTGTGTTGCTAAAATATTTTGTGCACCAGCATTAAAAAAAGAAGCAACTAACCCAGAGAAACCGCTTGAGTATTCATTTTGTCTAGCTGCAGTGTTACATGCCGATAGAATAACTAATTTTGCATTTAAGTCTAACTGAGAAACTTCAGATGCTGTTAAAATACCATCATCAATAATATTTGATTTTTTTGGTGGAGTTAAAACTAAAAAAGGTTCCGAAGTTTCATTCAAACTGCCTGATATTCCGGCATGCGTTGCAAATGAAATGATGTCATAAATTTCTAAATTAGTATTTTTTATATTAATCTCATTTGCTTGATTGGATAATAATAATTTATTTTTACGAAAAATTTTACTAAGTTTTTTTAATTCATATTCAGAGTAGGGTAGGTTTTTAAATTTCTCTTTTATAATATTTGTATCTTCCAATACACCTCTTGAATTTAAACTTAAATCGGAAATAGAAACTATATAATCCTTAAATGTTTTTTCCTGTAGTAGTGGATTGCCTATACCAAGAAAAGTATTATCAAAAGAAATATTTTTAATAGTTTTTTCATTTCTCAATTCTACAAAAGATCCAACTGATGGATGATAAGATATAGAGTATTTTTCAATAAGATATTTATTATCTTTATCACTGTAAAATATACCGAATGGTAAATTTTCAGTATACTTGTCAGTTACTATTGTTATTTTATTTTTGTTTTTATTTTTAATGTCAATTTCCTGAAAAAGAGCTTTATAAAATATATTTAATGATTTTTTTAATTCTTTATTATTTGTTTTAAAAATTGCTTTTCTAAATGAAAAAGTAAAATCATATAGATCTCTTATTGGCACAACTGAATAAAATGTATCGTGATTATCTTTAGAAATAATATGAGCAAATGGTGTTAAGTGACTATCAAAAACAATCATTATTTCATCATCTTCTAACCTTTGCTGGACATCTTGAACTTTATAAAATTTTTTGTTTAGTTTTTTTTTTATTTCAGGGAAGTTTTTATCTATTTTTTGATTAATACTCTGTATATCTTGGTCCAATAAATTTTTATGTTTAAATTTATCTTTACTGATAGATTTATTATTTATTATTTCGTCCATTAAAATATTTAGTTCTGTTTGCAATGATGTTCTAGTAACAATTAAATTTTTAAAATCATCATTACTTTCAATTGTTTTCGTTATGGAATTTTTAATAGAATTTGTTATGAACAAGTTTTTTCCATACTGTGAAAGTTGAAAGACATCCTCTAAAAGCTTCTTAGCTTCTGGTATTTTTTCTTCATTCCCTGATAATGATTGATATCCTGCAGCTGCAAATCCTATTTGTGAAATTAAATTCGTATCAATATCATATTGATAATATGTCGGAATATTTACCCACTTATCAAGTTTCTTTTTCTCTAGATTGAGAACATCTTGAAGTAAATTAATTGCTTTTTTATATTCTGCTTTAGTTTTTTCACATTCCAAACCAACATTTATAAAATGTATACCTGCACTTTGGTATGTAAATACATCTTTGGTAAATGGATTTTTAACCTGCTGTCCGATAAGTTTATTTGTTTTGCGTAATCTTTTTTCAAATTTATCTGTATCTTTACATGCCTCTTTTCTTAACTCTGATACTTCATTTTTATCTAACTTAAATTCATCACTGTATTTAATCTTCAACATATTAATCTCAATTTTTTGTTTAATTAAGTCCGTTTCTGTCATGTAATTAATATATTTATTATCTGACTTAAATTTTGAATAATAATTCTCTAATTGTTCATAAGAATAATTAATTAAATTCATATCTCTTATCTGAACTGCATATTTTAATTTTTCTGGGTAATAGTTAAGACAAATAGTGTCATTAAATTTTTCGTCACAAAACTTAGATACTATATTATGATATCTGCTTTGATTTTCACGGTCTTCTAAAAGATTATAAATTTTAAACAAGTCTACATTAGCAGCTTTATATTTAAAAGATTCTATTATCATTTGATTAGAAACATTCAAAGTCCTACCATCTGTAGTTAAAATTTTTTCAGTTGAATCAATTATCTTTTCATTAATTGATATTGCTTCTTTATATCTTTTGGTTTTTAAAAATATTCGAGACATCACTCCCAAATAATCAGCCTTTAAGTCTTCTTTTTGCAATTCAAAACCATCCTTATAAGGGTAACCATCACTCTCATTTAAATTTTCAATTTCTTCTAACAACCTTGTTAACTTTTTTTCAGCTTTATTTATGTTGTTTTTGTAAATATCATCCTCAATCAAGTCTTTGCTCAACAATAAATAGTAATACTTATTTTTATTTAAGAAATAATTGTTAACTATATATTTTGCTTTATTTAAATATTTTTCAGCTAATTGATCATCTTCATTTGTATATGATATAATTCTATAAGCACTTACAAGCGCATTGTATGTTTTAAATAATTCTATATTTAAGTTTTCCTCTTCAAATTGGTTATATTCAGAATTCTCTAATGAATTTACTATTCTATTAGCTTTATATTTATATAATTTGATTGCTTTATCCCATTCTAATTCTGACATTAGGCAATTTAATTTGAAATCGATCAAATTTACCTCATGTTTGATCTGATCGATTGAAAACTTAATATTTCTGACATTTTTATTGTAATAAGCATTGCATTCTTTAAAGTCTCCATTAAAAATCAATAGTCTTAAATAACTTCCTGTAAAACTTATAAAATCTTTTTTATCTTGGTCATTCTCAAAATTTTCATATTCAATTTTTTTTATTACAGGCTTAAGTATCTTTATAATCTCTGGCCTAATAAAATCATTCTCAAAGTCTTTTGAGGAAAAAAAAATAAAATTTTGCAAGTCATTAAATGATTTTGGGAGATTTTTAATTAAAAATTTTATAATTTTTTTGTCGTATTCCCATCGATCTTTTAAATCTAGATTCAAGTCTTCAGAAAAAGCGCTATAATTCATGATTCCGCTTGAAAAAATCCCTTTATCTTCGCTATAAATAAATTCCGAATTTAAAAAATTTAAATCAATCATACTTTTTACAAGATCAATGTACTCTTTATATTTTTTGGGCTTATCTTTTATGCACCAGGATAACAAATCTACAGTATCTATAAGATTTTCTGTTTCTCTTTCACTTAACCCGACATTCATTAATAGATCGTTATAATAATTTAAAAGTTTAAATGCATTTTTATAACCCAACTCTTTACTTTCAGTTGTTGGATTATTTATAAGACATCCATATACAGTATCTTTTAGCTCCCATTCTTTTTTCCAATCTATGTTATGTTTTTTTTCAATCTCACTTATTTTTTTTAATTCTTCAGCATTAAATTCTAAAGTTTTTTCATCAGCGAACAGCATATTGCTTAGTAACAAGCTTAAAAAAGCGGTAAATATAAAGCTATATTTTATATTCATTTATCAATAGTATAGTTCATTAAAAACCGGTTTAAAATGAAGCAATTACTTCAAAAAAATCTTTCAGAATTACTAAGATTTTCAACAGCAATGTCAGGTGATCGAGCAAATGCTGAAGATATAGTTCAAACAGCTATAGAAAAAATATTAAAAAATTACCCAGATTTAAACGATAATACCGAGTTTCTCAAAATTAGTTATAGAGTTATTAGAAATCTATTTATTGATACTAAAAGAAAAAAAACAAGGCTAGTTTCTAAGGAAGATTTAGGGAACAAAAATAGCTCTTATTCGTTAAAAGACAATGGAGATCAAGATTTACCCATAGAAGACTATATTGAATACAATGCAAGAGATATCGATGAAGAAATTAAATACAAAAGTATTAATGCTGAGGATCAAATGATTGAAAAAGAACTAAAAATTGCAAAGTATAAAAGATTTGAAATAGCTCAAATATGTTTATCATCATTAAAGAATGAGTTACAAAAATCTGTTTTAACTCTATTTTCTGAAGGTTTAAAATATGATGAAATTGCAGAAAGACTTGATATTGCTCAAGGGACTGTAAAAAGTAGTTTAGCTAGAGCTAGAATTGCAGTTATTGATTGTAT
The DNA here is from genome assembly GCA_902589395.1 of uncultured Pelagibacteraceae bacterium. Taxonomy (GTDB): domain Bacteria; phylum Pseudomonadota; class Alphaproteobacteria; order Pelagibacterales; family Pelagibacteraceae; genus Pelagibacter. The sequence continues at coordinate 33,878 of CACIST010000004.1, read as the reverse complement.
AAAAAAAAGGTTAAAAAATGATTAAGAAATTAACTGATAAAGAACTTAGCTTGATAATGTCGTATGCTGATGAGCAATTAGACAGCTCTGAATTAGAAAAAGTTAAAAAATTAATCTCTGAAAATACTGAGGCAAAATTAGCGTATGAAGACCTAAAATTATCAAAAAATTTTTATGGTGATTATGTTTCCAGTATTAAAGATAACTCTTCAAAGCTAATTCTTAAAAATAAAGATAGATTAGAAAACAGAAAAATAAATATCTTTGAAGTAATTTTCAAAAAACCTTTAAGAAACTTTGTTGCATATCCTATTGCTGCTATATTTATGTTTACTATTGGTTTTCAAATGAATTCAACCTCATTTAGAGGTTTAGACACTGATAAAGATAATTTTAGAGGTGTAGAGCTTGTTAATTCAGATAAAGTAGATAAAAGAATAAAAAGTCTTGAAGAGGAAATTTCTATCCTTAAATCTCAAATTCAGAAATATTTAGAAGAAATTGAAGATCTAAAAAAACGTCTAGAAAAAAAATAATATTTTTTGGAACAATTTATAATTTATCCGTTAAGGGTATAAGTGCTTGTTACTCCTCCATACTAGTCATAGTGACAGTCACTCCAAAGGTGGTTTTTTTTTATGTTTGTTGTCCACCTTAATAATTAGGCTAGGGTTTTCTCCTTTTCTACCTAGCCTAATTTAAATAAAACTAATTAATTTATGATAAATAATATTTTTTATTGGTGTGTGGCTCTCTTAAGTGACTGGGCTCAATTTTTTGGCATTTCCTATGAGCTAATAAATATAATCATTTTTATTGTTGGCTATCCAATTTTTGTGCTTATTTTATTAGCCATTATTTGGTTTCAGTACAAAAGCTTAAAAGATAAAAATTATTAAAAATTTACTTTATAAGTGCTTTAATATAATTGTTTAGAATGAAGTATATTTTATTAGGTGCCGCTATCGCTTTTGCAATGTATTTAGGTGATAAATACATACTTTAAAAGCTTTAAAAAAATTTTAAAAGTTTAAGTTTTTAACTAAACTTTCCTTAACAACTATAAAATTTCCACAAACCTGATGATTTCCCTTGAGGTTATCCAACATTGAATGAATGTTATCTAAAGTAAGATTTTTTCCATATATATCTAAGATACTTAGTTCGTTTTCTTTTAAAAAGTTATTAAACTCATTTTTTGAGTATATTTCGCTAGCAACAGCCATTTTAGAGAACTCTACTAGAAATACTGAAAAGTAATTTTTTATAATATTTTTTGATCCATAAACAGCATTTATATCATAACCTTCTAGATCAATTTTAATAAATAATTTTGTATCGCTAGTGATGTCTAATTTACGATCATTTATAAATTTGTCTAATGTTGTAACATCAATCATTTTGATTTCATTTGTTTCATTATCATCTTCAATGATCAATCCACCCTTTGTTGAGTTTTTTTCTAAATTATCATTTTTAAATTTGAAAGAACCTTCTTTATCCCCAATACCTAAATATGAGGTTTCAATATTTTCAATATTGTTTAATAAAATATTTTGATTTAAGTACTCCATTTCTTGGACTGAAGGTTCAAAAGCTATTATCTTACAATTTTTATTCGAGGCTGCTATTGGTATAGTATAAAAACCTTGGTTTGCACCACAATCGATAAATACAGAGTTGTCATCGATATTCTTTATAAAAAAATTGATTTCTCTTTCATCATGTAAATTTACTTTACTAAGTAATGATCTACTATAATTTTTTCTTTGTGGGTAAGAATAGAAAAAAAAATTTCCAAAATTTAATTTAATTGGCCCATTTATAAATGATTTAAAGAGTGCAAAAACAATATAAAAGATTTTTTTTTTAATCCTGGTATTTATTCTATAATGAGGATACAGATCGCATATTTTTTGAAATATTTTGTCCATTTGATAATATTTTTACTATCTATTTAAAGTATTATCCTTATTTTTAATCATTTTATACGTCAATATTATACACCAATTACTATTAAAAATTTGATAAGAAGCAAACATGAGTGCTGAAACATTTAAACTTAATTGGCATTGTAAACACACCTGGAAAAGAAGTGCTAAGAACACTGCTTGGTGCTTGTTAGGTTGTGCTATTGGTGATTTTGGAACTATATTATTTTTTCAAATAACCAAAATTCCTTTCCCGGTTTTAAGCATTATGATTTTAGCAATAATAAACGGTTTAATAACTAGTGTAATATTAGAGACATTTATTCTTATAAAACAAAAGTTTACTTTTCAAAAAGCATTAAAAACAGCTTTAGGAATGAGCTTTATTTCTATGATTAGTATGGAAGTTGCAATGAATATTACAGATTATGTATTAACAGGAGGTGCAATGCTCACATGGTGGGTTGTGCCTATAATGTTAGCAGTTGGATTTGTTACTCCATGGCCTTATAATTATTGGAGACTTAAAAAGCATAATCAAGCCTGTCATTAAATTAAATTAATTAACCAAAGGACTAAAATGAGAATATTAAAAGAATTAGAAGATGCAAAATTAGTTATTGTTGATTTAGAAGTAAGATTAGGTGAAGAAGTTAGAAGTGCACCAACTTTATGTGCAAAATATAAAGGAAAAATTATACCTCTTAATACCGCGCAAGATGGTAGACCAATATTAATGAAAGAGGAAAATTCAATAGAAAGCTAAATTATGATTGAACAAATTAGTATTTACCTAACAGCTATGATTTTGGGTATAATGTTATTCTTTTCATTTGTTATTGCTCCAGTGGTATTTACTACTTTAGATGAAGATAATGCCAGAAAGTTCATAAGAAGAATATTTCCTTTTTATTACAATGTTAACCTAGGTTTAAGTTTAATTGTTTTATTAACTTTTTTATTCTTAAGTAAATTAGGAATAGATTTTTACTTAATACTTGCAATTACACTTTTATTTGCGACTTCAAATTATTTATTAATGCCTCTGATAAATAAATATAGAGACGAAAAGCAGGATAAAAAATTTAAATATTCACACTTTATATCTGTTGTGATTAATTTTATTCAGATGATATTTTTAGTTGTTTTACTTATTTAATGAGCAAATTATCTTCAAAAGAATTAGATTTATATTCAAATAAAATTCTTGAAGATTACGACGCAAAAAAACCTAGCCAGTTATTTAAAGACAAAGTAGTAATAAGTAATGAAAATGCTTTACTAATACAATCTAAAGTCGCCGATTTAAGACTCAAAAGAGGTGAGGAAATTATTGGTTATAAAATTGGTTGTGTTTCAAATGATACTCAAAAAAAAATGGGCTTTACTCATCCAGCTAGTGGATTTCTTTGGAATAGCGAATTGCATCAAAACGGTGTGGAACTTAATAAAAAAGATTATTCTAATCCAGCTATGGAAGCAGAATTTGGAGTAATACTTAATAGAGATATTAATCCAGATCTTGTTTCATTTGATTATATTCTAGAGTCTGTTCAATCGATTTATCCTCTTATAGAAATACATAATTTAGTTTTTAATGGAGATGCTCCAAATGGTGCAGAACTTTTAGCTAATAATGCAATTCACGCTGGAGTTATACTAGGACAAGAAAATAAGGTTCCAAACAACACTGAAATTACAGATCTTAAACTTGTTTATGACAATGAAGTAGTCGATAAATGGATAGATAAAAAATGGCCTTTTGATATGCTTGGGGAAATAGAGTGGTTAGTTAAAGATAAAGCAAAAACAAATAATATTTTGAAAAAAAATGATTTAATTTTAATAGGAGCTTATGGTTTTCCTGTACCAATTTATGAAAAGAAGTTGATTGAAGTTACCTCATCAGCTTTTGGAGATGTAACATCAACATTTATTTAAATTATGAAAGGAGAGATCATGAGCGATATCATAACAATAGGAGTGATTGGCTTAGGGAATGCCGGTACACCAATCTTAAATAATTTACACAAAGCACAGAAATATAAACTTGTAGCCTTTGATATTGATAAGAACAAACTTAATGATGTTCCAAAGGATATTATTAAAGCAAATTCTATTAAAGATCTTGCAGAAAAATGTAAGGTAGTATTAACCTGTCTACCTAAGCCAGAACATGTATTAAACGCTGTAGATGGTGAAAATGGCTTATTGCAAAATGCATCTTCAGGAATGATTTGGATAGATACATCCACAACTGATTTTAAACAAACACAAGAATTATCAGAAAAAGCAAAAACATATGGTGTTTCAATGTTAGAAGCTACTCTTACAGGAGGTGTTCATGCATTACAAAATAACAATATGGTTTGTTTAGCTGGTGGAGATAAAGAAATTTTCAATAATTGGAAAGAAGTTTTACAGGATGCAATTGGTGAAGTGGTTGTCTTATGTGGTGATATAGGGGCAGGTGCAATTACAAAAGTTGTTTCAAATATGCTTGCATTTACCAATATGGTCGCAGCATCGGAATGTATGATGATTGCTAAAAGGGCAGGACTAGATTTAGAAAGTTTTTTTGACGCTATTAGAGTTTCAGCTGGCAACTCTTTTGCGTGGGAAACAGTTGTGCCTCATATTTTTAATCAGAAATATGAAGCTGGGTTTACAATGGATTTAGCATGCAAGGATATGAATTTAAGCTACTTACTTGGGCAACATTTAAATGTGCCATTAGATTTACATATGGAAGTTAAAAAAAAAATGGATGAAGCGAGAGTTCAATATGGAGATAGTGAGGGTTGTTATGTATACCCACGTACACTTGAGGACAAACTAAAAGAACCATTATCATTAAAGGGTTGGGATAACTGGGGATACGATATTAAGGTTGTTAATGGATCAATAGTAGTGAAACATAAAAATCGTCCTGAGTCTAAGCATCCTCAATACAATTCAGATGACTAATTAATTTAAATATAACGCATGTTATCTTCGTTAACTGCTTTTTCTAATCTTACTAAAAAATCTGGTATTGCACTTTTAACTCTACTCCATGTAGGAATAAAGGGGGTATCCATTGGGTTTTGATAAAACGCATCACCTGCTTTCATAATATTTGCAGCAAATAATTCAACTGCCTTTTCTTCTGTATGAGAGTCAAATTTTAAGCCATTCATTTGTGCATCGTTTCTGTAAGCATCTATTAGATCTAATGCAGCTCTATAGTAAGTTGCTTTTAAAGATCTAAACTGTTCTTTACTAAATGAGTGACCTTGAGTTGCTAATTTTTTTATAAATGTTTTTATAATATCAATAGACATTCTGGATAGACCCTGCTTTTCGTCATTAATAGATAAATTTTGGTGCTTATGATCATAGGTATCAGCCAAATCTACCTGACATATATTTTGTGGAGAAAAGTTTCTTTGCATTTCAGATAGAATTCCAATTTCTATTCCCCAGTCTGAAGAAATTCTTAATTCTGGTAAAATATTTCTTCTAAATGAAAATTCTCCTGCTAAAGGATATTTAAAAGACTTCATGAAGTTTATATAATCACTGTTACCGATAGTTTTCTCTAATGCATTTAATAGTGGAAATACAAGTAATCTTGCAACTCTTCCATTCATTTTGTTATCTGCAACTCTTGGATAAAAACCTTTGCAAAATTCGAAATTGAATAATGGATTTACTACAGGATAAAACAGTTTTGCTAACATTCTTCGATCATAAGTTTTTATGTCACAATCATGTAATGCAACAGACCTTGCACTGTCTCTTGCAATTGACATACCAATGCAATACCAAACATTTCGCCCTTTTCCATATTCATTAGGAGCGAGGCCTAATTTTTTTAACTCTTTATCTAATTTTTTAAGATTAGGTCCATCGTTCCAAAGAATTGTAAATGGAGTTTCTAATTTCTCAAAAAATGTCCAAGCTTTTCTTGCCTGTGCTTCTGTAGCTTTATCCAAACCAATAATTATATGATTTAAATAATTTGTCTTACTTATCTCACTGACAATTTTAGGTAAAGCATCACCTTTTAATTCTGAATAAAGACAGGGCAAAATAAGTTCCATTTTTCTTTCTTTAGAAAAATTTAAAAGATCTTTTTCTAGATCTTTAGTTGACTTAGTACCAAAGTCATGAAGTGTTGAAATAGTGCCGTCTTGATAGAAATCACTCATGGCCGGAACCTATCTTAAGTTTTAATTTTTTGTATAGCCGTTTTGATCACATCAGCCCATCCTCTAGGAGATGGCTCTTCAGATTTGATTAAATTATCTATGTTTATCAATGAACTATTAAAATTATCATTTTTTACCAAACATGGGTAATTACTCTGTTTTATCATTTCTATATCATTTTCATTGTCACCGACACCAATTGTTATGATCTCATCATTTAATTTTTTGCTAATTAACTGAAGTGCATTAGACATAGCTTTTGATTTATTTACGTTGTCACAAATATTAATTATTCTACCGCCAGTTTGTAAAGTTAATCCAACTTCCTTGATAATTTTAATTAATTCATTTTTTTCAGTTTCATTTCCCACAAATTGAATTGGTAATGTATAGTTTCTTTTTCTAGCCAACATCACTTTATTCAATGGAAGTCCAAAAATTTTCTCTTGCTCTTTATAATTTAATTTTAAAATAAAATTAATTTTCTGTTTTAAATAATTGGGAATAATTTTAGTATAAATTGAAATAATTTGATCAGCAGTTCTACTTATTGAAACTTTGTTCGGTAGATCTTTGTGTATTAAATTAAGTCCATGAATAGAGGAACCATTCTCTGAAATAAAAGGTAAATTTAAATTAAATTGTTTGTTAAAATTTAATAATTCGGCCTCTGTTTTGCTTGAGTTCGGAATTATTTTAATACCCTTTAAAATCAATTCTTTAAAATAATCCTCAATTTCGTCAAATTTAAATGTATCTTTGTCTAACAGAGATCCATCCAAATCGGTAAAAATTATAATCTGTTTTTTTTGTTTCATGAAAGGAAATATTATCATAATGATTTTTTTATTATAATTATTTATGAAAAAAAATTTTGTACTTACAATAATTACATTTATATTAAGTTTACTAGTTGTCGAATTATTTTTTCGAGTTTTTTACCCAATCAACATGCAAAGTTGGTACGCTGAAAGAATTAATGAAAATAATTTCTATACTTTAAAGAAAAATTATGTACATAAAATAGACAGATGGAATTCGAGGTATTATGCAAAATATACTTTCGGAGAATATAGAAATAGAGTTACCCAACCATTAAAAAATAAAGGAGACAAAATTCTCATTTTAGGAGACTCATTTACATTTGGTTTGTATTTAAAAGATAAAGATACTTACATTAACAAGTTGCAAAATGAATTTAGTCAATACAATTTTATTAATAGCAGTGTTCCTGGCTGGAGTTTAGAAGATTATTATTTATTTACAAAAAATTATTGTAAAACAATTAACCCTAAGAAAATAATTGTAATTTTGAATGATGGTGACCTAGCAAGAATAAGAGAGCCTGCAATTAGGAAAAGTTCTAAATCATTAAAAGAAAAAAATTTTATTTATAGAGTTTTAATAGAAAATGTTATGACTGTTGCATTTTTAAGAGATAAAATTTATAAAATTAATGAAATTTTTGCAGGAGAAAAAAAATTTTCACTAAAGAAACCTCAAAAAAAAATACAAGGAACTTCAATTGAATTTGATAAAATGACATCACAGGAGATAGTTAATGATGCTGAAAAAATATTTCTTGATTTGAAATTTGTATCTGATGAATGTAATGCATTGCTCTATATTATAAATTTAGGATGGACAAAAGAAAAAAATGAGGATGATATTTTTAATGATCCTGGACAAATATTTATAAAAAACAACAAACATTTTTTTAAAAATAATTTGATAAATTTTTATAATAATTCAAAATTGTTAAAGGATGTTCATTTAAATAATCAAAAATTTATTATTAAAAATGAAGGCCATCCAAATGAAATTGGCTCAGAAAAGATTTTTGAAAGTTTATCAGTGCATTTTAATGAAATATTAAAATAGACCTAATAATTTATTTAATCTATTGAAAATTGTTATTTATTCCCAAATTGTAAATTATACTTTAGATAGGACTTTTTCCCATTTTTGTAAAAAATCTTTAAGATTATGATACTTATCTGCATATATTTTTAATTCATTTAAATGGGAATAATAATCATCTGATTGTTTTTCAACAAATTGAATTGCTAAAGTAAGTTGTTTATAAAAAGTTTCGATATGGTCTTTTATATTATTTTTAAAGTTATATAAAAATTTACTTTTACTCCCAGTTTCTCTAAGAGCTGCAAGATTAGGAAGAACTATTAAATTTTTTGCACTCATTGCCTCAATAGCTGCTAAACAAGATGTCTCAGGCCATATATTTGGATACGAAAAGATATGAGAATTTATAAGTTCGGCCCTTATTTTATCATTTGAAACATTAGAGAAATATTCAACATTTTTCATATTTTTTAACTTTTTATAAAGAGGTTCGAACACAATATCTTTATCATCCCAACCATAAATCTTTAAACTAGAAAAAACTTTTAAATTAACTTTGTCATTTTTAGCGATTATATTTGGAAAACAATGAGCGAGTAAAGCCAAACCTCTATGAGGAGTAGTATGATAAATTAGATTTATTTTTCCATCGTATTTTTTTTGATTTACTTCAATTGGTGTAATTGAATTTTTTATTACTGAAATGGTTTTGTCGTTAAAATTAAATCTATTACAAAACACTTCTTTTTGATAAAAGCTGTTAAAAACAAAATGTGAAAATTTATTAATCATTTCAGTTTCAAAGAGTTTTTTATACATTTTGTCATTAGGCAAATCTTGAAAATAAAAGACATTCTTAGAGTCAGCCATATATTTTTCATAAAATTCAGGTCTGTTAAATATAATATTTATATTTTTAAATAGTTCTTTTTTTGTGCCCTTTATTAATCTTTCAGCTAGTAATTCAGTTCCTCCCAAAGCATTTTGACCTGCTCCTAGTTTAACTAACTTTCCAGAAATAATCGCTGCCATAATAAAAAAAATTTACTTATTAACCTTGTTGAATTATAAATATTAGCATAAATACTCATGAAATTCATTAATGCCCTCGTGGTGAAATTGGTAGACACAAAGGACTTAAAAGCCGAGGGATTCACAAGTGAGTCAGTCCATACTAGTCCAAGGTAGTTTAAAACATCCTATAAAATCTCATAACTTTAAATTAGCTTTCAATTAAGATTAGAAAATAAGTGTAATCAAATACCTCAAAACCTGTACTAAACCTGTACATAGAATGATAAGCTAAATTCTTAATCATGAAAAAATTGTTAATTAAAATTTCAGTAATAATTATGTTTATAATTACATCTGCTCAAACAAATGATGATATTAAAAAATTAGAAAGTGACATCAAAAAAGCCGCAACCGATATTGCCGAAACATTTAAAATTGAAGTGGCTATTAAAGGAAAAAAACTAAAAAATTTTTTTATAAACAATGATTTAACTCTTATTTCAGAAAATGGATCTAGAGAATATAAATTTAGGGAAAAAACTTATGAAATAATCAATGGTGATACTATTATTCAAAGTGGCTCATGGAAAGTACATGGATTATTAAAAAATCAAATAAGATTGATATCTGATAATGATAAAAAAAAGTATTATCTTAAAAAAATATCAAAAAAACCTTGGATTTATAACTATGATAAAAGACCAGGTTCAGAGGGTGCTCAGAAAGAAATTTTACATATCAAATTTTCTTCAAAGTTTAGTGAGATTGTCTCTAAAGAAACGTTTTCATCTTCTAAAGAGAATTCAAAAAATTTATCAAAACAAAATTCAGGAGATAAAGAAATAAAAAAAGAGAGTGTCAGTGAAACCAAAAAAAATATAGTTACTAAGAAAGAAGAAAAAATCTCTTATAACTTAGATTATTATAAAGATTACAAGAATTTATCTATTTTTAAATGTCAAAAATCAAATATTAATTCTCGTAGATTAGCACCTATATGGTTAAGTGGAGAGGGTAGTACACACGATGGCCTTAATCAATTTAAAGCTGTATTTATGAATCAAGAAAAAAAAAATGAATTTCAAAATGTATTTGACGATTATATTGTTATTTATACAGCTGAAGCAGGGATTTTAGAGGGTGATCCAAAGTTTTTTGCAAAACATTTTTTTAAAAGAAATGAAAAAAATCTAAATTTTAGTTCTAATAATTTTACTTTAGATTATCCACTTTTTAATATGAGTAAATTAAACTCAAAGTCATTTTTCACGTTTAATGCATCCAGCATATATTGGAGTAGAGGTAAACATAAATCTCCAGAAGATGTTTTGTATTCTGATACTTTGTCATTTTATGAATTTAAATATATAGATGATAATTCATTTCAAAAAATAATATCGCATATGTATTTTCCTTCTACTCATAGATCTATGAACAATCTAGCATATTATTTTGATAATAATTACAACGGAGTTAATGATCATAATATGTATGACTTAATTACAAAAATTAAGAATAGTGTCTTTAAAACAAAAGCTAATGATTATGTGGGTATTAACAGCTATCAAACATGTAATAAAATTTATGTTTCAGAAAATCCAAAAAACTTAAACAATAAAAAAAATATAGAGGCAGTAATTCCTAAAGAACTTATAGTTAAAAAAGATGGAGTTATTTATATAAAAGGTAATGCAGAAGCTTTTGACACAAGTCCTTTGGAAAAATGTGATTTAAATGCAACAATATGGACTAATTGTAAAGCTGCTTATGAGATGTCAAATGCACCCCCAGAAATATATAATGATTTAGTTGAAGCAAATAATGTCATTCTTTATAGGGGTGAATTCAAAAATAATTATCCTCATGGTTCAGGAACATTACAATTTAAAGATGTAACTTTTACATACGTAATATTTGAAAATGGACAGTTAAAAAAACTTACAGACTATGAGGGCGCAAGAGCTTACCAAGTAGATAAATATATGAAAATGCTTAAAGCTAATCAGGCAAATACCTATATAGCAAAACCTGGTTATGAGATATGTAGATCAACTTGGAAGCAATTAATATCAATAAGAAATACTAAGAGTAAAAATACCCCTGATTATTATAAAATTGATGCATTTGTAGAAACTGCATTTGAACTTATGTTGACTTATAAAGGCACCAATGCATTGGATACAGGCAATTGTGAGAAACTTTTATCGCTTGCTAAAAATTAAATTATCTAAAAAAATAAAAAGACCATCTCTAAAGATTTAAATAATATTTATATAGGATAATATAGGATAACCTGTACTCGACCTGTACATATAGAGATAAAATAAAAAAATTTTACTTATTCCTCTTGTTCAATTATAAATATTGGCATAAACACTTATGAAATTGATTAATGCCCTCGTGGTGAAATTGGTAGACACAAAGGACTTAAAATCCTTGCCATTTATGGAGTGCCAGTTCGAGTCTGGCCGAGGGCACCATTAAATGATCAAACCACATATTCTTTTTGATAATACAAAAACATCAAAAAAAATTAAAAATTTTCTTGATCATAAAATCAAAAATATATCCTTAGGTAAATGTAATCTAATAATTGTTGTTGGAGGTGATGGTTTTATGCTTTCGTCTTTGAAAAAGTATAATAAATTCAAAAAACCTTTCTATGGGATAAATGCTGGGAGTTATGGTTTTTTAATGAATAAATTTTCATCAAAAAATACAGTAAAAAACTTGTCCAAGGCAAAGTCTGTCACAATTTCACCGTTAGAAATGGTTGTTAAAAATAAATTTAATAAAAATAAAAAATCTATTGCAATAAACGAGGTATCTATATTAAGACAAAGCAGACAAACAGCCTCGTTGGAAATTTCTAGTGGATCACAGAAAATTATAAAAAAATTAGTATCAGATGGAATTTTAGTTTCTACACCAGCTGGAAGTACTGCTTATAATATGTCAGTTTATGGTCCTATATTAAACTTAGATTCGAAGAAGTTGTCTATCAGACCAATTAGTGCTTTTAGACCAAGAAGATGGAAGGGTAGAGTAGTTAGCGATAAATCAAAAATTATTATTAAAAATTTAAACATTCAAAAGAGACCTATCAGTGCTGTAGCTGACAATTACGAAGTAAGAAATGCTAAAATTATTTCTATAAAAATAAATAAAAAAATTAAGTTCAATCTTCTGTACGACTCAAATAGAAGTCTTCAAAAAAAAATTAAAATAGAACAGATCAGAAAAGAAACAAATTAATGAGCAACAAAAATTTTGGGTTTGGAACTCAAATTAGAAAATCTCCATATTTTGACTCAACTGTTAAATGGGGAGCTACTGGTTTTTCTGTATATAATCATATGTATATACCTCGTGATTTCGGCGATCCTGAACAAAACTTTTGGAACTTAATTGAAACAGCAATTTTATGTGATGTTGCTGTTGAAAGACAAGTAGAAATTACTGGACCAGATGCGTTTAAATTTATTCAATTATTAACACCAAGAGATTTATCAAAATTATCTGTTGGACAATGTAAATATGTTTTAATTACAAACGCACAAGGTGGGGTACTAAATGACCCTGTTCTTTTACGTTTGGGGGAAAATCACTTTTGGTTATCTTTAGGTGACAGTGATATTTTATTATGGGCTCAAGGAGTAGCTATTAACTCAGCATTAGATGTGAAAATAACTGAGCCAGATGTTTCGCCATTACAATTGCAAGGACCAAAGTCTGCTGAAATCATGATTAAATTATTTGGAGAAAGTATAAAAGATTTAAAATATTATTGGTTTAGAGAATTAGATTTAGATGGAATACCATTAATTGTATCAAGAACAGGTTGGTCAAGTGAATTTGGTTATGAATTATTTTTAAGAGATGGTTCAAAAGGAAATGAACTATATGAAAAAATTATGTTAGCTGGAGAAAAATTTGGACTCAAACCAGGTCACACTTCTTCTATAAGAAGAATAGAAGGTGCTATGCTTTCTTATCATGCTGATGCTGACATTCATACAAATCCTTATGAATTAGGTTTAGATCGTTTAGTCCACTTAAATGGTGATATAGATTTTATAGGAAAAAAAGCACTTAAAAAAATTAAAGCAGAAGGGGTTAAAAGATTACAAATTGGTTTACATATTAAATGTGAAAAGTTAGGTGGACCAAATACTACATATTGGCCTTTAAAGTCTGACAATAAGATTATAGGAAAAGTAACCTCAGCAGTATATTCACCTCGTTTAAAAAAAAATATTGCTTTAGGTATGGTCGATATTGATTACACAAAAATCGGTTTAGAGATTGAAGTTACTATTGATAATAAGGTCTTTAAGTGTGATGTCATAGAGAAACCATTTTTTGATCCAAAAAAGCAAATTACTTCTAAATCATTATAGTAACATAAAGTTTAAAAATATTATTTACATAATATTTCAAATCTCGACACAATATTAATGAGGTGTTAAAATGTTTATATTATTATGAATATAGATATTAATCAATTACTTGAGGAAGGCGATACTAATTTTAAAAATGGCCAACTTCTAAAGGCGGAAGATACTTATAAAAAAATAATTAATCATGAACCTAATCACACTCAAGCACATAATAATCTTGGCGTCACCTTACAAAAATTAGGCAAGTTAAAAGAAGCTGAAATAATTTATAAAAAAGCCATAGAACTTAAACCTGACAATTTAAGTGCTTATAATAATTTAGGCATTATATTTCATGCATTAGGAAGATTTAAAGAAGCTGAATTGAGTTTAAGAAAAACTATAAATCTTAGACCTAATTATGCTATGGCTTATAGCAACCTTGGCATAATAGTCGAAAAACTTGGTAGATTAATTGAGGCTAAAGAAATTTATAAAAAAGCTATTAGTCTAGACCCAAATAATAAAAAAACTATTATTGCATATGGCGAATTATTACTTAAATTAAATGAACATAACCATGGTTTAAACTTAATAGCTAAAACACAGGGTGTTATATCATTTACTCAAAAAGATTTTAAAATTATTTAGTAATGAAAAGAATAAATATCAGATCAAGCACAATAAAAAATGAGGAAAAATATCCACATTTTATTGGAGCCTGGAACTTAGAAAATGATGATTTGTGTAAAGAAATTATAAATTTTTTTGAAGAAAATAGAAATTTACAAAGAGACGGAGTATCTGGTTCTGGCAAAAATTTAGAAATCAAAAAAACTACAGACATTGTGGTTAATGCGAATGATTTAAAAAATGAAAAATTTAAATGTCTAAATAAATATATTAACAACTTATTTGAAAGCTTTAAAGATTACCAAAACCAGTGGCCATTTTTAAAGAGTTTGTTTAAAGAGGTACATATTGGAAAATTTAATATTCAAAAATATTCTCCAGGTGGACATTTTGCTAAAGTTCATACCGAAAGAAGTTCTATTTCATCATCACACAGATTATTTGCATGGATGACATATCTAAATAATGTTGAAGATGGTGGTACAACACACTTTTCACATTATGATATAGAAATTAAACCAGAAATAGGAAAAACATTAATTTGGCCTGCTGAATGGACACATGCTCATAATGGTAAAATTTTAAACAGTGGACTTAAATATATTGTTACAGGTTGGATGCATTTCCCACATATAAAGAATAATTAAAGACCTATAAATTTATTTCTTCAAAATACATTCAAAGAAATTTTTTTCTTCTCAAGTAATTTATTCTCAATCCTTTCACAATAATTATTATTAAATAATAAGAAATATTAAATAAAATTTAAAAGGATAGATACCAACTTATTAATCATTATTTTTTAACAATTTGTGGTGCCCCCGCACGGATTCGAACCGCGGACCTATTGATTACAAATCAATTCTAAAAGTTTAAATAAACATTTGTTTGCAACAATAATCCTAAAATATTTTTGACTTGGTAACACTATGGTAGCAATGATATGATTTAATATAGTTATGGGTTTATTCGATATTTTTAATTCTGAAAAAAAAACAAAAAATAATAAATCTCAAAGTGACTCAAAAATAGATTTAATTAACAATAAAAGAATCGCAATATTTGGTTTTGGTAATCAAGCTGAAGCTCATGCATTAAATTTACAGGACAGTGGTGTAAGTAATATTGTAATAGCTTTACGAGAAGATTCAAAAAACATATCTAAAGCTGAGTCCAAAGGTTTTAAAGTCATGAAATTATCTAAAGCAGCAGAGTGGGCTGATATTTTAATGTTGTTAATATCTGATGAAGCTCAGCCAGAAGTTTATAAGGCACATATAGAACAATATGTTAAAGAGGGTACATGTATTGGGTTGGCAAATACAATAAATTTAAAAAAACAATTAATAATATTTAGAAGTGACCTTGATGTATTTTCGGTCTCAACAAAATTTAACGGTAATACGTTAAGAAGCAAATTTAAAAAAGAAGGAGCGGTTGAAAGTACGTGGATCGTTCATCAAAATAATTCTGGTCAGGTTGATGACATAGCTAAAGGATACTTAGTATCTGTAGCTTCTGGCTCGCCTAAAGTTAGTGATAACACTGAAGAAAGTACATCAGAAAATTCTAATAAATCCAAAAAACAAAAAGAAGCTATATCAAAAGATGAAAATCCCGCTACAGGTACAGTTGGAACTGGTTTTTTCGTTAACAACGAAGGTTACGTGATAACAAATTATCATGTAGTAAAAACAAGTGAGAATAATACCAAGATCATGTTTAAAAATAAGGAGAAGGAAGCAAAGATGATTGCGTTTGATGAAATTTTAGACATCGCATTGCTTAAAGTTGAAGTAAAAAATAAAAATTATATTAAGTTTTCAAATAACTCTCCAAAAAAAGCTCAGAGTATTCTAGTAGCTGGTTATCCTTATGGAAAATATATTAGTGATGATTTGAAAATTACATCTGGAATTATAAACTCACTTAAGGGTATAAAGAACAACACTTCTATGTTGCAAATTGATGCAACAGTCAATCCAGGTAATAGTGGAGGTCCAATAGTTGATAAAGACTCTGGTAGCCTTGTAGGAGTAGCGACAATGAAATTATCTAAAGATTATACAAAAGCTGCATTTGGAGTAGAGAGTGAAAATACTAACTATGGAATAAAATCTTCCCAGGTCAAAGATTTTTTAGAAGCTAATAATGTTAGTGTATCAATAAAAAAAGATAAGCTGAATATTACTGAGCTAGAAGACTCTACAGTTTTTGTATTTAGTTAATAATTATCTAAAATTAAACATGAATGATCTGTTGATTGGTCTACAAAAGTGGTAGCACTATGGTAACACTCATTGCTACCAAATTATTAAATTTTTAGTTTTGCAAAAATAGATAACGTTGATTTTACTAAGGAAGTGGTGCCCCCGCACGGATTCGAACCGCGGACCTATTGATTACAAATCAATTGCTCTACCAACTGAGCTACAAGGGCTTGTAGAGTTTTTTAATAGCATTTAATATATTATCAAGAATTATTTTTGTTGATTTATATGATGAAAAACTATTGCTGCACTATTAGATATATTTAAACTCTCAATATTTTTGTTAATATTAATCTTTACTGAAAAGTCTGTGTATTTTTGTGTATGTTGATTAAGACCGTGTCCTTCTGATCCAAAAAGTAGAACATTATTCCCATTCCACTTTACATCAGTAAAATTTTTTTCACTGTTAGCGGTAAAACCATAAACCCAGAAATTTTTGTCTCTTAAGTATTTTAAAGTGGTATTTATGTTTGATACTTGAAAAATATTTAAGTGCTCTACGCAGCCACTTGCGGATTTATATAATAATTTGCTTTCACTTGGAAAATGTCTTTCTTTTACTATAAGTCCATCAATATTAAATGAAGCTGCACTCCTAATCAATGAACCAATATTTCTTGGATCTGTAACCTCATCTAAACAAACAAATGTTAAATTATTTTTTTCTTTAATAAATTCTTTTAATTCAGGATTTTCCAAATGTTCTATTTCAGCAACATAGCCTTGATGCAAAATATCTTCACTTCTGCAGTACTTATCTAGTTCTTTTTTAGTTTTAAAAAAAACCTTGATATCTTTTAACAAATTTTTATGTGGGTTAAGTTTATGTATATTTTTTTTACTTTCTTCAGTTAAGAATATTTTAATTACTCTTCTGTCTACATTTTTTAATGCTCCAATAACTGCATGTCGTCCAGCGATAAAAAAAGATGATTTTTGAGTCATATTTTATGAATTTAAAGGGTTTTTTATACTATTTTTCACGAAATTCACGTGTTGCATTTGTACAATAAAAATATATAAAACGCATGTTGTTTGAAGCTTTATTGAACAAGGGGACGCTTCCCCTGCTATTAGGGAGGGGTACCAAAGCGGTCAAATGGGGCGGGCTGTAAACCCGTTGACTTCGGTCTTCGAAGGTTCGAATCCTTCCCCCTCCACCATTCAATAAATATTTAAACAATTTAGGAGTATACTTGGGTGATGCGGGTGTAGTTCAATGGTAGAACGCTAGCCTTCCAAGCTGGATGTAAGGGTTCGATTCCCTTTACCCGCTCCAAAAATTAAAAAAAAAAAAAAAAGAGGTAAAAAAGTAATGTCAAAAGAAAAGTTTGTAAGAAATAAACCGCACTGTAATATTGGAACTATTGGCCATGTAGATCATGGTAAGACAACATTAACAGCTGCGATAACAAAAGTATTAGCAGAGTCTGGTGGTGCACAATTTACTGCTTATGACCAAATTGATAAGGCTCCAGAAGAAAAAGAGAGAGGGATAACGATCTCAACGGCTCACGTGGAGTATGAAACTGAAAAAAGACATTACGCTCATGTAGACTGCCCAGGCCACGCAGACTATGTAAAAAATATGATAACCGGTGCTGCACAAATGGATGGTGCAATATTAGTAGTTAACGCAGCTGATGGACCTATGCCACAAACTAGAGAACACATACTTCTTGCACGTCAAGTTGGTGTCCCGGCCATAGTAGTATATTTAAATAAAGTAGACCAAGTTGATGACAAAGAAATGATTGACCTAGTTGAAGAAGAAATTAAAGATCTTTTAACATCTTATAAATTTCCTGGTGATAAAACACCAATAGTTAAGGGTTCAGCCTTAGCAGCAGTTGAAGGAAGAGATGATGAAATTGGTAAAAACTCTATTATGGATTTAATGAAAGCTGTTGATGATTTTATTCCTCAGCCTGATAGACCAAAAGATAAAGATTTCTTGATGCCAGTTGAAGATGTATTTTCGATTTCTGGAAGAGGAACTGTTGTAACAGGAAGAGTTGAGTCTGGAGTAATCAAAACTGGTGAGGAAATTGAAATTGTTGGTATTAGAGATACTAAAAAATCAGTTTGCACAGGAGTAGAAATGTTTCGAAAGCTTTTAGATTCAGGTGAGGCTGGTGATAACATTGGTGCACTTCTTAGAGGTGTAGAGAGAACTGATGTTGAAAGAGGCCAAGTTTTATGTAAGCCTGGTTCTATTAAACCTCATACTAAATTTGAAGCACAGGCATATGTATTAAAGAAAGAAGAGGGTGGAAGACATACTCCTTTCTTTACTAAATACAGACCTCAATTTTACTTTAGGACAACAGATGTAACTGGAGAAGTTGAATTACCGTCAGGTACAGAGATGGTTATGCCGGGTGATGATGCAAAATTTACAGTAAAATTAATTACACCTATTGCAATGGATGAAAAACTTAACTTTGCAATTAGAGAAGGTGGTAGAACAGTAGGAGCTGGAGTAGTAACTAAGATTATAGAGTAAACACTATAGGAGTGTAGCTCAATTGGTAGAGCGCCGGTCTCCAAAACCGGAGGTTGGGGGTTCGATTCCCTTCGCTCCTGCCAAAATAGCTGAAATTTAGATATGAAAAATCCCTTAAAATTTATTCAAGACGTGAAACAAGAAGCTTTTAAAGTTTCATGGCCTACAGCAAAAGAAACAGTACAAGGTGCACTTATGGTATTTGCTATGGCAGTTATAGCATCTCTATTCTTTTTATTATTAGATCAGGTTTTAAAGTTCTTTTTAGAATTAGTACTTAAGGTAAGCATATAATGAAGAACTGGTATATAGTTCAATCTCATTCAAGTTTTGAAAATAAAGTAGCTAAACTTATTAAAGAAGAAGCTGAAAAAGCAGAGATTTCGGAAAAGTTTGAGGAAATAATAGTTCCTACTCATGATGTTACTGAGGTTAAACGAGGAAAAAGGGTGCAAAGAAAGAAAAAATATTTTCCAGGCTATATTTTAATTAAAAGCGAAATGGACAATAATATATACCATATGATTAAAAATTTAAAAAAGGTAAGTGGTTTTCTTGGATCAAGAGGTGCTCCAATCCCTGTTTCAGATAAAGAAATTGAAAAGATACTAGGACAAATAAAAGATGGGGTAGCGCAACCCAAATCTGGTATTGAATATAATGTAGGAGAAAAGGTTCAAGTTATTGATGGACCTTTTGCATCATTCAGTGGATTAGTTGAGGACATTGACGAAGAAAAATTAAGATTAAAAGTTTCTGTATCAATATTTGGACGTCCTACACCAGTTGATTTAGAATATAACCAAGTAGAAAAGGCAAGTTAATGGCAAAAAAAGAAATAAGCGGATATGTAAAATTACAAATTAAAGGCGGGCAGGCAAATCCCGCGCCACCAGTGGGACCTGCGCTAGGTCAAAGAGGAATTAATATAATGGAATTCTGTAAAGCTTTTAATGATAAAACAAAAGCATTTGCAGGAAAACCAGTTCCAGTGATTATTACTGTTTATAAGGATAAAAAATTTGATTTTGTAATAAAATCACCACCAGCATCACATTTTATAAAAGAGGCTATGAAGTTAAAAAGTGGATCAAAGGAACCTGGTAGGAATATTATTGGTTCAATTTCAAAGCAACAACTTAAAGATATCGCAGAAAAAAAAATGGAAGATCTTAATGCTCACGATTTGGATGAGGCTTCTAAAATTATAGCTGGCTCAGCTAGATCAATGGGTATAGAGGTTAAAGATTAATGACATCAAAAAGATACAACAAATTACCAGAAAATACAAAAGACTTAAAACCTGAAAATATTGATAAAATTTTGGGTTCAATAAAATTGAATTGTACAACTAAATTTGATGAGTCAATTGATTTAAGTATTAGAATTAATAATAAGCAAAAAAAAAGTGAAGTTAATTTAAGAACCGTTGTAAACATGCCAGGAGGAACAGGTAAAGACGTAAAGGTGGCTGTTGTTTGCGAAGATACTAAGTTAAACGAGGCAAAAGACTCCAAAGCAGATTTAATTGGAGGTGATGAGTTAATCGAAAAAATTAAAAATGGTGAATTAAATTTTGAAAAGTTAATCTGTACACCTTCTATGATGATTAAACTTTCAAAATTAGGAAAAGTTTTAGGTCCAAAAGGTTTAATGCCAAACCCAAAATTAGGAACTGTCACAAATGAAATTAAAAAAGCAGTTACCGAAGCAAAAGCAGGTCAAGTAGAGATCAGAAATGATAAAGATGGAAATATTGGACTAAGTATAGGAAAAAAGTCATTTGAAGACGAGAAGTTAATTAATAATTACAAAGCAATTCTTGATGCTTTAGAAAAAGAAAAATCAAATTTGACAATTAAAGGTGATTTAGTAAAACAATTGTTTATTACGTCAAGCATGGGCGTATCGTATAAAGTTAAATTAGATAAGAGTTTATAATTATGCTTAATAAAGAACAAAAAAAAATTTACATAAGTGAAATGACAACTCAGTTTGATAGTACAGAAGCTGTTATAGTTACACATTACCAAGGTTTAAATGTAACCCAATTAGATGATCTGAGAAAAAAAATGAGAGAGCATGGCATTAAATTCAAAATAACAAATAATAGGATTACAAAATTAGCACTTGAAAAGACAAAATGTAAAGATCTTAAAAATTTGTTTAAAGGTCCAACGGCTGTTGCTCTTTCCGAAGATGCTATCACTTCTGCAAAAATTCTTACTAAATTTGCAAAAGAGAATGAAAATCTTAAAATTTTGGGCGGAATCATGGGTTCGGATATTTTAGATGTTGCTGGAGTTCAAAATGTTGCAACCCTTCCATCGTTAGAAGAGGCTAGGGCTAAAATAGTAGGTATTTTAAGCTCTCCGGCACAAAAAATCGCAAGTATTTTACTTGCACCAGCTTCAAAAATCGCTATTTTAGCGCTCGAAAAATCAAAAAAATAACTAGGAACAAAATAAATTATTATTATGGCTGACTTAAATAAAATTATAGAAGATTTATCTAGCTTAACTGTTGTAGAGGCAGCTGAGCTTTCAAAACAACTAGAGGAAAAATGGGGAGTTACTGCAGCAGCAGCAGTTGCCGCTGCACCAACAGCTTCAGGCAGTGAAGCACCGGCTGAGGATAAAGATGATTTTATAATCATGCTTACAGCAGCAGGAGATAAAAAAATTAATGTTATTAAAGAAGTAAGAGCTGTTACAGAACTTGGATTGAAGGAAGCAAAAGATTTAGTAGAAGGTGCACCAAAAGAAGTAAAATCTGGTGTTAACAAAAAAGAAGCTGAGGAAATAAAAGCTAAGTTAGAAGCAGCAGGCGCAACAGTAGAACTTAAGTAAATAAAAAAAGAAAGAATTTACTTACTGGATAAATTTATTCAGTAATAAACTAGATATGCAATTATCTTTTACTAAGAAAAAAAATATTCGAAAAAGTTTTGGAAAACTTAAAGAAAGTCTCTCAATACCAAATCTAATTGAAGTTCAGAAAAACTCTTATAAAGAACTTACTGAATTTAAAGATGATTTAGAGCAACATTTAGTAAAAGGCTTCCATCGAGTTTTTAAAAGTATTTTTCCTATTGAGGACTTAAATGATAAAGCAACTTTAGAATATGTTTCTTATAAACTAGAAAAACCTAAATTTGACGTTGATGAATGTATCACAAGAGGCCTTACTTATTCAGCTGCTCTTAAATGTACATTGCGATTAGTTGTTTATGAAATAGACCAAGAAAATAACACAAAAGATATTCTGTCTGCAAAAGAGCAAGAAGTTTATATGGGTGAAGTCCCAATGATGACAAATAGTGGAACATTTATTACAAATGGAGTGCAAAGAGTTGTAGTTAATCAAATGCACAGAAGCCCTGGAGTATTTTTTGATCACGACAAAGGCAAGTCACACGCAAGTGGAAAGCTTCTGTTTAATTGCAGAGTTATCCCAAATAGAGGCTCTTGGTTAGACTTTGAGTTTGATGTTAAGGATTTTTTATACTTTAGAATTGATAGAAAGAAAAAAATATTTGTTTCAACGCTACTACAGGCTTTAGGATTTAGTAAATCTGACATAGTTAATGAGTTTTATGAAAAAGAGACATTTTCATATGATGAAAACTTAAAAAAATGGAAAACAAAATTTGATCCTGAAAATTATAAAGCTAAGAATTTTTCAGAAGAAATAATTGATGCAAAAAATAATAAAATCTTAGTCAAAATTGGTGAGCAAATAAATTTTTTAACAGCTAAAAAACTTCAGAACGATGGATTAAAGGAAATTTTAGTCTCAAATGAGGCTCTTTATGGTAAATTCTTACATGAAGACCTTGTGGTAGGTGAAGACACATTTAAAATTGGAACTGAATTAAACGATACTATTATTCAAAAATTATTGGAAGAAAATATAAAAATTATTAATGTATCTAAGACTAATTCTATATCAAAAGGACCATATTTACTTCATACTATTTTAAATGACAAAAATGAAAATAAGAATGATGCTATCACTGAAATATATAAAATTTTAAGACCTGGTGAACCTCCAACTATTGAGATAGCAACCCAAATTTTTAATAACTTATTTTTTAGTTCTGACAGGTATGATTTGTCTGATGTTGGAAGAGTAAAAATGAATTCCAGGTTAGATCTAAATTGTTCAGATAAAATTACAATCCTAAGGAATGATGATATCCTCGCAATTATAAAAAAAATGCTCGACTTAAGAGATGGTAAAGATGAAGTTGATGACATAGACCATTTAGGTAATAGAAGAGTAAGATCAGTTGGAGAGCTCGTCGAAAATCAAGCTAGAATTGGTGTATATAGAATGGAAAGAGCTATAAAAGAAAAGATGACTACACTCGATGTTGAGTCTGCAATGCCTCAAGATTTAATAAATGCGAAACCTTTAACAATTTCTTTAAAGGACTTTTTTGCCACTTCTCAACTTTCACAATTTATGGATCAAACAAATCCATTATCTGAGATAACTCATAAAAGAAGAGTTTCAGCTTTAGGACCAGGTGGATTAACAAGAGAAAGAGCAGGGTTTGAAGTTAGAGATGTTCACCCTACGCATTATGGTCGTATTTGTCCAATAGAAACACCAGAAGGACCAAACATAGGATTAATAAATAGTTTATCAACTTACTCTAAAATTAATAAATATGGCTTTATAGAAAGTCCTTATAAAAAAGTTGAAAATGGAGTTGTGCAAGACAAAATAGAATATCTATCAGCAATGGAAGAGACTAAATTTACAATTGCTCAGGCTAATTCTGTTTTAGATAAAAATGGAAAATTTGTTGAAGAACTGATTTCTAGTAGAGCAAATTTAGACTTCATATTATCAAAACCTGAAAACATTGACTACATAGATGTATCCCCAAAACAACTGGTATCTGTCGCAGCATCATTAATTCCATTCTTAGAGAATGATGATGCAAATAGAGCTTTGATGGGGTCAAATATGATGAGACAAGCAGTACCGCTATTAAAACCCGAAGCACCACTTGTGGGAACAGGAATTGAAAGTGATGTTGCACTTGATTCTGGAGTAACAATCGTTGCAAAAAGAGATGGAATTGTTGATAAAATTGATGGAAAGAGAATTGTAATTAAAGCTTCTGATGAGAAAGATTATTCAGAGTCTGGAGTAGATATTTATAATTTGCAAAAATTTAAAAGATCAAATCAAAATACATGTATTAATCAAAAACCATTAGTAAGAGTAGGAGATAAAGTAAAATCTGGAGATATAATTGCAGACGGTCCTTCCACAAAAATAGGTGAATTAGCCTTGGGTAAAAATGTAACTGTCGCATTCATGCCTTGGCAAGGGTATAATTTTGAAGATTCAATTTTGATATCAGAAAGATGTGTAACAGACGATGTATTTACATCAATTCACATCGAAGAATATGAAGTTATGGCTAGAGACACTAAGCTTGGTGAAGAAGATATTACTAGGGATATACCAAATATTAACGAAGAAGCTCTTAAAAACTTGGATGAGTCAGGTATAGTTTATATTGGAGCAGAGGTAAAACCTGGAGATATATTGGTCGGGAAAGTAACACCTAAAGGTGACTCAGCGTCAGGTCCAGAAGAAAAACTTTTGAGATCTATATTTGGAGAAAAAGCTATTGATGTAACAGATACTTCATTAAAGATGCCTAGTGGTAGTGGAGGAATAGTAGTTGATGTAAGAGTTTTTAATAGACATGGCATTGAGAAGGATGAAAGGTCGATAACAATTGAAAGAGCTGAAATTGAAAGTGTTCAGCAAGATAAAATGGTAGAGGAAGATATTTTAGAAAGAAGTATCAAACAAAGAGCTACATCGATATTATCAAACACTAAGTTAAATAAAAAAATTAAAAACTATGATAGTGGTACCAATTTAACAGAAGAAATTATTTTTGACTTACCAGTTTCAGATTTATTTAAGATTAATGTTGAGAATGGAAAAATAAATGAAACAATTCTTCAATTAAGATCCCAATATGAAAGTGCTAAAAAAGATATTCAAGAAAGATTTGAAGACAAGGTACTTAAAATAAGGCAAGGTGATGATTTATTGCCAAGCGTTATGAAGATGGTGAAAGTATTCGTTGCAATAAAAAGAAGACTTAGACCTGGTGATAAAATGTCAGGAAGACATGGAAATAAAGGTGTTGTAAGCAAGATAGTTCCTGTTGAGGATATGCCCTATAGAGAAAACGGAAATCCCGTTGATATAGTTCTAAATCCACTAGGTGTACCAAGTAGGATGAATGTAGGTCAAATTTTAGAAACCCATTTAGGCTGGTCTTGTAAAGAACTAGGTGAGCAATTAACAGATTTAATAAATAAAAATCAGAAGAAAATTGAAAAAGAAGAAAAAATTTCTAAGTTTTTAAAATCTATTTATGGAGATGAAGTTTATGATGAAAATATTGACAATTTAACAAACACTGAATTCAAAGATTTATGCCAAAACATCAAGAATGGAGTACCAATTTCAACTCCTGTTTTTGATGGTGCAAAAGAAAAAGATGTAACAAATATGTTAGATTTGGCAAACTTACCTAAATCTGGTCAGACCACTTTATGGGATGGTAGAACAGGGGAGAAATTTGATAGACCAGTTACAGTTGGAATAATTTACATGCTTAAACTACATCACTTAGTAGAGGATAAAATACATGCAAGATCAACAGGTCCATATAGTTTAGTCACGCAGCAACCACTTGGTGGTAAAGCGCAACTTGGTGGACAAAGATTTGGAGAAATGGAAGTATGGGCGCTTGAAGCGTATGGAGCTTCTTATACACTTCAAGAAATTTTAACTGTTAAATCTGATGATGTTGCAGGAAGAGTTAAAGTTTACGAAACAATTGTTAAAGGTGAGGAAAACTTTGAGTCAGGTATACCAGAGTCATTCAACGTATTGGTAAAAGAAATTAAATCATTAGCACTAAATGTGGAGTTAAACTAAATATGAGTAAAGAATTATCAGATTTATTTAAATCATCAGAGATATCCGAAGCACAAAATTTTAATAGTATTAAAATCACACTAGCAAGCCCTGAAAAAATAAAATCATGGACATTTGGTGAAATAAAAAAACCAGAGACAATAAATTACAGAACATTCAGACCTGAAAAAGATGGTCTTTTCTGTGCAAGGATTTTTGGTCCTATAAAGGATTATGAATGTTTATGTGGAAAATATAAGAGAATGAAGTTTAGGGGTATAATTTGTGAAAAATGTGGTGTTGAAGTCACAAAATCAAATGTGCGTAGAGAAAGAATGGGTCATATAAATTTAGCTACACCTGTGGCTCATATATGGTTTTTAAAATCCCTACCTAGCAGAATTTCATTAGTTGTAGACATGAAACTTAAAGAAGTTGAAAGAGTATTATATTTTGAAAATTTCATAGTTATTGAACCTGGATTAACAGGCTTAAAGAAAAATCAATTGTTGGGAGAGGAAGAGCTTATTAAATATCAGGATGATTATGGTGAAGAAGCATTTACAGCAGGCATAGGTGCAGAAGCGATACTTGAAATTCTTAAATCTATAAATTTAGAGGAAGAAAGAGAACTACTAATTAAAAATATTAAAGAAACAAAATCTAAAGTTAATGAGGAAAGATCCATTAAAAGATTGAAGTTAATAGAATCATTCATAGAAACAGGAAACAAACCTGAATGGATGATCCTTACTACAGTTCCTGTTATACCTCCAGAATTAAGACCTTTAGTTCCCTTAGACGGTGGTCGTTTTGCAACTTCTGACTTAAATGATTTATACAGAAGAGTTATAAATAGAAATAACAGATTAAAAAGACTTATAGATTTAAAAGCTCCAGACATCATTGTAAGAAATGAAAAGAGAATGCTTCAAGAATCTGTTGATGCACTATTTGACAACGGAAGAAGAGGACGTGTTATAACTGGAACTGGTAAAAGACCGCTTAAATCATTAGCGGAAATGCTTAAAGGAAAACAGGGAAGGTTCAGACAAAATCTTTTAGGAAAAAGAGTTGATTATTCAGGAAGATCAGTAATTGTTGTTGGTCCAGACTTAAAATTACATGAGTGTGGTTTGCCAAAAAAAATGGCTTTAGAATTATTCAAACCTTTTTTATATGCTCGCTTAAATAAATTAGGTTTAGCCTCTACTATTAAACAAGCTAAAAAGTTAGTAGAAAAAGAAAGAACTGAAGTTTGGGACGCATTAGAACTAATTGTAAGAGAACATCCTGTAATTTTGAATAGAGCTCCTACACTTCACAGATTAGGTGTTCAAGCCTTCGAACCAAAATTAATTGAAGGTAATGCAATAGAACTTCATCCACTAACTTGTGCAGCATTTAATGCTGATTTTGACGGAGATCAGATGGCAGTTCACGTACCATTGAGTCTAGAGGCGCAATTGGAAGCTAGAGTTCTAATGATGTCCACTAACAATATTTTAAGTCCGTCAAACGGTAAGCCTATTATCGTACCAAGTCAGGATATGATTTTAGGGATCTATTATTTATCACAACCACCAGTGCAAACAGATAAAGTCGATGGATATTTTGTAAATACTTCTGAGATTGAACATGCATTAGAAACAGGGCAAATTAAAGTACATTCAAGAATAGTTTCTAGGTTTGAAACTGTTGATGAAAAAGGAAATACTAAGTTTGAAAAACATATAAGTACAGCTGGAAGATTTTTATTATCAAATATAATTCCAAAAAATGTAAATAATAAATTTTCTTTAATTGATAGATTGTTACCAAAAAAAATTGTTTCTGAGGTAATTGATCATGTATTTAGATTTTCAGGTCAAAAAAGCACTGTAATATTTTGTGACAAATTAAAAGATATTGGATTTAAACATGCGTTTAAGGCTGGAATTTCATTTGGAAAAGACGATCTATTAATACCTGATAATAAAGAACAATTAATTGATGAAACTAAAAAACTTATTGCTGATTATGAAGGACAATACTCAGAGGGACTCATAACAAGAGGTGAAAAGTATAACAAAGTTATTGATGCTTGGTCAAAATGTACGGATAGGGTTGCTTCAGAAATGATGAAAAGAATTTCTGCAACAGAAGTTACAGACGAAGGATTAAAGATAAATTCTGTATTTATGATGGCTGACAGTGGTGCAAGAGGATCAGCAGCACAGATGAAACAATTAGCAGGAATGAGAGGTTTAATAGCTAAACCGTCAGGAGAAATTATTGAAACTCCAATTACATCGAATTTTAAAGAAGGTTTAACAGCATTAGAATATTTTAATTCAACTCACGGTGCCAGAAAAGGTTTGGCTGATACAGCTCTTAAAACAGCTAGCTCAGGATATTTGACTAGAAGATTATGTGATGTTGCCCAAGATTTAACAATTACTAAACCTAAATGTGATATGAAGTGTGGGTCAATAAAACTTACAGAGGTTCTTGAAGGTGGAAATATAATGGTAAGTTTATCAGAGAGAGCATTAGGAAGAGTAGCTGCAAAAGAGGTGAAAAACCCACTAACTGGAGAAGTGCTTATTAAAAAAGAAGATATGATAGATGAAGCTGGTTGTGAAAAGATAGATGCTGCTGGAGTTAAAAGTATAAACGTTTATTCAGTAATGACATGTAGATCCAAAGAAGGTGTTTGTGCGACTTCATATGGTAGAGATCTATCAAGAGGAAAGATGGTTCATGTGGGGGAGGCTATTGGTATGATTTCTGCACAATCAATTGGGGAGCCTGGAACGCAACTGACCATGAGAACTTTTCACGTTGGTGGAACAGCTTCAGTAAAACAAGAGTCTCAAATTGTATCAAATTCAGAGGGAACTCTTAAAATTGTTAATACCAATTTAATTAAAGACTCAAAAAATAATCAAATTGTAATGGGAAGAAATACTGAAATTTCAATTGAGGATGATAATGGTTTACAAGTTGCTTCTTACAAGGTTCCTTATGGATCTAAACTATTTTTTGAAAATGAGCAAAAAGTTAAGAAAGGTGCAAAAATTTGTGAATGGGATCCATATACAACACCAGTTATTGCTGAAAAAGATGGAATTGCAAACTATGTAGATTTAATTGATGGTGTTTCGATTGCTGAAACAGTTGATGATGCAACTGGTATTTCAACAAAAGCTGTAGTGGATTGGAAGACGCAATCTAAAAATACTGATCTAAAACCAAGAATTACTCTAAGAGATTCAAAAGGAAATGTGATTAAGAAAGCAGATGATAATGAAGCACGATACTATTTAGTGCCGGACTCAATTTTATCAGTTAAAGATGGTGCAAAAATTTCAGCTGGTGATGTAATCGCAAGATTACCAAAAGAAACAACAAAAACAAAAGATATTACTGGGGGATTACCTAGAGTTGCAGAATTATTTGAAGCTAGAAAAGCTAAAGATAGTGCTATTATTGCTGAAAATGATGGTAGTGTTATTTTTGGTAAAGAAGTTAGAGGAAAACAAAGAGTAACTATAGAAGCAGAAAATGGAGATACATCAAGCTACTTAATTCCAAAAGGTAAACATATTAATTTTAACCAAGGTGAAAAAATTAAAAAAGGTGAATACTTGTTAGATGGACAACCTTTGCCTCATGATATTTTAAGAATATTAGGAATAGAGGAATTAACAGAATATTTTGTTAACCAGGTTCAAGATGTTTATAGACTTCAAGGTGTAATAATTAACGATAAACATATTGAAACTATATTAAGACAAATGTTGAAGAAAATAGAAGTAAAGGAAACAGGAGATAGTAAATTGTTACCTGGGGAGGTTATTGATAGAATTAAATTTGAAACAATGAATGAAGGATTAGTGGCTGATGGAAAAAAACCTGCTGTTGGTGAAAGGGTTCTAATGGGTATAACAAAAGCATCACTACAAACAGAGTCATTTATATCTGCAGCTTCATTCCAAGAAACAACAAGAGTATTAACAGATGCCGCAATAAAAGGTAAAGTTGATAAACTTACAGGTCTAAAAGAGAATGTTATTGTAGGTAGATTAGTACCAGCAGGAACTGGCGCTATTAAAAATTCTTGGAACAAAAAAGCAATTAATGATGACCAAAAATTTTTATCTGAACAAGAGAGTGCTGATGCTTCAGAAGCACAAATAAACCAATAATTCTAAGCACTTTTAAGCTTTTATTTAGTTTGACAATTGCAATTTCTAATGTATTTTGGCCATGTTTTTGGTTGGAATGTAGTGACTAGATCACTAAACGCTGCCACAAATAACATGCCAGTTATTTTCATCAAAAATAAAACTATTTAAAAAAAATATTATGCCAACTATTAATCAGTTAGTAAGAAAAAGTAGAGACAAACAAATTACAAGAAACAAAGTTCCAGCTTTGCAAAAACAACCTTTAAAAAGAGGTGTGTGCGTAAAAGTTTATACAACAACACCTAAAAAACCAAACTCAGCATTACGAAAAGTTGCACGTGTAAGACTTTCTAATGGTTTTGAAGTAACCGCTTACATACCAGGTGAAGGTCATAACTTACAAGAACACTCGGTTGTTCTAATAAGAGGTGGAAGAGTTAAAGATTTACCAGGTGTAAGGTATCATATATTAAGAGGAAATTTAGATACCCAAGGTGTTGCAAATAGAAAACAAAGACGTTCTTTGTACGGTACAAAAAAAGGTAAATAATAAATGTCTAGAAAACGCAAAGCTCCAAAAAAATTACCTGTAATTGATCCAAAATATAAATCTACAATAATCCCAAAATTAATAAATTCAATTATGTACGATGGTAAAAAAACTATCGCTGAAAAAATAATTTATGATGCAATTGAGAAAATTAAAAGTAAATCAAAAGATGAACCTTTGAATGTTTTTAATGATGCGATTAATAACATACGACCAACAGTTGAAGTTAGATCAAGAAGAGTTGGTGGAGCAACCTATCAAGTTCCTGTTGAAGTTAAGTCAAAAAGATCTCAAGCTTTAGCATTAAGATGGTTAGTTGATGCGTCTAGAAAACGCAAAGATAAAAAAATGTCTGATAAAATATTTAATGAAATATACGATGCGTATCAAAATAGAGGATCCGCTATAAAAAAAAAGGAAGATACTCACAAAATGGCAGAGTCAAATAAGGCATTTGCTCATTTTAGATGGTAATAAAATATGTCAAGAACTCACACGTTAGATAAATATAGAAATATTGGTATTATGGCACATATTGATGCTGGTAAAACTACAACTACTGAAAGAATTCTCTATTATACAGGTAAAAGCCACAAAATAGGTGAAGTGCATGATGGTGCAGCTACTATGGACTGGATGGAACAAGAACAAGAAAGAGGCATAACTATTACATCTGCTGCAACAACTTGTTTTTGGAATGATCATAGAATTAATATTATCGATACGCCTGGACATGTAGATTTCACTATTGAAGTAGAGAGATCTTTAAAGGTTTTAGATGGAGCTGTTGCTGTATTTGATGGTGTAGCTGGGGTAGAACCCCAATCTGAAACTGTTTGGAGACAAGCAGATAAATACAAGGTGCCACGAATTTGCTTCGTAAATAAATTAGATAGAACTGGAGCAGATTTTTTCAGATGCGTAAGTATGATAAAAGACCGACTTGGAGCTAAACCACTAGTAATGCAAGTTCCAATAGGTATTGAAGCTTCTTTGAAGGGTGTGGTTGATCTAGTTAAAATGAAAGCTGTAGTTTGGAAAAATGAGGATCTTGGCGCTGCATGGGAACTGACAGATATACCTGATGATTTAAAAGAAATTTCTTCAAAGTACAGACAAGAGCTTGTTGAGACAGCTGTTGAGCAAGATGAAAAACTTATGGAAGATTACCTTGCAGGTAAAGATATATCAGAAGACGACTTAATTAAATGTATTAGGAAGGGTTGTATAGGATTTGACTTTGTACCTGTGCTTACTGGTTCTGCATTTAAAAATAAAGGAGTTCAGCCTCTTTTGGATGCAGTAGTAAATTATTTACCTAGTCCAGAGGATATAGGCTCTATAACAGGAACTAAACCTGGTTCAGAGGACGAAATTCAAATGAGGTTTGAGGATACCGCACCTTTTTCTGCCCTAGCATTTAAAGTTGCTAACGATCCATTCGTTGGAAGTCTAACGTTCATTAGAATTTATTCGGGAACTGTTAAATCAGGCACGGGAATTTATAACACATCTAAAGATAAAGAAGAAAGAGTTGGCAGAATGCTTCTTATGCACGCCAATTCAAGAGAGGATATTAAAGAGGCAAACGCTGGCGATATAGTTGCACTAGCTGGACTTAAAAATACAATAACAGGACACACACTAGCTAATAAAGATACACCAGTTCTCCTTGAACCGATGGAATTTCCTGATCCAGTTATAGAAATTGCGGTAGAACCTAAAACAAAAGCTGATCAAGAAAAAATGGGAGAAGCCCTAGGAAGGTTAGCCAAGGAAGACCCATCATTTAGAGTAACTTCTGATGAAGAGTCAGGACAAACAATTATCAAAGGTATGGGCGAATTACACTTAGATATAATTGTGGACAGAATGAAAAGGGAGTTTAAGGTTGAGGCAAATGTTGGTGCACCACAAGTTGCTTATAGAGAAACAATACTTTCAGCAGCAGAAAATGATTACACACACAAAAAACAAAGTGGTGGTGCTGGACAATTTGCAAGAGTTAAATTAACAGTTGAACCTCTTGAACCAGGAAAAGGAAGAGAGATTGAAAGTAAAATAAAAGGTGGAGCAATACCCAAAGAATTTATACCAGGTGTAGAAAAAGGAGTAGAAACGGTAGCTGATGGTGGAATTTTAGCCGGGTTTCCGCTTATAGATTATAAAGTTACTATTGTTGATGGATTGCACCATGATGTAGATTCAAGTGTCTTGGCTTTTGAATTAGCTTCTAGACAATGTTTTAAAGAAGCTTGTACTAAAGCAACATTGAAACTTTTAGAACCTATTATGAGAGTAGAAGTAGTAACTCCCGAAGATTATATGGGAGATGTAATTGGTGATTTAAATAGCAGAAGAGGTCAAATAAGCACTCAAGAACAGAGAGGAAATGCAACAGTTATAACAGCTATGGTACCTTTGGCTAACATGTTTGGTTATATTAACAACTTAAGATCAATGTCCCAGGGAAGAGCACAATATTCTATGTTCTTTGATCATTACGATAAAGTACCACAAAATGTACAAGACGAAGTAACAAAAAAAACAGGTTAAAATGGAAAAACAAAATATTAGAATTAAACTCAGAGCTTACGATAATAAAGTTTTAGATCAATCTACTGAGGAAATTGTAAATACTGTTAAAAGGACAGGTGCAAATATAAAAGGCCCAATACCTTTGCCAACAAAAAAAGAGAGATATACCGTATTAAGATCACCTCACATTGATAAAAAAAGTAGAGAACAGTTTGAGACTAGAACTCATAAAAGATTAATTGATATTATAGAACCGACACCAGCAACAGTTGAGGCGTTAATGAAGTTAGACTTAGCATCAGGTGTTGATGTGGAGATAAAAATATAATGAGTGAAATTTCATTAATTGGAAAAAAAATAGGTATGACAAGGGAATTCTATAAAACAGGACAGTCAATACCAGTTACAGTATTAAAAGTTGAAAAAGGTAGGGTAATTCAGTTAATAAATAAAGAAAAACGGGGTTATGCAGCAGTCCAAGTTGGTTTTGGTAAAATTAAAAATTCAAAATTATCAAAGTCGATGAAAGGATATTTTGCAAAAAAAAATACTGAAGCTAGAAAAATACTTAAAGAATTTAGAGTTAAAGATGTAGATCAATATAAGGAAGGTAATGAATTTGGTTTAGAAATTTTTAAAGATATAAAATTTTTAGACGTGAGATCAAAGACAATCGGTAAAGGTTTTGCAGGTGCAATGAAAAGACATAATTTTGGAGGATTAAGAGCTTCTCATGGTGTTTCAATATCTCATAGAGCTCATGGTTCAACAGGACAAAACCAAGACCCAGGTAAAGTTTTTAAAGGTAAAAAAATGGCAGGTCATATGGGTGATAAAATGAGATCAATGCAAAATTTAGA
>CACIST010000003.1 GCA_902589395.1 uncultured Pelagibacteraceae bacterium | reverse complement strand
AAAAAGTGAAAAACTTTTTTAATAAATTAGGTACAACAGTTGAAATTAAAAATGAAAAATTATCTAAAAATTTCTGGTCTACATCTGGGATGATGGCTCCATTTTATGAACTTTTAAATACTATGTCTAATTGGTTGGTAAAAAAAGGTTTAAGAAAAGATCATGCACAAAAATATATAACATCTTTATTTGTTGCACTCTCAGAGGATGCAGTTGTAAATTCAAAAAAAGATTTAAAATATTTGGTAAAAGAATCACAAACTCCTAAAGGATTAAATGAACAAGGAGTAAATGAGCTCAGAAAATTAGGTTTTTACAAATCAACTGAAAAAACTTTAAATAGTATTCTTAAAAGACTTAATAAAGTATAATTTAACACCAACTAATGTCTTATATTCTTCAAATTGATAATTTGTCAAAATATTTCGGTGGTTTGGCTGCAGTTTCAAAATGTTCTTTAAAAATAAAAGAAGGATCTATCACTGGAATTATTGGACCTAATGGATCAGGCAAGACAACACTATTTAATTTAATTGCAGGTAATTTAAAATCATCTGAAGGAAAAGTTTTATTTAAAAATGAAAATATAACAGATGTACCCTCTCATGAATTATTTTCTAAAGGTTTATTAAGAACATTCCAAATAGCCCATGAATTTTCAAACATGACTGTTCTCGAAAATTTAATGATGGTACCAGGTAATCAATCAGGAGAAATTCTTTTAAATGCACTTTTAAAACCAAAATTAATTAAGATTGAAGAAGATCAAATTAGAGAAAAAGCTTATGAAGTCGCTGAATTTTTAAACTTAAAACATTTAGCCAACGAAAGAGCGGGAAACTTATCTGGTGGTCAAAAAAAATTACTTGAACTTGGAAGAACAATGATGGTGGATGCAAAACTTGTTTTACTAGACGAAGTGGGAGCGGGTGTAAATAGAACTTTATTAAAAGATTTAGGTACTGCTATACTTAGGTTAAACAAAGAGAAAAATTACACCTTTTGTATGATTGAACACGATATGGATTTTATTAGTAGAATGTGTGATCCCGTTATTGTTATGTCTGAAGGATCTGTTTTATTTGAGGGAACATCAGATGAAGTAAAAAAAAACGACATAGTCATTGATAGTTATTTAGGAAGGAAAAATTAAAGAAATGGCCTTTTTTGAGGGAAATAATATGACAGGTGGTTATGGAGATGGCCCTGATATCATTAATTCCTGCAGTATAAATGTGAATAAAGGTGAAATCGTTGCAATATTAGGTCCTAACGGAGCTGGCAAGTCTACAGCCATGAAAGCAATGCTTGGATTATTAAAACTAAAGTCTGGTAATATTTCAATTGATGGTGAAGATATCTCAAGTCTATCTCCTCAGAAAAGAGTAAAAAAAGGAATTTCATTTGTACCCCAAACTAGAAATGTTTTTGCAGAACTTACTGTTAAAGAAAATTTAGAAATAGGCGCGTTTTTGAGAACAGATGATATTTATAAAGTGATTGATGAGATTTATGATCTTTTTCCAATTCTAAAAGAAAAAAAAGATCAAATTGTTGGACAATTATCTGGTGGGCAAAGACAACAGGTAGCTTTAGGAAGGGCCTTAATGATAAAACCTTCAGTTTTAATGTTAGACGAGCCAACAGCTGGAGTCTCACCAATAGTAATGGATGAATTGTTTGAGCATATTTTGAGAGTTAAAGAAACTAAAGTAGGAATTATAATGGTTGAGCAAAATGCAAAACAAGCACTTAGTATTTCTGATAGAGGTTATGTATTAGTGACTGGTGAAAATAAATTTGAGGGCTCTGGAAACGAATTATTAAATGATCCAGAAGTTAGAAGATCTTTTTTAGGAGCATAATATGGATTTATTAAATGCTTTAATTGTATTACTTAATTATACAATTATTCCAGCTTTAACATATGGTTCACAATTGGCTCTTGGAGCAATATTTGTAACTCTAATTTATGGAATTTTAAGATTTGCAAATTTTGCAACAGGAGACATGATGTCTTTTGGAACAATGTTTGCAGTACTTCTAACTTATTATTTTCAATCTATTGGAATAAATTTTGGATTTTTGCCTACTGCATTACTAACAATTCCATTCGCTATCATAATGATGATACTTTATATGTTATTAATTGATAAGACAGTTTTTAATTATTACAGAATTAAAAAAAGTCCTCCAGTTCAATTAGCAATGGTAAGTGTTGGAGTTATGTTTGTTACCCAAGCAATTATAAGAATAATTATAGGTCCAACTGATAGAAGATTTTTAGATGGTGAAAAATTTATAATGAAAGCATCAGAATTTAAAGAAATTACAGGACTTGCTGAAGGTTTAACAATTAAATCAACTCAAATGATAACAATTGTTGTAACAATAGTTGTGGTAGCAATCATGTTTTGGTTTTTAAATAAAACTAAAACAGGCACAAGCATGAGAGCATACTCAGATAATGAAGATCTAGCTCTACTTTCAGGTATAGATCCTAAAAAAATTGTACTAATAACTTGGGTTATTGCAGGAATATTGGCCACAATTGGGGGTATTTTGTATGGTTTAGATAAGAGCTATAGACCTTTTGTCTATTTTAATAATATGCTACCAATATTTGCAGCAGCTATAGTTGGTGGAATTGGAAATCCGTATGGAGCATTTTTCGGTGGGTATGTTATTGCATTTGCTGAAATTTTTTTAACATATGCTTATAAACGATTCTTTGTTTATTTATTGCCAGAACCTCTTGAACCAAATTCATTGATGCAACTGCTATCTACAGATTATAAGTTTGCAATTTCATTTTCAATTTTAGTCATTGTATTAATATTTAGACCATCTGGAATATTTGAAGGCAAGAGGATATGAGAAATTATTATAACATAATAGTTGCATACTCAATAATGATGCTACTTATTATTTTAGTTGGAATATTTCAATCATGGTCAATTGCTCTTACAATTTTTAATTATTGTATGATCTCAGCAGTAATGACAATGGGTGCAAATATACAGTGGGGTTATGCTGGACTAATCAACTTTGGAATTATGGGTTATACCGCGCTTGGAGGTTTGGCAGTTGTTTTGGTATCTGTTGCTCCAGTCCCAGAGGCTTGGAGTGTCGGAGGTATAAATATGTTAGCATGCTTAGGTTTAATAATCTTAATGATTCTATCAATAAGATATATTTTAAAAAATATCCAAAAATCAAATAAAAGAAATTATATTGTAGCTGGTGTTATTATAATTGGATTAATATTAATTAAAATTATTTCAGGACCTGCTATAGAACAAATAGAGGCAGTAGATCCAGCAAAAACAGGTTTTCTTGGTGGGCTTGGAATGCCAGTTTTATTTTCATGGATCGTTGGGGGATTATTTGCAGCTGGTTTAGCATTTATTGTTGGTAAAGTTGCTCTAGGATTAAGAGCAGACTATTTAGCGATAGCCACACTATTAATTGCTGAAATTGTTGTATCAATAATTAAACATGAAGATTGGTTAGCAAGAGGTGTAAAAAATGTTATTGGATTAAAAAGACCAGCACCTTACGAAATAGATTTACAAACTTCAGCTTGGTTTATTAATTTAGTTGAAAAATTTCATTCAAAGAAATTAGAATTGGCAAGTTCATTGTCTGAAAGACAGGATTTGTTAAACCAACTAGTAATAGACGCATCTTCAGTTTATGTTAAACTATGCTTTGCTGGCTTATTTTTAACAGTTGTAATTATCTTGTTAATCATAACTCAAAAAGCTCTTTATTCTCCATGGGGTAGAATGATGCGTGCAATAAGAGATAATGAAGAAGCAGCAAGTGCTATGGGAAAGAATGTTGTAAAACAACATTTATTCATTTTCATTCTTGGCTCAGCAATTGTTGGTATAGCGGGAGCAATGATGGTAACAAATGATGGTTTGTTTACTCCAGGAAGCTATAGACCGATGAGATATACTTTTGTTATTTGGGTAATGGTTATTGTTGGAGGAACAGGTAACAACTTTGGAGCAATTCTTGGTGGATTTGTTGTATGGTTTTTATGGGTAGAAGCAGCACCAATTGCTCTTTTCTTTATCAACTTATTTACAGCTCATTTACCAGAAACGAATGAAATTAAAGTTCACCTGATCAACAGCGCGCCTTATTTTAGGTTTTTATTAGTTGGAATAGGGTTACTTTTGATAATGAGATTTAGACCTCAGGGATTAATTCCTGAAAAGATTATTAAACAGTAATTTTTTAAGTGAGCTTTTTAATTTTAGGTTTTTTAACTGGATTAAGTTTGATCTTAGCTTTAGGAGCTCAAAATATTTTTGTTATTGAACAAGGTCTTAAAAAACAATTTGTATTTATAGTTTGTTTAATTTGTGCATTATCTGATTTTCTCTTAATTTTTTTAGGAATATTTTTATTTCAGTATTTTGAAAATTTTTTCTCACAATTAATTGAATTAATTCTCAATATTTTATTACTTTTATTCTTAATCAATTTCATTTGGAAAAAAGTTAAATTAATAAAAAAAAAAATTTCAATTAATCAAACTCAAAATAAGGAAAATTTAGTCAATATAGTTTTTAAAACATTAGGTTTTACCTACCTTAATCCACATGTTTATTCAGATACAGTATTTTTTTTAGGGAATTTTTCAAAAAATTTTTTATTAGGTCAGAAATACTTATTTGGAATAGGAGCATCATTATCATCAATCCTCTTTTTTTTTAGTTTAGGATACTTTTCTAAATACTTATCAAGTCATGTAGGTAGTGAAAAGCTATGGATAATAATTAATTATTCTATAATATTATTTATGTCTTTGCTATCGATATATGTTTTTTTGAATATTATAAAATAAAAAACCTCAGCAGCCAGATTTAGCCACTGAGGTTTAATTTAACAAATTTTATCTTTGTTTTTTATCTTTGAACTTTCCACCTTTAATTTCTTTTTCAATAAAGGCACCAGATGCTTCGCCAACATCAGTAAATTCAACACTAGATGCTCCCTCGTAGTTTACTGCTTTACCACTAGCAAGTAAGTCTAATGCTTTTTTTAATTCTCCTGGATATATTTTTTCTCCTGGAGCATTTGCTACAGACATTACATTTGCTTGAACAGTAGCCTTATCAGCTTTACCACCGGCTTGCATTGCCAATACAATTAAAGCTGCTGCATCATAAGATTCTGAAGTGTAAGGTCCTGATGAATCAATTCCTGCCGTGCTAGCAACATTTTTAAATATTGAAGCACCTTTACCCATTGATCCTGGCAAAGATCCAAATGATTTATTAAGATCATTTCCAAATCTGTCAGTTAAAGAGTCACCGATCATACCATCTGAAAGAACAAATACATCAAAAGCACCAGAGTCTATTGATCCACCAATGATTGATCCACCTGCTTGATCTAAGTATCCAAGCACAGCCAAAGCATCTCCACCAGCAGCTGCTAAAGTTGCAACTTCTGCTCCGTAGTCAGCTTTACCTTCTTCGTGTGCAGTAACTGTAGTAACATTTATACCATGTGATTTTACTGCAGACACATAAACATCAGCCAAACCTTTTCCATAGTCATTATTTGTGTGAGTTACCGCTATACTTTTTACTCCTCTATCTTTAGTTATATCAGCTAATACTTGACCGCCTCTTGCATCAGATGGTGCAGTTCTGAAGAAAAGTCCATTATCTTTAAGGTCAGTAAGACCAGGTGATGTTGCAGATGGTGATATCATGACTATACCATTTGGAACAGCAACATTAGTTGCAATTGCCCCTGTCACACCTGAGCAATCTGCACCCATAATAGCCACAACTCCTCCTGAGACCAAACCTTCAGCAGCTGCTGTTGCTGCAGCTGAGTCTACACATGTAGAATCTGCTCTTTCAGCTTTAATAGTAGATCCACCTAGTAATGACCCTGAATCTGATGCTTCTTTAAATGCAAGTTCAGCTGATGCTGCCATTGCAGGAGTTAAAGACTCAATTGGTCCAGTAAAACCTAATATAATCCCCATTTTAATTTCTTCTTTTTCAACAACCTTATCTGTAGGTTTTTGTTGAGTAAAATAAACTATTGCTGCAATCACAATAATTGCGATAGCAATCATTATTCCTATATTTTTATTTTTTGTTTCAG
The DNA here is from genome assembly GCA_902589395.1 of uncultured Pelagibacteraceae bacterium. Lineage (GTDB taxonomy): Bacteria > Pseudomonadota > Alphaproteobacteria > Pelagibacterales > Pelagibacteraceae > Pelagibacter. Next base: position 74,754 of record CACIST010000003.1, on the reverse strand, counting down.
CCATTCTTTCCTCGTTAATTATTTGATTTATATATATGTTAGTAAATCCTATTGGTTTTTATTTTCAATGAAAAATTATCTCATTTTTTGAGCAAAAAACACAGAAGTTATGACAATTATTCCTCCTATTACAGTTATTGAAGATGGAATCTCTCCAAAAATAAAAAAAGTGAGGATTAAACCAAATACAGGAAATAAAGCATAGAATGGTAATACCATATCTAGAGGATAAAATTTATAAAGATAGAACATCATTAAGTGTCCTAGTAAAGAAATAATTGCTCCGGCATATATAACTGTAAACCAACTCCCTAAACTGATATTTTTTATTGTTTGGAAAGTATTACCCTCAAATATTGCAGATAATATTATTAAAATTACAAACCCTGTAAAGCTCATTATAGTATTTGTAAATTTAACATCTAATTTTTTTAAATATCTCGAAAATACTTGGGATAGTCCGTAGAAAAAAGCCATACCACAAATAAGAAGTGATCCTATTATTTCCTCAACTACTTTTGGATCAAATGCAAGTATTACAATACCAAAAAAAGATATCATAATTAAAATCCATTTTTTATAACTTATTTTTTCATTTAAAAATATTGAGCTTAATATAATCCCAAAGGGAATTGAAAGTTGAGCCCCTATTGTAATTGGTGCAAGTATACTTGATGCATTTATTGACAAATATAAAAACATATTTACTGCAACACCAAAACATAATGAAAAACCAATTAAAGGAACAATATATTTTTTATCTATTATTTGAATTTTAAAAAATGGAATTAAACAAATAAAAACAACAGCCATTCTTAATGAGCCAAAAAGAATTGGTGGAATAGTGTCGTTTAATCCAAGCTTGCCAGTTGGATAAGCACTTCCTAATAAAAATACGACAAATAAAATTAGTAAAGTATGTTTTGCAGACAAAAATTATCTTATAGAGAAAGGATCTAAAGTTGGTTCATCAGATGTGTAATACCAAGTTGTCTTAACTCTAGTATAATCCTTTATTGAGTCCATTCCCGCTTCCTTTCCATATCCACTATCTTTAATTCCACCAAAAGGTGCTGAAGGAGAAATCAATCGATAAGTATTTACAAACGTTATACCTGCTCTAATTGCATTAGAAACTCTTAGACCTCTAGAGAAGTCACTAGTATAAACTCCTGAAGATAATCCATATTGATTATCGTTCATTTTCTCTATTACCTCATTTTCTGTATCAAATTTCATAACTGATAAAACTGGTCCAAAAAGCTCATTTTCTGCGGTTGGAAGATTGTGATTATCACATTCAATTATTGTGGGTGGAAAGTAGTATCCCTCATTTGAAAATGGATGTCTTTTACCACCACATATTATTTTTCCACCTTGTTCTGTGGTTTTTTTTATGTTTTTTTCAATAATTTCTAGCTGTTTATAATTACTCAAAGGTCCCATTTCTGTATCTGGATCCATGGGAGCACCAATTTTTATTTTTTCAGCTCTTTTTGTGAGTTTATCAAGGAACTCATCGTAAATTCCTTTTTGTAGATATAACCTTGAACCAGCAATACAACTCTGTCCGCTAGCACCAAATATTCCTGCAGTAATTCCATTAATAGCATTTTCTTGATGAGCATCATTAAATACAGCAACGGGACTTTTACCCCCAAGTTCTAAGCTTACTTCTGATAAATTTTCTGCTGAATTTCTAATAATATGTCTTGCAGTTTCAGGTCCTCCTGTAAAGGCAACTTTTTCAACTAAATTATGTGTAGTTAAAGCCTTTCCACATGGTTCTCCAAATCCTGTAATAACATTAACTACTCCTTTAGGAATACCAGTTTCTTCAATCAGTTTTGCAAATTCAAACATTACTGCTGGAGCAAGTTCAGAGGATTTAATAACCACAGTGTTTCCCATTGCTAAAGCAGGGGCAAGTTTTGTAGCTGTTAAAAACATTTGAGAATTCCATGGAACAATCGCAGCAATAACACCAATAGGTATTCTTGAAGTTATAGCTTGAATATTTGGTTTATCTATTGGCAGAACTGTGCCCTCGACCTTGTCTGCCATTCCAGCATAATAATCATAGTACTCAGCAATATAATTTGCCTGTTTATTTGTTTCTCTATAAAGTTTTCCAGTATCTATAGTTTCAATTTTTCCAAGTAATCCTGCGTTATCTCTAAGCTTATTTCCAATAGCTCTTAGAAACTTTGCTCTTTCACGCGGTAATATTTTAGGCCAATCTCCTTCAAAGGCTTTTTGAGCTGCTTGAACTGCTTTATCTACATCAGAAGCACTTGCCTCAGGAACAATAGCCCATGGTTTATTATCCTCCGGATTTAAAGTTTCAAAAGTTTTTTTAGTATCAGAGTCAACCCATTGTCCCCCTATAAACATTTTATATTTTTTTAATTCAGGCATTTTGTATATGATCTTTAATTGCTTTATTTACATCATAAGAGCATTCAATACTACATAGATGTTTGCCTACAGGTATTATTTTTACCTCAGAGTTTTTAATTTTTTTACTTAGATTATTAGACATTTCTGGAGTTGAGCCTACATCACCTTCTCCAGTCATCACAAGTGTTTTGACATTAATATTTTCAAATTTTTCGTTATCTTTGTGATTTACAAACAACGAGTAAACTTTAATAAAGTTGTCCATATTATTATTGTTAAGAATTGAGAAAATTTTATCTGAAATTAGAGGATTTTTCTCAATAAAATCCTTATTAAACCATCTATTGAGTGCGTCTTTTGTCAGTTTTTTATCTTTTTTTGTCTGTTCAAACCTTTCATTTACTATTTTCTGTTCATTATCAGATCTATTAAATATTGAGCACAACAATGTTAGGGATTTCAATCTATCATTAAATCTCGTTGCAAAGTTTCTTGCAATCAAAGAGCCTATTGAAAATCCAATAAGGTGAATTTTATCAAATTTTAATTCATCAATAAGATCAATAATTTGATCTGAAAAATCATCAAAACTTATTTTTTCTTTATTTAAAGGTGTTCTACCGTGTCCAAGGATATCATAAATTAAAACTGTGTTATCAAATTCATTAATTTGTAGATCCCATATATTATGATCAAGACCCACACCATGAATAAACACTATTGGAATTCCTTTTTTTTGATTTAGTTTATAGAATGTACCTTTAGAATCTGTTGCATTGATCATTATTATTTTGGATCAATGCCCATCTCCTTCATATCTTGGTATCTATCGCCTGTTCTTGCATGAGCTCTACCTGTCGAGGCGCCACCAATTGCAATAACAATTTCATCATCAAATGGAGCATCATGAATTGTAAACTCATGTGTAAGATAATATGGTCTTAAACCAGAGTCGGTTTTGTGCATCATTGGAATAGATATTTTTGATCCAGCCGGACCTCTTGTATTCGTAAAACTTAAATAAGAAGTTCCTCCAACAGCATCTCTGAACTTATTTCCAAATCTTAATGTATGAATAAATGCTGATGCATGTTCTATTTCTCCATTCAGTCCAACCACACCTGCTTTCCCATATGCTAATATTTTATCAGGAGAGCCTATTTCTTTTATAAGTTCAGGAACTAATAAATCTCCAAGTTTAGGAGCTAGATCTAAAATAATTGGTTTTAAGTCCTCCACAAAACCTTTTCCATCCCAAGGATTTTTAAAAACTGCAGCAACAGAAACCATCAAAACAGGTTCTTTAGCTTCTTTTCCACCTTCAATAAAAGTCTTATCTACAAATTTAGTGAACTTACGTAATTCTAATTTCATTTTCTTATTCTATGTGTAAAGCTATCTCTCCTAAAACTGTATAACGCTTTTGGATCTACATCAACATCTATAACAACTGGTTTATTTACTTTTAATGCACTTTTTACTGCCTCATTAACTTCTGATAATTTTTTAACTTTAATTCCTTTGGCACCGTATAGTTTCGCAACTTCATCAAAAGGAGGACTTTGAATATCAGCTCCTAAATATCTTTCACCATAGAAATCTTTTTGATAAGCTTTTTCTGCTCCCCAACTCTTATTATTCATTACAATTGTAATTGTGTTAATGCCATGTTCTACAGCAGTACTTAATTCAGAAATAGTCATTCCAAATCCGCCATCACCCATCAAACTAACGACTGTTTTATTAGGTTTTGCAACCTTTATTCCCAAACCACATGCAAATGAGAAGCCTACTAAACCAAAATCAAGAGGTGTGAAAAGGGCAGGAGGATTGTAATATTCTAAAGCATCTGTTGCTTGAAGGCAAAGCGTTCCAGCATCAAGTGTTATTGCAGTATTCTTTGGTAGTACTTTTCTTAGTTCTTTGAATAGACCATTTGGTTGTATTGGAAAATTTTTTGACTTTATATTTTCTCTATCTTTAAGAAATTTTGATCTTTCGAATAAAAAACTATTTGTCCACTCTTTATAATTAAAAATTTTTTTTCGTTTTTTTATTTCATTTAAGATCTGATCTGTCACAAGTGCAGCATCGCCATGAATACCCACATTAACTGGAAAGTATCTTCCTATCATTGTTTTTTCTAACTCAATTTGTACAATTTTCGCATTTTTATTTATATTGTCATACGAATAGAAAGTAGAATTGAAACCAAGTCTTGTACCAATTGCAATAATTAGCTCTGCTTCTTTGACTAATCTAGATGCAACAATATTTCCTCTAGGCCCCATTTGTCCAGCATTTAACTTATGACTGAAGGGAATTGCATCTCCATGTCCTGCTGCAGTTACAATTGGAATATTTAAAAATTCAGCAAGCTTTGTTACAGACTTAAATTTTGAATTATATTTTATTCCTCCTCCAGCAACAATTACTGTTTTTTTTGAGTTGAGAATAAGTTTTATAGTTCTATTAATTAAATTCTTTTTACTTTTTAAGTCACTTTCAGTTTTATAAGATTTTTTATTTTCATTAATCTTAAACTTTAAACTATCAGAAAGAACATTTCTTGGAAGGTTTATACAAACTGGTCCTCTGCGTGGTGACATTGCAAGGTTAAAAGCATCTCTAAAGGCTGTCGGTATATGACTTGCCTTTTTTACTGTCCATGTTTTTTTTGTTATAGGATCAAAAAGTGATTGTTGATCAAGTCCTTGAAAGGCATCTTCCATCTTATCTTTAGTAGAATATAAACCTGCAATTGATACAACAGGCGAAAATGCTGCTTTTGCCTGAGCAATACCTGTGACTAAATTAGTTGCTCCTGGACCGTTTTGACCAGCAATTATTACACCTGGTTGATTAGAAGCTCTTGCATAACCATCGGCCATATGTGTTCCTGTTCTTTCATCTCTTACACCTATAAATTTAATTTTTTTTTCATGATACAACGCATCAAACATCTCCATGGTTGCTGAACCAATTAAACCAAATACGTGTTTAACTTTTTCTTTTTTTAGTGATTTCACTGCCGCTTGACCACCGGTCAAGGTATTCTTGGACTTAATCACGATACTTTTTTAACTTCAGTATCTAGATCATCTTTAAAATTAGGCATTACTTTTTCAGTGAATAATTTAATACTTTTCATACAATCTTCATGTTTAACACCCGGAAAATTAGACCAGACTTGAAGATTTTGAAGATTAAGCTCTGATTGAAGTTCTTTAATCTTATCTGTTACATATTCAGGAGTACCAAATAACATATTTCGCTTATGTAAAAACTCGTAATTAAGAAGATCTAATTTACCCTTTGTTTCTGGAAGCTCTTCACCAGGATCCATGTGATTACCAAGACCTCTCCAATGACAAACCCATTTCATATAATTTACCATATGTTGCCCAGCTTTCTCTTTGGCCTCTTCCATAGTCTCAGCGACAAACATATCTCTGACGAGAGTAACTCCTTCACCTAAAGGAACATTTTTTTTAGTAACTTCAGATCTTTTATTTTTGTATGCTTCAAATCTTATTTTCAATGCTTTAACTGTAGGTATCCACATAATTACATTTATATTATTTTCTGCAGCCCACTCTATAGATCTTATACCATCAACAACTTGATGTATTGGAGGGTGTGGATTTTGATAAGGCTTTGGAAGAACACTAATTTTTTTCATAGTGCTATCTTCCATATTCATAAAATCTTCACTTGGTGGGCTCATGTCATGCTGCCAAACATAATTTGGTGATGGGTACGTATAAAATTCTCCATCATGATTAAAAAATTTCTCTGACCATGCTTTTTTCAAAATTTCCAATGTTTCAGCAAATAATCTAAAATTTTTTGCTTGATCCTTTAGATCTGCTTCTTTGTTTAAATTAATTGCTTCTCTTCCATAAACACCTCTTGCAACACCAACTTCTACTCTTCCTTTTGAAAGTTGATCAAGTGTAGCAATATCTTCTGCTAATCTTATTGGGTTATGAAAAGTTATTACATTTGCTGCTTGTCCTATTCTTATGTTTTTTGTTCTTGCTGCAGCATCTGCTCCTAGCATTAAGGGATTAGTACACGACTCCATTCCCTCATGGTTAAAATGATGTTCGGTAAACCAAATTGAATTCCAATTGTTTTGATCACAATATTCTGTGATCTCTTTAGTTTCATCTAATAATTTGTGATATGGTTTATGTGTCCAATTTGTAGTATTACAAAAATAACCAAACTTCATTAAAGCCTCCTTTAAAAATTAATTTAAAGACGACCGATCCCACTTTCGTATATGAAATTACGACGAGTTATGTATCGCTTTATATAGTAATATTATTATTCTTACCTTTGATATTCAATGAATTTTTTAAGGGATTTATTAAGAAATTTATCATACCTGAGACCCCTATTAGTTAGTTTTTTCTTATTTAAAAATGAGAGATTCATTTTAAAGTCATATGAGGGTTCAAAAAAGAAAGGAATTGAAAGCCTTTTTTGCTTGTTCCACAATACCCTATGATTAGTTGCTTTAAATCTTCCCTTACTTAAATATTCAAGCGCTCTTCCAGTATTTACAACTAAAGCATTTTTATTAAAGGGAACATCATGCCATTTTTTTGTTTTACGGTTTTGTACTTGTAAACCACCCTTTTTGTTTTGGTAAAGTACTGTGAAAATACCACTATCTACATGTGTTTCACATCCAAGAGCAACTCCATCTTGCTTAGAAATTTCAACAGGCTTTGATTGATTAGGGTAATAATTAAAACGTAATGTGCTTAGAGTTTTTAATCTTGAAAATGCTTTTTTTGATATATCGGTATCCTTATTATAGATTTTAATTATACTTTTAAAAAGAATTTCACTTAAGTTAAATATATCATCATAATAATCAGATAATTTAGAAATATTATTTGTAGTAAATGAATGCTTAATATTTAAATATTCTATGTACTGATTTTTTATTCTTTTCGAATATTTCTTAGTTACTTTTAAATCCCCCAAGTCTAATCCCTCTTTACCATTTACGTCATTAGGAAAGTAACCTCTATAAACATTTTTATTTTTTTTATTCCATTTTTTTGGAGCTAATTTAAGTTTATTTTTTTTATTTAGTTTGAAAAAATTTTCCCCAACCTGACAAATTTTACTTATATTTTTTAATTTAATACCATGACCTGTAATTTGAAAAAAACCAACATCTAAACAAGCTTTCTCAATTTTTTTTACTGTTTTAAAAGCAGGTCTTGTATTAAAATTTTTTCCAAGAAGAGAGTAAATATTTATTGTTGGAATATAGTTTTTTTTTATCATCTATTAGGTGTATCTGATGCAATCATTTGGCCACGAACTTTTTCTCTAAAATAAATATATACACCCGCACCAATAATTATTGCGGCTCCAAGAAAAGTTCTAGGTACTGGTATAGTTTCAAATAATATGTAACCAGCTATCATCGCAAAAACTATATATGAATATTCAAATAAAGAGACGACGGACGGAGAAGCTATACTATATGCAGTGAACACACAAAAAAATGAAATTGAGGCAACAATTCCCATTACAAAAACGTAAGGCCACGAAACGGCTGGATTTACAAACCATTCTCTAAAAATAAACTGCATTGTAGGATCAGAAAAATTATTAAACTTTCCATCACCACTTATTAAAAATATTATAACGCTCGCAATTACTGCAAAAATATAAAGTAAAGTTAACTGAGTATAAATATTATCTTTTTCCGATGTATATTTTGTAATTGTCATAGAGCATGCATAACAAAGTGAGCATGCAACTGGCGCTAATTTAAAAAAATTAAAGTCTTCTAAAGTTGGATTTAACACAACTAAAACACCAATAAAACCAACTGTTATTGCACTCCATCTTCTAATACCAATTTGTTCTTTTAAAAATACTTTAGCAAATATTGACATGAAAAAAGGGCATGAAAAGAATAGTGCGCTGACCATAGCCAAAGACATAAACGTTAGTGAAATATAAAAGAAACTAAAACCAAAGAAAAAACAAATTACTCTTAATAATGTTAATAAAGGATAATGTGTTTTTAATGTAAATTTTTTCTTTGTTATTAAGAATATAGATATAAGTACTGTCGCTTGAACAATAGTTCTACCAAGATATAATTCAAACAAAGCAATTTCTTCAAATATATATTTTATAAGCGAGTCTTGTATTGAAAAAAAAGCCATCCCTATCATAATAAATAGGATACCTTTAGTATTATTATTTGCTTCCATATGTTAATTCAAAATAAAGTCAGCAGCTCTCTCACCTATCATTAGAGTTGGTGCATTTAGATTTCCGCTTGTAATTTCTGGCATTACTGATGCATCTGCTACTCTTATATTCTGAAGACCATGAATTTTTAATTTTTCATCTACTACTGCCATATCATCTATACCCATCTTTAAAGTACATGATGGGTGATATGCTGTTTCTGCTTTTGATCTTACATATTCTTCAATTTCCTCATCTGAATTTGCATTATCACCTGGCCCAATTTCTTTACCAGCAAAAGGTTTCATAGAGTTCTGATTTAAAATTTTTCTTGCTACTCGAACACATTTTATTGTTTCTTTAAGATCATAATCATCCTCTAAATAATTAAATTGTATTTTTGGATAATCGTAAGGGTTTGAACTTTTCAAAGTAATTTCCCCTCTACTTTTAGGTTGGTTTAAACTTGCATGTAATTGGTATCCGTGTCTATCAGGATCTACTAAACCATGGTCTATTACAAATGCTGGGAAAAAATGAAATTGTATATTTGGATATTTTTTATCTGGAGATGATTTACAGAATCCACCAGCTTCTAAAAACGAGGTAGAGCAGGGCCCACTTTTGTTTAAGAACCATTGAATACCTACCTTTACCATATTAAATTTATTTACATAAGAATATAATGTATCTGGAGTTTTACATTCTTGTTGAATATAGGTTTCTAAATGATCTTGTAAATTTTTTCCAACTCCTTTTGAATCATGAATAACCTCAATTCCTTTTTCTTTAAGATGATTGCTTGGACCAACACCTGACAACATTAATAATTGTGGAGAATTAATTGATCCACCACTTAAAATAATTTCTTTATTTGCGTAAATAGTCTTCGTTTCATTTTTTATTTTAACTTGAATACCAATAGCTTTTTTGCCATCAAAAATAATCTTTTCTACAAATGACTCAGTAAATACTTTTAAATTTTCCCTGCTTTTAGCTGGTTTTAAATAGTATTTTGAAGCGCTTGCTCTCTCTCCTTTATGAATAGTTACATCGTACATTCCAAAGCCTTCTTGGTCTTCTCCATTCATATCACTATTTATTTTATGTCCTGCCTCTTTCGCAGAGTCCAAAAAAGCTTTAAAAAGGGGATTTTTGTTATTTGATTGATTTACAGGCAATATACCTTTTCCACCTCTATAATTATTTTCTCCACCTGACCAAGTCTCAATTTTTTTAAAAAAAGGTAAAACATTTTCGTAAGACCAATTTTTTAACCCAAATGAAGCCCATCTCTCATAATCATTTTTATTTCCTCTGACATAAACCATTCCATTATGCGCGGAACAACCACCAATCATCTTTCCCCTAGGACAAAATAATTTTCTATTGTTTAAGTGTGGCTCAGGTTCAGAATAATATTTATAATTATATTTTGGGTCATGCATTGCATAAAGTATTGCAAGGGGCATGTTTACTTTCCATATATCACTATCTTTACCAGCTTCAAAAATTGCAACCTTATTTTTACTTTGTTCAGTTAGTCTATTAGCGAGAACGCATCCTGCTGTACCTGCTCCAATTATTAAATAATCAAATTTCAAGGTATTTATTGTGGGTGGTCACCTTCAATAGCAATTCTATCCATTACTCTTTCATATCCTAATCCTCTACCTGGATAAAAATCTGCAATTGCAAAGTGAATAACACTTCTATTATCCCATATACAGACTGTATTTTCAGTCCAGCTAAATCTACAGGTTAATTCAAGTCGTGCTTGGTGTTCAAATATTTTTTTTAAAATTTCGTCACTTTCTTCTTGTTCAAGTCCAATTATTTTTTTTGTGTATGTCCAATTGACAAATAGAATTTTTTTTCCAGTCTCAGGATGTGTTCTTACTATTGGATGTTCATTAGAATATTCATCAAAATTTCTTTTTTCATTTCCCTCCATTTTTTTATATTTTTCAATAAAAAATTCTGCGCCAAGAGAACTATGGATTGCTTTTTTATCTTTTATCTTTTCTTTTATATCTTCATCTAATGTTTCCCATGCAAGCTCCATGTTTGCAAAGCATGTATCACCACCAACAGGAGGAATTTTAATTGATTTTAATATTACTGCTTTCGTTGGTTTTTCATTGTAACTAACATCACTATGCCAATTCTCACCCCATTGGTTTTTTTCGTCTTCTGCTTTAATTATTCTTACTATTTCGGGGTGTTTACTTAATCCTTTTACATATGCATGTGTTTCTAATGGTCCAAATTTTTCAGCTAAGGCTATATGTTGTTCAGCATTAATTTTTTGGTCTCTAAAGAAAATAACTTTGTGTTCTAATAATAAATTATTAATTTCCTTGATGTTTTGATCAGATGTATCTTTAAGATCTATCCCTGTTATTTCTGCACCTAGTGCTCCTGACAAAAGTTTAATTTCCATAACTTATTTTTTTAGCTTACCAGAAAACACTAAATTTTCTGAGTTAAAAGAAACCTTATTTTTATTTATAAAGTCATCCATTATTTGGATTTTATCTTGTTCAAATTCTGTGACCTTTCTTTTATCAAGATCAATATAAAGCGACAGACTTTCAATAGTTGCAGCAAGTTTTTTTGACTTCTTTTCATACATTTCACATTTCAAATGTAATCTTTTTTTATCATGATCAAAGAAGGTGCAATAAACATCTACTTCATCATTTTCTTTCACTTCATTGTCATAGGTAGTTCTCGTATCTACAACCATAGTACTTCTTTTATTAATTTGTGCATTTGAACCACCCATATGAAACTTATTAAGCATTGTTTCCCATGCTTGATCAAAAATTAGAACATAGTATGCCATATTCATATGTTCATTGTAGTCTGTCCATTCCTTAATAACTTTTCTAGTGGCAAGATGAAATGACATAATTTAATTTTAAACTTTATTTATTTTATCTGCTATCAATATTTTCCTTTTCATTTCTCGAAGGACAGGTTTTTCTATAAGTTTACCGTCTATGACTACTAGACCTGTATTTGAATTATTAAATTCTTCTAAAATTTTTTTAGCCTTGATAATTTCATCTTGAGGTGGTGTAAATACTTCATTTAAAATTTTAATTTGTTTTGGATGAATGGAACCTTTTCCAGTAAAGCCTAAGTTTCTTACTTGCTCAGCCTCTTTCCTCATTCCTTCCATATTCTCTAAGTCTAAATAAGGTACATCTATTACATCTACACCAACACTTGCACCTGCATGAACTAATTTAGATCTTGCATGGACAAGATTTTCCCATTTATTTTCAACTCTAAGCTCAGCTGCCATATCAACTCCACCAAAATATAGAGCAACTATTCTTTTACTGGCATGAGCAATATTATAAATATTTTCTAAAGCCTCATTTGTTTCCATTATTACATGAAGATCCGTATCTAAATTACAGTCTGTTAAAAGATCATCTATAAACGTTATTTCATCTGGAGTTTTAACCTTCGGTAACATGATAGCCTTTAGATTTATTTTGCTAGATATGAAAGCTTCTAAATCTAAAAGACCAAACTTTGTTCTTTGATTATTTAATCTGACAACTAACTCTACATCATTTTTTACTTCGAGAGTTTTTAGAGCCTCTATAGTATTTTTTCTAGCTTCTGCTTTATCATTGATTGCTATCCCATCCTCTAATTCAATACAAACCATGTCTGCACCTGATGCAATTGCTTTAGGAAACATTTCTGGATGAAGTCCAGGTGTAAAAATAAAACTTCGTCTTACTTTTAATTTGTTCAAGTCCATTTAATTTTTGTAATCAGGTTCTTCTTTATCTAAAATTAATCTTATTTGAGATAGGAATAGATTTGCAAAATCAGTTGGAAAGTTTGCATGTTCTTCTGCAGTTTTCTCTGCAACTTCATGGCTCACTACATTAAGTTCTTGGTTTGTTGAAAGAGCTGTAAGATATGTTTCTGCTGCTCTTTCAAAATAATAAAGTGAATTAAAACCTTCAGCAACAGTTTCTCCTGTTGTTAAAATTCCATGATTTGCGAGTAACATGTGCTGTTTATTCCCAAGAGAATTGGCCATTTTAATGGATTCGTCCTCAAGTCCTAAACCTCCAAATTCATTGTATGTAGATACTCTATTATAAAACATCATCGTATTTTGATCGATTGGTTTCAAGACTGGGTCTTTTAGCGTAGAAAGAGCAGTTGCATATTTAGAATGGACATGAAAAATGCATCTTGCGTGTGGAGCCTTTTCATGAATTGCACCATGGATATATAAAGCTGTCGGATCAATAACGTCTGGCTTATTCTTCAACTCATCTTTATTTTCTTTAGTTACTAAGATCAAATCACTAGCCTTCATTCTACTAAAATGAACACCTGCTTTATTGCAGTAAAAATCAGATGTACCAGGTATGCATGCACTAAAATGGTTTGCAACTCCCTCATGCATATTTAGTCTAGCCGTCCATCTAAAAGTTGCAGCTAAATCCTTCTGTAATTCTGATATTTCCATTTGCATGATTTTAAAATATAGTTGAAAAATAAATTATGAACAACAACGTTTTTGTATCATGTGCTGTAACAGGATCTGGAGATACTGCAAGTAAACACCCTGACTTACCAAAAACACCAGATCAAATAGCTAAATCAGCAATAGAGGCAGCAAAAGCTGGAGCAGCAATTGCACATATTCATGTAAGAGAAGAGGATGGAACACCAAGTAGAAGATTGGAATTATATAAAGAAGTAGTTGATAGAATTAGATCAAGTGAAACTGATGTAATTTTAAACTTAACAACTGGGATGGGTGGTGATTTGGACATTGGACAGGGAAAAAATCCTCTTGATTTTGGCCCTATGACCGACATGGCAAATGTTATGGAAAGAATAGCCAATGCAGAACAATTCTTGCCAGAAATCTGCACATTAGATGCCGGAACATTAAACTTTGGTGACGGGTCAGTAATTACAGTTAATACTCCTAATGATTTAAGAAAAGCTGCAAAAAAATTACAGGAAATTAAAGTAAAACCAGAGATAGAGGCATTCGATTTAGGAAATATGTGGTTTGGCTCTCAACTTTATAAAGAAGGTTTGTTAGATGATCCCCCAATGTTTCAAATGTGTTTAGGTATTCCTTGGGGAGCTCCAGCTACTCCGTTAGCAATGCAAGCAATGAAAGATATAATGCCAGATCAAGGAGTGTGGTCAGGCTTTGCAATTTCAAAAAATGAAATGCCTTTTGTAGCACAAACAGTTGTTATGGGTGGAAACCCAAGAGTTGGTTTAGAAGATAATTTGTATATATCAAAAGGTAAACTTGCAACCAATGCTCAGTTAGTTGAAAAAGCGATCAGAATTGTAACAGATCTTGGTGCATCAATAATGACTGCAGAAGAAACAAGGAAAAAATTAAAGCTTGTAAAACACAAGTAATGTCCAAAATTAAAAAAGTTGCAGTAATCGGCACAGGAGTAATTGGAGTAGGGTGGACAATAAGACTCTTGGCTCACAACATAAAAGTTTTAGCATACGATAAAAATTTAATTCAAAGAAATAACTTAATCCAAGAAATAAAAAGAGCCATACCATTTGTAAAAAAACTATTTAATAAAAAAAAAATTAATTTAAATAATTTAAAATTTTTTTCTTCTTTAGAAAGTGTAGTTAAAGATGCAGACTTAATCCAAGAATGTGCTCCTGAAAACTATAAACTTAAAACTCAATTAATAAGTCAAATTTCAAGTAATTGTAAACATGAAGTTTTGATATCATCAAGCTCATCTGGATTATTACCCTCAAGAATTTTTTCAAAATGTAAAAACAATAAAAGAGGTATCATTGCCCATCCATTCAATCCTGTTTATTTACTACCTTTGGTTGAAATAGTCCCAGGAAAAAAAACAAGTTCTAAATCATTAAATGCTGCAAACAAATTTTATAAATCGATCTCAATGAACCCAATAATACTTAAAAAAGAGCTGCCAGGATATCTATCTGATAGACTGCAAGAAGCTTTATGGAGAGAAGCACTTCATATTATAAATGAAGGGTATGCCTCAACAGAGGATTTAGATAGAGCTATTGAAGACGGTCCAGGCTTAAGATACTCATTAATGGGAACATTTTTAACTTTTCATTTAGCAGGAGGAAAAGCGGGAATGAAACATATGCTTGAACAATTTGGGCCTGCATTAAAACTCCCATGGACTAAGCTTAAAGCACCAAAATTATCAAAAAAACTCTCAGAAAGATTGATTTCTGGTACAAAAAAGCAAGCAAAAGGAAAGTCAATCAATCAATTATCAAATATAAGAGATGAGTACTTAGTCAACTTACAAAACCTTAGAAAAAAATATGAAAATAAAATTAGAAAATAGATATCTAAAAAAAACTTAAAATGGTAATTTAGTTGTATGGATTTTAATCATTTTTTAACAAGTTACATGCCAGATACAAGCATTGGTTCAAGGCAGCATTTTAAAAATATGCTTGAAGAATGTTTAACTGCTGAAAAACTTGGTTATGCAACGGTATCAATACCAGAGCATCATTTAATTAACTTACTAATGATGCCATCACCATTGCAGATGGCTGTTAAGATTGCATCAGTTACAAAAAATATTAAAATTACAACAGGGATAGTTGTTTTGCCTCTTCACGATATGAGAACATATGCTGGTGAAGTAGCTACCGCTGATATATTAACTGATGGAAGATTAATCTTAGGTGTAGGAAGAGGAGCATTTCCATGGGAAATGAAGAGACTAGGAACACCAATAGAACAATCAAAAGAAAAATTTGTAGAGTCTTTAGAGGTTCTACAATTATTATTAAAAAATAAAGAAGTTTCGTATAAAGGAAAATACTATGATTTCGAACCGTTAACCATAATGCCTCGACCCATAAGTAATCCAATACCAATTATGGTTGCCGCAATGAATTTAGAAAGTATAAAAGATGCGGCTTCAAGAGGATTTCATGTTCAATCAACAGTATTATCAGGTACAAAAGATCTTTTATTAAGTAGAGTTAATGCATTTAAAGAAGGCTGCATTCAACTAGGTGAAAAAGGTAAGTTACTCAAACTTTCAATGCAACGAATGGCTTACTTAGCAAAAGATGAAAATGAAGCTAGAGAGAAAACAAAACTTGCTTATGAATATTATAAAAGATTTGACAATATGTTTACAGGACCAGGAAAAGTAAAAGAAGGGAATATAGAAGCTTTGCCAAGAAAACAAACTTTAGAAGAATTAAAAGAAAATCTTTTAATTTGCCCATTAAATGAAATGATCGATAAACTTAGCGTTTATGCTGAAGCAGGAGTTGATGAGGTAATTCTTAGTTCAAGTTTTGGACAATCTCAAGAAGACCTAATAGAGTCAATGTATAGAATTGGTGAAAACGTAATCCCATATTTCAAAAAATCTAATATACAAGTAGCTTAAATATCTATGAGCATCATAGATTGCAATTACTCAGTCACAGGATCAGGGCCTGCAATATTTTTAACTCATGGAGTGGGAGGTGCTGAAGATGCATGGAGATTTATTACTCCAAAACTTAAAAGCATGTATACAGTTGTGACATATGATTTAAGAGGTCACGGAAATTCACCTGTAGATAATAAAGATTTTAATTTAGATGATCTTGTATTAGATCTTGAAAGAGTAAGAGAAAAGACAAACATCCAAAAAGCCCATTTTATGGGACATTCTTTAGGGGGCATGATTGCTCCTGCTTATGCTAAAAAGTTTCCAGAAAGAGTTTTGTCAGTTGGCTTATTATCAACTGTTGCAGGAAGATCAGATGAAGATAAACAAAAAGTGTGGAGTGTCATTTCAGATCTAAAAGATAAGGGCGTTGAACAAACATTAAAAAATCTAACTAACAGATGGTTTACAGATAATTTTATTAAAAAAAATCCTGACCTTGTATCTAGAAGATTAAAACAAGTAATAGATACAGATAAAGATGTATTTATAAATGTTTTTAAAATTTATGCGGAAACTGAGATGATCTCTTGGTTAAAAGATATAAAGAAACCCTGCCTATTTATGACAGGAGAAAATGATGGTGGATGCACTCCATCTCATAATAAAAAAATGTCAAACGAGGTAAAAGATTCTAAATTAGTTATTGTACCAGAGGTAAAACACTCTTTTTTGATAGAGGCTCCTGAGCAAATTGCAAATAACTTAATAGAATTTATTGAAAATATTTAAAGCTCTAATGCATTCTTAAAGTGTTACCATCAACGCCAACTACTTGACCAGAAATTCTAGAAGACTCATCGGATATTAAATAACAACACATTTTACCAATATCTTTCTCGTAAACCCAAGTATTAAGAGAAGTCATAGAAACGAATTCACTCTCCACAGCTTTTTTTGAAATTTTCAAAAATTTAGCTTTATCTCTAATAACTCTTCCCATTCTATCTCCTTTTACAGTTCCTGGACAAATTGCGTTTACTCTAATTTTAAACTTGCCTAATTCCATTGCTAAAGTTTTAGTCATTCCAACTACCGCCCATTTACTGGCTGAGTAGGGAGATCTTAATGGAAACCCAAATATACCTGCTGTAGAGGATAGATTAACTATTGAGCCGCCTTTGTTTTTTTTTAACATTGGGATTGCTAATTTTGAAAAAATAAAATGACTAATTACATTTATCTTTAAAGTTTGTTCCCAATCTTTTGTTTTAAGTTTGTCCGCAGTTCCTGTTGGGCCTGCAACTCCAACATTATTAATTAGTGCATCAATTTTTGGCGTTTTTTTTTTAATTTCTTTAAAAAAATTTATTACATCGTTTTCATTTGAGGCATCGCAATGAAAAGAAAACAACCTTTTATTATTCAAAGGATTTTTTTTTAATTTATTTATAGATTTTTTATCGACATCACAAACGAATACCTTCGCACCTTTTTCAAGACACTCTTTTGCTGTTGCCCAACCAATTCCTGATGCTCCAGCAGAGATAATTATTTTTTTATTTTTGAAATTGTATGACATTAATCTGTTAATCCATCGGATCTAACTTTATTTCTTTCTAAATGTATGGGCAATACTTTTCCATAAATTGCTTTTGAATGTTCAGGTGTATTTACTCTCCAGGGATCCAATACATAGGCAGGTATGCACATAAAACGTGATGTTTTTCCTATAACTTTAGTTACTCTATGCATAGTAAATCTACCTTTAAATATTTGTAAATCACCTGGCTCAAGTTTAAGTCGTTTTACTCTTGTTCGATCTCCATCTAGTACTTTTTTAACATCGTCAAATTTTTCGTTACCTGGCTCTCTTATTTTTGGACAATATTCAAATATTCCTCCTTCTTCCGGTTTTTGTATCATGAGGCTTAAAGTAAATTCACAACTATCAAAATGCCAAGGTAATATTCCATCTGGTTCCATAACGTTATATGCATGACAGGCTAAAGGATCAGCCCATCTATATATAGGAGAAATCCCTAAGCAAGCAGATACAAATTTTAATAATTCCTCAGTTTCATAAAGAAATTTCATCTCCGAATTTTTTGCAAAACAGTCAGAATTTAAATATCCATTAAATCTATCCATAAATATTCTTTTTGGGTGATCTTTAGGAAGAGTAGGATCGTCTTTTGCATAAAGATATGCGTTTATACTTTCTTTAGACATATAAACTTCATTGAGCTGTTGCTCTAATTCTTTTTTCATTACATTTAAAGAATTTGGTAAAATAAAATTAGGTATTACCGAACAACTATCGCTATCTAATTCAGTTTTACATTTTTCAATCACTTTCTTGATTTTTGGTGATTGTAAATCATGAATTGGGTATTTAACTAAATCAACGATGTTACTTAAACTTTTTTTCATAACTATTTAATCTAATTATGAGTTTGAAAGTGATTCTTGCAATTCTTTGTTAGATATATAGCCTTTAGCATTTCCTTGTTTATCAACTACCTCACAATTAGAGTTACTACAAACAACTTGAGGCAGAAATTCCTCTATAAATTGATCTTCCTCTACTTTTATCAAGTTTGATTTGTCAATATCATCTGACTGATTTAATGGTTTCATTATAATTTTTGCTTTTATAACTTTCGTCCTATTTACGTCTTTAACAAATGCCTCAACGTATTCATCAGCAGGGTTCATTATAATTTCTACAGGTGTTCCTACTTGAACAAGTTTTCCTGCATTCAAAATTCCAATATGATCTCCTAACCTTAATGACTCATCAAGATCATGAGTAATAAATACTATCGTCTTTTTTAATTCTGATTGTAGGTCTATAAGTTGTTTCTGCATATCACTTCTAATTAAAGGATCTAATGCAGAAAAAGCTTCGTCCATTAACATAATGTCCGTGTCAGTAGCCAAGGCTCTTGCAAGACCTACTCGCTGTTGCATACCTCCAGAAAGTTGTGCAGGATATTGATTTTCAAATCCAGTCAAACCGACAGACTCGATCTTTTCCATAGCAACAGAATTTCTCTTTTCAACCTCCATACCTTGCATTTCGAGACCGTAACCAACATTTTGTAAAACTGTTTTATGTGGGAATAGCCCAAATCGCTGAAATACCATACTCATTTTCTGTCTTCTAAATTCAATTAATTGTTCTTTGTTTAGAGTGGTAACATCTTTGCCTTCTACTAAAATTTCTCCAGAGGTTGGGTCAATTAATCTATTTAAATGTCTAATTAGTGTGGATTTTCCTGATCCAGACAAACCCATACAAACAAATGTTTCTCCTTCTTCAATTTTTAAAGATACATTATCTAATCCAACTGTATGTCCAGTTTTTTCTAGAACATCTTCTTTTGAAGCTCCTTCTTGCACCATTTTAAGAACGCTATCAGGTTTTGGACCAAAAATTTTGTAGACGTTATTGATTTCGATTTTAGACATTTATTTAAAGTTTAGTTCTTTTAGTAGATCAAAGCAAATCAACAATAAAATAACTTTATTAAATTCAACTATTAATTGAATTGAAATTTTTTTGATTTTAGATAATTATTTATTATGAATTCTATTTCTAAAATCGCAAAAAATAGCACTTATTTACAAATTACTTGGAACGATGGTGAAGAAAGTAAATTTAATTACATGTGGTTAAGAGATAATTGTCCTACTGCACATGATAAAGACTCAAGACATAGAATGTTTAATATCTTAGAGGTATCGAAAGAAATAAATCCCAAAAAATATTCTTTAAATGGTGATGGCAAATTAGAAATAGAGTGGAGTGAGGGTGACCACACAAGTTATTATGATCCTAAGTGGTTGAGAGAAAATTGTTATACTATTAAAAATAAACAAGAATATGTCTCACCTTATCATCTTTGGGATAATAATTTGGAAAACGAATTTTCGTCGATATGTATTGAACATGATGAAGTAATTAATTCTGATGAAGGATTAATAAAGTGGTTAGAATTATTACATCATAAAGGTATAGCAATAGTTAAAAATTCACCTACAGAAAAAAAATCAGGCTTTGAAATTCTTCATAGAATAAGTCATGTAAGAGAAACCTTTTTTAAAACTCCTTTTGAAGTAATCAATATTCCAAAACCAAATAATTCTGCTTATACAGCTCATGCTCTAAGAAATCATATGGATTTACCTTGGTTTGAATTACCACCTGGTTATCAGTTTTTACACTGTTTAGTAAATGATGCAAAAGGTGGAGACTCTTCTGCAATTGATGGCTTTGCTGTTGCTGATTATTTAAGGAAAAATGAAAAAGAGATTTTTGAAACATTAATCTCTGTGCCACTAAAGTTTAGAGATAAGGATTATACTCAAGAATCTCACCGAAGCTTCCATGCCCCAGCAATTAGTTTAACAAAAGATAAAGATTTTCATGACATTAGATTTAGTGTTGCAACTATGGATGCATTAGACTGCCATCCAGACGAAATGGATAAAGTTTATAAAGCTCATCACAGATTTGGCAATCTTTTACATGATGACAAATTTCAAATTAAATTCCGACTAGGACCAGGAGATATATTTTCATTTAATAATAGGCGTGTTTTACACGGTAGAACTGCCTTTGATCCAAACTCAGGTCATCGTCATCTTCAAGGATATTACCTAGATAGAGATGAGATAATTGGCAGATTAGAATATCTTAAAAAATATAAATTATAAATTTTCAAATATAAGATTATTATGTTTATTATATTTTAAAAATTCTTTTCGAGTTTTTATTGTGTAGTAATATTTTTCCTTATTAATCAATTGTACTTTCTTGTTTTCTAAAAATTTTTTATCCAAAATTAGATAATTTATTTTATTACTTAGATCATATTTTAAAATCGACTTAACACTATCTCTATTGGAAAATGAAATCCCAACTTTAACTTTCGAATTAATTTTTAAAAGATTGTAGATATTTTTGTGCTTAAATGAGATAAAAATACATTTTTTGAATTTCCTGGTCTCGTTTATTAACTTATATAAGAGTTTTTTTTTTAGTAATGGTTTAATCTCTATAAATATAGGAAATTTATTTTTAGATAGCTGTAATACTTCATTTAAAAGAGGTATTTTAAATTTTTTGTTATTAATTTTTTTTAAATCTCCATGATTAATATTTTTTATGCTTTTATTGATTTTGAAAATTCTTTTTAAAGTAAAATCATGAAAGCATACAAATTTATTATCTTTAGTTAAGTGAATATCTGTTTCAATTCCATATTTTCTTTTAAAGGATGCTCTAAATGACTCTAAACAGTTTTCACTGTAATTTTTATTTACAATTCCTCTATGAATTATATGCATGTAAAAAAAAAGGGCTCTGTTTTCACAAAGCCCTTTATTATTTTTTAAAGTTTAATTTTTAGTTAGGTAACCAACTTTTCCACTTATCTGGATTGTTGTCTAACCACTCATTTACAACTTCTTTTACGTCTCTTTTTTTGATGTCAACTTCAACAAGCATTTTAGCTTGGTCTAAGTTGTCTAACTTCATTCTTTCAAAAAAAGCTTTTGCTTTAGCATGTTCTGGTTTAGCAAATGTGTCAGGATTTCCATAATTCATAGTGTAATCTTTATCCCAACCAGTTGCTGGCCATCCATCTGTACCACAAGTTTTCCAGTTGTTTGCTTCAGTAAATGTATCTCCTGCACAAGTTTTGTAATCAGGAAGACCTACGCCTACCATATCAAACTCACCAAAGAACCAGTGTGGTGACCATAGGTATAATAAGAATGGTTCTTTTCTCATGTAAGCAGCTTTAGCTTCTGCAACTGCAGCAGCCTCTGTTCCAAGTTCATCTGCTTGAAAGTCAATTCCTAAAAGATCTAATCTTTTTTGGTCGTGACAGTTCCAACCAGCTACAGGACATCCAATTAATCTTCCTTTGCCACCAGTTTCAATTGTTGCAAACTCTTTCTTATGTTTGTTTAAATCTCTCCAAGTTTTAATTCCAAATTTTTCAGCTGCATATCTTGGGATCCAGTAATCAGACATACCGATAATTCCAGTTGTTCCTAAAAGATCAACTGTTCCATCTCCCTTGTATGATTTTACAACTTTACCATCGTAAATTAAATCTTCGTTAAACATAACATCATCTGCCTCTGCATAACTTGGCCAGCTTTCACAAGCAAAATCAAGTTCACCAGCAGCAATTGCTTCCCATAATCCAGTTCCTGACGGGAATACTGTTTGTTTAATTTTGTAGCCCATTTCTCTTTCAAGAATTCCTACTGCAACTTCACAAGTGATAATTCCACCTGTCCAGTCAGCAATAGCAGCATGTAATCTTTTTGCATTTGCCTGAGTAAGACTAGCAAATAAAATTACGAAAGATAAAAATAGAGCTGATATTGTTTTTGATAACCTCATTTATTTCCTCTCTTTTAATTAATTAAAGATATATCTTAAAACAAAAACCTGTCGTTTGTAAACTGAGAAAAATGTATCTTTTTCTTGATTTTATAAACCCAAGGCTTCTCTTTGTTTTTTTGTCCAAGCAAGCGATATTCTATCGATAATTATTGCTAATAACACTATACCTATACCTGCGGCCAAACCTCTCCCAGTATCTGATCTAGCTAATCCATTAAATACTTCTAAGCCTAGTCCCTTTCCACCAATTAAAGGTGTAACAATTTGCATAGCAAAAGCCATTATTACTGTTTGATTAAATCCAATCACTAAACTTGGAACTGCTAATGGGAATTTAATTTTATTTAAAGTTTGTAATAAAGTACCACCAAATGAACGTGAAACTTCTGAGTAGGTTCCAGATACTTGAGTTAAACCTAAAGAAGTTAATCTAATTATAGGTGGTATAGAGTATATAACTGTTGCCAATATAGCTGAAACAACTCCTCCTCCAAAAAACATTAATACGGGAATTAAATAACAGAAGTAAGGTAATGTCTGCATAGCATCTAAAACTACGTTTTGAACATTTCTAAATCTCTCATTGTAAGAAGCAATTATTCCAAGAGGAACTCCAATGATAAAACATAAAGCTACAGACACTAAAACAGATGAAAGTGTTATCATTGATTGAGGCCATATCCCACAAGCACCAATGAATAGCAATAACAAAGCAGTGATGATTGCAAATCTTATACCAACAGTGAAATACCCAATCGCAGAGAATACACCTAATGTGTACCACCATGGTACGTGAGTTAAGAAAATATCTAGCGGTCGCAAGAGTTTAAGATAAACAAATCCTCTTAGAGCTTTAGTAAATGCAATAAAGCCTGGGTTAACTGTCAAAGAGTCAACAGCATTAGAAATAGGTTGTCTAATTGACAATCTCCATTCTTCAGGAAAAGATCCAATACTTATCATGTAAGAGTCTATAAAGGAAATTGCCAGAATAAGTAAAAATGAAGGTATGATATAATATCTTCTTGTT
Source organism: uncultured Pelagibacteraceae bacterium (assembly GCA_902589395.1). Lineage (GTDB taxonomy): Bacteria > Pseudomonadota > Alphaproteobacteria > Pelagibacterales > Pelagibacteraceae > Pelagibacter. The sequence continues at coordinate 51,230 of CACIST010000003.1, read as the reverse complement.
ATAGCCTCACCTATATCTCTTGCAGTATTTTTATTTGATAATGAAATACAAAATTCAAATACATAAGCAATTGACCTTGTTAAATTAATACAGACAAAATTTGTTAATCCACTTAAAAATTCTAAAGGTTTTTCTATGAGTCTTGCGATTAAATATTTTTCCCAAGATTGAGGGAGTAAATAAAATTTTTGAACATTAGAGGGAAGAGATTGTTCTGTTTTACTGAAAGACATACTAAATCTGTCAAACATTATTGCCATAAAAAGAATACAAAGTCCTCCTTCCATTGCCCATCCAACATCAAGTCTTCTAATTGCTTGCCACACTTGACCACCAATCCCTTCAGCTCCGATAAAACACGCAAGAACTACAAGTGCCAATGCCATCATTATAACTTGGTTAATACCCATCATTATACTCGGTAATGAAAGTGGAATTTTAATTTTAAATAAAAGTTGTAATTTACTTGAGCCAAATGACGTTGCTGACTCTATTGTCTCCGCCGAAACTTGTCTAATTCCTGTATTTGTTAATCTAATTATTGGAGGCATGGAATAAATCATAGTGGCCAATATAGCTGGAGCTCCTCCAATGCCAAAAAAGAATAGAGCAGGAAACAGATAAACAAAAGCTGGCATCACTTGCATTGTATCTAAAATAGGTTTCATAAAATTTTCAAATCGATCGCTCTGAGAGCACATCACTCCCAAGGTTACACCCACAACTACACACATTAATACAGACAAACCCATCAATGCTACAGTTTGAAGGGATGGTTCCCACATACCTGTAGCACCCCAAAAATAAATTACGAATAAAGAATACAAACCCAATCTCAAGCCACCTGCAATTAAACAAGGTAAAAATATTAATGCTGCAATTAAAAGCCAAGGAGAATCGAGAAGAAAGTCTTCAACAAAATAATAAATATTTTTAATATAACTAGCTATTATTTTCGTAATCCATCTATAATTTTTTTTTAAATAATCCTCACCTTCATTAACCCATGCAGTAAATGTAAATTGATCAGTTACTACCTTTGGCATTTTTGAAGGACCCTCACTTTGAAAAGATAACCATAAAGCAACTAAAAAAGTTAATAGAACTAAAGAATATGTAATTATATTTTTAGATGAAATTGATTTACCTTGAATACTTGAGACTTCAGATGACATAATTATTTAAAATTTTAAAATAAATAATTTTACTTTTAAAGGAAAATATTGTCTATTTTTATGTTATTAAAATAACAAAATATGAGCAATCAAGCAAAAATAACTTGTACTAATGTTTGGAAATTATTTGGCCCAGACGAAAAAAGAATTATTAAGGATTTAGATAAAAATTTATCAATAAAAGAAGTCCAAGAAAAAACTGGACATGTTGTTGCAGTTAAAGATGTAAGCTTTTCAATTGAGAAAGGTGAAACTTTTGTTGTAATGGGTTTATCCGGAAGTGGAAAATCAACTTTAGTTAGATGTATTTCAAGATTAATTGAACCAACTTCTGGTACAGTTAAAATGGATGATGTTGATGTGACGAAAATGAATGGTAGAGACCTTTTAGATTTAAGAAGAAATAAAATGAGTATGGTTTTTCAACACTTTGGATTGTTCCCTCATAGAACAGTAGTTGAAAATATTGGTTATGGATTAGAGATTAGAGGTAACAAAAAAAATGATCGAATAGAAAAGTCAATGGACGTTTTAAAAATGGTAGGCTTAGAAGGTTGGCATAATAATTATCCAAGAGAACTTTCTGGTGGTATGCAACAAAGAGTTGGACTGGCAAGGGCACTTGCAGTTGATCCAGAAATCTTAATTTTTGATGAACCTTTTTCTGCACTTGACCCACTAATTAGGAGAGAAATGCAGGATGAATTGTTAAAAATTCAAGAAAAACTTCAAAAGACAATGGTTTTTATTACGCACGATTTCTTAGAAGCCATAAAGATGGGAGATCATATTGCTATTATGAAAGATGGAGAGGTTTCACAAGTTGGTACTCCAGAGGAAATTGTTGCAAATCCTAAAGATCAATATGTAAAAGATTTTTGTGAGGATGTTCCAAAATACAAAGTCTTAAGTGCAAGCAAGGTAATGAGAGAAGAATGTTGTGATGATACAAAAAAATTGTTTGAAGATGGATCTAATAATATTCCACATGACTCAAAAATTGAGACATTGATTGATAAACTAGTTGATACAGATCAGAAATTTCCAGTTGTAGATACAGATACAGGAAAATTGATTGGTGAAATTGATAGAGCAATAGTTATGAAGTCAATGAAGTCTGCTAATTAATCTCTCTACTTACCTTAGTACTTTTTTGTTTAACCTTATCTCTCCAAATAATTATCATTCCTGCAAATACAATTACAAAAACTCCAGGAAATAATTGTTCCCAAGGTGCCTCGTTAAAAAACCACCAACCTAAAACAAAAGATGATGGGATGCCAAAATATTCAAAAGATGCCATCTTGCTTGCAGAAATTAATCTATAAGCATAAATGAAAAGTATTGCAGCAGTCCCACCTAGTATTCCAGTCAAAACCATTAACAGAAAGTCTTGAGAACTTTTAATATCAGTATGTCCAGTGGTTATTAAAAATAATATTATTCCACCAATTACATTAAAGATTAAAGTATAAAGTTGTATTTTTGCTGTTGAGTGTCCATCTGGTATAAATTTTAAAATTATAACTGTAAAAGCCCAAGCAATCGCAGTTAATACAGGAAATACTGAATAAAAACTAAATATATCACTTCCTGGCTGAACAATTAATACAACTCCAAAAAATCCAATAAATATTGCTGACCATCGATAAATACCCACCTTATCATTTAAAAAAATTATTGATAAAATTACTATGAAAAATGGTGACGAAAATGTAAGAACCATTGCAGTTGCAAATTCAAGATTAATTACTGAGATAAATATGAAGATATTCATAGACAAGAAAGCAAGTCCTCTTAAAAAGCTTAAAATTATAAATTTGTTGTTTAAATTTTTGAAAATTGAGAAATACTCTTTTGTAAATAGAATTAGAATAAAAAGAGGAATAACACCTGCAATATTTCTAAAAACAGCAAGCTGAATTACCGAATACTCATCTCCTAAAAACTTAATTACAACCATATACATGTCTACGCATAGAATTGCTAAGAGCATTGTAATTATTGCTAAATAAGTATTTTTTAAATCTGTTTTTTCGGACGAAATATTCATTTATAATTTTTTAAAATTGTATACTTTATCTAAGTTATGCAAAGTTTTAAACTCAATGAAACTGATATTCTATCCAATCAAGACTGGACATTTCCCACTAACATTGCTTATGGTCCTGGTAGATTAAAAGAAATAGGAAGTATCTGTAATAATTTAGATATTAAAAATCCTTTAATAGTTACAGATAAAGGAAGTCCAAAATTACCATTTGTTATAAATTTACAAAGCTATCTAAATAGCTCAAATATAAAATCAGATTTATTTTTTGATATATCTCCAAATCCTAGAGAGGACGAGGTTTCAAATGGAGTAAAAAAATTTAAAGATGGTAATCACGACTCTATAATTGCAATAGGTGGAGGAAGTGCAATGGATGGCGGTAAATTGATATGCCTTACAGCTAATAATGACGTACCACTTAGAGATTTTGAGTTTGAATTAACTCCTCCAATAATTAGTAAAGATAATCCTTTTCCAAAAATCATAACCATTCCTACTACCGCAGGCACTGGTGCTGAAACAGAAATTTCAGCTATGGTTACTTATTTAAAAGAAGGCATGAAATTTTGTATGTGGCATCCAGATGTTAGACCTTCCTTAGCATTGTTAGATCCAGAACTAACTATTGGATTGCCAGCAAATTTAACGGCATGGACTGGTGCAGATGCTTTAATCCATGGCATAGAAGGTTATTGTGTTCCTGGTTTTAATCCAATGTGTGATGGTGCTGCTTTAGAAGGTTTATCTTTAATATCAAAATCTTTAGTCACAGCTGTAGAAGATCCTAGCAACATAGTTGCAAGAGGTGGAATGCATGTCGGATCTTGTTTAGCAGGAATTTCTTTTTTAAAAGGTTTAGGATTAGTACATGCTATAGCTCATATGGTTGGAGCCGAATATAATACTCATCACGGGCTAACCAATGCAATAATATTGCCTGTAGTTTTAAAATATAATCTTCCAGGCATGGAAGAAAAAGTTAAAAGAATGTCAGAGGCTATGCAATTTAAAGATCATTCTGTAGATGCATTTATATCAAACATTGAAAACATTCTTGATAGAATTAAAATTCCAAAAAGTTTGAGCGAAATTGGTGTACCTGAAGATTGTGTTGATAGAATTGCTGAAAAATCAATGAAAGATCAAGCCTATGGACAAAATCCTAGAAAAGCAACTTTAGAAGAAATAAAGGAAATGACTCTAGCATCTATAAAAAAAGCTCGGTAATAGTAAATTCTAATGCTTGAAAATAGATCAGTAAAAGAAATTATTTCTTTAATTAAAAAAAAAGAGATTTCAGTAAGAGAAGTTGTTAACTTTTACTTAGAAAGAATTAAAAAATATAACCCTTCTCTAAATGCCATTGTCTCAATTAAAGATGAAGAACAAATAATAAATGAGGCCAATGATAAAGATAAAAACTTTGATGAAAGTAAACCATTGTTTGGTCTTCCTTTGGCATCAAAAGATCTATTAGATGTAGTGGACTTTCCAACTACTTATGGTTTTCCAGGATATAAAGATTATTTTCCAAACAAAAATTCCATTATTGTTGATCGTCAATTAGATGCTGGAGGTATAATGATAGGTAAAACAAACACCGCAGAGTTAGGTGTAGGTGCACATACAGCAAATAGACTATTTGGAATTACACCAAATATTTATGGTAATACTCAATCTTCAGGAGGATCAAGTGGTGGAGCCGGTGTGGCTGTTGCGGCTGAGTTACTACCATTTGCAGATGGAACAGATATGATGGGTTCTTGCAGAACTCCTGCAGCCTATGCAAATGTTTATGGTTTTAGACCAACACCAGGACTTTTGCCTGACTATCGAACAAATGATAAAAAAAAAAATCTTCCAATTATCTCAACTCCAGGATGTCTTGCAAGAACACCAGATGATATGGCTATTCTTTTAGATGTAATAGCTGGAGAACACAAAGAGGATCCAATTTCTTTTAGTTTAACAAACTCATTTAAAGATACCAATATAAGTGATCAAGAATTTTCAAAAATAAAGATAGGATGGTTATCTGATATGAATGGTAATTATCAATATGATCCTGAGTTAGTTGAAATGTGTAATAAACAATTAGACAGTCTTGAAAAGAATAAAATTATAATTGAATACTTAAAACCAAAAATAGATGCTAATAAGTTGTGGAATTGCTGGGGAACATTAAGAGCTAAAAGTATTTATGAAGATATTATTACTATGAACATCGAGGAAATTAATCAAATGACACCACAGGCGATATGGGAATACAACAAAGGCATTAATCTCACAGAAGAAGATGTTAAATTAGCTCTTAATTCTAGAATTGAATTATCAAATGATGTAAATAGTTTATTCGGTAGTTTTGATTTTTTAGCTCTACCATCTCAACAATCATTCCCTTTTGACAAAAATTTAAAACACCCAGAAAAAATCAATGATCAACTAATGGATACTTACCATAGATGGATTGAAATCCATATATTTGCTAGTCTTTTTTACTTACCATCGATTTCATTACCAATTGGGTTTAATAAGGATGGATTTCCAATTGGTATACAAATTATAGCTAAACAAAAAGAAGATTTAAAAGTGATATCTTTTGCAAAAAAATATGAGGAAATTTTTAATTTTTCTAATCATAAACCAAAACTAAATTAATGGTCAGACACAAACATCATTTTAAAATAGCTTTTGCATTAGCCATAGCTGCCGGATCATGGGGGGTTTATTGGCTTCCTCAAAGAATTTTAGAGGATGGTGGATTAACTGGAGGTTGGGGAACTATTTCTCAAATGATGATTGGTATTATATTGCTTACACCCTTCTCTTTGTGGAGAAAATTTAAAGGTCGAACATCAGGATTAGAAATTCCCTTTGTTGGTTTTTTAACTGGTAGTGGTTTTATATGTTACGCTTTAAGTTTTTTATTAACAGATGTTGTTCGAGCATTGATCATGTTTTACATGATACCTATCTGGACAACCATATTTGAAATATATTTTTTAAAGAAAAGACCTGGTTTAGAAAGGGTTTTAACGCTAAGTTTAGCACTTGGAGGTTTGTGGGTTGTATTCAGTCAATCTAATATTATACCATTACCACAAAATGCAGGTGATTTGTTGGCGCTGGTCGGAGGTGTACTTTTTGGAGCTGGCCTAGTACGTTTAGAAATTACAAAAACAGATGGTGTTTTTCCGGTAATATTTTCATTTTTTGTTTATGGAACAATATTTAATATTTTTGCTGGCTTTATTTTAAAAGATTATCTAGGGCCTATGCCACCTATTGAAGCGTTCACATCAATGTTTACTTTTTTAGTTCTTATTTCAGTATTTTATTTTATTCCAACAGGGGTAGTTATCATGTGGTCACCCTCAGTATTAGGAGCAGGTCTTTGTGCTATATTATATTTAAGCGAAGTAGTTGTTGGAGTTATTTCTGCTGGTATTTTAACAGACGAAACATTTGGTTGGCGAGAAGTTGTTGGAAGTACAATGATTGTATTAGGAGGAGTATTAGCCGTAGTGCTTGCACCAAAAGATGAAAAATAAATGCTTTTTAAAGAAAAGTTAAAATCAAATTCAAAAATATTCTTAGATGGTGGAAACGGTTCTGAAATTGCAAAATTGGGAGGTGAAATGTCTCCTGCTTTTTCTGCCTTAGCCTCAATATTATCTCCAGAAATAGTAATTAAGGTTCATGAAAAGTTTATTGATGCTGGTTGTGATCTAATTACTGCAAATACTTTTAGTTCTACCAGACATAATCTTGAAAGTATAAATCGTGGAGATGAAGTTAAAGAATTTATTATTCAATCATTAAAATTATCCAGACAAGCAATTCAAAATAAAGGTAAAGAAAGTAAAATTGGAATTGCTGGAAGTTTATCAAATTTTTTTTCACTGAAGGAAAATGAATTTGTGCCAAATCCTAAGTACATACCTTCTTTTAAACAGGAGGAACAAAATTATAAAGAAGCTGCAAAAATTCTGAAAGAGGAAGGGGTAGATATTTTAATTTTAGAAATGTTACTTGATATTGATCATTCAAAAATTCTATTGAATGCTGCCTTAGAAACTGACTTACCAGTTTGGGTTGGATTAAGTTCTTGTATAAGTAAATTTGATAATAGTGTAATTGGCAGAAATTTTAGCGCGGAAAAAGAAACTTCGTTAATCTACGATGAAACCAAATATAAAGAGCAACCAAAATTTATTCCTGATGATAAAATTGTACTATTAAATGACATTGTAAAATCCCTTACAAATATGGGTGGAGATGTTTATGGTATCATGCATACCTGGTTTGTAGATGCTTTTGAAGGATTGAATATAATTAAAAATAATTGGAATGGTCCGATGATGTTCTATCCTGAGATACATAAGTTTGATACAAAGTCCCATAAAGCTATTGTAACTTCTACAGAGGAAGAATTTGCTAATGAATGTGAAAAGTTAATTGACAACCAGATCCAAATTATTGGCGGATGCTGTGGTGTTACAGACAAACATCTAAAAAAACTAATTGAGACCTATTCTTAATTTAATATTTTTTATTAACTAAATCTATCAGCATGTTGATCATATCTGTTTTATAACTATCTTTTGTTGCTGATTTCGTTTCTAGAACAGAAAAAAAAGCGGCTACATTCCCAGTTTTAAAATTAGTTGCAAGAAACTGACCACCATACCCTGAGTGCCCAATCATATTGCCTGAAACCATTGTAGAATTTGAATAATATAAATATTTGTCTTTTGATAAATTCATATATTTGGGACCTACATTAACAATTGTTTTGTTTAAAAATGATGAAGATCCAACTTTTCTATTCTCAACACCCATTCCTTTTCTTGCGAAAAGTAAACCCATTCGTAAAAAGTCTCTTGTAATTAAGCAACCACCTCCAGACATCCAAGGCATACCATATCTATCTGATGCAATATATAACCCATCTTCAAATCCTGCAGCCTCAACTGCAGATAAAACCCAATCTCTTAAAGTTCTACCACTAACTTTTTCAATTATAAGTCCTACTACATCAGTATTTGCAGATTTATAAAAAGCATATTCAGAATTATTAATTAAACTTTTATTTTTAGATTTTTTAATTGTATTTAAATATTCTTCCTGGCTAAGATGATTTTTAAGATTTTTGGGCAACCTCCATCCTCCAACAGGTTCATGCATAAAGGAAGATGAGTATGCCTTAGTATAATCTTCAGTATAAGAATTTATAACATTCATGTTTAAGACATCTTGGATCTTTGCATTTGCATATCCGCTTCCAATTTTTGGCAAATAGTGAGAAACTTTTTTATTAAGATCTATTAAATTTTTTGTAACCAATTCTCCAATAAATAAATTAACGAACATTTTTGTAATGGACATAATTGTTTGAGGCTGATTTTTTTTAAAATCTTTGGCATATTTTTCAAATAATATATTTTGACGGTTACCAACAATTAATGAACAAAAAGATTTATTTTTAGTCATCTTCTTTACTAAAGGAAACTTAGCGATAGTTTTATTTGGTTTAGAGTTTAATTTTAATATTAAATCAGATCTTAAAAAAATACTGTATCTATTGATTTTATGTAAATTTCTATAACCATACCTTCTTGTTTTAGGAAGGTTCCATGAAGCTTTATTATCTTTAAGTGTGGTTAATTCTGGATTTCTAACAGAGACTAATTTTTTTTTCTTCAATATTTTAATGATTTTTTTTGTTCGTATTTTTGGTGATAAGCTTCTGCTTTGCAGTAATTTTTTTCTTTTGATACCTTAGTTGAAACTTTTCCATCTAATTTACTGTTAACTTCGTTTAAAACTTTTTCTGCAATCTGTTTTTCCTCATCTGTGTTATAAAATATTTCTGAACGGTATTGAATTCCTACATATGTGCCCTGTCGATTTACTTGAGTTGAGTCGTGTAATTCAAAAAATAAATTGACCATGTCCTCGTATGACTTTTCTTTTTCATCATACTCAACTTTGACCACTTCTATATGTCCTGTATCTCCACCACAAACTGCTTTGTATGTAACATTTGGGTCATCTCCACCACAGTAACCGCATTCTGTAGATATTATTCCTTTGATGCCCTCATACTTTTTTTCGTCCCAAAAACAGCCAATACCGCCAATAAATGTTTTCATTATTCTTAAAATATACTTTAGTTTTTTAAAATTGAAATTGCTTTTATTTCGTCTACTCCTATCCCACAACATCCACCAATAATCTGAGCTCCATTTTTAATCCATGACTTAACTTCATTTAAATATTCGGCTGGCGTCATGTCATCTACAAATCTCCAGTGTGGTTTTTCATAATAACCTTTATTTGGATATGCTCCTAATATTCCATCATAATTCTTCTTTGCAGTTTCAATTGCTTTTCCTGTAATATTTATATCTGAATGAGCAACCAATATTGGCCCACTGTGTAATTTTTTAAAATTATTTATGGATGTCTCAAAGTTTTCATAGACATGTGTATCAGAGTCAATTGTATCGTTATATCCAAGCATTATATTTTTTTGATCATCCATTACGCATGAAACTGATAACCAAACCGGTATATTTACTTTTGTTGAACAATTTAACATAGTTTCAACTATGTCAGCTTGTGAAGACATAGCTTCTAAAATAATTAAGTCTACTCCTGCTTCAGATAAAATTTTTAGTTGTTCATGAAAACCAGGTATCATTGCTTTGATACCAAGTTTATAAAAGTTTCCGAAAGTTGATACACTTCCAGCTAATGCAGTATTTTTATTAGTATTTTCTATTGCCTCTCTTGCAACCTTAACACTTTTTTGATTGAATTTTTCTATATAGTCTTCATAACCATATTGTCTCATTGATATTGGAGTAGTGCTATAAGTATTAGTTGTAATTACATCGGCTCCAGCATTTATATAATCCTCATGCACTTTTCTAACTAATTCAGGATGATCAACAGAACACTTCCCACACCACATATGCTTATCCATTTCAGCACCATTTTTTTCTAGTTCTGCGCCCATACCTCCATCTAAAATAATGATTTTATTATTTTCTAATTTTGTTTTGATTGCGTCGTATGACATAAATTTTATTCTCTACTATTTGTAAAGGCACAAATTTTATTTCCATCTAAATCACGAAGATAAGAATAATAAACTCCTGAGCCTTCTGGTCTTTCACCACCAGATCCCTCACTAGTTCCACCAGCTTTTAAACCTACCTCATGAAATTTATCTACGTGAGATCTTGATGAAGTTAAAAATGTGATTTGTGTTCCATTTCCAAAGGTAGCATCTTTTTTATTGAAAGGTTTAGTGACGTAAAACTCAATATCTTTGGTACCTTTTGCTCCATATGCAGCATAATCATCTTCTATTGTCTCGTTTCTATCTAAACCAATTACTTCTAAAACTTTGTCATAAAATGTAATAGCATCATTTAAATTATTAGTACCTACCATCACATAACCAATCATATAAACCCCTATTAACTAATTCTGATTATAATTTATTTAAGCTATTAATTCCAACCGGTAATTGCTTTAACCTCTAAATATTCAGTGAAGCCCCAGACACCACCTTCACGACCATTACCAGATTGTTTATAACCACCAAAAGGCATTCCAGTATCAGTGGCTTGACCATTTATATAAACAGTTCCAGCTCTAACTTTTCTAGCAACTCTTTTAGCTTTTTCTTTATCTTCAGTTTGTAAGTAATTGCCAAGTCCATAAGATGTATCATTTGTAATTGCTATTGCTTCTTCCTCAGTTTCAAATGGTATAATTGAAAGCACAGGTCCAAAAATTTCAGTTCTTGCAATTTTCATATCATTATTTACATCTGAAAAAATTGTTGGTTTAACAAAATAACCTTTGTTAAGTCCATTTGGCAAATCTGGTCCACCCGCAGCTAACGTTGCACCTTCTTTAATTCCTTCATTAATAAGATTAACAACTTTATCGTATTGTACTTTTGATACTACAGGTCCAATGTGATCACCTTTTTTAGATGCGAGATCAACTTTAATTTTGTTTGCCTCATCAATAGCTTCTTTAACAGCTCTTTCATATATTGGTTTTTCTACTAACATTCTTGTTGGAGCATCACATGACTGTCCAGAGTTACTCATTATATTTCTTACACCATCTCTAACAGCATTAGGATATGAGTCTGCAAAAACTATATTTCCACCTTTACCTCCCAATTCAAGAGTTACTTTTTTTATAGTATCAGCTGCATTTTTCTGAATTAGTTTTCCAGCTCTTGTTGATCCTGTGAATGAGATCATATCAATTTCAGGATGACCAGACATATGATTTCCAACAACTTCTCCATTTCCATTCACTAAATTAAAAACTCCAGCAGGAAAGCCAGCTTCATCAATCATTTCAGCAAACAATACTGCTGATACCGGAGCAATCTCAGATGGTTTTAAAATCATTGTACATCCAGCAGCTAAAGCTGGAATAACTTTTAAAATAATTTGGTTCATTGGATAATTCCAAGGTGTAATTAATCCACAAACTCCAATTGGTTCATACCTAATGTGGTTATTAGATTTAGTATCAAATTGATGTTCAAAATTAAAATCTTTTAAAATCTCAATGTTATTTCTACAAATATCAGCACCCATTTTAGTATGAGTTTCTGATGCAAAGTCTAGTGGTGCTCCCATTTCTTTAGACTGAGCCTCAACCATTTCGTCCCATCTTCTTTTATAAATTTCATCAAACTTTTCAAGTAAACCTAATCTTTCTTCTTTTGTTGTTTCTCTCCAGGTCTCAAATGCAATATTTGCTGCTTTTATTGCTTTATCTGCATCTTCAGCAGAGCCTAAAGATATTATTGCGAAAGCTTCCTCAGTTGAGGGATTTATTACTTCAAAGTCATTTGGCTGAGCAGGTGAAACCCACTTTCCGTTTATATAAAAATTTTTTTTTTCAATCATAAGTGTACTTTAACATAAAATTTAAATTTCATAACCTTTTTCTTCAGGCTCAATATCAGTTAACTCCTCGGGAAACCCTTCCGCCCTAAAATCAATTTTATTTAAATCTTCCATTCTTTTTACTATCATCGAGGACCAAGCTCTAGATCCATATTTTTTTTGACCATCCTTAAATATTTCAACAATTTTTGGAGAAATTTCTAAAGGTGCATTTAATTTTTTTGCTAGTTCATCAAATAGACCTGTATCCTTTAAAACAAGATCCATTGTAAAATTTATATTATAAGAGCCGTTTAAAATAACTTGGCTCTCGGTTTCATGAACAAATGAATTTCCTGATGACACAACAATTCCTTTATATGTTTTTGCAAGATCTAGTTTTGACTTTTTCGCTACTGTCCATGCCTCCCCAAGGGCAACCAAATGTGCAGAGGCTAAATAATTTGTAATTACTTTAAGAACAGAAGCAGTACCTAATTCTCCTGTATGTAATATTTTTCGCCCCATTACAGTTAAAGCAGGTAAAATCTTTTCAAATGCATCTCTTTCTCCACCAACAAATATTGCTATATTTCCAGATGCAGCTCTATGGCATCCACCACTTACTGGACCATCTAAGGGTATTGCCTTTTTTTCAATTACTTTTTTCCCAATCCTTTTTACCTCTGCCTCATCAGTAGTACTCATTTCCAACCATATTTTATTTTCAGAAATACCTTCTAGAATTCCGTTCTTTCCCTCCATCACTTCTGCACAAATTTCAGGAGAAGGAAGACAAGTTATTATTAAATCAACCTCTTCAGCCAGCTCTTTAGCAGAGTTTGCAATTTTAGCGCCAGAGTCTTTAAACTGTTTTGTTAAATTTTTATCTAAATCTCTAACTGTTAAATTAAATTTATTCCTCAATAAACTCCCAGCAAGTTTTCCTCCAACATTTCCCAAGCCAATAAATCCTACATTCATTAATTTACCTCCTCTTTCTTTTTATATAATATCATTATGACACCAAATATTATTACTACTCCTCCAATAAATAATTCACTTGTTGGTTTTTCACCTAATAAAAATATTGCAGCAAGCAATCCAGTGGGTGGTATACCCATAGTCACTATTGGTAATACTTTATATAATGGATTATTTTTTAGAACATAATAAAAACAACCATAAGTAATTGGTTGCATAATAAATCCTATGTAAAATGCTATTAACCAGTGATTAAATTTAGCAGTTGATAAATATGATATGGTATCACCTTCAATTACCGCAGAAATTAAAATTAAAGTGGGTCCAGAAAATAATGCAAGCCACGCAACTAAAGCTAAAGGATTAATTTCTTTACTCAAAGGTTTAACAATTACTTGGCCAAGTGCCCATATTGCTGAACCTAAAATTGTAAGAGCAATACCAAATATTTTTCCATCTAAATTAGGTGAGCCAGTTAAAATATAAACTCCTACAAATGCAATTCCTATCCCAATCAAAGCTCTTAAAGTTGGTTTCTCTTTCAACATGAAAAAAGCAAATATTACTCCAAATGGAACTTCTGTTTGTACTAAAAGTACCGCTGCAGATGCATCAATAAAATTTAAACCAGTATAGGTAATACTGTATTGCAAGGTGTTTGCTATAAACGAAGCTATAAAAATTTTTTTTAAAAAACCTTTTGGAATAGGAAACCACCAAATTAAAATTGATGCCGCAAAAATAAATCTTAATCCCATTAGAAGTATCGGAGGAAAAGACTCAAAAGCAGGTTTAGCAATTACAAAACCAAAACCTAAAAAGATAGGAACAAGTGATGCAACTAGAGTGTCTTTAAAATTCATTTAATTAATTTAATATTAATGATTATTTAAGAACTTGTGATATATTCACTTTTTTAAAATATGAATTCAACAAAAATAGAACCAAAATACATAAGTAAATCAAATCCACGAGTTGGCCTTATTGCTCTTGCAAGTGATTTTATGATTGAGAGAGATTTTATTAATGTAATTAAGGATAGAGAAATTGATTTTTTTGTTAATAGAATTGAGTGTTTTAATCCTTTAACCAAAGAAAATCTGATTAAAATGTCAGATAAAGTAACAAGTGTAACAAAAGATATTTTACCAGATCAAGATATTGATTGCGTAGTCTACGGATGTACTTCTGGAACTATTGCAACAGGCTATAACTCTATTAAGCAAAAGGTAAAAGCAGCAAAACCAATGGCCCAGGTGACTACGCCAAGCACAGCCGCAATAAAAGCATTAAAAAAGTTAAATATTAAAAAACTTTCGCTATTTACTCCATACAGCAAAAAACTTAATGACGAGGTTATGGAATATTTTAAGTCAGAGGGATTTGAGATAACATCCAATTCATACTTTGATATAGAGTCAGATTATGACATAGGCAAAGTAGACCAAAATTATTTGTATGATGTCTTGTCTAAAATAGATTTAAATGGAGCAGACGCATTATTTGTATCTTGTACAGCTCTTCCTGTATTGCAAATAATCGATAAACTTGAAAAAAAACTTAATACGATTGTTTTATCAAGCAATCAGGCATTAATTTGGGATACTCTTGTCCAAATTAATAAAAATAACCTAGTAGAAGGTTTTGGCAAATTATTCAGATAGAAATTTATGTCATTTACTAAAGACGAATACAAACAAAGATTAAAAAAAGTTCAATCGATGATGCAGGATAAAGGTATTGAACTATTAATTTCTCACGACACAAATAACATGAATTATTTAACTGGTTATGATGCATGGTCTTTTTATTATGCACAGTGTGCAATTGTTCATGTTAACGCTGAAGAACCTTTATGTTTTGTAAGAGCTCAAGATTCAGGTGGTGCGTATATTAAAACTTATCTTAGAGATGAAAATATAATTGTGTATGATGAAAATTATATTCATAAATGGCCAAAACATCCTTATGATTATTTAGTTCAAATTATAAAAGATAGAAATTGGGATAAGCTTTCAATCGGAGTTGAGATGGATGCTCATTACTTCACCGCTTTTTGCTATGAAAAGATAAAACAAGGTTTACCGAATGCAAAAATAAAAGACTCAGAACGATTAGTTAATTGGGCAAGATTTGCAAAATCTGATGCAGAGATTAACTATATGAAAACTGCTGCACTAATTTCAGAAAAAGGAATGAAGACTGCAATCGAGGTAATTAAGCCAGGTGTAAGACAATGCGATGCAGTAGGTGACATACAAAAAACTTTATTTTACGGAACACCTGAGTTTGGTGGTGAGTATTCTAGTATCGCAACACTTCTACCAACAGGAAAAGGAACTTCAGCATCTCATTTAACAGCAACCCAAGATAAATTTGTTGAAGGCGAAGCGACGATTGTTGAATTGTCTGGAGTTTATAAAAGATACCACGCACCAATGGCCAGAACAGTCTTACTTGGAAAACCTAATCAATTAAAAATAGACACAATGAAAAAAACTATCGAGGCTTTGCAAGCAGGAATTGATGCTACAAAACCTGGTAATACAGCAAATGATGTAGCTCAAGCTTTTTGGGGTATTCTAGATAAATACGGCATAGAAAAAAAATCAAGAACTGGTTATTCAATTGGAATAGGTTATCCACCAGATTGGGGTGAGCATACTCTTAATATATATAAAGGAGAAATGACCGAATTAGTTCCAAATGCTTGTTTTCATATGATAGCTGTAATGCAATTTGGTGATTGGGGTGTTGAAGCATCTGAAGCTATTCGAGTTACAGACAAAGGATGTGAATTATTCTGCAATTTTCCAAAAGAGTTACACATTAAGAGCTAATTAACTGTTGCAAACAACTTAACTAAGTGTTTTAAAAACTAATTTATGTCAAAAAAAGAAGATTTCGTAAAATTTGATAAAGTCGACAAAAGCTACGATGGAAAAGTATTAGTAGTTAAAGATTTAAATTTAAACATAGAGGAAGGCGAGTTCGTAACAATGCTTGGACCCTCTGGTTCAGGAAAAACTACATGCTTAATGATGCTTGCTGGTTTTGAAACACCGACTAATGGAGAAATTTATTTAGATAAAAATCCAATTTCAAATATACCTCCACATAAAAGAGGTATTGGAATGGTTTTTCAAAATTATGCTCTGTTTCCGCATATGACAGTTTTTGAAAATTTAGCTTTTCCATTAAGAGTAAGAAAAATTTCAAAAGATGATATCGATAAGAAAGTAGAAAAAGCATTATCCATGGTTTCATTGTCAGGTTTCGGAAATCGTATGCCAGGACAACTTTCTGGGGGTCAACAGCAAAGAGTAGCGGTAGCTAGAGCGTTAGTGTTTGATCCAGCAGTTGTTTTAATGGATGAGCCTCTAGGTGCTTTAGATAAAAATTTAAGAGAAAGTATGCAATATGAAATTAAACATATTCATGAAAGCATTGGTGTCACAGTAGTCTATGTTACACACGACCAAGGTGAAGCATTAACTATGTCAAACAGAATTGCAGTGTTTAATGATGGGAAGGTTCAACAACTCTCAAGCCCAGATAAGTTATATGAAGAGCCGGTTAACTCGTTTGTCGCCGAATTTATTGGTGAAAATAATACTTTTGTTGGGGAAATTTCAGATATATCAAATGGATCTTGCAAAGTTAAGTTAGACCAGGGTGAAATTATTGCAAACCCAATATCAGTTAAATCTGTTGGTGAAAAAACTACCGTATCAATTAGACCAGAGAGAGCATTGATCAATCCTAAAGATAAAATGGACAATAATCAAAAAGGCAAAATAGAGGAAGTAATTTATCATGGTGACCACACAAGAGTAAGATTGAATTTACTAGGTAACTCTGAATTTATTTTAAAAGTTCCAAACAGTTCTCCAAATTTAGATATAAAACTTGGTAATGAGATTAATATTGGTTGGAATAGTCACGACGCAAGAGCTTTAGACCCAAAATAAGCTAAATTATTACATTATTGCCAAAATCCACTGTTGACTCTCTATTCCTATGTTGCTGTACTCATTTTTTATAAAAAAACGTTTAAACGGAGGATAAATGAAAAAAATAAGTAAATTATTACTTACTTTAACTTTTGCGTTCTCAATATCTTCATCTGCTTTTGCTGTAACGGTAGCATCTTGGGGTGGAGCTTATACTGAGTCTCAAAAGTTGGGTTACGGTGATCCAACTGCTAAAGCTCTAGGAATAGACATTAATTGGGTAGATTATTCAGGTGGACTATCGGAGATTAAAGCTCAAAAAGAGGCTGGAGCGATAACATGGGATATTATTGACCTCTATGGTCATAATGTCATTAATGGATGTGATGAAGGAATATTTGTTGAGTTTGATTTTGATAAAGATTTCCCACCAGCTCCAGATGGTACACCAGCAAGTGAAGATTTCTTTACTGATATGCCAAGTGAATGTGCAGTTGGAAATATTTTATATTCTTGGAATTATGCATATAATAGCGATCTATTAAAAAGCTCTCCAAAAACTATTAAAGATTTCTTTAACACACAAAGATTTCCTGGAAAAAGAGGTATTTATGGCTCTGCATACACTAATTTAGAAATCGCTTTAGCTGCAGACGGTGTTAAAATGGGTAAAGGTGGTAAGTTTGTATATAAAAAACTTGCAGAAGATGGTTACGTAGATAGAGCAATTGCCAAAATTAAAAAACTTTGTGATGATCCAAAAGGTGGATGTGTATTTTGGTCAGCAGGAGCAAAGCCACCAGAATTGTTAATGAGTGGTGAAGTTGTTATGTCAACCGGCTGGAATGGTAGATTCTTTAATGCTGCAGTAGGTGAAGGCGCTCCTATCGTACAGGTTTGGGATGGACAAGGTCTTGACTATGAATACTTTGCTTTAGTTGCAGGCGGACCAGATGAAGCAAACGCTAAAAAAGCTTTAGCTATGATGACAAGCACAGAAATGTTAGCAGGAAGTGCAAGATATATTGCATATGCTCCTTGGAGAAAATCATCAATTGCAGTTATGGAGGCAGGTGAGCCTTGGTATAAAGATGGTAAAACAAATATGGTTCCTCATATGCCTACAGCTCCAGCTAACCTTCAAAAATACTTTTTAGTTGACGCTGAGTATTGGGCTGACAATGGAGAAGAAATAGGTGAAAAATGGGAAGTGATGAAAGCTTCTGTTAAATAATATTTAGAGTTTATAAAACTTTAATAATAGAATATATTAGGGCGATTATACACAATCGCCCTTTTTTTATGAGCAGTGAAAATAATAAAATATTAACTACTGATGGAATACCATTAGAAGAAAGCTTAAAAGTTGCTGAAAAAAAAAACAAGATAAAAGCTTTTTTATTAGTAGCTCCACTCTTATTATTTTTATTAATAACTTATATAATTCCAATAGGTGGAATGTTCTCAAGAAGTATCGACGATAAATTAACCACTAATATGTTACCCAAAACTTATAAAGCAATGGAAAAATGGGATGGAAAAAACTTACCTTCCGAGGAAGTCTTTGAGGCATTTTACCTAGATTATAGAATTTTAGTCAAAAATAAAACAGTTGGTAAATTACAAACTCAGCTCAATCTTGAAAAAAATGGGTTTAAAAGTGCACTTAAAAAACTTGCAAGAAAACAAAAGAAATTTAAGGAAGGCAACTATAAAGAACAGATTATGAATTCACATAAGAGATTTAAAAATGTCGAGTACTGGAGAGCAATCAAAAGAAGAGCCCCACCAATAACATATTCAAAATATTTGAAAGCTATGGACATGTATTTAAACGAGGATAATAAAATTGTTCAGGTAGAGGAAGACAGAAGGATGCATAGAATACTTTGGCTAAGAACATTGGAGATAGCTTTTTTTGTGACACTTTTTTGTTTTATCATGGCATATCCAATTGCACATCTTCTAGCAACCATACCAATGAAATACAGTAACTTATTGTTAATTTGCGTTTTACTACCTTTTTGGACTTCACTCTTAGTAAGGACAGCTAGTTGGATGATACTGCTTCAACAGCAAGGATTATTAAATGATTTTTTTGTATGGATTGGATTATTTACAAACGAAAATAGACCTCAAATGATGTACAACAAAACGGGAACTTATGTTGCAATGACACAAATTCTCCTCCCTTTCATGGTTCTACCATTGTATAGTGTTATGAAAACAATTTCACCAAGTTTAATGAGGGCAGGTAAATCTTTAGGAGCAACACCAACTGTCGCTTTCTTTAAAGTTTATTTTCCCTTGACTATTCCTGGTATTGGTGCCGGATGTTTATTAGTTTTTATATTAGCTATTGGATATTATATTACACCTGAGTTAGTTGGTGGTGCATCAGGGAAACTCATAAGCAACCAAATTGCTTATCATATGAAAAGCTCTTTAGATTGGAGTTTTGCATCTGCAATGGGACTAATGCTATTGACAGGTGTGTTAGCAATCTATTGGCTGTACAATAAACTTGTTGGAGTTGATAATATTAAACTAGGTTAAATATGGCGTTACCAAAATATACAGAAACACAATACAGAATATGGCATTATTTTTATTTATTGTTTTGTGGATGTGTATTTTTCTTTCTAGTCGCTCCGTTATTTGTAATTTTTCCACTATCCTTTAATGCAGAAGAATTTTTAGTTTTTACCGATGGAATGAAAAGATTGGATCCAGATGCATTTTCATTAAGGTGGTATCATGATATGATCTATGGAACCAAAAATCCTTGGGGACTAGCAGCAAAAAATAGTTTTATAATAGCTGTATTTGCAACCATTGGCTCAATTATTCTTGGAACACTAGCGGCACTTGGATTAAGTAGTAGGCATATGCCTTATAAAGGATTAATTATGGCTACTTTGATATCACCAATGATTGTTCCGTTAATTATTTCAGGAGTTGCAATATTCTTTTTCATGGCAAAAGTAGGTTTGGCTGCAACACATCTTGGAATTATACTTGCTCATATTGTTCTTGGAACACCGTTTGTCGTGATTACTGTTACTGCAACTCTTTCTGGTTTCGATCATAGCATCACAAGAGCAGCATCGAGTTTAGGAAGTAATCCTTTTAATACTTTTATGAAGGTGACTTTGCCTCTAATACTACCAGGTGTAATTTCTGGCGGTTTATTTGCATTTGTTACATCTTTTGATGAAGTAGTAGTTGTTCTATTCTTATCTGGTTTAGATAATACAACTATACCAATTCAGATGTGGACAGGGCTTAGAGAGCAACTTAGTCCTACAATTTTAGCTGTTGCAACATGCTTAATTATATTATCTATTTTAATTTTAGTAACAGCTGAACTTTTAAGGAGAAGATCTGAAAGGTTAAGAGGAATTAATAGATAATTTAACTTAAAG
Source organism: uncultured Pelagibacteraceae bacterium (assembly GCA_902589395.1). Lineage (GTDB taxonomy): Bacteria > Pseudomonadota > Alphaproteobacteria > Pelagibacterales > Pelagibacteraceae > Pelagibacter. Next base: position 30,707 of record CACIST010000003.1, on the reverse strand, counting down.
ACTCGATTACTGTTGCAATTCCCATTCCCAAACCAATGCATTGAGTAGATAAAGCATACTTTTTATTTTCTCTCTTAAGTAATTCAGCGGCTTTACCTGTAATTCTTGCACCTGTTGCTCCAAGAGGATGTCCTAGGGCAAGTGCTCCACCATCTAAATTAACTTTATCTTTATCTATGCCTAAATCTTTAATGCATGCTAAGGATTGCGATGCGAAAGCCTCATTCAATTCAACAATATCAATTTTGTCCGCTGACAAATTAGCTCTTTCCAAAGCTTTTCTTGACGCTCCAATTGGACCTAATCCCATATAGTCAGGATCACAGCCTTGCACTGCAGTAGACACAATTCTTCCCAGAATAGTTAAATTATTTTCTTTTGCATAATTTTCTTCACAAATTAATGTTGCAGCCGCACCATCAGTTAAAGGTGAAGAAGTAGCTGCAGTAACAGTACCATTTTCATCAAATGCAAGTTTTAATCCATCTAACTTTTCCATTGTGCTACCTGGTCTAATATTTCCATCAGTATCACAAGTACCAATAGATACTATTTCATTTTTAAAATTTCCTTTTATTTGAGCTTCATGTGCTTTTTGATGACTTGAGATCGCAAATTCCTGTTGTTCGTGTCTTGAGATATTATATTTTTTAGCAACATTTTCAGCAGTAGTTCCCATTGAAAAATATACATGAGGATTATCATTTTTATTTTCAGGATAAGGAATCGGATCAAACCCTGTATTAACCCTGGTCATACTTTCAACTCCTCCACATATAAATACTTTTCCTGCACCTAATGAAATTTTACCTGCAGCGATATGAATAGCTTCCATTGAAGAACCACACCATCTATCAACTGTCATTCCTGAAGTTTTGACATCCATATTAGTTAAAAATGTTGTTAGCTTTCCAATATTAAATGACTGTTCTCCAGTTTGGAATGCACAACCAACAACAATATCTTCAATATCGTCTTTTTTAACATTGGACTTGGAAACTAAATTTTTAATCACCTCTGCTAATAAATTTACTGGTTTTGTATCTATGAGAGCACCTTTTCTCGCCATTGTAAAAGGTGATCTAGAGAAGCCGGCAATAACAGGTTTAAACATAATTATAAATATAAGGTTAATCTGGAAATGGTAAAGAAGTTATAATGCCTTTTCTATTTTTTCCATTGAAAGTATTTACAAAAACCTCATTTCCAATTTCCCAGCAATCTTTTAAAATCATAGAAAGACCAATATTTTTTTTAAATCTTGGAGAATATATTCCAGATGCAATTTGGCCAATTTTTACATTATCCTTTGAATATACTGGTAGAGGCACACCGGTTGGTTTACATGGATCTCCATCAAACAAAATTCCTCTCATTTTCTGTACTATTCCATCAGATTGGATCTTTCTTAAAGCTTCTTTACCTATAAAATCGTGATCATCTTCTTGTTTGCAGTATTTTTCAAGATTACACTCCAAAGGATTATTTTCTCTTGTAAAATCATTTCCGTAAGACATTAAACCAGCCTCAATTCTATCAATTAAATTTGGGCATCCTGGGGAAATATTAAATTTTTGTCCATTCTTCCAAACAGTATCCCAAAGTTTTTCTCCAAGTTCTATTTCATTAAAATGAGTTTCAAATCCTTTAAAATAAATTTCAAATCCATCTTGCTTACTATAACCCGATCTTGCAATAATTTGCTTTGTACCTAAAAAATCAAATACCTTAAAATTAAAAAATTTTAATTTCTTTATATCTTCACCAAATATTGAAATTAGAAGATCTTCAGATTTGGGACCCTGAATAGCTAGTGGGTAAACATCTGGCTCAATAATTTCAACATCTAATTTCGATCCTAAAGCAATTCCTTTCGCCCAAAGTAAAATATCTGAGTCTGCAATTGAAATCCAAAACATATCGTCATCTAGTTTTAATAAAACTGGATCATTAATCATACCGCCTGTTTCATCAATTATTGGGATATAAAAACATTTACCAGTTTCCATTTTTTTTATGGATCGGGGTGTCATTTTTTGTACAAGTTTTTCAGCATCCGGACCTGTAATTTGTACTTGTCTTTGACAAGACACATCCCAAACTTGAACATTTTCTCTTAAATGCCAGTAATCTTCTTCAACAGTATTCCTAAAACCTTTTGGTAGTAGCATGTGATTAACAACAGTAAAATCTGACACACCACATTCCTCTACTTTATTTGTAAATGGAGTTCGTCGGATACGTCTAGACATATTTAATTTTATATTTTTTTGAGGAATTAAATTTTCTTTACTCATTTTATTTAGACCACCAAACTGTATAGCTATTTTTAGAAATTATAATTGGAATATGATATTTTTTATTTTGATCTTCCATCTTAAATTTAATGTTAATTTCTGAAACTATTTTTTTTTCTGAAAAATAATTTCCAGTTTTACAAACCATTTCATACTCACACTTGCAGTCGTCTTTACTTAATTCAAATTTTTGGAGTATTCGCCCACCTTCATCAGATTTAGTTTCGCAAAAAACTTTCTTCTCTCCATTTTCATTAATTTGATAAATAATTACATCAATATTTGCAGCGTGTGAGCCATTTGTTGCATCTAATAAGTGAGAAGAGAAAGCTGCCACAATTATTCTATTGATGATTTCTCTCTTTTACTTGCAACTGCAGAGACTATTGGGCTTAATACAGGTTTTGCTTTAACATTTACACATGCGGGTTTTCCACTTTCCATCGCTCTTTTAAGTGCTGGACCTAGTTCCTCTCTTTTATTAACTAATTCTCCATATCCTCCAAAACCTTCAAATATCTTATGAAATGGTATATCGCGGAAGTCTGTCCCCACACTTTTTCCACTTTTAAATAACCTTTCTTGTTGTTGGCCAATAGAAGCAAGACCTCCATTATTATCAATCACAACAGTAATAGGTTTTTTTTCATAAAATACACTTTCAATAGACATTCCTCCAGATAAAAACGCACCATCACCACTAATTAGAACTACATTTGAATCTGGATTATGATTCTTTGCAGATAGAGCGAATGAAACTCCAACACCTAACATGCTAAAAGTTCCAGGATGCAATATACCTTTTAATTTTTTCCCTTTGGCACCTGCGATGTTAATTGCAATTTCAGACCAAAAATGTGTATTTCCTCCGTCGATAACAAGCCAATCATTTTCACTCATTGCATCTTGAACATCTAATGAAAGTTGAAGAGGGTGAATTTTTCCTCCATTTTTTTTAGATGCTTCAGCTTCAATTTCTAAATCTTTTAAAGATTTATCAACCCACTCTTTCTTCTTTTTTTTATTTTCCTCAAACCAATTTGTACCTAAAGACCATTTATTATTTTTTTTTAAGTTAGATAATGTGTCTAAAAAAACACCAGGATCACTTAGTAAACTTAAATCTGCAGCTCTATTAAGTTCTAATTCTTCATGTGAACCATTCACACAAACTAATTTTGTTGATTCTGGTATAAAGGGTGGATTTCCAAAATTTAATTGATTATCTAATCTCGCTCCAACAACAAGAACTAGATCTGAATTGTGTAATGCAAATTCTGAGGGAGGGTATTGATGTATATCAGCCAACCCCATATAAGCGTTAGCTTCCTCTCCTAATAATTTTTGATGATACGGAACGTTAAAAATTGGTATATTTAAGTTATTACCAGCTGCCTCAAGATTTTTTTCTGAATGTGACCACCAAACACCGTGTCCACCAATAATAACTGGTTTTTTTGAATTACAAGCAAGTTCTAAGACTTTAGAGAGTGAATTTGGATCTGGCCACGCTTTGGCTACAGGTTTTGCTTTTTGAGAATATGGTCTTTCTTCTAAACCAACTTCCTCCGCAAAAGATGAAAACATAATATCAACAGGAAGACTAAGATGTACAGCACCTGGATATCCGTTAGTTGCAATATGATATGCTTTGTCTACAAATTCTCTTATTCTAGTTCCATCAGTAATACTTGCGCTATATTTGGTTAAAGGGGCTGCAATTGAAACATCGTCAATTTCTTTAAAACCACCTGAACCTTGTCTTTTAAGACTGCTAGATCCTGTAATGTAAATAATGGGACTTCTCTCCCCCCAAGCTTCCATCATTGAAGGGACAGCATTAGTAAATCCTTCAGGTCCAACTAAACAGACTGATGGTTTACGTGTAATCCTTGTATTGCCATCTGCTAAATGTCCAGCAATCTGCTCATGAGGAGTGTTTATAACCTCAATTTGGCACTCAGCAAAACCTTCAATTGCTGGATTACAAAAACCTCCTGAAAGTGTGAAAACTTTTGTAATTCCTTTGTCTTTAAGAGCTCTTGCAAGTAACGCCCCGCCTCTAATTTTGTTTTCGCTCATTTAGTAATTTACCTTATTTACATTACTATCTATTACTATATTAGAAGTTACATCATTAATATCGTTTAATCCCACTAACCCTAGTGTCGTGCTGGCTTCTTCTTTGATTATTTCCACAATTCTCCTTAATCCTTTTCGTCCATCAGCACCCATTGCATACATTACGGGCCTTCCAATCATTGCATAATCTGCGCCAAATGCAAGAGCTCTCACGATATCACTGCCACTTCTTATTCCACTATCAAAGATTAAAGGAAAGTCACTTCCAACTGATTTTCTTATTAGTGGAAGCATATTTATTGCAGCCGTAGCACTATCTAATTGTCTACCACCATGATTTGAAACTTGAATTGCATCAGCCCCCGCTTCTTTTATTTGTTTTGCATCATCAGGAGACATTACTCCCTTAATTATCAATTTACCTTTCCATTTATCTCTTACTCTCTTTAAAGTATCCCAATCTGTAGAACCTCTGCTTTCTTTTCTTTTAAATATTCCATCACCACTTTTAGATGTTACATAATTCATTGGTTTAGGAATACCACTGAGTAAAGTAGAAAGAGACCAGATAGGGTGAGTTGCAAAATCAAAAAATTGTTTCGGACCTATTTTAAAAGGATAGGAGAAACCATTTTTATCATCTCTAGTTCGTCTTGATAGTACTGGAACATCTACAGTTAATATTGCTACTTCGTATCCAGTATTCTTAGCTCTATCTAAAAGTTCCATAACAAAATTTTCATCCTGAAATATATATAGCTGCATCCAGGAGTGACCTTCTGAAAGTTCATACATTTTTTCTAAAGTTGTAGTAGAAGCCATAGAAACACAAGTAGGTATATTATTCCTCGCACTTTCAGCCGCTAACATAGAGTCTGCTCCAGGCCATGATAAATTAGTCATTCCCATTGGAGCAAAACCAAATGGAAAATCAAATTCATAACCTAATACTTTTTTCTTAAGAGATCTTTTCTCAACATTTCTTAAAACTTTAGGTTCAAGTCTAATTTGATCTAAAGCTCTGCTGTTTATTTCTGCTAATTTTTCATCTCCTGATGCACCATCAATAAAATCAAAAACTAATTTAGGTAGACGTTTTTTTGACAGTTCTCTTGCATCTTTAATGCTAAAAATTTTTTGACTTGGTAAAATATTATCACTCATTATTAATTTTAATATATTCTTTTAAATTAAGTTGTTTATTTTGATCAACAAAATAAGCATTATGACTTTCTCTTGAAGAATAAACCTCAGTTGGTTTTCCGTCAATAAAAAGTACCGCAACTCCATCATCAACTGCTATACCATTTGGTAAAGTTTTATTTTTTATACTTTGTCTATATTTATCTGCTCTTTTTGCATCTGAATAATGTGGAGTAAAGCTTCCAGATATAAGTCCAATACCATTTAATGGTTTTAAACCAGGTCCATCTGAGTCTGTAAGAAAATAATCAAACCAACATGCAGCCCCAGCACTTACACCAGAAAGAATTATTCCTGAGTTATAAACTTCTTTAAAAATTTCAAATAAATTATTTCTTTTCCATAAGTCGAGCATAAATTTAGTATTTCCTCCGCCAACATAAATAGCATCTAAATTTGAAATCCAGTTTTCAAAACCCTTAACATTTGAGACAAGATTGAAATGTGAAACTTTAAAATTAGTATTTTTAAATCTTTTATAGAATAGCTCGGTTTTTTTTACGTCATCATTACTAGCAGTTGGCAAAAACCCTACAGAACATTTTTTTTTACTTATTTGATCTAAAAAAAATTGATCTAAATCGCTATCTTCATCATGAGTGAAACCACCACCTCCAACTGCTATTATTTGTTTTTTACCCTTCACAAAATAATTTTTTTTAATTTGTGGTTTTAATACCAGGCCAAGGATTAGGTGCTTTAGGAATATTTCTATTTAGACCTCTAACAATTTCTCCTTTGGCATCATACATTGGCAATTTACAGATTTCTCCTTTATGTACTTTTCCATCAGTGCATTTAACATCAACAACATCTCCTGGTCCATTTTCATTATTATCGAGGTGCACAATACCAACTCCACAAATTTGATATGGTGACCAAGTGCTAGAAGTTATTTTACCAATATTTTTTTCATTTATTTTAATGCTCTCACCTTTAATAGCAGTTCCCTCTGTAACTCTAATCCCCCATGTTTTGCATTTTTTATCTGACGTCATGAGAGCTTCTTTTCCAATAAAATCTTCTTTATCAAAATTTATAAAACGCCCAAGACCAACTGAAAATGGATTTGTTTTTTTTGTAAAATCTTGTCCTGCAGATAGTAGACCTGCCTCAATTCTTCTACATCTAAAACCTGGAGTGGCAACTAAAATCATACCTAATTTTTTTCCTTCTTCAAGAATGTAATCTCCTATTTTTTCAGTTTCATTTTCAGGTCGAAAATAAATTTCCCAACCAAGCTCATTTGTAAAACCACTTCGACTTACAATTACTTTTTGATCTAAGATTTGTAATTCTTTCCAATCAAAATATTTCCAATCATTCTCTGAAAAACCTTCAGCTATATTTTCTAACAGTTTCATTGATAAAGGACCCTGGATTTGACTTACCCATACTTCAGGATCTTTTATTTCAACATCCATATTATTAGAGTGAGCTTTATACCAAGAAAAAAGATCTCCATCTGCTTGGGCAAACCAATATTTATCTTCATCAATTTTTAATAGAACTCCATCCGTGATCATTCCTCCATCATGATAACAAGCAAACTGGTAAGAACACCTTCCTTTTGATATTTTTGATACATCTCTTGGAAATATTTTTTGTAATAATTTTAATGAGTCTGGACCAGATATTTCAAATGGATGTTCACCAGTATGTCTAAATATTATTTCTTGCCTTCCTTTCCAATACATTTCCTCAGGGCTAACATTTGACAATTTTTCAAGCGTTAATCTTCCAGCATAATTAGAATACTCAGGGTTATAAGGAAGTTCTTGATAAGTTAGTGGATGAACTTGAATTGACCTTGCAAGCTCCAAAGAGTTAGAATTTTCAAGGCTAACAGGCTTAACTGTAAACCTATATTTATTGATTAAATCTTTCATTATTTTTTTTTTAAATAATCAAAATACATCAATAAAACAAATAAAAAAGAACCATTTTCACTGTTGCTATATAAGTTGCTAATTGTTACCTTTTATTTTTTTAAAGAGAGGAAATTATGAAAAACATTTTTAAATTGATATCAGTTTCATTGGTATCACTATTTGTAACGTTTTCTTTTGCTAATGCATCAAGTGGAGTTTTTAAATTATCTCATGATGTTGGTTTTGGAAAAGATACAAATTTAGACGCAATTACTAAGGGACGACTGTTTCAGGTAGTAATAATGACACAGAACCGTCTTGTTAGAAAAGATCTTAAAGGAGTTACATCGCCTGAGCTTGCAACAGACTGGTCAGGAAATGCTGATGCAACAGAATGGACTTTTAATTTAAGAAAAGGTGTTAAATTCCATGATGGGTCTGAGTTCGATGCAGAGGATGTAAAATACTCTTTGATGCGAGTTAAAGATCCTGAAATTGGTTCGCCTGCTAAGAAAAGTATGAGTGCAGTAACGGATATTGAAATTGTAGACTCACACACAGTTAAAATGAAGTTGAATACATCATTTGCAGATTTTCCACTTTTATTAACTGACTATAGATTAAGAATGATACCTAGCGGATCAGGTGATACTATTGGAAAAACAGGTATTGGAACTGGACCTTTTATAGTAGAAAAATTTGATGCTGAGGGAACAACAATTCTTAAAGCAAACCCAGATTATTGGGAAGGGGCTCCTAAACTTGCTGAAGTACATGTAATAGCTATCCCAGATGGTCAAGCTAGAATTCAAGCTCTACTTACAGGTCAAATAGATATGAATAGATATGTTCCATTCAATCAGAAAAAAATATTTGATGGTAACTCAAAGTTTAATGTTTCAGTTATTCCTACAGGAAACTGGAGAGGTATGGTAATGAGAACTGACGTTGCACCATTTGATGATGTGAGAGTAAGAAAGGCTGTAAGAATAGCTGTAGATAGACAAGAATTAGTTGATCTAGTTATGGCTGGAGCAGCAACAGTATCTTGTGATACTCCTGTTGCACCTTCTGACCAATACAGAATGAAGAAGAGTTGTCCACCTCAACCAGCAACTGCAAAAAAATTACTTGCTGAAGCAGGTTATCCAGATGGAATTGATATGACAATTCACGTTTCTACAAAAGAACCAACATGGCCAACTATTGCTGAGGTTTTACAACAACAATTTGCAAAAGCTAACATTAGAGCAGATATCCAAATGACACCTTCAAAAAGTTATTGGAATGAAACTTGGATGAAAAAGGCTGTAGCAATGACACGTTGGAATGAGAGACCTGCAGACAGTATTTTGCATGAAGCTTATCATAGTGAAGCAAAATGGAACGAGTCTTTCTACAAAAGTGCTTCTTTTGACAAAAATTTAGCTGAAGCTAGAGGAGAGTTAAAATTTAGTAAAAGAAAAGCAGCATACATCAATGCTCAGAAAACATTATGGGAAGAATCTGGAACTATGATTCCATACCACGTATCTAGACTGGTTGTCACATCTTCTAAAGTGAAAAACCTCGACGAAGTTGAGTATTTTTCAATAAGATGGCACACAGTTAGCGTTCAATAATAATTTTGTTTTACAGGCCTTTAAGTAGGCCTGTAAAACCTCTTTCATTTCTAAATAAATAATTTAAAATTTAAGTATTCTTATGCTTTTTTTAATTATAAAGAGAATTCTATTAGGTCTAATAACTTTATTTATTGTATCATTAATCACTTTTGTTGGAACAGAAATTTTACCCGGTGATGCATGTACAACGTATCTTGAAAGACAAGCATTTGGAGAGCAATTAGAAGCTTGTTATAGAAGATTAGGTTTGAATGTTCCTGCATATGAGAGATATATATCCTGGGCAGTAAATGCTATTCAAGGAGATTTTGGTTATTCATTGAGTGGAGAAATGCCAATTAAAGAGGTACTAGGGCCACGTATTAAAAATTCATTAGTTTTAGCATCAGCTGCTATTTTTATTGGTATACCAATCGCTTTAATACTTGGAATAGTAACTGCCCTTTGGAGAGATAAATTGCCTGATGTAGCAATTTCAACAGTAACTATATTTGCGATGACTATCCCAGAGTTTATTAGTGCTACTTTATTAATCTTAATAATCGCAATATGGTTAGAGTGGTTGCCAGGAATTGTAATTGTTCCAACTGATGTTTCATTCTTAGAACTATTACCAAATATTATTTTACCAGTAATCGCTATTGCAATGATTATGACAGCTCATATGGCGCGGATGGTGAGATCAAGTGTCATTCAAGTTATGGCAAGTGAATATGTTCAAATGGCAATTTTAAAAGGTGTTCCATATTGGAAAATGGTTTTTAAACATGTTTTACCAAATGCATTATTACCGGCTATTAATGTTGTAGCTTTAACAATTGCATGGTTATTAGGAGGAGTTGTTGTAACCGAAGTTGTATTTAATTACCCAGGTCTTGGAAGATTGGTTATTGAGTCGATTTCAAATAGAGATTTACCTACAGTTCAAGCATTAGCAATAATTCTTGCGTCTATATATGTCAGTATAAATTTATTGGCGGATCTAATGACATTGATGCTAAATCCAAGATTAAAGACGTTACAGATAAGAAAATAATATGAAATTGGATAATATTTATCAGGAAGAAAAGAAAAGTAATTTCGCAAAAGTCGCTGAAATAATAATTACAATGGCCTCAAGACCATCGGGTTTCATTGGTTTAAGTATATTGATTTTCCACGTAGTTCTTGCATTTATTAGCCCTTATATTGCGCCATATGATTTTAAAGCAATTAATCCAACTTTAATGCTACAGGCTCCTTCGGCTGAGTATTGGTTTGGAACTGATGATCTTGGAAGAGATGTTTTTACTAGAACAATTTTAGGTGGAAGAACAGCATTAACAATTACTTTCTTTGGATCTTTGATAGCACTACTTTGGGGCGGTCTATTAGGAATTTTTTGTGGACTGGTTGGCGGAAAAACTGACGATATAGTGATGAGAATTGTTGATGCATTTTTATCTATACCGTGGATATTAGCAATGTTGTTAATTGTATCTTTGTTAGGTACATCAACTGAAGTATTGATACCTGCTTTAGGTTTCTTTTATGGTAAAGGAATTGTAAGAGTAGCAAGAGCTGCAACCCATGATGTTATTGCAAAAGACTTTATTGTATCCGCTAGAGCAAGAGGGCATAGTAATTTTTCAATAATATGGAACGAGATAATTCCAAATGTAAGAGATGCAATTTTAGTGGAAGGTGCAATGAGATGGTCATGGATGCTACTTGGCTTTAGTTCTTTGTCGTTCCTAGGTTTTGGTGTTAGTCCTCCAACTCCAGATTGGGGATTGATGATATCAAACGCAAGAGGTCTAATGTCATTTGCTTATTGGTCAGTGATAGCTCCAATTGTTGGTTTAAGCAGCTTAATAATAGGCATCAATTTGACAGCTGATGCTTTTGCTAAAGCCTTAGGTATAGATAGATCAACAAAAGCGCCTGTTTAAAAATGACTGAAATAATTCAAAAAGTAAAAAATTTATCTATTGGATTTAAAAGTAAAAAAGGTGAAGAGATTTTAATATTAAGAAACATCACCACAAATATCAAAAAAGGAGAAACCGTAGGTATTGTTGGAGAGTCTGGATCTGGAAAAAGTACTCTTGCACTAGCAATGATGGGGTATGTTAAGCATGGTCTCTACACTATTGGAGGAGAATGTGAATTTAATTCATCAAATCTTTTAAAAATGAAAAATAGAGATTTGGAAAAAATCAGAGGTAGAAAAATCGCAATGATACCTCAAAATGCAGGGCAGGCATTGACACCAAATTTAAAAATAGGTTATCAAATTGATGAGGCATTACAGCTGCATTCTGATTTAAAGGAGGAGGAAAGAGAACAAAAAATTTCTGAATTGTTAAATAAAGTGAGACTTCCTTCACCAGAAACAATTGCTCTTCGATATCCCCATGAACTTTCCGGGGGACAACAACAAAGAGTTGCTGTTGCAATGGCATTGGCCGGAACTCCTGACCTTTTACTATTGGATGAACCTACTACTGGCTTGGATGTAACAACACAAGCTCACGTCTTAGAACTGCTTAATTTCATTGCCAAAGACACTGGAACATCAATGGTTTATGTGAGTCATGATCTAGGAGCAATAGCTCAGGTAAGTGATCGCATTATTGTAATGTACTCAGGGGAAATTGTTTTAGAGGGTCCTTCTAGAGATATTCTTAAAAGACCAATTCACCCTTATACACATGGATTACTCAAATCCATACCAAAATTATCATTAGCTGGCCTGCCAGAGTCTATGCCTGGCAGTCAACCTCAACCTGGGATAATTCAAGGTGGTTGCAGTTTTTTTGACAGATGTAATTTCTCAGAAGAGAAATGTAAAAATAATTCACCACAACTTGAATATTTGAAAGAATTAAATACTCGCGTTAGATGTTTTAATTATGAAAAACTTTTGAAAGAAAGTCAGATTAACCAAAATGTAAAAAAAATTAAGAACAATTCAAAAGATAAAGAAATTTTAAACTTATCAGAAGTTTCTATAAGTTATGCTAAACAAAAACTTCTAGATCAAATTTTTAACAGAATTTCCGATGACAATCCAACAGTGAAAGATATTAATATTAATATCAAAAAAGGAGAGACCATAGCTCTTGTAGGAGAGTCAGGAAGTGGAAAATCTACAATACTTAAATCGATCGCTGGATTGCTGAGAACTAAAGATGGATTTATAAGATTTGAAGAGAGAAGAAATTTATCATCTGATTTGAAAGAAAGAGATCCTAATGATTTGAGAATCATTCAATTAATATTTCAAAACCCTGATGAATCGTTGAATCCAAATCATACAGTTGAGGAAATTATTGCCCAACCTTTAAAATTATATTTTGGATTAAAAGGTAAAGAATTAAAAAAAAATATTATTGATCTTTTGCAAAAAGTAAGACTTGGAGAATTTTATATGTCTAGATATCCAAGGCAATTATCTGGAGGTGAAAAACAAAGAGTAGCAGTTGCAAGAGCTTTTGCTGCAAAACCAGATATAATTTTATGCGATGAAGTAACATCTGCATTAGACGTTTCTGTACAAGCTGCTGTGTTAAATTTATTACAACAACTAAAAGAGGACTTTGGAACTACATATATTTTTGTATCACATGATTTAGCTGTTGTTAGAGCAATAAGTGACAGAGTTGCAGTTCTTTATCAAGGAAGGCTTTGTGAGGTAGGACCTTCAAATCATGTTTATAAATTTCCATCTCATCCTTATACTGAGGTTTTATTAGGCGCAGTTTTAGAACCTGATCCAGATATAAAACCTAAACTAGTTGCAGAGGATATCGTAGAAGAGAGACCACCAGAAAAAGGTTGTAGTTTTCAAGGTAGGTGCTCAAGAATTGTAGGAGATATCTGTAAAAAAGAGATACCTCCGTGGCAACTAACTGATAGTGGTAATGCTATTAGGTGTCATATACCTATAAAAGAATTACAAAAAGAACAATTTTAATAGATTAATTTATTATTTTAAAATTTATTTAATTGTGCTTAAATGCTTAATTCATGAAAAATAATTCTACATTAATAAAAAATTTGCTATCAGACTTTAGATTAAATACTTATTTTCAAAATATTTCGTTAATGTTGATTGGAACGTTAATTCTAGCTTTTTCATCAAAAGTACAAGTTCCTTTCTGGCCAGTTCCTATGACTATGCAAACATTTGTAGTCTTTATAATTGGGATGACATTTGGATCTAAATTAGCTTTTTTTACACTTTTACTTTATCTATTTGAAGGAGCTATCGGACTTCCAGTTTTTGCAAAAGGTGGAGGATTACTTTATTTAACAGGACCTACAGCAGGATATCTTTATGGAATGGCTATTGCAGCAGGGTTAGTGGGATATTTCGCTGACAAAAATTTCAATGAATCATATTTTAAAAGCTTTGTTTCACTTTTTGGTGCAACAATAATTATTTTTTTTATTGGTATTGGATATTTAGGATCAATAATTGGATATGAAAAAGCTTTTACAGTTGGATTGTACCCTTTTATATTGAGTGAATTATTTAAAATAGTATTAGCTGTTACAATAATCCCATCGATTTACAAATATTTAAAAATTTAGATAAATTAGAAAATTTTAATGAAAAAAATATTATTTATTTTTTTATTTACAATTAATTCATTATCTGCCGAAGAAGTATTACCTTTGAATTTTACAGATATTAATAAATTATTAATGGACGATAATTTAACTTATAAGTTACTCGAAGATTGTGTTTCTATAAACTCAGCCGTAACTGAGTTAATTAAAAAAGATCATCCTAAATTAGCAAATGAGTTTTATGACTCAGCTAATTATCTTTATCCGTTTGGTATACTAACACTAAAAAAAATTAAAGGATTGAGTAAAAAAGATGCAGAGAAAGAATTTTATATTAGAGTTGTTGGAAGAACCAATGATTATATTGAATTTATGAAAAAAAATGGAAAAAAAAATAAAAGTTATTTTAAAGGAACCTTTTTAGGAACAGATCTTAATTATTGTAATGAGATAAGAGCAGCAATTAAAATATCTGTTTCTGAATTATCAAATTAAAAAACTGTTATTATTGTGATTTTTTAAATTTAGGTATTTTGGATTTCTTTTCTTTTTTCTTTTTGTTAAATTTTGGAATTTTTGACTTTTTTGACTCCTTTTTTTCTGAGGAACTGCTTACTGCTTGATCCTGATATTCAGCTAATGCTTCTTGAATTTCTACACATTTTTCTGAGTTACAAAAATATGTTGTGCCAGTTTTTTTGTCATAAAGATATGCACCACAATTTTCAATTTTTTTTTTAGTGCAATTAGTAGGTACCAATTGAAATTCAGCAAACGAAATTGATGAATAAATTAATATTAAAGAAAAAATCAAAAAAGTTTTTTTCATAAATAAGTATAACAAGTCTCAAAAAAAGTTAAATAGATACAACCTTTGATAGAATAATTCATTAAATTATAATTAATATTTTTATTAACCTATTAGTATTTAAAATAAACAAATATTTTTGGAAAAAAAAACAAACTAATAACTAAATGTTTAAAAATTCGTAGAAAAATAAAATTTTATATGAGAAAATGAGTTATTAATTAATTATTAACGAAGGGGAAAATCAACATGAAAAAACTTATAAGTATCTTTCTATTTTCTAGTTTTTTAGGGATTTTTAGCTTTGCTTTAGCACAAGACAGATGTGACGAGTGCTTAGAAAAAGTTCCACAAGATATGAAAGATTATGTTTATAACATGGACTTTATGGATGCCGACCAACCATTAGGCGAAGCGGTTATGAGAAATTGGAAAAGTCCTAGAAAACCACCTTGGACAATTGGGTATGCTAGCACATATGCTGGTAACACTTGGAGAAAAGGTGCGATGGAGCGTTTAATGGAAGTAGTCTATCCTAAGTGGAAAGCTCTTGGTATGGTTGATGAAATTGTAATAACTCAATCAAACTTGGACGACTCGCTTCAAATTCAACAAATGAGACAGATGATAGATGGAGGCAAAGTAGACGCAATTATAATTTGTTGTTCTAACATCACTGCTCTAAATACTACGATTAAATATGGTTGGGAAAAAGGAATACCTACATTATCTTTTACTGGTTTTACTACTTCTCCATATTCAATTAATACATCTGTTAACTACAGACTAGTCGGTTATTATGTTGGAGCGTGGATGGCTGAATTAATTGGTGAAAAAGGTAATGTAATAGTTATCGAAGGTATCCCAGGTTATTCTGCATCTGACCAACAAAATAAAGGTGTGCTTGCGGCACTAGATGAATATCCAGATGTAAATGTTGTTGGACAGTTGGCTCACAACTGGACTTCGCAAATAGCTCAAAAAGAACTTTCACAATGGTTGTCTACAAATACTAAAAAAGTAGATGGTATTGCTGTTCAATCTTCAGGAGAGACTGGAACTTTACAAGCGTTACTTCAGTCAGGTAGAGATCCAATTCCACCAATTGCATTAGGTGGTGAACTTGGTGCTCTTTGCTACTGGAGAAATAATCCAGGTTATATAGATGAAGCTATATATGCGTGGCCTCCAGGAGATGAAATAGAACTTGGAATGGAAGTGATGATGAGAACTTTACAAGGACAAGGTCCTAGAATCCAATCTATTCTGGTTGGTCCTGCTACAAAGAATTTCGATGAAATCAAACAAATCTTAAATGAAGATTGTGATAGAAATTCTACCGGTTGGGATAATCCAGGGATGGAAAAATGGGCTCCAAGATCTTATGTGGAGGCTTTCTTTGACAATCCTTCTGATCCAGAAAAATATGATATAAATTCTCATTAATACTTTTTTGTTTAAAAAGTATGAGTGCAGAAAAAAACAATCTAGACAGTGCCTCTCAAACAGAGGCGCTGTCTAGAAATCAAAATACAGTTTCAGGTGAGATATACGTTCAAGATGTTCATAAATATTTTGGAGTAACTAAAGCCTTAAATGGAGTAAATTTTAATGCTAATTTTGGAGAAATCCATGCAATTGTTGGCGGTAATGGATGTGGTAAAAGTACTTTAGCTAAAGTTTTATCAGGAGTTTTACCAATAGATAAAGGAAAGGTATCAGTTCTTGGACAAACACCAACATCTCCGGTCATGGCTAGAGATATGGGGATTGCAACAGTTTTTCAAGAAGTCATGATTGCCGAGGAGGCTTCTGTGGTTGACAATTTATTTGTTGGATCAGATAATTTTTGGGCAAAAAACCTTACTCAAAGAGAAAAAGTATTGAAAGCTCAAGAAATCATGGAGGATTTAGTTGGAGAATATGTTGATCCATATACTCAAGCATTTAATCTATCTCTTCCAATAAAAGCCTGGATAACTATAGCAAGAGCTTTCTTAAGAGAGAATATAAAATTACTAATTTTAGATGAGTCCTCGGCAGCACTTGATTTTGACTCAACAGAAAGACTTTTTAAAAAAATGAGGGAGCTTCGAGATAATGGTGTGGCTGTATTTATTGTAACGCATAGAATTGCAGAGTTAGTGAGAATTAGTGATAAGGCAACTGTAATGAGAGATGGAAAGGACGTCGGAATATTGGAAAAAAAAGATTTAAATGAAAAAAATCTAATTGGCCTAATGACTGGAAAAGAGGAAACAGGGGAAAAATCACAAACTGTTGCTTTAAAAACTAAAACAGACAAAGTAGTAATGAGAGCTGAAAACCTAATAGTTTGGCCAGACAGTAAACCAGTCAATTTTGAAGTTAAAAAAGGTGAGATCGTAGGAGTAACAGGGTTGGATGGAAATGGACAAGATGATTTTGTAAAGATTCTTGCTGGTGTTCAAGAAGCAAATGGAGGTACGACAGAAATATTAAATGCGAATGAAAATTTTATAAGATACAATTCATTAGATAACGCCAGAAAAAATGGTATCTCATTTGTTTCTGGGGATCGTAAAAAAGAGGGAATACTTCCAAACTTGAGCATATACGAAAATTTAGTAGTCCCACTTTATAAATCAACTAGTAGGGCAGGCTTTTTGGGATTTGTTAATTGGATGGAACTGAATGGTATTTTTGACTGGGAAGTCGAAAGATTAAATATAAAAACTGGGCCAAGAGAGAATCTGATTACATCTTTAAGCGGAGGAAACCAGCAAAAAGTTATGATAGCAAGATCATTTGCCCAACATCCAAAAGTTTTAATACTAAATGATCCAGCTCGTGGAATAGATGTTAGTACAAAAAGAGACCTTTATGTACATTTAAGAAACTATGTCGAGGAGGGTAATACTGTTATATTCCTTTCGAGTGAATTAGAGGAGTTTATCGGACTTTGTCCAAAAGTTTTAGTCTTTAGAAATGGTACTGTATTTGATATCTTTGAAAATGATAGAATAAATGCGGATACTTTGCTTGAAGGGATGTTTGGTCAAACTACAGGTATAAGCGAAACATCCATAACCAGCAACTCAAATCCGATATCGCCAGCTAATTTTAATAAAATGTCAGATAAGAAAAAAAATAATCAAAAGAAAATCATCAAAGTAAATGATTTCAGTAAAAATAATGAAAATAAAATTAAAATAAAGGAATTCTAGTGAGCCAAAAAAATAAAAATGATTATTATAATATTGATGATGAAATTTTATTTGGAAAGCTGGACAGATTTCATAAATATAATTCTAAAATTAAAAATGATAAATTATTTAAAAATCAGAATACTAAATACTCAAATTCTGATAAAAATTATTTTAATAATATTATCAAAACAGATAAAAAATTTTCTCTATTAAATGAAGTTGATGTTAGTAGGGAAATAAATTATTACAACTCGTCAGATTTTAAAAAATTTGAAGACTTAAATAAATTTACTGAATATAAAACAAATCTTGATAAAGAAAGTTATAATAAAAAAGATCAAACTTATACCTCAAAAGATGAGTTACAGTTTGATAATATAATAAATACAGTAAGTAATGAAAATGAAATACAAAAAAATGTAAAACAAAAAGTAAAAATTATTGATTATGGAAAATCAAAAGAAAAAGATAAATCAATAAAAAACAAAGTTGGTATTGAAAATATAAAAATTGTTTATTTTGATTGAAAAAAATGGAATTAGTAGAAAAAGTTAAAGAAAAATTTAGATCAAGTGTTGACACTTCATCAAATAAATATTTGATGGTTCCAATATTTATTTTTTTTTCACTATTAATTTTTGCACTTATAAGAAGCCCAATTATTATTTCTCAATCTGGTATTGGAAGCGCTATAATGCTTACTGCTCCTTTAATTTTAACAACTTATGCTTTAACATTTATAGCAATGGCCGGAAGAGGAGGTGTAGATTTATCTATTGGCCCATTTATGGGTTTTATAAATGTTAGTAGTATTCAATTGTATGCGGCTGGATATTTGCAAACGCCTGTTGGTTGGTTTATTTATGCATTTGCCATGGGTTTACTTTGGCAGTTTTTTTACGCTTTAATTGTATGCTTTGTTAGGGTTTCTCCGATAATTGTTTCTCTAGCGGGATATTTAGCATTTGCAGGAATAAATATTGTAATTCTTCCAAGACCAGGAGGAATAGCTCCAGACTGGTTAATACCTTGGGGTGAAGGTTTTACTATTTTTAATGAAATATTCCTTTTAATGATTTTAGCAACAATAGCATTTTATATAATCACACATACAGCTTTTTGGGGTCACCTTAAATTAATGGGATCAGACGAGCGGGCTGCTTTTACTAGTGGTGTCAAAATAAACTTAGTAAGAATTGTAGCTCACTTGATAGCAGGATTATTTGCAGCATTATCTGCAATTTGTTTTACTGCCCTTGTTGGATCCGGCGATCCTTTGCAAGGAACAAAATATACCTTGTTAGGAATTACAGCACTAGTTCTTGGAGGCGCCAGTTTGGTTGGAGGTCGAGGGGGTGCTTTTGGTGCAATCTTGGGAGCATTAAACCTTTATCTTATCAATTATATTTTAGTCACCTTTAAGTTTGAAAGACTACAAAGTTTTGTCTCAGATTTATCGTACGGCGCGGTTTTGGTAATTGCTCTTTTGGTAAGCTTAATTCTTCCATATGTCACAAGAATAACAAAAGGATTATCAGTAATGGTATTTTTTATTCTTATGGCATTTGCAGGTTTGTTTGTTGTAATCCATCAAGTTTATGATCAACCAATTGTTGTTGAAAAGGTAATTGATGATGAAAAGAAATCAGAGGATACCAGAGGACAAAAAGTAAGAAAGGTTGATGCAACAGGAAATATTATTGTTGAAGATGGTGAAGCAGGATCAACTACTGGCACAGGTACCGCTAAAGGAGGATCTCTAGCTGGACATGGGGTTATGCAACTTACAGAAACTCCTGGAACGATTGTATTTTATGTTATTATTGGTTTAGCAGGCGTAGCTTTATTACTTTATCTTTTAACTGTTCATCGGAGTCCATCAACTATTACTTTTGTAATAGTTATTGTTATAATCGCTGCTGGTTTAATTTTTGATCCTGAGGACAAGGAAAAAAATTTAATTAATGAAACTGAAAAAATATCTTTGCAATCTAATCAAATAAGTAGCATTGAAACTAGCGCACCACAATATTTTAGTTTAGAAAAAATTAATTTTTTACCAAACATAACTGAAGGAGCATTAATTTCTGGAACAGCCTACTCTATAATTTATTTTGCTGGAGTTGTTTTGTTAGCATCATTAATTGTTGTATCAATGCTACCACAATTTAGTACTCGCACTAAATCTACAGCTATGTTATTTTTCTTAGCTGCTTTATCCTTGATTGTTTTGAAAGGTGTATCATACAATAATTTGATAGAAAGTAATGAAGGTAGCTTTTTTGGAGTCCAAGGGTATGGTGTAATTTTAGCTATTCTGTTATTGTTTGTAATCACTGCACCATTTGCACATTCTAGGATAAAAAATTTGACTAACGTTTATATTTTTGGATTTGGTATTCTTGCGATAATTGCTACGTATTTTGTTGGTGGAAATACATTTATTCTAGATGATCCATCTCTGTATCAGCCAAAGATTTTAAGTGAATTAAATATTGGGGATATATCTCAAGTAAAATACGAGGGAACTAAAAGATTATTTTATGATACAGTAAATTCATCATATTCTCAATTTGCATTTAGTATACTAGCTGTATTTTTAGTTCAGTATTTTTTGTTTCTTAATATGGGACAAAAAGGCAGTTATAAAAGATTTGCACCATACATGTATATAGTTATTTTTGCTGCAGCTTTATGGTCTGCTATTTTTTATTCAATTGGATATTCAATTTATAAAATTTTAGCAGTGTTTATTATTGGAATACCAATTACACCACTAGTTTGGCAATTTATGGCAGTTTATAAAGAAAAAAATGCTCGTGATAAACAATTAAGCCAATGGGAGGAAATTAAATAGAAATGAAGAGATCTTCTTTTATATTCTTTAAGGGATTAGGGCTACTGTTTGCAATTCTTTGTGGGATAGGAACAGCAGTGCTTGGTTGGTTCGATGGAGCAGATTGGATGAATATTGTTGCCTATTCAATTGCTGTTACTGGTTTGATACTATGGGGATGGTATCATTTTTCTGTAAGATGGATTGATGAAGATTTAAAAAAAAATATTTTTACAAAGTTTCCTGATAAAGAAAAAATTAAAGATGAAGAAAATGAGGATAATTTCTTTTTTAAAAATATTAAAGAGCACAAGTGGAAAACAATTACTTTTTTAGGAGTAATTCTTATATTTATTTTTGTATCATTTATAGCTGATGGTTTTTTCTCGGGAAGAACACTAGTTTCGTTTTTAATCTTCTTAGCCTTTGTAATTTTTATGGGAGTAATAAGCAGATATATAAAAGGTACTAAAAGTGTATTTATAGGAATATCTGTTTTAATTGGATTATTTATAATTGGCTCCTTGACGATTCCTGGTTTCTTAACTCTTTTAAATATGAAATCTATGTTGGTATTTGCAGCCTTTTTAGGATTAGCAACTGTTGGACAAACTTTTGTTGCACTTCTTGGAGGATTAGATTTATCAATACCTTTTGTAATTGGATCTATAAACGTGGCTCTTATGTCTCTTATATCTAAAGGAGTTCCACCTTGGTTAGCGTGTATAGCAGTTCTTTTGCTAGGTGCACTTATAGGATTAGTTAATGGTATTTTAAGTTATAGACTTCAGGGACAAGCCTTAATATTGACTTTAGGAGTAGGTTTTTTCGTTAAGGGAGGTGTACAAATATTAGTTGCACTAGGAACTTTTTCTGCTGGAACAGTATTTGGGGTTGTTCCACCTTGGATGACAAATTTGGCATCAATGAATGGTAAAACTATCGGTTTGCCAATACCACCCGTAATAATAATTTGGATCGTGGCAAGTATAATCATTATTGTAGCTCTTAGAATAACAAAGTGGGGAAGACATATGTACGCTTTAGGAGGAAGCAGGTTGTCTTCTTCTAGACTTTCAATTTCTGAAAGAGGGTATTGGATTGGAGCATATGTTATAAGTGGGTTTTTTGCTGCTTTAACTGGCGCACTTCTTCTGGGTTGGAGTGGCGGCGGATTTGTAGGCGCAGGAGATATTTATTTATTCACAACTATTGCAGCGGTGGTAATTGGTGGAACCTCATTACTAGGTGGTTATGGAGGCTATGGCTTAAGTGTGATTGGTGTATTAATATTACAAATAATAACAACAGTATTAATTGGATGGGGTCTAAGTTGGGAAGCGCAACAATTCATTTTAGGTTTATTAATTATTCCAATGGTTGCACTTTATGCAAGATCCCCTCATATTAGAAGTCAAATATAGAGGAGTAAATAATGACAAAATTAAATTGTGACATGGGTGAAAGTTTTGGGATTTATAGAGCAGGGAATGACGAGGAAATCATGCCGTTGATTGATGTTGCAAATGTGGCATGTGGATTTCATGCATCAGACCCAAACCATATAAGAAAAACTGTGGAATTAGCAAAAAAAAATAACGTAAAAGTTGGTGCTCATCCCTCCTTTCCAGATTTACAAGGTTTTGGAAGAAGAGAAATGAAAATGTCTAAACTAGAAATCAAAAATAACATTATGTATCAAGTTGGAGCACTTAAAGCATTTTTAGATGAAATGGAAATGCCTTTAAATCATATAAAACCTCATGGAGCTTTATATGTTATGGCTTCAACTGATGAAGAAATGTCTCGAGCGATAGCTGATGCAGTTGAACCATTTGATGTAGAAATATTTGGTATGGCAAATACTGCACATGAAAAAGTATATAAAAATGAAAGAGGACTAAATTTTATATCAGAATTTTATGCAGATCTTGACTACGATAAAAATGGAAAACTGGTTTTAGCAAAAGGAAAAAATTCTCTTTATGATAGTGATCTTTCTACTAAAAGAACTTTAAGAGCAATTAAGGAAAAAAAAGTAAAGACAATAGATGGCTCTGACATAGATGTTGGCTGTGATACTATATGTGTTCACTCAGACACTCCAAATGCAGTTGAAATCATAACAAAATTAAAAAATGCAATAAATGAGTTATGAAAAAAATTTTAATTGCAAACAGAGGTGAAATTGCATGCAGAATTATTAAAAGCTGTAAAAAATTAAATATTCATACAATTTCAGTTTATTCAGATATTGATACTAAAAGTAAGCATGTAAGATTGTCAGATGAAGCTGTTAATATTGGAAATTCAAAAGCACAAGAGAGTTATTTATCATCAAAAAAAATTATCAATGCTGCATTAAAAACAAAAGCCGATGCAATACACCCAGGTTATGGATTTTTATCTGAGAATGCTGAATTTGCACAAAATGTAATAGATGCAGGTCTTATTTGGATAGGACCAAAACCCGACACAATTAAATCGATGGGAAATAAGGATATAGCAAGAGAAAGGGCTATAAAAAGTGATTTACCAATTTGTCCTGGATTAAAAAATAATGAGTTGTCATCAGATAATTTAGAGAAAAAATGTTTGGATATTGGATATCCAATTCTTATAAAAGCAAGCGCAGGCGGAGGCGGAATAGGGATGCAAATTGTGAATAATTTCAATGAACTTAAGGCAACAATAGATAAAACAAAAAATTTAGCAAAAAAAGCTTTTGGAAACAGTGATATTTTTTTAGAAAAATTTATCAGAAATTCACGACATATAGAAATACAAGTATTTGGTTATGGAGAAAACAGCGCAATTCATTTTTATGAGAGAGACTGCTCAATTCAAAGAAGATTTCAAAAAATTATTGAGGAAAGTCCAGCACCAAAAGTTCAAGATTCAATAATTAAACAAATGGCGGATAAGGCAGTAAAATTTGCCTCGGATCAAAAATATGAAGGAGCAGGAACAATCGAATTTATTTATGACATAGATCAAAAGAGATTTTATTTTTTAGAAATGAACACCCGAATACAAGTAGAACATCCAGTAACTGAGGAAATAACTGGAGTGGATCTTGTTGAATTACAAATTAAATATGCACTAAATCTTGAGTCAAAAAGAATAGATCAAAAAGAAATTTCTAAAACAGGTAATTCTTTAGAATGTAGACTATATGCAGAGGATCCAAAAAAAAATTTTCTTCCATCTCCTGGTAAAATTTCAAAATTATATATCCCAGAAATAAATGAAAATATCAGACTAGATATTGGAGTAGATGAAGGTGATGAAATACCCTTTTACTATGATCCAATGATTGCAAAAATTATTTCTAAGGGCTCAAGTAGAGGTGAAGTACTAAAAAATATGATAATTTTTTTAGAAAAATTGAAAATTGACGGCATTGAAACCAACAAGTTTTTTTTAATAGAAGTTTTGAAAAATAGATCATTTGAGGAAGCAAAATTTAATACAAAGTTTATAGAAAATAATTTATCAATTTTTACTAAATACGAAGATACAAAGCAAAATGAAATTACAAAAAAAGAGATAATAAATAAAAACGAAACCAATAAAGTTGAGAATTTCAATTATACTGAAAAAGATTTTAAAGCTTTTGAAAATATCATTTCAAAAAAAATACCAAAGCTAAATAATCAAAACTATACTCAAAAAGATATTAAAGCATTTGATAATATTATCTTAAAAAAAAAGGTCACCCAAGAGACCTTTAAAACTAAAATTAAAAATGTGCCAGGAAAAATATATGATACTCCAAAGTTTTTACCTGCTGGTGATAAATATATGCTTATTGAATTTGGAAATATTATGAATTTAGAATTAAACTTCACAGCACAAAATCTTGCCAAAGCTATAAAAGATCAAAAAATTCGGGGTGTTTATGAAACTTCACCATGTTTTGCTTCAATGATTGTTCATTATGAACCTGACGAAATAAAATTCAATGACCTAAAAAAAGAACTTTCATCACTAATAAACTCTCTAGGATCAACTGACGAAATTGAAATTAATAGTAGAATATTCTCTTTTCCTACAGTTTATCTAGACAAATGGACTAAAGAATGTATTGAGGATTATTCTAACAAAATTGCAAAAAAAAAACCTGATCCAGAACTTATAACTGAGTTAAATAATTTAGAAAATACAGATCAATTCGTCAGAGTTCATTCTTCAACAGAATATTGGGTTGCAGCAATAGGTTTTTGGCCAGGTCTACCATTTATGATGGCTCTAGATCCGAGATGCAAACTAACAGTGCCAAAATATAATCCACCAAGAACCTGGACACCAAAAGGAACAGTTGGTATGGGGGGAGCTTCAACTTGTATTTATCCAGACAGACTACCTGGTGGTTATCAAATTTTTGGTATTATACCTGTCCCTATTTGGGACACTAATAAAAGTTTTCCAGTGTTTGAAAATAATATTTGTTTGTTTCAACCTGGGGATAGAGTTAAATTTGTACCAACAACTTATGAGGAGTTCGACCATGTTTATAACAAAATTGAAGATGGAAGCTATGATTATAATATTGTTGAGTATCAAAAGTTTTCTGTAAAAAATTATAAAAAATGGCTCACATCTATTGATGCAAATAAGCGTTTTTAAAAAATGATTAAAGTAATTAAAAAAGGTTTAGAAACCTCAGTTCAAGACTATCCTGGGAGAATTGGAACATTAAATCAAGGGTTTCCACCATCAGGACCAATGGACAGTTGGTCTTTTAGACTTGCAAATGTTTTAGTTCAAAATGATCCAGGAATGTCAGCATTAGAATGTCAATTTATGGGACCAACTTTAAAGTTTGAGAATGATATAGTCATAGCAATTACTGGCGCTAATATGAACCCAAAAGTTGATGGAAAGCCCATACCTCTTTGGGAAAGTATTGAGATTAAAAAAGACTCAATATTAGAAATGAGTTATGCAACAGTCGGAGCTAGATCTTATATTGCTTTTTCTGGAGGAATTAATACTGAAACCTGGCTTGGCTCTAGATCTACTTTTCACAAAGCTGGAGTTGGAGGTATTGAAGGAAAGGCTATTAAAGATAATCAAACAATTCCCATTAATAAATTAAAGTCGAAGGCTGGAAGAAAAGTAAAGAAAGAGGCTATTCCTGAATTTTCTAAAGATAAAAAGTGGGAAATTGAAGTTGTTAAGGGACCTAATGATGATTGGATTGATGACAAAGGTCATAAAATGTTTCTTACTTCAGAGTGGAAACTTCAATCAAAAAGTGACAGAACAGGATATCGATTAGAGGGACCAGAGTGGTCTTTTACAGAAAAAGCAACCAATAAAGGATTAGAGCATGGAGCAGAACCATCAAATATAATTGATCAAGGGTATCCAATAGGAGCAATAAATTTAGCTGGACAAACACCAATAATACTAGTTAATGATGGCCCTAGCATGGGTGGGTTTATAGTCCCTTACACTGTACCCTCAGCTGCATTTTGGAAACTTGGTCAAGCAAAACCGGGAGATTTTTTGAGCTTTAAAGAGGTATCTCTTGAAAAATCTCAAGATATGAGAACAGAACAAACATTAATTTGTACTGAAAAAAGTATTGTAACTTCATCTGATATTAATCAAAATAAACAAAACAAAATAAAAATAGATAAAATAAAAATAATAGATTTTGACAAAGAAAATGAAAAAGTGAAAATAAGAGAAAAATTTATAGAAAAGAGAGGCTTAAAAAGTATTAAGGTACGATTTTATAATTAAAAATGAGTACGGAAGTAAAAACAACAGTGCCAGGCAATATCTGGAAAGTATTGGTGGGTGAGGGAGATAATGTTAAAAAAGATGATGTATTATTTATAATGGAAGTTATGAAAACTGAAGTTCATCATAATTCCCCGATAGACGGTAAAGTGATAAAAGTAAATATACATAATGACCAAGAAGCAGTTGAACCAGGAACAGTAGCAATAATTATTGAGTAAAAATATGTCGTTTGAAAAAAAATTTCTTACTAGATATCTAGATATTATCATTGAACTCTCAAATGAAACTGGTATTTCAAAAAAAGAAGCAAGAGATATATTAGATATAGCCTTATCTAATCGAAATCTTAAATTAGTTAATTTCAATGAAGTTAAAAATGAGATTAAAATGTTTATAACAATAAATATTTTTTCTCTTTTATTTAAATTATAACTTTGTGGAAAAGTTAATTTTATACAATGGTCCCAACTCACCCTTTGGGAGAAAAGTAAAAATTACGGCTATCATTCAAGAAATAAAAATAGATGAAAAGATAGTTAAAGTTGAGCAATCAGAGTTTTTAGACAAGTATAATCCATTACGAAAAATTCCAACACTTGTTATAGATAATAAACAAACAATAATTGATAGTGATAATATTTGTTTATATTTTAATCAAATTTCCAGAAATCAAACTCTGTTTGACCCTGAAAGTTATTGGTCAATAATGTCAACCATATCAATTGCTAATGGCCTAATGGAGTCAGTTTTAGAAAGAAGGATGGAGATAATTAGACCTTCGGGTGAGCAAAGCAAAGGTTACATACAAAAACAAGAAATAAGAGCAATTAGAACTATTAATTGGATTGAAAAGAATTGGACTAATTTTAAAAGCAATAGACTATCAATGGACCAGATAGCAGTTGCCTGTGCTCTAGAATATACAAAATTTAGATTCACTGACAAATGGACTAAAGATTGCATAATTTTGGATAAATGGTTGAAAATTTTTAACCAAAAAGATTTTATGAAAAATACTATTCCAAAAGAGAGTGCTTAATTAATCGTAATAAAACATTGGAGCTTTTTTCCAATCTAACCAACTAACAGGATCGTGACCCCAAACTACATTAGCATTATAATCTTTTGCTACCTTTCTTAATTTTTTAACAGAGTTAGCAGCGTCAGTAGCAGATGCTACAAGGCCTGGTAAACATGTATCACACCAATGATCTCCTGTGTAACAAGCATCTCCAGTAAGCAGCATGTGTCCAGTTTTTGGAAGATTTACTAGAACAGATGAATGACCTGGAGTATGGCCAGGGGTAAATATTATTTTTATAACTCCATCGCCATAGACATCATAAAAATCTGTTTTTTTACCTTGCAAAAATTTCCATCTTATATTTGGTTTATCAAAATCTGCTCTTATATATGCTGGTTGAGAAAACCAGTCAGGGTTAAAAGCATAATCATATTCTAATCTTTGAGTTATATGGGTAGCATTTGGAAAGTGTCCAATCGCTCCTGAGTGATCTAAATGTAAATGAGTTTGTATAGCATACTTTACGTCCTCAGGATTTGTATTTACAGTTTTAACTACCTCTTTACACCATTCAGAAACTTTCATAACTGGATCATAAGCCTCTACTACATCTCCCCAATGTTTATGTTTATCTAGTGCTGCTTCAATTGGCATTCCACCATCAATAATAACATCTCCTTGAGGGTGTTTAATTAAAAACCATGGAACAGGAATTTCGTATGGTTCTTCACTTTGATTCATTTTTATAAATTTTAATTTAGTTTTTATTGTACCTGTTTGAAACATATAAAGTTTAATTCCATTATTAAACTTTGCAGTATTTTCAAAAATATCTTCTTTTTTATTTTCCATAATTTAATTTACCAAGCAGACTCGTAAATATTAAGCGCATCTTTTTCTGTTACTTCTCTAGGATTATTTACCAATAAACGTGTTTGCTTCATTGCATCTTTTGCCATTTTTATGCATGCTTCTTTTGGTATATTTACTTCTCTCAATTTCTGAGGAAGGCCTAATTTTTTTGATAAACTTTCCATTCTATCTATAAATTCTGAGCATACTGCTTGACTTCCTTGATTAATATTAATGTCTGGAAAAACATATGGAGCTAGTTCCGCATAGTCTTTTGTTGCTTTGCTGTCTGCGCTATTAAACCTTAAAACATAAGGAAGGACTAATGAATTTGAAAGTCCATGAGAAACATGAAAGGTTCCACCAATTGGGTATGCGAGAGCATGAACTGCCGCAACAGGAGAGTTTGCAAATGATTTTCCTGCAAGCATCGCTCCAATTAACATGTTTCCTCTTGCCTCAATATTTGATCCCTCAAAAACAGCTTTTTCGATTGATCCTCCTAAAAGTTTAAGCGCCTCTATTGCAAGCATTTTAGAAATAGGATTGTTATTTTTATTTGCCGAAGCGTATCCCTCTATTGCGTGAACCATTGCATCAATACCAGTTGCAGCTGTAGTATGTGCTGGCAAACCCATAGTTAATTCTGGATCTAAAATTGCAATATCAGGAAGAATAATTTGTGACGATACTCCTTTTTTTTCTTCTTCTCCAACTGTTATAATAGAAATTGGTGTAACTTCTGAACCAGTTCCAGCTGTTGTTGGTACTAGAACCAATGGTAATCTTGGACCTTTTGCATTTGAAACTCCCCAAGCTTCTTCGATATTTTCATTTGATCCTAAAATTAATGAAGTTAATTTTGCAACGTCCATAGATGATCCACCTCCAAAACCTATTACGCCAGTTGCTTTTATTTTTCTTCCATATTCTATAGCTTTTAATAAAGTTTTTAGTGATGGGTCAGCTTCTACATCCTCAAATATTTCTACAGTAGATGAAAATTTTTTTAATTCTTTTATTATTGGTTCAGTAAGTCTTAATGACATTAAATCTTTATCAGTTATGAATAAAATATTAGATCCAAGTCTTTTCGAAACTTCTTCAGAACATGTTTTTGCAGAACCACTTCCAAATCTAATTCCTGAAGTTGTATTAAATATAAAATTATTTAAGCTCATAAACTAAACAAAATAAACATAGAACAATATAGCAAAGATTGCCATTGCAATTAATATTAAAATCCAACTATAACCCGTTCCAAGTTTGTCTATATAATTTGTATTATCTTGTATTTCGTCAGGCTCTTTATAAAGATCGTTTGGTTGAATGGGTTTGTTTGGTAAAGTAGATAAATCCATTTTGCTAGCTAGAAACCAGACTAAGCCAATACCAAAAAACCACCAAATTAACTGATAACCCCATATAGAAGGTATTTTTAATATCCAATTATCATATCCAGCGTTTGGCGAACCAAAAAAATTATTTCCTAGAACTTGTCCAGGACCTGCACCGAAGAAAAACCAAACTACAACAATTACATAAGCAAAAGATCTTAATTTTGTTCTATTTGGATGAAGTCCCATATGTTCATTTAAAAAATCATGAAATTTTTGTCTGTGATCTCTATTTAAATCTAATTTTGCTAATGATGAGAAAGCTGAAACAGAAAAACAGACAAATATATTAAAAATTAAACCCCAAACACCAGAATGAATTGTAAGGGGCCATCTACCCCAGGGCAATCTATTTCCTGAAATTTGTTGGCCTATAGTTTCTGTTAAAATAACAATAATAATCCCAATTATAATACCTGAAATTGCTGCACCTCTTGTAATCCATGGAAACCAAACTAAACCTAACAAAACTATTATAAACTGAAACGCAATTGAAATTGAAATTCCACTAAATATTATCATTGCTGGCTTTGCAAATGTAGCAAGGTATAAAGATGCAAGAAAGATAAGCATTGTTATTAAACGAACTGCTAAAAGTTCATTTTTCCAACTAATATTTTTATTTACATATGCCTTGTATAGATCTCTAGTAACTATGCTACCAGATGTCATTAAAAAAGCAGCTGCAGTTGATTGTAATGCAGCAATAATACCTACAGATAGCAAACCTGTTAACCACAATGCACTATTATCAATCAAATTAATTATATGGTAAATTATTAAAGAATGATCTCCTGTTGAAACTTCTGGGAATATATTATTTAAAGACAGGCCTTTACCATTTATTTCCGAGCTTGCTCCTAAAAGACTTGCTCCGATTCCTTGATAAGTGGCAATAATAAATAATAAAAATCCTATTACTACTGCAGAACCCCAAATTTGATAATAAGAAAATACTTTTGGGTGTTTTGCTGAGTAGCTCCACATTGAAAATGATGGCGATAGTACAATTCCCATGAATGAAATCACAAAAGTAAAAATCATCATTGATGTCCATGGACCGCCAATCGCAGGATTTTTACCTAAACCAGCAACCCACTGAATAACTCCCGGAACAGCAAAGTAACCATTGTAGTCTCCACCTCCATACCCATTAGTATTTCCCCAATTACTAATAGATGTAGCGGCAATTTTAGAAAGACTTTTTCCA
>CACIST010000002.1 GCA_902589395.1 uncultured Pelagibacteraceae bacterium | reverse complement strand
TAGCAGTCATTGATAAATGGAAGAATAAAGGGTTTTACCCCGAGGAAGTTGTGCTCAAACGTAAAGACATATTAGAAAAAAGTTTTCTTGGAATTTATAAAATTTATCAACAAAAATTAATAGATTTAAATGCTGCTGATTTCAGTGACTTAATACTTCATACTGTTAAAATTTTTGAAAAACATACTGATATATCAAAAATGTATTCAAAAAAGTTTAAATATATTTTAGTTGATGAATATCAGGATACAAACTTTATCCAAAGCGAATGGCTTAAATATCTAGCAGAACATAATCAAAATATTTGTTGTGTGGGAGACGATGATCAATCAATATATAGTTGGAGGGGAGCAGAAATTAAAAATTTTCTTCAATTTGAAAATGTTTACGAAAATACAAAAATAATAAGATTAGAAAAGAATTATAGATCCACTCAAAATATTTTAAATGTAGCATCAAATATTATTGAAAATAATCAAAATAGAGTTGGAAAAAAACTTTTTACAGATCAAGAAGACGGTGAACTTGTGACTTTAAACTGTTTTAGAAATGTAAAAGATGAAGCAACTGAAATTGGTTCTAATATTGAAGATTTTAAAAATAAAATTTCATTTAATGAAGTTGCAATTCTAGTCAGAGCTATTTTTCAAACTAGAGAATTTGAAGAAAGGTTTTTAAAAATTGGTGTTCCATACAGAATTATTGGTGGTATTAAATTTTATGAAAGAGCTGAAGTAAAGGATTGTGTTGCATACTTAAAAACAGTTTTTCAACCTCAGGATGACTTGGCTTTTGAGAGAATTTTAAATGTCCCAAAAAGATCTATTGGAGATACTACTGTAAAAGCTATCAATAATTTTGCAAAATTAAATAAATGTTCATTAGAAGTTGCATCAAAACATTTAATTGAACAAAACAAAATTAAACCCAAAACAAAATTAGGTTTAAATTCTCTTCTAAATCTTTTAGCTAAATGGAGAGATGATTTAAAGAATAAAATAAATCACAACAAGTTATTACAAATAATTCTTGATGAGTCTGGATATAGTGAAATGCTTAAAAATAAGAAAGACTTAGAAAATGAAAATAGATTAGAAAATATAAAAGAATTATTAAATGCGATGAAAGAATTTGATAATTTAGAAAGTTTTTTAGAACATGTTGCTCTTGCAACATCCTTAGACCAAGATTGGAAAAGTGAAAAGGTCAATTTAATGACAATACACGCATCTAAAGGATTAGAATTTGATGTCGTATTCTTACCTGGATGGGAAGAAGGTTTATTCCCACATCAAAAAAGTATTGAGGAAAAAGGTGAAAGCGGTTTAGAGGAGGAGAGAAGATTGGCTTATGTAGCGATTACTAGGGCAAAAAAGCTTGCTAAAATATCATTTTCTATGAACAGATTTTATCAAGGAGACTGGATAGACAGTATGGCATCAAGATTTGTGGATGAGCTACCAGATGAATATATAAAAAAAAATAATAATTTTGTAGATGAAAAAGAAGAAGATTTTGAATTTAACCAAGATATAGATTTTAATAGTGATAGTGAAATTAGAAGTCCTGGTTGGATAAGATATCAAAAAAAATTAAAATGAGTGCTAAAATAAATAATATTATCTATTCAAATAATTTAGATGGATATATCTTACCAAAAAATGATAATTATTTTACTGAATATTCTAATATAAATAACTTAAAGTCTATTACAAAATTTACAGGTTCTGCAGGCTTTGCAATTTTTTTGAAAAATAAAAAAAAATATTTATTTGTTGATGGTAGATACACTATTCAAGCAGAAAAAGAATCAGGGGAAAAATTTAAAATTTATGAAATTCCATATGTCTGGCCTAAAGATATTTTAAAGAAGCAAATTAAAATTGGATACGATCCTGATATATTTACTTGGTCAACCCTAAATAAATATTTTGGAAAAAATTACAAATTAGTTCCTTTAAATTTTAAATTTGAAAACAAAAATAGGACTAAAAATAATTATCCATTTTTCAATTTAAATCCTGTAGTAGCGGGTGAAAGCGTAAATAGTAAAATTAATCGATTAATTCAAATAATGAAAAATAAAAAAATTGATTATACATATATTAGTTCTGGTGAAAATATTTGTTGGCTTCTAAATATAAGAGGTAGAGATCTTCCAAATTCTCCTGTTGCTAATTGTAAAATGATCATAACAAAAGATAGACAAATCTATTTTTTTTCAAATCAAAACAAAATTAAAAAAATAAAATTAAGTCTTAAAAAATTAAAAATATTTTTTTTTGAAGAAAATAAAATTTTAAATTGCCTGGTAAGATTAAAAAATGGGAATTTTTGCATTGATGATAAAACTTGTTCAATTTTTGACGAAAGCTTAATCAGCTATAGATTTAAAATAATTTATAGAGAAGACCCTATTTATAATTTAAAATCTTTAAAAAATAAAATTGAAATTAAAAATATGGTTAATGCACATATTGAAGATGGCGTTGCTTTAACAAAATTCTTATATTGGATTAAAAATCTTAAAATAAATAACCTTACAGAGAAAATAATTGAAAGAAAATTAGAGAGTTTTAGAAAAAGTAGAAAAAACTACTTATACCCAAGTTTTGATACAATTGCTGGATCTGGACCAAATGGAGCAATTATACATTATAGATCCGATAAATTTTCAAACAGACAGTTAAGGAAGAATGATTTGCTATTACTTGATTCTGGTGGTCAATATAAGTGGGGAACAACAGATGTAACAAGGACAGTATGTTTTTCTAACGTCTCAAATAAAGTAAAAGAAGTATTTACTAGGGTTTTAAAAGGTCATATTGCTGTTGCATTAACAAATATAAATAAAGAGAGAAATGGCCATAATATTGATAAGATTGCCAGAAAAAGCCTAAATTCTATTGGTCTTGATTATCGTCATGGAACTGGTCATGGAGTTGGGGCATTTCTTAATGTTCATGAAGGACCGCAAGGAATATCAAAACACAATCACGTAAAACTAAAAGAAGGAATGGTTTTAAGCAATGAACCTGGTTTTTATAAAAAAAATGATTATGGAATTAGAATTGAAAATTTAGTTTTTATTAAAAAAATTAAATCTAAGCTTTCATTTGAAAATCTAACAATGGCACCCATAGATACCGACCTAATTAATTTTAAAATGCTTAGTAAAAAAGAAAAGAATTATTTATTTAAGTACCACTTTGATGTTTATAGTACTGTTTCACCATATTTAAATAAAAATGAGAAAAAATGGTTAGCTAAGCTAATTTAGTAAATTAAGCCATTCTTTTTGAGATAAAATTTTTATTCCCAATTTTTTAGCTTCTTCAACTTTTCGCTTTGTTGGTTTTTCACCAATTATTAAATAATTTAATTTTTTATTCACTGAACTTACTACAGACCCTGAATTCTCTTCAATTAATGATTTTGCCTCGGCTCTACTCATATTTGATAATTTTCCTGTAAACATAAATGTATTGTTTAAAAGTTTACCATCTTTATTTAATTTGAGATCAGAAATATTTAAAATGGAAGATAACTTTTCGATTATTTTATAATTTGATTTTTTTTCAAAAAAAGTTTTCAAGGAATTTATTTGAGTTTCACCAATTCCATCTATATCCAAAAATTCATTCAATTTATTTTTATTTACTAAAATAATTAAATTTTTTATAGACTTAACATGTTCTGCCAAAAGTTTTGCATTTTCAATTCCAATATGTCTTATCCCGATAGCATACAAAAATTTATCCAAAGAAACTTTTTTTGATTGATCTATAGAGTATTTTAAGTTTGAAACTGATAGATCTCCCCATCCCTCTAAATTTGATATTTTATCATAATCTAAATTATAAATATCTTGTGGAAATCTGATTAAATTAAGATCCCAAAAATTTTCCACAACTTTTTTTCCGAGACCATCAATATTCATTGCGTCTTTAGATATAAAGTGTTTAATTTTTTCAATTGCAATTTTTTCACAATCATAACCTTCATTAGTACATCTTCTAACAGCATCATGTTTTTTAGTTGTTTTATTAAATTCTTTTATTGTTTCTGCACCACAAGAGGGACAATTATTAGGAAAAATAAATTTTTTTGATTTTTTTTCTCTTTTTTTTAGATCAACTAAAATAACATGGGGAATAACATCACCTGCTCTCTCTACTTTTACAGTATCACCAATTCGTATATCTTTTCTAATTATTTCATCTTCATTATGAAGTGTTGCATTTGAAACTACTACACCACCAATATTTACTGGTTTTATTCTTGCTACTGGTGTTAATGCACCTGTTCTTCCAACTTGAATACTTATATCTCTTATTTGAGAATAGGCACTATCAGCAGAAAATTTATGAGCAATAGCCCACCTTGGAGAGTTTGCAGTAAATCCTAGTCTTTTTTGAAGTTCTAGACTGTTTATTTTATAAACAAGACCATCCACATCATATTCTAAATCAAACCTGTCATTTTCAAATTTTTTATGAAAATTTTTCAAATCAATAATGGTTTTTAAAACTTTGTTATGCTCATTTATTTTGAAACCCCATTTTTTTAATGAACTTAAAAAATCTGACTGTTTTTTGATTTTACCACTTTCAAAATAACCATAAGTATATGCTATGAAATTAAGAGGTATTTTTTTTGTCTCTTCAGGGTTTTTTTTGTCTTAAAGAACCCGATGCGGCATTTCTGGGATTTGCGAAATTATTTTTTAATTTGTCAAAATCATCTTTGGTTATAAAAACTTCTCCTCTAATATCAATATCGTTTGGAAAATCCTTTGATGTTATCTTCTGTGGTATATCTTTGATAGTTTTTAAATTTTCAGTAATTACTTCACCTGTAGTACCATCGCCTCTTGAAGTACCAACTTTTAATATGCCATCTTTATATGTTAATGAAGCTGAGATACCATCTATTTTTGGTTCAACACTATATTCAAGATCTAATTTTTTATTTAAGTAATTAAATATTTTCTTTTCAAAATTTTCTAAATCTTCATTGTCAAAAGCATTTGATAAAGATAACATTTTAACTCTGTGCTTATGTTTAACAAAATTTTTAGAGGGAGCATATCCTAATGAAATTGATGGAGATGAAGTATTTCTTAAATATGAGTATTTCTTTTCTAGTTGAATTATTTCTTTTTTGATTTGATCATATTCCTTGTCAGATATAGTAGGAGAGCTTTCTTCGAAATAAAGTTTATTATTTTTTTTAAGTTCTTTTATTTTATTGGTATAATATTCTCTTATCTCATTTTCGTTCATTTTATATAATTATTTAAACAAATCTTTAAATTTATTTAATAAAGATTTTTCTTTTTCAAGATCTTTTTTAATATTAGTTTTATTATAATTTTTATTGACAATATTGTACGATCTTTCATACCATTCACTTGATTGATAATTATATCCAAGTAAAGCAGTATATTTTTTTGCTTCATCTAATAGACCTAACTTATAATTTAATTCGACGAGCCTATATAAAGCTTCTTCTACAAAAATAGTTGTATCATATTCACTTACAATATTTTTGTATCTATTCATGGCTGGTATCCATTTTTCTCTATCTAGATAATAGTTTGCTAGATACAACTCTTTAGAAGCAAGTATTTCAGCAATTAGTTCAAGTTTGAAATATGCATCTTCAGCAAAATCAGTATTTGGAAAGTCTTTTACTAATAATTTGAAATATTCCTTAGCCTTAATTATTTCTCCTAGATCTTTTTTTTCATCCACAATTTGATTATAGTGACAAACAGCTAATAAATAATAAGCATAGTCAGTATTTTGATGATTTTTATATTTATCTAAGAACCTATTTAATTCAAAGATAGCATCATTAAAATACATTTGAGAATAATAAGCATATGCCGACATTAAGACGGATCTTGGAGCCCATGAAGATTGAGGATACAAAAGCTCAACTTCATTAAATTTTTTTACTGCAAAAAAGATATCACCTCTATTAAATTCTTTAAGTCCCTCATTATAAGCTTCTATCATTTGCATCTCTAAATTATCTTCCTTGATAATTGAGACTTTCTCTTTTTTTTCAGCACAGGAAATTAAACAAAATATAATGAATAAACTTAATAAAAAATTTTGAAATTTCATCTTAGAATTTTATCAGAATATTTTTAAAATTCTAATTTTTAAGCAATAGATTTTAGATTATGACGATTATTTATTAATGAATGAGGTAAATTTTTACCTTTTATCTCTATCAAAGAGTAATTTTTAGTATCACTAAATATTTTTCTAAGCAATTTATTTGTTAAACTGTGACCTCCATGACTACACTTTAGTGATCCAATTATTCTATAACCAACTAGATATAAGTCTCCCATACAATCAAGAATTTTATGATTTACAAATTCTTTTTTATTTCTCAATCCACTCTCATTAAGTATCTTGTCATCTTTAACTACAATTGCATTCTCTAAAGATCCACCTTTTCCTAAACCAGCCTTTTTAAGTTTTTCTATATCTTCGTAAAGGCAAAAAGTTCTTGAATTATAAATATCTTCCAAATTATCTTCAAATATATTTACTTTATTTTTTTGATTTTGAATCATTTGATTTTTATAATTTATCTCAAATTCAATTTCTAATGTTGTATTCGATTTATCTATTGAAATATATTTGCTCCCCTCCTGTAATTCGATAAAGTTGTTAATTTTTATTAATTTGATTGGAACATCACTAACTTTTAGGCCTGTTTTTTTTAAAATTTTTATGAAATCTTTAGCTGAGCCATCAAGAATAGGTACTTCTTGCGAATCGACTTCTACTATAGCATTGTCTATACCTAGGCCTAAAAAGGCGGCCATGAGATGCTCTATAGTAGAAACTTTTACTCCAAATTGATTTGATACTGTTGTGCAAAGCGTAGCATCACAAACGTTTTCAAAATTTGGAATAACAACATTATTTTGTTTCAAATCTATTCTTTTAAAAACAATCCCAGAATTTGGGGATGAGGGTAAAATATTTATATTTACTCTCTCACCTGTGTGAATACCAACACCAGAAAAAGATATTTTATTAGCAATTGTCGATTGGGACAGGACAGACATGAACTAAATATATAAAATAAGTAAAAATTTAGTATTCAAGTAATATTACAAGAAAATACGATTATTTAGAAAACAGGTTAAAAAATGTCTCGAAAAAGCCTGATTTTTGTGGCTTTTTTTTTGTTTTACTTAGAAAACTTTCGTCACTCTTATGATAGTCTAAAGCTGACTTACACACATTTGAATCATTTTCATCAACAATAGTAATTTCAGAAAATATTTTTTTTATACTAACATTATAAATATTAGATAATAATCTAGCACCATTTCCAAATACAACTAATCTTGGTTTTATTTTATCATTCAAATTCTTAATATAATTAGTCTCCAGTAACAACAATTCTATAATTTCATCTAATCTTGCTTCAATAACTTGTTTCAACAATTCGATAGATATATTTTTTTCTAAGATTTCACTGTATAAATTAATATCATTACTATCACTTTTATTAAATGATAAATCACTTTCTAATTTATTAAATTTTTTCTTCAGCTCTTCTGAATATTCAGGATCCAATTTTAAAACTTGAGAAATATCTTTAGTTACATTATTGCCCCCCAACGGTATTGATTTAAAAAAGTCAAATTTATTCATATTAAAAATCAAAATACTAGATCTTTCAAAACCAGTATCTAAAAAAAAAATACAATCCTTATGATCCAACTTTTTCATATAGTTGATAGTTTTTACATAACTTGAACAATACAAGTTAATAATTTTTAAATTATTATTTCTAAATTTTCTAGATATATCATCAACTATAATTTTGCTTAAACAAATAAATTTAATTTCTAATATTAACGTTTTTATTTTTATATCCTCAATAATTTTATTTAACTTTTTGTTATCATCTATAAAAATATTATTAATCACTACATGTATGATTTGATCTTTAAAATTATTTTGAGATACAATAAAACAAGCCTCTTCAATTAGGTTGTTGTAAACATTTTTAATTGAAATATCATAGTCGAATACTTTTTTAATAGATATATCTAAAGAATAAAATTTTGGAGAATCATATAAAACAACAATATTATCTATATGTTTTGATAAATATTTTTCAGCATCTTTTATTAAAATATTTAATGATTTTTCTGAGCTATCGATAATTTTTTGTTTTGAAGAATAAATATTTTTTGATTTTAAATCAAATATACCTAATCTTAAATTTTTTGAACCAAAATCAATTATTGTTTCAAAATTAGTCATTATTATTTGTTAATATAATTTGATTGGATACTCTAAGGTCAATAATTTTTACATTTATTAAATCATTATTATTTAATAATTTTTTGTAAATTTTTATTGATTCCCCATCCTTTTTAGAAGGTAACTTTAATGTAGTATTATTAGAGAATAATAAATCCCATCTTTTATTTTTGTAATAATAATATCCTTTAATATTTTCGATATCTATGTGATGTTTTTTAAGTTTTTTTATCAAACTTAAATACTCATCTATTTGAAATTCTCCATAAACCGATGGTAAATTATTTTCCTCTGATAGTAAATCTGGATTTATAAAATTTCCATTTTTGCCTATGTAAAATTTTTTTCCCTTTATTATAGTTTTTCCAAGTATCGCTGTTTTTGAAAAATTTATATTTATTGAGGAAGGTATAACTTTATTAACATAAATATTTTCTAAAAAATTAAATTTAGTTAACTTTTCTAAAACTTTATCTTTTTTTAAATAGAAAATATTTATATTTTTCAATTTATTGAGTTCAATTTGAATATTTTTTTTTTCGTTATAAGGCAAACCATTAATATTAATATTCTTTAAACGAAATTTATCATGATAATTATCTAAAATTTGAAAATTAAATATTGAACTTAAAAAAATTAAAAAAAAAAAATAAAGATATAAATTGTAATTACTTATTGATTGAGGCATCTTTCATTATTTCTTCTATAAGTTGCATAAAACTAATATTATTATGACTTGCAATTTCTGGAACTAGAGACAAAGAAGTCATCCCTGGCTGCGTATTTAATTCTAACAAATAAAATTTATTTTTGAAAAATCTAAAATCTGACCTTGATACTCCCCTGCATTTTAAAAGCTTGTGCGCTTTAAACGCTATTGAGTTAATTTTATTAAAATTTTTATAAGTTATATTGACTGGAATCAAATGCTTTGTCTTCGCACTAATGCTGTACTTAGCTTTATAATCATAAAACTTTCTTTTAGGTTTTAACTCTATTATACCTAATTTTTTATTTCCTAAAATTGCTGCTTGAATTTCTCTTCCAGGAATATATTTTTCAATTAATATTTCTTTAAATTTTTGGAGCTTCATTAAATTATTATTAAAGTTTTTTTTGTTAGCTATATATACTCCTACACTAGAACCTTCATTAATAGGCTTTAGCACTACTGGAAATTTAAACATTTTATCAATTTTTTTTATTATATTTTTGTAGTTTAAATTTTTTTTAAAAATAAATTTGAAATATGGAGGTGTTAGAATTTTATTTTTAATAAATATTTTTTTTGATATTTCTTTATCAATTGCTAAAGATGAGGATAGAACCCCAGAATGAGTATATTTTACTTTCTCAGACTCAAGAATTGATTGTATGTAACCATCTTCGCCATATCTGCCATGTAAAAGATTTAGTACTAATTTTGGTTTGAATTTTCTTAATTTTTTAACAAAATCCCCATCTGGTTCTATTGTTAAAAGTTTGTATTTCTTATTCTTTTTTAACTCTTTGGTAACGCTTGCAGCTGTAATTAAGCTTATTTCTCTTTCATTGGAATATCCTCCAGCTAAAATTATAATTTTATCCATTATTCAACAACTACAATTTCTAATTCTAATTTTATACCTGTCTGGTCTTTAACTTTCTTTTTTACAAAATTGATTAAAGATTTCATATCTGCAGCTTTTGCATTTTTTTTATTCACAAAAAAATTTGCATGTTTCTTAGAAATAACTGCATCTCCATAACTTATTTCATGAGAAACACTTGATTTAATTAATTCCCATACCTTTTTATCTGTTTGACTAATAGGGTTTTTAAAAGTACTACCGCTAGTTTTAATTTTAGTTGGTTGAGCCATATTTTTAATTGTATTAAGCTCAGTCATATAATTATTTATTTCCTCGCTATTTTTTTGTTTTCCTTTGAAAGTTGCACTTAAAAATATTAAATCTTTAGGCAATTCTATCGACCTATAATTAAAGCTTATTTTATTCGCTGGAATACTTCTTACTAAACCTTTAAAATCAACTACTTGAATAGAAATAAGAAAATCTTTAAATTCTTTTTTGAAACATCCAGAGTTCATCCTAATACCACCTCCTATTGAACCTGGAATACATGACATAAACTCTAGTCCAGAAATGTTATTATCCTTTGCAAATTCTGAAACTTTTTTTTGTGAAGCAGCTGCTCCGGCAATGATCGTTTCATTGTCTAGCAAAGTGATATTTGAGAAATTTTTACCTAACTTTATTACTGTGCCTTGGTATGTTTCATCATCAAATAATACATTTGATCCATTACCTAAAATAAATATTTTGCCTCTTAAAGCATAAAGTCTTAAATATTCTATTAAACCTTTTAGAGATTTCGGTTTAAAAAAAATTTTAGTTTTCCCTCCAATATTAAACCAATTAAGATTTTTAATACTCTGATCAAAAAAAAATATCACCATCTATTAATAATACTGATTTTTTTATATCCTCAATTTTCATTAAAAAATATTTTTCAAATTTTTCATCCAATTTGATATCGATCCTGCACCCATACCTATATAAATTTTTTTACCAAATGTATTCTGTCTTATAAAATTTCGTAATTGTATTTCATTATCAACCTGTATCAACTTAACACTAGAATTTTTAATTATTAACTTTGCAAAAGAAAGATATGTAAAATTAAGTTTTAGTTTTTCATTTGCTGTGTAAATGGGACACAACAAAACTGTATCTGCCATTTTAAAACATTTTGAAAATTCTTTTTTCAAATTAACTACTCTTGAAATTCTGTGAGGTTGAAAAACACAAACAATTTCTTTGTTTTTATGTACATTTTTAACACCATTTAAAACTGAACTTATTTCTGTTGGGTGATGGGCATAATCATCATAGAAACTCACGTTTTTATAATTGAATAAATAAGAAAACCTTCTCTGAACTCCTTTAAAACTGCACAGGCCAAGTTTAATATATTTTTCAGGCAATCCAATTGTAAAAGCTAAAGAGGCTGCAGCAGTTGCATTTTGAATATTATGTATTCCAATCATTGGAAGCTTAATTCCTTTAATTATTTTTTTTTTACTTGGTATATTAATTTTAATGTCGAAACTAGAAAAGTTAATTGTTTGTTTAATATTTATTATTTGGAAATTTGAATTTTTATTTTTACCATATGTATAAAAATTTTTGTTTATTGTTTTTTTAAAAACTTTTTTAAGATTTTGATCGTCATTACATACAAAGCCTTTACCTACAGACGGTATTTTTTCTATAAATTTTTGAAAACTTCTTTTAAGGTTGTTTATATTTTTATAAAAATCTAAGTGCTCAGAATCCAAATTAGTAGCTATAGAATATGTAAAGGGAATTTTTAAAAAACTTCCATCAGACTCGTCTGACTCGGTAATACACCAGTTACTTTTACCCAATTTTGCAGAATTACCAAATGAATTTAGAACACCGCCATTAATTATAGTTGGATCTAAATTACCTACTGTAAAAATACTAGATATCAAAGATGTTGTAGTTGTTTTTCCATGTGAACCAGTTATTACAATATTTCTCATGAAAGATACTATGTGTCCTAACATATCTCCTCTTGTATAAACTGGTAAATTTTTTTTGATAGCTTCAACTAATTCTGGGTTATTTTTTTTAATTGCTGAAGAAATCACTATAACTGTAGTTTTTTTTATATTCTCTTTTTTATGATTTAAAAATATTCTTATTTTTTTTTTTTGTAATCTCTCAATATTTCGATTATTAGCTATATCACTACCTTGCACTTTGTAACCTAATCCATTCATAATCAATGCTAGGCCACTCATTCCTATTCCACCAATTCCAACAAAATGAATAAGTTCATTTTTTCCTAAATCAATTTTCATTTATAAGCTCAATTAGTTTAGATTTATTTTTTTCCCACATATTTTCTTTATTTAATAGACTTAAATTATTTTTTTTAGAAAAATATTCGCTTTGATCTTCAAAAATTTTTATAATTAAATCTTTTAAATTATTTTCATCGATATCTTTTTGTATCATTAGCCAACAAGATTTATTTTTTTCATAAAATTCTGCATTGTAATATTGATGATTATCTTTAGCATATGGAAATGGAATTGCCACAAATGGAATATTTAAATAACCTAATTCTGAAATTGTTGACGCGCCAGCCCGTGTAATAGCTAGATCATAATTAGCAGCTTTAATTAATAATTTATCATCAAAATTGAATAATTCGTGTTCGATAAGATTTTTTTGATAGGACTCTTTAATATTTTCTCTTGAATTAATATTAATTACTTGTTGTAAAACTTGAATTTTCTTTATTTTTGAAAGCTTTATTATAGTTTTAGTAATAGTTTCGTCGAAGAACTTTGCTCCTTGACTTCCTCCGATAATTAATATTTTTTTTTTTTCTGTAATCGTAGTTTTTTTATTTTTTTTAAATTTATATATTTCTTTTCTAAGTAATGGTTTAATCAAATAAACCTTATTTATGAATTTCTTAGAAATACCTTTTAAGTTTTTATCATAACAAATAACTTTTTTCAGCAAAACTAAGTATTGATTTATTTGCTCTACCTAGAACAGAATTTGGTTCAAAAATATAAATTTTTATATTCAACAAAGTAGAGGCTAAACATAAAGGCAAGGACATATACCCACCAGTACTAATTAGAATATTAAAATTATTTAATTTTAAGTATTTATAAGATTTTATTATTGAAATACAAAATTTAATTAAATTATAAGGAAGTAATAACAAGTTTGAGAATAAATTTGGAACATCAATTAATGAATAATTATAATTCTCGTTATTAATATACTTTGATCCTCTTAAATCTGTAGAAATTTCTACTTCAAAATTATCTTTTAAAGCATCATATATACTTAATGATGGAATTACATGTCCACCTGAACCACCTGTTGTAATAATTATTTTTTTCATCAGTTCAATCTAATTTTCTTTTTGTTAAATTCAAAATTAATCCTGATAAAAATGCTGTACTGACTATGGATGAACCGCCATAACTTAAAAAGGGTAAAGTCATTCCTGTAGTTGGCAATATTCTTATATTAACACCTACATGTATAAAAGTTTGTAACAAAATTAAAGAGATACACCCACTTAAAATAAGTTTTGGCAAATCTTCATTTATAAAATTAATTTTTTGGATTACCCTGTAAGAAAAGATTAGATATAGAAACAATATTCCAATAACTATTATTGCACCGAACTCTTCTGATATAACTGAGACTA
The DNA here is from genome assembly GCA_902589395.1 of uncultured Pelagibacteraceae bacterium. Lineage (GTDB taxonomy): Bacteria > Pseudomonadota > Alphaproteobacteria > Pelagibacterales > Pelagibacteraceae > Pelagibacter. Next base: position 135,739 of record CACIST010000002.1, on the reverse strand, counting down.
TATAATCTGTATGTGCCTCAGGGACTCTTGAATTCAAAGTACCTTCTCCAATACCTTTTCCAAAAAAACCTCCATTTATTATCGCATCACTTGCTTTTTCTGCTTGATAATTATTACCTGAACTTGAATCTAAAAAAGCGAAAAGTCTAATTTTTATATATTCAAATTTTGTCACAAATAAAACTAAATAGCTTACAGTTGAACCAACAAAGAGAAAGAATATAAAAAAAACAAAAATATTAATGCCAGAGATAAATATTAAAGCTAACCAAACCATTGAAATCAAAAGGGTTTGTCCAATATCAGGTTGATAAACAAGTAACATTAATATTGGCAGTGTGAATAAAGTACTTAAGAAGTATTTAAAATATAATCTTCTATTTTGCATAGTTAACATGAATGATAATGTTACTATAAAAAATGGTTTAACAATCTCAACAGGCTGAAATCTAGGCAAAAATATCAAATCTAACCATCTTTTTGAACCCTTCACCTCAATCCCTAAAAAAGGAACTAGTAGCAAACTTAGAAATGCTATTAAAAATAAAATCAATGAAAATTTTGCTAAAATTTTTTGATTCAGAAACGAAAATATAATTAAAATAGCTATGGCTAAAGCTATATAAGCAAAATGTTTAAAAAAAAAATAATATGATTTTGTATTTAATTTGTCTGATGCAATTAGAGAAGTAGAGACCAATGAAAAGAAAAGGCCTAATAAAAATAAACCTAAAATTAGGAATAATAAAAATTTATCTATATTTTTCCACCAATCATAGAAAGTATCTAAATATTTGTTCATTTTTTAATTTTTTTAAGCATAACTTTTACAATCTTGTTAAAAAAATTTCCCCTTTGCTCAAAGTTTTTGAACTGATCGAAAGAAGCTGCACACGGGCTAAAAAGAATTACTTTTTTAGAATTGTCATTTTTAATATTATTATTTAAATTTTTCATAACTTCTTTGAGCGTTGCAGAAGATGTACAAGAAATTTTAATAGGAAGTGAATTGATCAAAAAATTTCTATCTTTTCCATAAACATAAGCTCTTATATTTGAAACATATTTTTTTTTAAGTTTGAGTTTATCTCCTTTTTTAGCAAGTCCTCCCAATATCCAATATATATTTTCATAACTTTCAAGTAATGGGGCTGTCGATGAAAAACTAGTAGATTTTGAGTCGTTTATAATTAATAATTTTTTCGATTTATAGATTACTTGTTGTCTATAATCTAACCCTTTAAATTTATTTGCAGTATTTATAACTGTTTTTAAATTGAGTTTTAATACCTTGGCAATACTGAAAACGAAGCTAAGATTTTTTTCATTACTGGAATTGTTAAAGTAAATATTATCTATTTGTTTACAATATTTTTTATTTTCAAAATGATCAATTTTAATTATTTTTGATTTAATTTTGTTTTTTTTAACTAATTCTTTTAAAAATTTATTTTCGTTGTCTATAAAAGTAATGTCATTGTTGCTTTGTGATTTTACAATTTTAAATTTTGCTTCAACATAATTTTTGAAAGACCCATGTCTTTCTAAATGATCTGGACTTAAATTAAGTATAATTGAGTATTTAGATCTATAGTATTTGCTATAATCAAGTTGATAAGAGGATGCTTCAATTACAAAAATTGTATTATTTTTAATTTTTCTCTCCATTAATATGGGATATCCAATATTACCAGTTAATCTTACGTCCTTCTTATTATTTTTAAGAACCTCATAGAGTAGTTTCGAAGTAGTCGATTTACCATTTGTTCCAGTAATTGTAATTTTATTTATATTTGGATAGCTTAAGGCAAATATATCAAGCTCTGTAATAATTTTAGAACTATTTTTTTTCAAATAATGAGAAATTTTACATTTCTTAGTATCTATCCCTGGACTCAAAACAATAAAATCAAAATTTAAAGAAGATAATTTATGAATAGTTATTAATTTTTTTTTATACTTTGCTGAAATATTGTTTTTATTATCATCAAAAATTGTGCAGATATTATTTTTTTTTAAAAAATTAAAACAAGCCGTACCAGACTTTCCAAAACCATAGATTAAAATTTTTTTATTTTTAAAATAAATTTTTTTTTCATTCATTATCTTAGTTTTAATGTTGCTAGACCTATCATTGCTAAGATAATTGATATGATCCAAAATCTAATAACTACGGTAGACTCTGGCCACCCTTTTTTTTCAAAATGATGGTGTATAGGTGCCATTTTAAAGATCCTTTTTCCGGTAAGTTTAAATGATATCACTTGAGCAATCACTGAAACAGCTTCTAACACAAACAATCCACCCGTAATTGCTAGAACGATTTCATGTTTTGTAATAATACCTACTGCCCCCAAAGATCCTCCTAAAGCTAATGAACCTGTATCACCCATAAATATCTTCGCGGGTGGTGCATTAAACCACAAAAAACCTAAACAAGATCCGATAATTGCCCCACAAAAAATTGATGCTTCTCCTACTCCTTCAATGTATGTAATTTGTAAATATCCTGAAAATACTATATTTCCTGTTACATAACTAATAAAAGCAAAACATGCTGCAACTAATATTACTGGCACTGTAGCTAAACCATCTAGTCCATCAGTCAAGTTAACTGCATTTGATGATCCTACAATAACAAATAAATAAAATGGAATGAAAAACCATCCTAAATTAATTATTAAGTTTTTAAAAAATGGAAAATATAGGTTTTGTAGTTCATTTGACCCGCTATAAAAATAGAGTATAAAAATTCCAACTAATGCTAAAATAATTTGAATTATAATCTTTGTTTTTGAGCTTATACCATTTGAATTATTTTTTTTTATTTTTTGATAGTCATCATAAGCTCCAAGCAACCCAAAAGATCCAACTATATAAAGTAAGAACCAGTTATAGGGATTCGTGAAATCACCCCATAAAATAACACCTGAGAAAATACCTAGTAATATCATAAGACCTCCCATGGTAGGAGTTCCAATTTTTTTAACTATATGCTCACTAGGCCCATCTTCTCTAATTGGGTCATGAATTTGATGTGTAGAAAAATAATTTATAAGTGGTCCGCCAACTAAAAAAACTACTACCATCGATGTAAACATTGATAGACCAGTTCTTACAGTTAAATATTTAAAAACATTAAGAAAACTAAAAATTTCAACTAGGTTAGAAAATAGACTAAAAAGCATTTATTTTGCCTACTTTTAAGCTTTGACTTATTTTATTTAAACCTGTGGAGTTGGAACCCTTAATCATTAAATATTCGTCATTCTTAATATCATTTATCATAAAATTTAAGATATCTTTTTTTGAATTTAATATTTTTCCACTTTTTTGTGGTTTAATTTTGTTAAATGTCTCAATAATGTCCTTGCCATAAACATAAACTTTATCAATTTTGGAGTCATTAATGCGCTTGGCAGCTTCTATGTGAAGCTTTTTAGAATATTTACCAAGCTCCAGCATATCCCCCAATAAAATTAATTTTCTTTTAGATTTAGTATTTAAGCTATTTAATTTATTTAGGGCGAATTGAAGAGACAAGGGGTTAGAATTATAACTTTCATCGATTAAATTAATTCTTTTTTTTTGTAACTTAATTATACTTAAATCTCCCCTTCCTACTGGAAACTGATAGTCATTAAAAAAATGCTTATCTAATTTTTCTAAATCAAAGTAAAGGGAGATTACAGCTAAAGTTGATAAAATATTATAAATATAATTTTCTAAATTTTTTTTAATAGTAAATTTTAATATTTTTTCATTATTTTTTATATAAATAACAGAACTAAATTTTCCTTTTTTTATTTTAGTCAAACTTACATCTGATTTATTTTTTATTCCAAAAGAAATTATTCGTAATTTTCTTTTTATCGATTTAGATTTAAAAAATTTAAAAAATCTATCATCAGCATTTAATATAATCGATCCATGTTCAACAATGTTGTTAATTATTTCTGATTTAGCATTAGCTACACCTTTTAAATTTTTAAAGTTTTTAATATGTGCATATGAAATATTAGTAATAACTCCAACATTGGGCATTATTATTTTAGTTAAAAAATCTATCTCTCCTTTCTTATCCATCCCAACTTCAAAGATACCAATTTTATCTTTATAATTTATGTTGAATAAAGAAATTGGAACTCCATACTTGTTATTAAAAGATTTTTTTGAATAGGATGTTTGGCATAATTTATTCATCATTTGCCCCAACATCTCCTTTAAAGATGTTTTACCTGATGATCCTGTAATTGCTATAGAAGAAATATTAGATGATACTCTTACCATTTTGGCAACCTCTGAAAGTGTTTTTAATGAGTTTTTTACAAATAAATCATTTCTTAATTTATTTTTTTTTTTATTTTCGTTAATTGAAATTGAGGCTCCATTTTTAAAAGCTTGATTAACAAATTTGTTTCCATCAAAGTTTTTTCCCTTAATACCAAAGAAAATATTATTTTTTTTTGTTTTTCTTGAATCAATTGAAGCTTCATTAATAATAATATTTTTTTCTATTTTCTTTTTAGTTATCTCTGAAATAATATTTGATTTCCAATTTTTATTTAAAGATTTATTTTTAATCTTAATAAATTTTTCAATACATTTTTTATCTGAAAAGAATTTTTTAGACACATATTCTTGATAGACTTCATGACCTTTTCCAGCAACAATAACTACCTCGTTTGACTTAATATCCAAAATTGCAGATTTTATTGCTCTCTCTCTTGATGGTATTTCTATTACTTTACTCTTTGCAATATTAGATCTGACATCTCTTCTAATTTTTTTTGGATCTTCATTTCTAGGGTTATCGTCTGTTAAAAATATTTTATCACAGTAACTATTCGCAATATTTCCCATTATTTTTCTTTTGGGTTTATCTCTCTCACCTCCACATCCAAATACTAGATTAATTTTTCGTAATTTAAATTGGTCCTTCACATTTTTAATACAGGTCCTTAAAGCATCTGGTGTGTGAGCATAATCAAGGATAACAATTCCATTATTATGAAGGTTTCCTACTTTTTCTAATCTTCCATTTACTGGCTTTATTTTTTGTATAACTTTTAAAATTTTTTCTAATAAAATTTTACTTTTCATTGCTGCCATGATTGCCATAAGTAAATTTTTAATTTGAATACTTCCAATTAACTTAGTTGAAAAAGAGTATTTTCGTTTATCAAATGTAAATGTTATTTTCTGTTCGTCTTTTAAAAATTGATGATTGATTATTGTAAAACTTGATTTGGAATTTCCTAATGTAAGTCTTTTTATTTGATTGTATTTAGTAATTTTATTTAAATTTGATGAAATTTTTAATTCATCATCATAAATAGCTTGAGACTTTTTTTTCAATAATTTTTTAAATAATATTAATTTTGAATTAAAATAATTTTTAAAGGTTTTGTGATAATCCAAATGATCTCTTGTTAAATTTGTAAATATACCAGTATCGAATTCTAATCCATCTAATCTATTCTGATATAACCCATGACTTGATGCTTCCAATATAACGTTTTCAATTTTTTTTTCTTTTAATTTCTCCAAAATTTTATTTAATTGGATGGTATCAAAAGTGGTATTTGAAAAATTTTTTTTTATATTTAAACCTTTGACTCCCAATGTTCCAATTGAGGCTGCTTTAATTCCATTAAGAGTTAAAATTTGAAAATAAAAATTTGCTATAGATGATTTACCATTTGTCCCCGTGACAGCTATTAAATTTTTTGGTTTTTTACTAAATATTTTAGAGCTAAATTTAGCCAATAAATTTCTAGGGTTTTTATCTTTTAAAAATAAAATATTATTTTTCCGAATATTCGTCTTTAATTTGTCAGTGATTATTATTTTTGATCCATTTTTAATCGCTTCATTTATGAACAAGTTTCCATCAGTACTGTTCCCTTTAAATGCAAAAAAAATATACCCTTCTTTAACTTTTTTAGAATTAAAAGCTATTCCTTTAAAACTTAAATTATAATATTTTTTATTTAAATTTGGGATGTAATCTTTGAGTAACATGGTTTACGCTCTTAATATTTTGTGGCTAAAATTGGCCCGATTTTATCCATTATCTGACCTGTCACCCACACAGTAGTCCAACCAGCTGTATTCCTCCAATTCCCTTTGTAAGGATATCTTTCATCTCTGTAATGATAGACAAATTCTCTATTTGCTTTTGGTTCATCCAACATTACAGCTAATACAAATTTTGGGTCTGAAGTAGGAAAAATTGATGCAAAAGTATTTACTTTTTTTTTTGAATAGCCACCCTTTGAAGGTTGATCTGCGGTACCAGTTTTACCTCCTATTTGGTAACCTTTAACATTTGCAAAGCCTGCAGTTCCTTCTTTTGTTGATACAATTTTTCTAAGAATGGGGTTTATTTTTTTTGATAAATTTTTATTAAGTATTCTTTTTTTTTTCAAATTTTCCTTCTCAAATAATGTAGGTGCTATTTCGTATCCACCATTGCTTATAATTGAATAACCTTTTGAAAGCTGTAATAAGGTTGTAGCAATTCCATGACCAAAAGCGACTGTCGCAAGTTTACATTTTCCCCATCTCCCTATTTGAGTTGTGCCTACTTCCTGAATATCAAATTCTAGATTAGATATAATTCCAATTGTTTGTAAAAACTCATTATAGTTATCAATACCAACTTTTTCAGCTATCCTAACTGAGCCAATATTTCCAGACCTAATTAAAATCTCTTCTGCAGTTAAGTCTGAGGGTATTTTATCATCATATTCAGATATTGAATTTCCTGCACACGTGATTCTTTTTTTTAAATCTTTAAATTCTGTACCTGGTTCTACAACATTATATTGTAAGCCTGCAGCTAAAGTGAATGTTTTAAAAACAGATCCAAATTCATAAACACCTTTTGTTGCTCTATTAATATATTTTACATCATTGATTTTTTCTCTTTTGTTAAGATCAAAATCAGGAAGTGATACCATTGATAAAATGTTGCCATTATTTATATCCATTAAAATTGCAGCACTTCCAATATTATTAAATATATTACTAGATTTTAATAATTCTTCTTTAATTAAATATTGCAAATTTTTATCAATTGTTAATTTTAATGGTTCTCTTGTAGTAGTTAATTCATAATCAAATGTTTTTTCAATTCCTGATATACCATTGTTATCATTATCAACTTGCCCAATTATATGACTAAATAAATTTCCGTTAGGATATATTCTTGCAATACTCTCCTCTTGAATAAATGATTTATCCCCTAGAAGTAAAATCTGCTCAAGTTTTTCTGGACTTATTTTTTTTTTTACATAAAAGAATTTATTTCCATATATCTTTTTTTCAAAACTTTTATTAGGAAAAATTATCTTAAGAGAGATTAATAATTTTTCTTTGTTAATTACTAAATTAGGGTTAATACCTAAATTAACTACTGGAACACTTTTTGCCAAAATATTTCCATCATTATCTAAAATACTTGATCTAAAATTTTCTTTTTTTGTCTCTTTTTTTATTTCAGGGATAGCTTTTGCACTCAATAATATCACTTTTGATGAAAAAATAATTGCCAAGATAAAAAAAACAAAAAAAATAAAAGCTATTCTCTCAAAAGATATTTTTAGATATGACTTGTTCTCTTCAAAAGAAAAGTTTTGATTATATTTATCAGACTTTTCAGGGTATTCATTAAATTCACTCATCAATATTAACCATTGCTTCTATTTTTAAATTATCCCTCAGAATTTGAATCGTATTCAAATTTTCTAATTTTTTTTGTGTAAATTTATTATCAAAATAATACTGTTGATATTCGATCAGTTTTTTTGGTGAAGTTAAAATACTATAATCTAATAAAGTAAATTCATAACGATCTTCTAAAATTCTTATATTTTCTTTTAATTGAAAAATTTCTCTATCAAGTTTTTTTGTAGAATTTTTAGTTAAAGTTGTTGCAAATACTAAAACAACTATAGGTATAAAAAAAAATAATCTTTTCATTAAATTATCTTAGAGCCTCAACATCGGTTAGATTTTTGAATTTTTCTCTAAATTCAGTAAAATCACATTTATTGTTAGTTTTTATTCCATACCTTAATTTAGCTGATCTTGAAGGTGGGTTTTGTCTGATCTCACTATTACTCGGTAAAATTGCTTTCTTATTTATTAGATTAAAACATTTTTCTGATAGCTTTGCCTCAGGCAAATACCTAGAGGCGTTTCTTTGCTCTGAGTAGTGTTTAAAGAAAAATTTAACAATTTTATCCTCTATTGAATGAAAAGTAACTACAGCTATTATTCCTCCTATAGGAACTAGGTTAAATGAATTTACCAAAGCATTAATTAATTCACTTATTTCTTTATTTACTAAAATTCTTAATGCCTGAAAAACTTTAGTAGAATTATGAATTTTTGTTTTTTGATATTTTTTAATGTTGTCTATAATTTGAACTAAATCTTCAGTATTTATATTTTTTTCATTTCTTTTTTTTACAATTTCTTTAGCAATTTTTTTTGAATATCTTTCATCACCAAATACTTTAAACACCTTAGAAAGATTTTTTTCTTCCATATTTGATATAATATCATTAGCTGAGAAATCATTAATACCCATTTTCATATTAAGTTTTCCCCTATCAGTAAATGATAAGCCTTTCTGAGAATTTTTAATCTGGTTAAAAGAATACCCTAAATCGAAAATTATACCTTTAAGTTTATTGTCTTTTATTTTGATTTTATCTAATTGAGAAAATTTAAGATTATAAAATTGAAATCTATTTTTAAATTTTGCCTTGAGTTTAGATACACTAGTTAAAACATCTTTATCTCTATCAAGTGCAATTACATTATTTTTATTGTTCTCAAGAATTTTTTCTGAATAGCCACCTTGACCAAATGTGCAATCAATAAATGTGCCACCATAAAGAGGGGAAATAATGCTAATTAGTTCATTTAGCAGAACTGGAAAATGTTTTTTTTCCAGATTTATGGTGGCATTCATTTATTTTTTTGAAGACCATTAATTTTTTTGTCTTCTCAAAAATGCTGGGATTTCTAAATCATCTTCTTGCTCTTTTGATTCACTTGTTTCAAGTATTGAAGAAGTTTCGTTATCTATTTCATCTGTTGATCCATCAGAATTAAATAACTCGGGTGTTTCTTCATCAAAATTGAAGTTTTCCAATCCATTAGAGGTTGAGGAATTTATTTCATCAGTCTCTTCATTGTCAACTGTGGTTTCAGAAATCGTAGACAACTCATTTTCGACTGAGCTTACTTCTGCTTCAGTACTTAATGAACCTGTTATTTCTTCAGAATTATTAATTTCAGATGTTGCTTGACTTTCAGTTTCAGTTTTTACCTCTTCCTCAATTTTAAGTGCATTTGCACCATTAGTTATGATTGAGCTATTTTGATTTGAAAATGTAAAAGCTTGAGAAGAACCAGTATTAGAAAAATCAGAATATCCAGGATTTCTATTTTGTATTCTATGGACCATATTAATCACTGATTTCGGCTCTGGTTGTTGACCATCTAAAGAAGTTGCTACAATTGAAACTCTCATTAAACCATCAAGATTTTCATCTGTAATTGCTCCAATTATTAGTTCTGCTTCTGGATCTACTTCAGCTCTAACTTTATTTACAGCTTCGTCTACTTCAAAAAGTTTAAGGTCCTTTCCACCAGTAATGTTGACTAGTAAGCCTTTAGCTCCTTTTAATGTATAGTCATCTATAAGAGGATTGCTTATAGCCATTTCAGCAGCTTTAACTGCTCTACCTTCGCCTTCAGCCTGACCTGTTCCCATCATAGCTTTACCCATTGAACTCATGACTGTTTCAACATCAGCAAAATCTAAATTTATTAAACCAGGTCTTACCATAAGGTCTGTGATACTTTGAACTCCATGCTTTAATACATCATTAGATAACAAAAATGACTCTTCAAATGTAGTTTGCTCACTTGCGATTTTGAATAAATTTTGATTTGGAACTACAATTATAGTATCTACATGTTTTCTTAATTCCTCAAGACCTTGATTTGCTTTTCTCATTCTTGAAGGACCTTCATATAAGAAAGGAAGAGTCACTACTCCAATTGTTAGAATATTTAATTCTTTTGCAGCACGAGCAATAACATGAGCAGCACCAGTTCCGGTTCCTCCACCCATTCCTGCAGTTATGAAAACCATGTTAGAACCTTGAAGGACATTCACAATTTCATTTAAGGATTCATCGGCAGCAGCTTCACCTATATCTAATTTTGCTCCAGCACCTAATCCTTTTGTTAAATTTAATCCCATTTGGATTTTAGTTTGTGCATGGCTTAGTCTTAAATCTTGAGCATCAGTATTTACAGCTATAAACTCTACTCCTTGTAAACCTGACTCTATCATACCATTGATTGCATTACCTCCTGCTCCTCCAATACCTAAAACTAGTATTCTTGGTTTCAGCTCTTTTATGTCTGGTGCTTTAAAATTAATTGTCATTTATCCCCCGTTTAGTTATTAAGTTTTTGCTCCCATTTAAGGTTAGCCCTGTTAATGTTTGATTTTTTTCTAGCAGTGACCCTAAATTTTTCAAAACTTGTTGGTTCCCATATTTGGAAAGTTTTTCCCTGACCAACAAACAACATGTTTTTTTTTATTTTCGCATGTTTTAATAGTTTTTCAGTAATAAGAATTCTTCCTTCACTATCAAATTGTAAATTAATACTTTCTGATAATATTGAGGTGGCAAAATAATCTTTCTTATCTTCAAATGGATTTAAAGAGTCTATTGTATTTGAAATTTTTTCAATTCTGTCTTGCGGCCAAGCTTCTATTGATTGATTGTTAAATGATGGAAAACATACGATTCCATTATATCCCATGTTTGATAGATAGCTTCTGAAACTAGCAGGCACGGATACCCTTCCTTTTTTGTCCAATTTGTTTTCGTAAGTAGATAAAAACATAATCCATAAATTCCATATTTGGGATATTATGGGATATTATGGGTTTTAAATTAAATCGTCAACACCTAATATTACAATTGAGTATTCTTGATTTGTTCTTAATTTCTTCAATGTAACAAAATAGAAATAATGATTTTATTTAGTACAAGATAAGAATTAAAAGGTTATGATTTTGCCAGATAAAATATAAGCCGGGTTCTGTCTTTTAAACTTATCATTTCTCTAGACCTTAAATCACTTTAAGGCTCAAGCAACTAACCCAGATGACTAGCCAAAGACTGCTTTTCGTTATTTCTAACAGTGTCATCTCTACTCAGTCTTGCTCCCAGTGGGGTTTTCCATGCGCTAGCTGTTACCAACTTAGCCGGTGTGCTCTTACCACACCTTTTCACCCTTGCCTTGATAAGGCGGTTTATTTTCTGTGGCACTATCCCTAGGGTCGCCCCCGCCAGCCATTAACTGGCACTGTGTCTTTGTAGAGCCCGGACTTTCCTCTTTAATAAATTAAAGCGATAAGTCTTTTATCTGGCGGATGAACAATATAAAATTTTATACGAAGTGCAATTATTTATTATCTAAGATTATAAAGAGATTTTGCTATTTTATAGCACTCTAAATCGAATTTTCCATCAATCAACTCCGGTCTAAATCTCATTTGAAAGGCTTTAATAATTTTTCTTAATTCATTTAAATTTGAGTATTCCATGTTATAGCCTAAATTCTTTAAATAAATAATAAATTTATTTAACTTAAATTCTGATTTTTTTCCTCTTAAGGATTTAAGTATTTTTGAATTAATATCATGCCAAATTCCAATTTTCTTTTTACTTAATAGCTTCCAAGGAAACTTTTCTCCTGGGTCTTTTTTTCTTAAAGGAGCTATATCTGAATGACCTAAAATTTTGTTATTATCAATATTATATTTTTTAATTATATATTTTGAAATTCTTATTAAACATTTAATTTGATTATGACTAAATTTTCTGTACCCATATTCATGGCCAGGATTAGAAATTTCAATACCTATTGAGTTTCTATTTAAGGATTTATAATTGCCCCATTTAGACTTACCTGCGTGCCAGGCGACATATAAATCAGGAACCATTTGAATGATATTTCCAGATTTAGTTATATAATAATGACAACTTACATTAGAATTTAAATTAGTTAACTTTTTAATTGCCAATTTATCATTTTTCATTCCAGTATAATGAAAGATTAAATACTTTATTTTATTTTTATCTCTTTTTTTGAGATCAAAATTAGGAGAATAGTTAATAGTCATTTTTTCAACATTTTTCTGCATTATTTTAAACAATTAAATCTTTTAATAAATAGAGGATATAATATAAACGGCATTAATGAAAAAGATTTTAAAAGTATTTATAATTTGTTTAATTTCTCAACTCGCCACATTCAGTTTGTTAGCTGGATCAGATGGAAGTTTAGAAATTAAAAATAAAGCTAAAGGGCAAGACAAAGAAGTTAAAGATTGTTTTGAAACAGTTAATAGAGGTATTTTCGCATTTAATCAGGGATTAGATAAAGTTTTTTTTAAACCTATCGCTAAGGGCTACAGATACTTACCTAAACCAATCAGATCGGGAACAAGCAATGCTCTAGGCAATTTATCAAATGTTGTAACAATACCTAACAACATTTTGCAGGGTCAATTTAAAGAAGCTGGAATAAATTCTTTAAGATTTTCTATTAACTCTACACTTGGTATAGCGGGGATTTTTGATGTGGCTTCGTATTATGGATTAAAAAAACAAGATAAAGAAGACTATGGTCAAACACTTGGAACCTGGGGTATAAATGAAGGATGTTACTTTGTTTTACCAGTCCTTGGTCCAACTACAGTGAGAGATACAATAGGTTCATTAGCTAATTTTGGAGGAGGCGACGCCTGGTACAACGTTACAATAGCTAATGACACAAAATATTTTGAAAATTCGGATTATTATTATTCCAGATTGACTGCTGGCGTAGATTTTAGAGCTAAAAACTTAGAGGCTTTTACTAGTCTTGAAAATAATTCAATGGACTTATATGCATCTGTAAGAAGTTTATATTTACAAGATAGAAAAAGAAAAATTTTAAACTCAGATGAAACCACAGAAACTATGAATGATGATGATTGGGAAGAAATAGATACCCAATAATTATTAATGACTAAAATTAAATTAATTTCATTTTTTTTTTTTATTTTATTTTTAAATAGTATTTCATCTGCTAAAGAGCCAAGTATATTAATAACTGAAATTGTTAATGAGGCATCAGTCATTTTATCAAGCCCTGATCCTGTAGAGGCTAAAATAATTAGATTAAATAATATTGCTGAAAATAATGTTGATATTAATGGTATCGGAATGTATACCCTCGGGAAATATCGCAAAGGCCTAAACGAAGATCAAAAAATAAAATATAACAAGCTGTTTAAAAGTTATTTCTTAAAAAGTTTTTCTAGTCGATTAGTAGATTACTCTGACCCAAAAATAAGTGTAGTATCAGAAAAAAAAATTAACGAAAAATATACAATTGTCAGTAGTGTTTTAGAAGAAACTTCTAAAAATCCAGAAATAAAAATTGATTGGAGAATATATACTAAAAATCCTGAGAGACCTTTAATTAGAGATCTTATTGTAGAAGGATTAAGTTTAGCAAGAACTCAAAAAGAAGAGTTTAAATCTATATTGCAAAATAATAATGGAGATATTGATTACCTCTTTAAATCTTTGGAAGAGTTTATTATCAAGTAATTGGTGGGCCCGCCAGGACTCGAACCTGGGACCAATACATTATGAGTGTACTGCTCTAACCAACTGAGCTACAGGCCCATTATAAGAAAATAGTTCTACTTTATTTTTCAATTTAATCAAGATATGCCTGTTTTAAGATGACATAGTTTTGTTCTTTTGCTAAAGGTATTCTAATTTAATTTTAGAGAATTATAATAAAAAATGAAATTTATTTTAACATCTTTTCTAATTTATATGGTATTTACTTCAAATGCATTAGCATATATTGATCCTGGCATTGGAAGCATTATTTTACAAGGAATAATTGCAAGTATAGCAGCGGTTGGAGTTTTTTTTTCAAGTGTAAGAAGAAATATATATAATTTTTTTTGTAAATTAAAAAAATTTTTTTCTAAAGAAACTAAAAATGACACTGATAAATGATCCATCTTCATTTAGGGATGATGCTGGTCAAATATTTAATTTTAAAAATAGAATATTTAGATCAATAAAAAATAATTATATTGAAAATTATAATTTTCTCGAAAATCAAGATATCTACCAAATATTAATAAATAAAAATTTACTAATAAATAGCTGGGAAGTAAAAGAGCAAGATTTAATTTCTCAAAATTTTGACGAAGTAAATAAATTCATAGAACATGAAAAATTAGAAAATTGGACCTATCCATATGAATGGACTTTTTCGCAACTTAAAAACGCAGCAATTTTTCATTTGGATTTTCAGCTTTTTTTACTTGAAAAGAATATAAGTTTAAAAGATGCGTCGGCTTATAATGTACAATTTAAAAATAATAAGCCAATATTTATTGATATATTATCTTTACAAAAATTAGATGAAAACACTCCATGGCAAGGACACAAACAATTTTGTGAAGAATTTTTAAATCCATTGGTTTATTCATCTTACTTTAATTTACCATTTAATGAAATTTATAAAGGAAATTTAAATGGTATTTCTAATAGGCAACTAATTAACTTGTTAGGTTACAAAATTTTTTTTTCATTTTCACTTTTAATTAACGTATATTTTACAGAAAATCTTAGTAGCAAAAGTGGAATATCAAAAAAAAATAGGAAAAGATCTTACAAACAAAGTCAAACTTTTTTAATTAAGAATTTAAAAAATTTTATTGAAAAATTAAAATATAAAAAAAATAAATCGACTTGGTCTAATTATTCAAATACTCATTCTTATTCAAAAGAAAGTGAAATAGAAAAAGAAAATATATTAAAATCTTATATCTCAACAAATAAACCTTATTCGTTAATAGACATAGGTTGTAATGATGCAAAATATTCATTCATTTCAAAAGAGTTAGGGGTAAAAAAAATTATTGCTTTAGATTATGACATGCAATGCTTAGAAAAAATTGGATTTGATAATAACGAAGTCATAACTCCTCTGTATGCGGATTTGTCAAACTTATCTTCGTCAATAGGTTGGGATTGTAAAGAAAAAAAAAGTTTTGTTGAAAGGTTTAATTTTGATTTTTCATTATCTTTTGCACTAATTCATCATTTGGTTATTAGCAAAAATATACCACTCTTTGAAGTCTTAAATTTTATTATAAAATTATCAAAAAAAGGCTTGGTTGAATTTATTCCTAATGATGATGAAATGGTTAAAAGGATGAAGATGTTTAAAACTAAAAATTATGATGATTATAATTTAGAAAATTTTTTAAAATTTCTTAAAGAAAAATGCAATATTGTTAAAGTACATGATTTAAAAGGTTCAAAAAGAAAAATTATTTACTATGAAAAAATTACTTAATAACAAATTTTTATCTATATTAATTTTTTTTTTACCATGTTTATTATTTTTAAGAGAGCAAAATTTAATTCAAATCAATAATTACGATATTATTAATATATTAAGTTTTCAAATTTTAATTATTTCTGCAATTTTTTTATTTATATTCTTATTAGAATTTATTTTTTCAAAAAATTTAGTTAACTTTGATGGGTTTATATTAAGTATTAGTATTACTTATTTTATAAGTTTTTTTTTTGAAGACTTAAAATTCAAGGCTTTTTTTGAGAATGTTATATTTAGTGGATTTTTATTTTCAATTATAATTTTTTCGATAATCTTGATTTTAATATTTTTTATTACTTACTATATTTTAAACTCAAACAAGTTTAAAAATAAATTTTATAATTTTATACTTATTTTTATAATTCTTAATTATGGATATATTACATTCAACTTTTTTAAATTTTTTAGTCAGAAAGACACTGTAAATTATCAGACAGAGGCTTTCAATTTAGATGAAATTAAGATTGTTAATAATACTAACAATATAGATATATATTTTATTATATTGGATGGCATGATCAGTCTAGAGTATGCTGAAACTAATGGTGTAATAAAAAATCAAAATAAAATAATTAGACAATTGGAAAATTTGAAGGGAAGTTATATTTTTAATTCAATATCTAATTACCCAACCACACATTTGAGTTTGCAGTCTATTTTTAATTTGAATTATCCAATTACTGAAAAATCAAAAAAATATTCATCTTATAAAAATTTTTTTCCAAATACTTTAATAAATGATTATGAAAAATTACCAATTACATTTTTGAATAATAAATTTAACAGAAAATTTTATTGGACTGGTAATGACTATCAGTACTGCAAAAGTAATGCTTATGAGCCTAATATGTGTGGTAAACAAAAAAAACTTATCCATTATTTAAATTCTTTGGAAATTTTTTACGAAAAGAGCTTGTTAGATTTTTTGATAAGAAGAATTAATAACAAATCACTTAATAAATCAGGTGTTCAATCAACTTTTGAAATAATGAATGATAATGATCTTAAGTTTTTTAAAAAAATTGACTTTAATAATAAAAATTTTTTTTTTATGCACCTAATGAAACCTCATGCACCTTTTAATGTTGATAAAAATTGTAATTCTATAAATACAAATGGTAAATATGAAGATAATTACAAATGTACACTTAATTTAATTAAAAAATTTGTAAAAAATATAAATTTACTTTCTGAAAAACAAAAAATAATTATTTTTAGTGGTGATCATGGTTACACTTTAAATAAAAACGATCAACAAATAATAAATGCTGATGAAAATGATAATATTGATAATAAAATTGATAGGTCAAAAATTTTCAATTTAGTTTTTTACCCAGAAAAATGTGAAAATAAAATGAATACTAAAATCGTAAAATCACCAATTAACCTATCAAGGTTTGCTTATAACTGTGCGGAAGATATAAATTTAAAGTATTTACCCAATAAATATTATTTTACCTACTATGAAACCCATAAAAATTGGGGAAAGGTTGAACTACTAATCAACGAATAACTTTGTATTATAAGATATGGTGGGCCGTGTTGGTTACGCTCCAACTGCCCCTGCAATGTCAATGCAGTACTCTACTATTGAGCTAACGGCCCTTTAACTTTCTAAGAAACTTTTAAGTTGTTTTGATCGACTAGGGTGCTTCAGTTTTCTTAGTGCTTTTGCCTCTATTTGACGAATTCTTTCTCTTGTTACTGAAAACTGCAAACCAACCTCTTCTAAAGTATGATCAGTATTCATTCCAACTCCAAATCTCATTCTTAAAACACGCTCTTCTCTTGGAGTTAAAGTTGAAAGTATTTTAGTAGTTGCCTCACTTAAATTTGATTTAATTGCTTGCTCTAGTGGGGCTAATGCTTTTGTATCCTCAATAAAATCGCCTAGACTACTATCTTCCTCATCTCCAACTGGCTTTTCTAGTGACACTGGTTCTTTAGAAATTTTTAATACTTTTCTAACCTTTTCCAGTGGCATTCTTAATTTTTTAGCAAGTTCCTCTGGAGTTGCCTCTCTTCCAAATTCACTTAAAATTAACCTTTGCGTTCTCACAATTTTGTTAATGGTTTCAATCATATGAACTGGAATTCTTATTGTTCTAGCTTGATCTGCAATTGATCTAGTTATAGCTTGTCTTATCCACCATGTGGCGTATGTAGAAAATTTATAACCTCTTCTATACTCAAATTTATCCACAGCTTTCATTAAACCTATATTACCTTCTTGTATTAAATCTAGAAATTGCAAACCTCTATTTGTATATTTTTTTGCAATTGAAATAACTAATCTAAGATTAGCTTCAACCATTTCTTTTTTTGCAATTCTAGATTCTTTTTCACCCTTTTGAATTCTACTTACCATCGATTTGTAATCTGTAACTGAAATTCCTAACCTATTACTTGTCTCAATAAGTCTATCTCTTATATTTTTGAATTCATCTTTATATTTTTGAAAAAATTTTTTCCAAGTTTCATTTGTACCTAAAAAAATTTTTAGTTTAGGATTAATTTCATTACCTACATAAAATTTTATGAATTCATCCCTTGAAATTTTTTCATTTAACGCAAATCTCAATAGATTGCCTTCTAGTGAAATTATTTTTCTATTTTCTACATAATGTTTTTGAACTAATTCCTCTAAGACGGAAGGGGAAAGCTGGAGAGTTTTTATATTTTCTAAAATATCATCCACAATTTTTTTATAATTTTTTTCTTTTGAAGGTGAAAACTGCTTAGAATTTAATACACATTCCAACTTTTCTTTCTGATACTTTATGAGTTTATTGTATTCCTTGGTTAAATTATTAATTGTTTGTAAAACTTTAGGTTTAATTTCTGTCTCCATTGCAGCGAGTGTAGGGTTAAATTCGTCCTCATCCGCGTTGCTTTCCGTTTCTTGACCATTTTGAATTTCCCCACCATCATTTGATTTTTTTTGTTTAGCGCTTTGGCCAGTATCTTCATCTTCCATATAATTCGTATCAATATCAATAATTTCTCTAACTAAAATCTCATCATTTTGAAGTTTTGTATTCCATTCAAAAAGTTGTTGTGCCGTAATTGGACTTTGAGAAAGTGCATTTAACATAACATCTTTTCCAGCCTCTATTCTTTTGGCAATGGCAATCTCTCCTTCCCTAGAAAGAAGTTCGACACCTCCCATTTCTCTTAGATACATTCTTATCGGGTCGTCACTTTTTTCAATGGACTTCCCCTCTTCTTTGGAACCATTATCTTTTTTTCTTAAAATCTTAAAATCTGCTTTTTTTTCAACTAATATAATTTTTTCATCTAGGATATGTATGAAAGCTTGCTCCAAGTTTTCATTAGACAAATTTCTTTTTCCTAATGATTTATTCAATTCTTCGTGAGTGATGAAACCTCTATGGACACCTCTGCCCATAAGTCTTGCAAATGATTTTGTAATTATACGTTCCACAATAAAAAAGTTCAGAATGTATATAATGCTAAAATTAAAAAAATCTATGGGATTCTGATTTTAATTTAATTGATTTTTTGTAGTTTTTTGAGCTCTTTTAACTCATTAAATGTTGCTTCACTTAAATCTTTAGAAAATCTTGATTCTAAATCAGTTATTCTTAATTCTAGCTCATAATTCTTAAGGTCTCTTATTAACTCTGATAAAATTTCAAGAATTTTTTGATCATCATTTAAATTTTTGGATAAGATATGCTTAATAGATGCATATTTAAAAACCCTATCTATCAAAATTTGGTCAATTTTTAAACTTTCAATATCAATACTTTCAAAATTTTTGGTTTGCCTCTTTATTTCTTCAAATAATAATTTATTTTCACTACTAAATAACTTCGTATTTTCAATTAAATTAAAATTTTCTTTTATAAGGTCAGGTTTTTTTAATAAAAGATATAAAAAAGAAAATTCCTTAATATCAATAGCTTTTAAAGACTTTGTCTCATTATAATAATTTTGAGTTGATTTAAGTGACCTTGTGGGTTTGATATAATTTTTTTTATATTTAAAATTTGTATTTGGTGTTAGTTCAGAAACTTTTCCCAGAAAGTATTCAAGTACATACTTTCTAATAAATTCGTCTTTAATATTTGCTGAGATTGCTCTTAGATTTTTCTCAAAGATAGCTCTTGATGAAGGTTTATCATCTATGTCTTTCGAATAATGACTAAAAATAAATTCATGAATAGGAACTGAATTACTTTTTGAAAAATCTTCAAAAAAATCTTTTCCCTTTTCATTAACAAAACTATCTGGATCATGATTATTAGGTAAAAATAGAAATGAAATCTCTTTTTCAGGTCTTAATTCAATGATAGAGTTTTCGGCTGCTCTTAAAGCTGCTTTGTATCCACTTTCATCACCATCGAAACAAACAATGATATGCTGAAAAAATTGGTTAAGAGTTAATATTTGTCTTGTAGTTAAAGAAGTTCCCAAATTTGCAACAACATTTTCCACTTTGTTTTTGCTAAGACCAACGACATCCATATAACCTTCAACAAGAAATATATTATTAATATTGTTTGAAAGTTTCCTAGTATAATCTAGATTATAAAGATTAGATCCTTTTTTAAAAAATGGTGTCTCAGGTGAGTTTATATACTTAGCAAGATATTTATTATCTTTTAAAATTCTTCCCCCAAGAGCGATTGGGTCTCCTGAAATATTATTTATTGGAAAAATTACTCTATCTTTAAATCTATCTACATATTTTTTTTTATTTTCATCAAAATAGAATAATCCTGTGTCTTTGATTTCACTTTCTGTAAATTCTTTAAAAATATTTTCTTTAAAGTTTTCATCGTTTGAAACATAACCAATTTTAAATTTCTTTACTTCATCAATAGTAAGATCTCTGTTTTTCAAATAGTCCTTCGCATTTTTTGCTAAGGGATTTTTAAAAAGATCTTTATGATAAAATTCAACATATTTTGCATATATCAATTTATATTTTTTCCACTTTTCTTCTCTGATCTCATCCTCTTTTGAAAATGTATAAGGTCTCATACCTGCTAAATTTGCAAGGTATTTGACTGACTCACCAAATTTAAGGTTTTGGGTTTTCATTACAAAATCAAAAATATTTCCGTGCTCTGTAGTACTAAAGCAGTGATAAAATTCCTTTTCATCATTCACTGTAAAAGAGGGTGTTTTTTCAGTTTTAAATGGAGAAAGGCCAACATACTCCTTTCCCCTCTTTTTTAAACTTACAGTTTTTGAGACTACAGTTGAAATTTTTAATCTAGTTTTAATTTCTTGTAAGTACTCTTTTGGGTATTTCATTTTTGATTTAACAATTCTTTTATAATTGCCCCTGCTTTAGAAAAATCAATACTGTCAGCATTATTTTTCTTTAATTCAGCCATTACTTTTCCCATATCTTTTATTGAAGTTGCACCTGTTGATTTAATTAATTCTTCACAAATTTTCTTGGTATCCTCTTCGTTAATCTGTTTAGGTAAATATTGACTAATTACCCGCACTTCTTGCTCTTCTATATCTTGGAGATCCGTACGATTATTTTTTTTATACAATTCAATCGATTCGCTGCGCTGTTTAATCATTTTTTTTAATAGCTTCTTTATATCCTCATTATCAGTTTCCTTTTTTTCTTTCCCAGATCTATTGTAAATATCCAAATCCTTAATCCCAGATAATATTAACCTGTAAGTTGATATTTTATTTTTGTCTTTAGCTTTTAAAGCTGTTTTGTAGTCGGACTCTATACTATCTCTTAGTGGCATATTTAATTTTAGCGTATTAAGAATATTCTTCAAAAAAAAAAAATTTTTTTTTACAAAATATACATTAGATCTGTTGCGCAAAAAAAGGTTTTATTGTATAGACCTTTAACTCATGAGTTGTAATTGAACAAAAAACAAAAAAATAAAATTGCAATCAAACATCAATTTCCAACAGGTATTTTAGTTCTAGATAATAAGCTAGTTTTTAGAGGAATTGGCCTTGGATATCAGGGAACTTCAACTGGTGAGGTTTGTTTCAATACATCCTTAACAGGATATCAGGAAATTATATCAGACCCATCTTATGCTGGACAAATTATAAACTTTACATTTCCTCATATTGGAAATGTTGGAACCAACAATGAAGATTTAGAATCCGATAAAGTTTGGACGAAGGGTGCAATATTTAATTCCGAAATCACATCTCCATCAAATTATAGAGCTTTGAAGAATTTAGATGAATGGCTAAAAAAAAATAAGATTGTTGGACTTACTGGATTAGATACTAGAAAATTAACAAACTTTATTAGAGATAAAGGTGCTCCAAA
Organism: uncultured Pelagibacteraceae bacterium; assembly: GCA_902589395.1. Classification (GTDB taxonomy): domain Bacteria; phylum Pseudomonadota; class Alphaproteobacteria; order Pelagibacterales; family Pelagibacteraceae; genus Pelagibacter. The sequence continues at coordinate 113,916 of CACIST010000002.1, read as the reverse complement.
AGGCACAATCTCAAATAATAAAAAAGGAAAATTCAATGTAAAAAAATTAATTAATATGTCAATCAAATGGCCTGGTTTAAATGGTCTTGATTTAGCAAAAGAAGTATCGACAAAAAAAACTTATATCTGGAAAGGTTTTAAAACTTGGAAAAAAGAAATTGGGTATAAAAAAAATATTAAAACAAAATTTAAAATTGTTGCAATTGATTATGGGATAAAGAAAAATATTTTAAGATATTTTTCCGATTATAACTGTGAGGTTAAAGTAGTTTCTTGTAAAAAAACTGCTGATGAAATTATAAAACTTAATCCTGATGGTATTTTTTTATCTAATGGTCCTGGAGACCCAGCGGCAACTGGAGCGTATGCAATTGATACTATAAAAAAATTGATAAAATCGAAATATCCAATTTTTGGAATTTGCCTTGGTCATCAAATTTTAGCCTTAGCTTTAAATGCAAAAACAAAAAAAATGAAATTAGGTCACAGAGGTGCAAATCATCCAGTCAAAAATTTAATTACTAACTCAGTTGAAATTACAAGTCAAAATCATGGATTTGTTGTTATAGAAAAAAGTTTATCAAAAAATATTCAAATAACTCATCAGTCACTTTTTGATGATTCTATTGAAGGAATAAGGTTAAAAAATAAACCTGTCTTCTCCGTTCAATATCATCCAGAAGCAAATCCTGGACCACAAGACAGCCAATATTTATTTAATAATTTTATTCAAGATGTAAAAAAATATGCCAAAAAGAAAAGACATTAAAAAAATATTAGTTATTGGAGCAGGACCAATAATAATTGGACAAGCATGTGAATTTGATTATTCAGGCACACAGGCGTGTAAAGCTCTAAAAGATGAAGGTTTCGAGGTAGTTTTAATAAATTCAAATCCTGCAACTATCATGACTGATCCTGGAGTTGCTGATAAAACATATATTGAACCCATCACAATTCCTGTTTTAGAAGAAGTTATAAAAAAAGAAAAACCTAATGCAATTTTACCAACAATGGGAGGACAGACCGCATTAAATTTAGCAATAAGCGCAGAAAAAGCTGGAATACTTAAAAAATACAAAATTGAATTAATAGGTGCAAAGTCAAAGGCAATTGAAAATGCTGAAGATCGTAAAAAATTTAGAAAAAATATGTCTGAAATTGGTTTAGATCTGCCAAAATCAAGAATTATAAATCGTTTTAAAGATGCATCTAAGTGTTTGAAAGAAATTGGTTTACCGGCGATTATAAGACCCTCTTTTACATTAGGAGGTTTAGGTGGAGGAATCGCAAAAAATAAAAAAGATTTCTATAAACTTGTCAAAACAGGAATGAACGAGTCCCCTCAAAATCAGGTTTTAATCGAAGAATCATTAGAAGGCTGGAAGGAATTTGAAATGGAAGTTGTGCGGGACAAAAATGATAACTGCATAATAATTTGTTCAATTGAGAATGTAGATCCAATGGGTATTCATACAGGAGACTCTATTACAGTTGCACCAGCATTAACCTTAACTGATAAAGAATACCAGGTCATGAGAAATGCATCTATTGCTTGCTTAAGAAAAATTGGAGTTGAAACAGGGGGATCGAATGTTCAGTTTGCGATAAATCCTAGAAATGGAAGAATGGTTATAATAGAGATGAATCCAAGAGTATCAAGATCCTCTGCTCTTGCATCTAAAGCGACAGGATTCCCAATCGCTAAAGTAGCAGCTAAACTTGCAGTGGGATACACTCTAGATGAATTAAAAAATGAAATTACAAAAGTAACTCCAGCTTCATTTGAACCAACAATTGATTATGTTGTTACAAAAATACCAAGATTTACATTTGAAAAGTTTTCAGACACTAAAGCAATACTTGGAACTTCAATGAGATCTGTTGGTGAAGCAATGGCAATTGGAAGAAACTTTAAAGAATCGTTTCAAAAAGCCTTGGTATCTTTAGAAACTGGATTTTCTGGATTGGATAATATTTTTAATTATTCAAAAAAAGATATTTTAAAAAATTTAAAAATTAATATTCCAAATAGATTAATATTAATTGCTGAAGCTTTTAGAAAAAATATTTCATTAGATAAAATTTACAAATTATCAAATGTTGATCCTTGGTTCTTAAATCAAATTAAGGATCTTGTAAATGAGGAGAAGAATATAAAAAAGAGAGGTATTCCTAAAACATATAATGAATTTAATAGAATAAAATCTATTGGCTTTTCAGATAAAAAATTATCAGATATTACTGGTATAAAAGAAAAAATTGTAAGATCCAAAAGAGTTGCGCTTAAAGTTTTGCCAGTATTTAAAAAAGTGGATACTTGTGCCGCAGAATTTAAATCCTTTACTCCATATATGTATTCAACATACCAGAGAAGTTTTTCAACAGATACTGAGTGTGAAGCAGATCCGAGCAATAAGAAAAAAATAATAATACTTGGAGGAGGCCCAAATAGAATTGGTCAAGGTATAGAGTTTGATTATTGTTGTTGCCAGGCTAGTTTTTCCTTAAAGGAAGCAGGCTTTGAAACAATAATGGTTAATTGTAACCCTGAAACAGTATCAACTGATTATGACACCAGTGATAGACTTTATTTTGAGCCATTGGTTGAAGAATACGTTCAAAATATTATTCATAAAGAAAAATCAAAGGGAAATCTTATGGGGGTAATTGCTCAATTTGGGGGTCAAACTCCAATTAAATTGGCAAAATTCTTACATGAGAATAAATTACCAATACTTGGTACTCAATATACTTCAATTGATCTTGCAGAAGACAGAGACAGATTTAGAGATCTATTAATTAAATTAAATTTAAAACAAGCAGAAAGTGGAATTGCTAATAAATTTGATCAAGCAATTAAAATAAGTGAAAAAATTGGACTGCCTGTTGTTGTTAGACCTTCATATGTTTTAGGTGGAAGAGCAATGGAGATTGTTCATGATAAAAGCCAACTTAAAAAGTTTATTAATGAAGCTTTTAAAGCTTCGGAACAAAATCCTATTTTAATTGATAAATTTATAGATCACGCAATGGAAGTTGATGTGGATGCTATTTCTGATGGTAAAGATGTTTATGTTGCTGGTATCATGCAGCATATAGAAGAAGCAGGAGTACATTCTGGCGACTCTGCTTGTTGTCTTCCTCCAGTTTCTATCAAGGATAATCTTTTAAAAGAAATTAAAATTCAAACAAGAAAATTAGCTTTAGCATTAAAAGTTAAAGGACTTTTAAATATTCAATTTGCAATTAAAAAAGATGAAATATTTGTTATTGAAGTAAATCCAAGGGCCAGCAGGACAGTTCCATTTGTATCTAAAGCTAATGGAATACCATTGGCCAAAATCGCATCAAGAATAATGGCAGGTGAAAAACTTTCAAAATATAAATTAAAATATAAAACGAATAAAAAATTTGCTGTCAAAGAGGCTGTATTTCCATTTAACAAATTTCCAGACAGCGATTTATTACTTGGGCCAGAGATGAAATCAACAGGTGAAGTGATGGGATTTGATGATGATTTTGGAATGGCAATTGCTAAAAGTCAAATTGCTGCAGCAAACTCATTACCTACCAAAGGTTTAGCTTTTTTATCAGTTAAAGATTCTCACAAACAAGAGATTATTGGCGTTGCTCAAAGACTTGTAAAACTTGGATTTACTTTATCAGCCACTAAAGGAACTGCAAAGATCTTAATAAAAAATGGAATGAGATGTAGAAAAATCAACAAAGTAAGTAGTGGAAAACCTCATATAGTTGATGTTTTAAATTCTAAAAAAATTGCTTTAGTTGTCAATACAGGCGGGGGAAATAGTGAAAGTAGAATTAATGATGCTTTAGCTTTAAGAAGAGGAACTTTAGCTAATAAAATTCCTTATTGTACAAATATGTCAACAGCCTATTCATTTTTAGAGGCAATAAACTCATTAAAGACAAAAAAATTAATGGTTAAACCCCTCCAAGAAAATTAGGTTTCAACAACCATCGTATCCTTTGAGCCTCCACCTTGTGAACTATTAACAATAGTACTTCCTTTTCTTAATGCAACTCTAGTAAGTCCTCCCATTGTAACATAAGTAGACTTGCCATTTAATATAAACGGTCTTAAATCTAAATGCCTAGGCTCTATTCCGTTTTCAGAGATTGTTGGAATCGTTGATAATATCTCCAGAGGTTGTGCTACAAATTCTCTTGGATTTTGTTTAATTTTTTTTATCATTTCTTCTCTCTCTTTTTTTGGAGCTTTAGGACCTATCATTATACCATATCCTCCAGAGGCATTTGCAGGTTTGACAACTAACTTAGATATATTTTCAATCACATGCTGTCTGTGAACTTTTTTTTCACATAAAAATGTTTCTACTTGGTTTAATTTTGGCTGTTCTCCTAAATAGTAAACAATCATTTTATTTACATAAGCGTAAACAGCTTTATCATCTGCTACACCTGTTCCAATTGCATTAATTATTCCAACATTCCCTTTTTTCCAACATTTGAATAATCCAGGGACCCCAATTAGAGAACTTTTATTAAACACTTTTGGATCAAGAAATGTGTCATCTAATCTTCTGTAAATACAATCAACTTTTAATTTACCTTTAACAGTTTTCATATAGACATTATCATTTTCAACAAACAGATCTTTACCCTCTACAAGAGCTATTCCCATTTGTTCTGCTAAGAACGAATGTTCAAAATAAGCAGAATTATAAATACCTGGTGTCAATACAACCATATGTGGATTATCTGTTTTTTTTGGAATACACTCAACCATACTTTGGTAGAGTTTGTTAGAATATTGATGGACTGATGAAACTTTGTATCTTGTGAATAATTCTGGAAATACATCCCTCATAACCATTCTATTTTCTAGCATGTATGACACTCCAGAGGGAACGCGTAAATTATCTTCAAGGACTAAATACTCTCCATTATAATTTCTTATTAAATCTATACCTGAAATGTTTGCCCAAGCTTTATACTTTGGTGAAAATCCTTCGCATTCTTTCAAATAGTATGGTGAATTGAATATCAAATCCCTAGGTATAACTTTATCCTTAAAAATTTTTTTCTTGTTATAAACATCATCAATAAATAAGTTTAATGCTTTTACCCTTTGGGTTAATCCTCTTGATATTTTATTCCATTGAGACTTGGGTATGATTCTAGGGATAATATCTAAGGGCCACTTTTTTTCCTCTGCTCTATTATTCGCAGCATAAACTCTAAAATTTATACCTCTTGCACTTATTGTGCTTTGACAATTTTTTTCAATTTCCTGTAATTTTTTTTTTCCATGCCTTTCCAGAATACCTGACATTATTCTAGCATGCTTTCTAAGCTTGTTATCTTCTGTCAAATATCCGTCATATGCGGACTTAGCATCATAGTTTTTCCAAAACGAAGTAACCATATATAAGATTTTTTATTAAATAAATTTGCAAAACAAATGCTAAAATTAAATATCAGCTATGACATAAAAGGTTTGAAAAATATGGCTTTTTTAAATAAGAATTGGTCATGACATATTGTATAGGAATTAAAACAAACGAAGGACTAGTATTTGCATCAGACTCCAGGACTAACGCCGGTTTGGATAATGTAAATATATATTCTAAAATGTTTACACATGATGTTGGGGATAGAACAATAGTAATTGTTACATCAGGAAATTTAGGAACATCACAGGCAGTCTATAAATCAATCGAAAAAGATTTAGGTAGTTCATCTGGAATAATGAATTTAAATACTTGCAAAGATTTTGAACAAATAGCTTCATATGTTGGATCTTTAAATATTGAGCACTCTTCTCCTCAGGGAATTAACACTGATAATGTGCTTTTAGGTTCCACTTTTATTATTGGTGGGCAAATAAAAGGACAAAAAACAGAACTCTATCTTATTTATCCTCAAGGAAATTATATAAGACCAGCAGACAGTAAACCCTATCTTGTTATTGGTGAAGTTAAATATGGAAAACCAATACTAGATAGAGTTATTAAACCAAATGTATCAATTGGAGATGCATCTAGATGTGCTTTAATATCCATGGATTCAACTTTAAAAAGTGATTTAACTGTAGGGCCACCAATAGATTTTGCAATTTATAAAAAAGATGAAAATAAATTAGCTTCTTTAAAATGTTTAAGTTTAAATGATGAGGATTATTCGAAAGTTTGTAATACTTGGTCTGAGGGAATTTTTAAAGTTTTTGACACTTTTCCTAGATTCGATTGGGAAGATTAATCTTCTACCTTCCAATCAGTTTTAAAAGTAACGTAATTTACTTGTAAGCATCTTCTCTCTTTAATTATTTCTTTTTTTTCCATTCCATGCCAAGTATCAGGCCCACTTGAAAAAAAATATCCATAATTATCTTTATAAGGCAATGTTTTTATTAGTTTTAAATCATTATCATAAAAATCAGTTCCTAAATCTTCACTTTCATTATGTTTGTTAACAAATAACAAGCACGACATAAGTTTCTCTTTGATATCACAATGTGGTTTTAACCAGAAACCCTCACGATCACAAATTACTTCAACTCTTACATAGGAATTTGATAGGTCTTTATTAATTAATTCAGATATTTTTTGATATGTTTTTTTATTTTGAAGTTCTTTGATTAAATTAGTAAGTCCTGGGAATTCATTACTATTTTCTTTGGTGACAAAACATCTAAATTTTAAGGCCTTCCCACCATCTGAAATACCTTCCCTAAATTTTCCTTCTCCTCCATCTATAGCTCTAGTACCATCATAATTGAGATTATGTTTTGCAGGATCGGTGATATCAGCTGAAACTATTTCATTTATTTGTTCATCTGTAAGAGGCTTGTTTAATTCCCAATGTACGAAAGGACTGTCAAATTTTTTTGAATCATTAAGAATTGAATTTAAATAGGACATTAGATATTTAATCTCTCTTTTATGATTTTTGCTACTCTATTTGCTTCATCAAGTTTTTGATAAGTCCAAGTTTCCATATCTTCCCCCAAGTTTCTTGTGATATTTAATTCTCTAAATAAATTTCTAAATCTTTGGAATCTTATATCATTTTTTCTAGGCAAAATATTTGCAATATAAACTGGTTTTCCAGTTAAAGCAGCTTCTGAAATCATTGAGCTAGAGTCACATGTAACAACAATATTTTCAGAAATAGCTAGAGCTGATAAGTAAGCTTTTTTCTCAACGTTCATTACAACAGTATGATTTTCGCCAAAAAATTCTTTTGCATAGTGAATAGTATTAAGTGGAGTTCTCATTGATGGTATCACAACAAGTTGAAATTCATGTTTTTTCAAAAGTTTGTAAAATATTGAAAAAATATGTTTCATATTTTTTGTTGAATAATCATAGTATTTTGTGGGCCCACCCATTATCAAGCACCAGATTTTTCTGTCATCTTTTTTGATAAAAGAGTTTAAATAATTCTTATGCTCAACTATTTCACTTTCTTTAAGATAATGGAGAGCCCCTTTAGTAGTAATGACATTGGGCCCGTTAATTCCATCATGTTCTGGGGCTACTATAAAATCAAAGTAATTTAAGTTTATTTTCGGATCTTGAATATGGATATTTAAAACTTTTTTGTTTGAAATACTTTTTAAATGGATAGATGGAATTATACTTTTTCGGCCGCATGATATTATAAAATCATAATCTGTGTAATTTATTTTTTTATAAACACTTTGAGAAATTGGCGTAAATTTTGGCGGAATTAACTTCCAAAAATTATTTAGTTCAACCTTGTGGTGAGTAAATTCTATTTCTAAAGCTTTAGCTAAGCCTTCAACCTGGCTCAGCATTCCGTGCATACCCTCGGTCAATAAAATACCTTTTAATTTGCTCATTATTAACTATATAGACCTCTATGAGTGAAAAACCAACTAAACATACAAAAGTGTTAATAATTGGATCTGGTCCAGCGGGATACACTGCTGCAGTTTATGCAGCAAGAGCTATGCTTAAACCAATGCTAGTTGCAGGAATGCAGCCAGGTGGTCAACTAACAATTACAACTGATGTTGAGAACTATCCAGGTTTTGCTGATGTTATACAAGGACCATGGTTAATGGAACAAATGAGAGAGCAAGCAAAAGCAGTGGGAACTGATTTAGTTGAAGATCATATTCAATCAGTAAATTTAAAATCTAAACCTTTTGAAGCGATAGGCGATGGTGGGCAAAAATATACTGCAGACTCAATTATAATTTCAACAGGTGCTCAAGCAAGATGGTTAAACATTGAGTCAGAAGAAAAATTTAAAGGATTTGGAGTTTCGGCATGTGCAACATGTGATGGTTTCTTTTTTAAAGATAAAACAGTAGCAGTAGTTGGAGGTGGTAATGCAGCAGTTGAGGAGGCAATGTTTCTTACAAAATTTGCATCAAAAGTGCAGCTAATTCACAGAAGAAATGAACTTAGAGCAGAAAAACTTTTGCAAAAAAAATTAATGGAAAACAAAAAAATTGAAATTATCTGGGACTCTGTTGTTGAAGAAGTGATTGGGGATGAAGATCCGAGAAATGTAAAAGGTTTAAAAATTAAAAATACTAAAACTAATGAAATGTCAGAGCTAAAAATTGATGGTTTATTTATAGCTATTGGTCATGACCCTGCTACTTCACTATTTAAAGATCAATTAGAAATGGACAATACAGGTTATCTAATTACAAAAAGTGATTCTACTGAAACAAATGTTCCAGGTGTTTATGCTGCAGGAGATGTTAAAGACAAAATTTTTAGACAAGCAGTAACAGCAGCAGGAATGGGCTGTATGGCTGCTCTAGAAGCAGAAAAATATTTAGCTTCAAATTAATTTAAGATCATTTATAAGTTATCCATGGAAAATATAGTAAAACAAATCCAATTAATAGCTTTGGTAATTATACTTGCTGCTACAGTTATAGCATTTGGTATCGAAATATATCAAATGATAGTTGTTCAAAAAGTTACTTTGGCTGATTTGCTTTTACTTTTCCTGTACCTAGAAGTTTTAGCAATGGTAAGAGTATTTTGGGAAAGTCAGTCAATTCAAATAACTCTACCATTATTTATTGCAATTACTGCCCTTTCTAGATTTATAATTTTACAAGGAAAATCAATTAATCCAGAAGTATTATTATATGAAGCAGGTGCCATTGTTTTAATTGCTATAGCAATTCTTGTTTTAAGATTTAGAAACTCTCCATTATTTGGTTTAGAGAAAAAGAAAAAAACTAAATAATTTTCACAGAAATGTCCGATAAAGTTTTATTAACTGGAATAAGTGGTTTTGTAGCAAAACATGTAGCAATTGAATTATTGAATTCAGGCTTTGAAGTTTTAGGTACAGTGAGGAATAAAAATTCAATTGAACAAACTAAAAAAACATTAGAAGAGAATAATGTTTCAACAGAGAAATTATCTTTTGTAGAGTTAGATTTACTAAAAGATGAAGGTTGGAATGAGGCTGCAAAGGGTTGCAAATATATTATTCATGTTGCGTCTCCTTTTCCATTTAAAGTATCGAATGATAGAGAGTCACTTACTCCAGCTGCAAAAGATGGGACTTTGAGAGTTTTAAATGCAGGGATAAATGCAGGAGTTGAACACTTTGTAAAGACATCGTCCATTGTATGTATGTTTAGAAAACCAAATAGAACAAATCCTTACACTTTTGGTGAAAATGATTGGACTGATGTAGAATGGAACAAAACTACTGATTATTTTGTATCTAAAACAAGAGCTGAAAAGGCTGCATGGGATCTTATGGAAAGAAAAGGTCTAAAAAATAATCTTACTTGTATCAATCCTGGCTTTGTTTTAGGAGATTTTTTAAATGAAAAAAGCTGTACATCCATGGAATATATAAAACAATTACTTCAAGGAAAATTTCCAGCTGCACCAAAGTTTTCAGTAATGATATCCCATGTAAAAGATATTGCTAGAGCACATGTTTTATCTTTAGCAAATAAAAGAGCTGGTGGTAGAAGATTAATTGTTGGTTCTGAAGTAAGAAGTATTCTTGAGTTATCAAAAATAATGGCTGAAAATCTTCCAAGCCATGCAAAAAAACTTCCCAAAAAAGAATTACCAAATTTTATGGTTAAAATTCTTAGTTACATAGACACAAGTGCAAAAAATTTGGTTCCAGATTTAGGGCTTACAATGCAAACAGATCAAACATACGCTGAGGAAATTCTTCAGATGAAATTTTTACCATCAGAAACTGCAGTCATTGATGCTGCAAAATCGGTAGTAAGACTAAAATTAGCCTAAACTCTCACAAAAAAGCTTGATCCTTGCCATTGCAATTTTTAATTTTTGCATTGAAGTTGCGTAAGATATTCTAAAATAACCGTCTAGACCAAATGCAGAGCCTTGTACCACAGCTACATTTTGTTTTTCAAGGAGCTTTTGAACAAAATCTGTATCATCTTTGATTTTTGTTTTTTTTCCGATCAATCCTTTGCAACTTGGAAAAACATAAAAAGCACCTTTTGGTAATAAACAAGTTATTCCTGGGATACTGTTTAAATAATTAACAACAAAGTTTCTTCTGTTGCTAAAAGATTTTGCTCTTTTTTTTATAAAACTTTGCGATCCATTTAAAGCTTCTACGGCTGCTGCTTGACTTATTGATGATGGATTTGATGTTGATTGAGATTGAATTTTTCTTATTGCGGCAATTATATTTTTTGGTCCAGCGGCATAACCAATTCTCCATCCAGTCATAGCATAAGCTTTACTTACACCATTCATAGTTAATGTTCTATCTTTAAGTTTTTTGATTTGTGCAATTGTAAAAAATTTAAAATTATCAAATTTTACATGCTCATAAATATCATCACTTAATATAAAAACATTTTTATTTTTAAGTAAAACCTTTCCTAAACTAATAATTTCTTTTTTTGTATAAGCCGCACCTGTAGGATTAGATGGAGAATTTAAAATTATCCATTTCGTTTTTTTTGTGATTGCTTTTTTTAATTTGGCAGGAGTTAATTTAAACCCATCTTCTTCTCCACATTTTATAAATTTTGGTTTACCACCAGCAAGTAAAACCATATCTGGATAAGATACCCAAAATGGAGCTGGTATTAGAACTTCATCTCCTTTATTTAATGTTGCTACAAATGCATTGTATAAAACTTGTTTACCTCCTGTACCTACAGTTATCTGGTCTGAAGTATAATTAAGTTTATTTTCTCTTTTAAACTTTTTTATAACTGCATTTTTAATTGTAAGAGTTCCATCAACTGGAGTGTATTTAGTATCACCATTTCTTATGGCTTTTACAGCAGCTTTTTTAATATTATCTGGTGTATCAAAATCGGGTTCACCTGCACCTAAAGCTATTACATCTTTTCCGGCGGCTTTTAATTCTCTCGCTTTTTGGGTAACAGCTATTGTTGGAGAAGGTTTAATTCTTTTTAAACTGTTTGATATTATGCTCATTGAAAATTGTTTATATTCTATTACTTTATTTAATATATGGAAAATACATATCAAGATTTAATTACAGATATTCAAAGTAAAAATCCAAAAATAAGTGGAAAACTTGAAGGTGGCAGAAAATTTAAAATTAAATCTGATTTTAAGCCAGCAGGAGACCAGCCAGAAGCAATTAAAAATTTAGTTAAAGGTGCTAAAAAAAACCAATTTAACCAGGTTTTATTAGGAGTAACGGGTTCAGGTAAAACTTTTACTATGGCTAAAGTAATTGAAGAAACAAACAGACCAGCTTTAATACTTGCACCAAATAAAACTCTTGCTGCTCAGCTATACGGTGAGATGAAAGGTTTTTTTCCAGACAATGCTGTGGAATATTTTGTGTCCTACTACGATTATTACACTCCAGAGGCATATGTTCCAAGATCAGACACTTATATAGAAAAAGAGGCATCAATTAACGAGCAAATTGATCGAATGAGACACTCTGCAACTCGTTCTCTTCTTGAAAGAGATGATGTTCTTATAGTTGCAAGTGTATCGTGCATCTATGGATTAGGATCTGTTGAAGCTTACAGTAAAATGACACTTACTCTTCAAAAAAACTATGACTATAATAGAGAACATATAATAAAATCTTTAGTTGCACTTCAATACAAAAGAAATGATCAAAATTTTTATAGAGGTACATTTAGAGCGAGGGGTGAATATTTAGAAATATTTCCCTCTCATTTAGAGGACAGAGCCTGGAGACTAAGTTTATTTGGAGATAAACTTGAAAAAATTGAGGAATTTGATCCACTAACTGGTGATCAAGTAAGAGAATTAAATTTAATTAAAGTTTATGCTAACAGCCACTACATAACACCAAAACCTACAATAGAACAAGCAGTAATAAATATTAAAAAAGAATTAGAGATAACTCTTAAAAAACATAAAGAACAAAACAAATTACTTGAAGCACAAAGATTGGAAGAGCGAACGAAATTCGATCTTGAAATGATTGAAGCTACTGGGTCATGTGCAGGAATTGAGAATTATTCAAGATTTTTATCAGGTAGAAAACCTGGTGAACCTCCACCTACTCTATTCGAATATTTTCCAGATAACACTTTAATATTTGTTGATGAGTGTCACGTTACAGTTCCTCAGCTAAATGGAATGTTTAAAGGAGATAGATCTAGGAAAAGTACATTAGCAGAATATGGATTTAGACTTCCATCATGTATGGATAATAGACCACTAAAATTTGAGGAGTGGGATATGATGAGAACACAAACTGTTTTTGTATCAGCAACTCCAGGTCCTTGGGAATTAGAACAAACCAAAGGTAAATTTATTGATCAAGTTATTCGACCAACTGGATTGATTGATCCCCCAGTTGAAATAAAACCAGCAAAAAATCAGGTTGATGACCTAATGCATGAATGTCTAAAAACAATTGAAAAAAATTACAGAGTTCTTGTTACTACTTTGACAAAAAAAATGGCCGAAGATCTAACTGAATACTTACATGAAAATGGTATCAAGGTAAGATATTTGCATTCTGACATTGATACTCTTGAGAGAATTGAAATAATGAGGGATTTAAGGCTAGGTGTTTTTGATGTTTTGGTTGGAATAAATTTATTAAGAGAGGGCTTAGATATACCAGAATGTGCATTAGTTGGGATATTAGATGCCGATAAAGAGGGTTTTTTAAGATCAGAGACTTCATTGATTCAAACCATTGGAAGAGCAGCAAGAAATTTAGATGGTAAGGTTATTTTGTATGCAGACAAAGAAACTAAAAGTATAAAAAAAGCTATTAAAGAGACTGAGAGAAGAAGAAATATTCAACTTGATTATAATAAAAAAAATAAAATTAGTGCAACTACTGTAAAAAAAGAAATAAGCGATGTTCTAGAAAGTGTATATGAAAAAGATTATGTTAAAATTGGTACTGGAGCAAACGTAGGGGGAAATCTTAAAAAACATATAAAAGCTTTAAACAAAAAAATGAAAGAGTCTGCAACAAATTTAGAATTTGAGGAGGCGGCTAAAATAAGGGATGAAATAAGAAAACTTGAAAGTACAGAATTGGAGGTTACACTTAACCCTAAGGTTAAACAATATAGCCTAAACAATAAGATATATCCAAAGGGAAGATCAACTATGGGAATGCCAGGAACAAGAGCTCAAAAAGGTAAAAAAAAATGGAAGCAAATAAAATAATAATTACTGGCGGAGCCACTAGAATTGGTGCTGCCATAGCTAGGAAACTTTCAGGCAAGGGAATAGAAATCGTAATTCATTATAACAAATCAAAAGTAAAGGCTGAAAAACTTAAAAAAGAATTATCTATAAATGGTACGAAAGTTTATTTGATTAAAGGAGATCTAAGTGTTGAAAGTGATGTAAATAAGATTGTTAAATTTGCAAAATCCAAATTAAAATATTTTGACTGTTTGATAAATAATGCTTCTCTGTTTGAAAATGATAAATTAGAAAACTTTAACACGGATAGTTGGGGGCAACATTTAAGAACAAATCTAAGAACACCTGCGCTTTTGTCAAAAGAATTTGCTAAAAATATTAAGAGTAAAAACAATAATATAATAAATATAATTGATCAAAGAGTTTTTAAACTTACTCCCTATTTTTTTTCATATACCATAAGTAAAACTGGACTTTATACCCTTACAAAAACTAGTGCCATGAGTTTGGCGCCAAAAATAAGAGTTAATGGAATTGCCCCTGGTCCTACAATTAAAAACAAGAGGCAAAGTGAAAAACATTTTAAAAAACAATACATGGCAACACCTCTCAAAAGACAAGTAGATGTTCAGCAAATATGCAACGCGGTAGACTTTTTTATTAAAAATATATCTATTACTGGACAAGTATTGGCAATAGATAGTGGTCAAAACTTAAATTGGCAAACTCCAGACATAATGGGTGGAAAAGAATGAAAAATTTATACTTATTTTTATCTATATTTATTCTGACAATATCAACATCTTTTGCTGATGGTCACAATATTAAGAAAGATGGATTTTTATCAAAGAAATTTAAAGTAACTAAATTATCAACAATTGACGATCCGACCAATAAAATCATTTTAATCAATAACCATGGTCAAAGTAATTTTGATGGAAAACAAAATTTTTGTACATCTATAGACCAAATTAGAAACCGTGTTTCATTAATAGATGAAGAAATAAATGGAAAAAAAATTATGCTCTATAATTTATGTGCACATAAAATAGTAGGTGATATGGGAAAAAAATGGTGGTTTTCAAAAAAACCATACGAAGGCAAATCAAAGTTAGACAAAAGAGTAGAACAAAATTTAGAGTTAGTAGAAAAACTAGTTTCTCTAGGCGTTCCTAGAAAACAGATATTTGTCACTGGACATTCTTGTGGTGGATTAACAACTCTACTATTCTTTTCAAGATATCCTGACAAAGCTGGGGGAGGAATAGCTTATATGCAAGCGTGCTTTGATAGACTAAGTAAGAAGTATAAGATATCAAAATTAGGATTAGAAGAAGGTTTAGCTAAATTTAAAGAAAAAAAACCTGCACAATACGATTTAAGATCCCAATATAATGATGAAATATTAAAAAATCTTAAAGTTCCACTATTGGCTTTTACTCATCCAAAAGATCCTTTTGAAGGATTGACTTCTGATTGGTTAGATCAAATTGATGGAATGAAAAGAGTTGTTATATCTAAAGATTATACAATTGATGGAAAAAAATGTTTTAAATTAGGGAAAAATAAATCAGATAAATTTAAAGTTAAAGATGGACATAGTATGGATCAGGCAACCTGTTTTCAATATTACAATCCAGTTATATTAGAATATATAGGATCTAGAATATGAAAAAAAATGATTTAAAAATTGTAAAGATTGATAAAATCAAAAGCCTTTTCAATTATGAAAAGAAAGTTCTTATCAAAGAACTTATTTTAAATTTAAAACTTGGTTATTTTGATTTTGAAAAAGAGGCTCCCCAAAAAGTTAAATTTAATTTAGAAGTAAACTACGAAGATAAAAAGCCTTCAAATGATAGGGATATTAAATCAATAGTAAATTATGCGAAAATTGTAAGATTGATAAAGAAACTTATCAAAAATAAACATTATAATTTTCTTGAAACATTAGCGGAAGATGTATTCGATGAACTATTTAAAGATGGAAGAATTGATAAAATAAGTCTTCAAATTGAGAAATTAGAAATCATGAAAGATTGCTCATCCGTTGGTATTCAAATTTCAAAAAAAAGAAGTCATGATCAGCTCTGATATAGGTAAAGAAGCAATTAAAAAAGAGCTACCACTTATACCCAAGCTTCCTGGTGTATACAGAATGTTAAATGAAAAAAATGTGATACTTTATGTTGGTAAAGCAAAAAATTTACCTAACAGATTAAAGAGTTATGTTTCGGAAAAAAATCATATTATTAGAACTGAGAGAATGCTATCTCAAACAAGGAAAATTGAGATCACAAGTACCTCTAATGAGAGTGAAGCACTTCTTTTAGAAGCAAACTTAATAAAAAAATATAAACCGAAATTCAATATACTTTTACGGGATGACAAATCATTTCCGTTTATTTTTATTGGAAATGAGGATAAATGGCCTCAAATTAGAAGACATAGAGGAAAAAAAACTAGAGACGGTTTTTACTTTGGACCATTTGCTTCAGCTGGATCTGCAAATTGGACTATTAAAATGATTCAGAAAATTTTTCAACTAAGAGTTTGTGATGATACAGTATTTAAAAAAAGAGAAAGACCGTGCATCCTTTATCAAATCAAGAGATGTTCTGGGCCATGCGTTGGATACATAGAAAAAGATGATTATAAGCTATCAGTAGAGAGCGCGATTGAATTCGTATCTGGTAAATCAAGAAAGATACAAAAAAATTTGTCAGGACAAATGGAAAAAGCAAGTTCTGATTTAGATTTTGAAAAAGCTGCAATATTGAGGGATAGAATTAAATCTTTAAATATTATTCAATCATCTCAAAGAATAAATGAGGCAAATTTAGTTGAAGCAGATGTTATAGCTGGATACAAAGAGTCTGGTAAGACTTGTATTCAAGTATTTTTCTATAGATCAAAACAAAACTGGGGAAACCAAGCCTTTTTTCCTAAACATGACCCAGACGATAATCTAAAAGAAATTTTGAATTCTTTTGTTTCTCAATTTTATGAAAATAAAAGTGTGCCAAGTTCCATTATCTTAAGTAATGAAATAAAGGAAAAAGTCCTAATTGAAAAAACACTTTCCCAAAAAGAAAATAAAGAAATAAATATTTCTGTTGCAAAAAGAGGTTCTAAACTAAAAGTTGTAAATCAAGCTCTAAAAAATGCAAAAGATAGCCTAAATAGAAAAATTTATGAAAGCCAAAATAATAAAGAGTTATTTGAAAATGTTTCTAAAAAATTTAATCTAGAAAATAATATTAATCTAGTTGAGGTTTATGACAATAGTCATATTCAAGGAACTAATAGTGTTGGTGCACTCATTACTTTTGGTGATGAAGGTTTTATTAAAAAAAGGTATAGAAAATTTAATATTAAAATTAAGAAAAATGAGCAAGATGATTATGGAATGATGCGAGAAGTTTTAAATAGAAGATTTAAAAGAGCTGTTCAAGAAAAAGATAATTATTTAACAATGCCAGACTTAGTAATAGTTGACGGTGGGAAAGGACAATACTCAGTAGCTAGAGAAACACTTAATGAATTAGGATTACATGATATTCCAATGATAGCAATCGCAAAAGGTAAATTTAGAAATAGTGGTAATGAAACCTTTTTTCATAATGGTAAAGAATTTAAGTTTGAAAAAAATGACCCTACCCTCTTTTTTTTACAGAGATTAAGAGACGAGTCTCATAGATTTGCAATAAGTGCCCACAGAGCGAAGAGAAAGAAAGGTATTAGTAAGTCTTTACTTGATCAAATTGATGGAATTGGATCTATTAGAAAAAGAGCACTTTTAAATCACTTTGGCTCAGCCAGAGCAGTTGAATCTGCAAGCTTAGATGAGATAAAAACAGTTGAGGGAGTTGAGGAAAAAGTTGCAAAAAAGATATATAATTACTTTCACGAGTAATATATGAAAATTCCAAATTATTTAACTATTGGTAGAATTATAATTGTTCCTATATTTGTTTTCGCATTTTATTTGCCAGGTTTTTATGGAGATGTAATTCCTTTTGCACTGTTTGTAATTGCCTCATTTACTGACTTCTTAGATGGATTATTAGCAAGAATGTTTAAAGAGGAATCCAAACTTGGAGAGTTATTAGACCCAATTGCTGATAAAATTATAGTAGCAACTGCTCTAATATTGCTAGTTATGGATGGAACTATTAAAAACTATGAAGTTATTGCTGCAATAATAATACTTACGAGAGAGGTATTAATTTCTGGTTTAAGAGAATTTTTAGCTAAAGGAAGTGTCAAACTTCCAGTTTCAAGTCTAGCAAAAGTAAAGACTTTTCTTCAAATGTTTTGTATTTCTGTTTTGCTCACTGGAGAAACTGGAAATAAAATTATAAATTTCCAAGACTATAATGCTCAAACAATTGGAATAATTTTATTGTGGCTATCAGCTTTTCTTACTTTATATACTGGATATGAATATTTAAGGAAAGGTATAGACCACGCGATATCTGAAGATAATAAAGATTAAGCAGCCTTTTTTTTTCTTACTAATTTGCCATAGCTTGACGATAAATCTAAAATAAGATCGCAAACTTTATAGTTATTTTCAGCAATTTGAGAAATTGGTGTTATCTCAGCAGCTGTCCCAGTTAAAAAGCATCCTTCAAAACTTGCTAATTCATCTGGTTTAATTTTTCTTTCATTAACTTTTATATTTTTTGATTTTGCTAATTCAATAACAGTTTGCCTTGTGATACCATTTAAAAATGAATCTGGAATTGGCGTATGAAGTTCACCATTTTTATCTTTAAAAAATATGTTTGCACTCGTTGACTCTGCAACATTATCCTCGTGATCTAACATTAATGACTCGCTATAGCCTTGTCTTTCAGCTTCATGCTTAGAAAGTGTACAAATCATATACAATCCTGCAGCTTTGCTATCCCACGGTATAGTATTTGGAGCTGGTCTTCTCCAATTAGAAATATTTAATTTAATGCCTTCAATTTTCAACTTAGGATCGAAATAGTCACCCCACTCCCAAGTAGCTACCGCTACATTTATTTTTGTTTTTTGAGCGGATACACCCATCATTTCACTTCCTCTCCAAGCAAAAGGTCTTAAATAACCATTCTGTACATTTTGGATTTTTATTATCTGGTTACAAGCTTTGTTTATTTCTTCTTTTGTGTAAGGAATGTTCATATCCATTCTTTTAGCCGAATGATACAATCTATCTGTATGTTCTTGAAGCTTGAAAATTTCACCATCATACACCCTCACACCCTCAAAAACTAAACTTGCATAGTGTAATCCATGACTGATGACATGCAGCTTTGCATCCTGCCACTCAACAAGACCACCATTGTACCAGATTTTTCCGTCTCTTTTATCGTAAGGTATCATTTGATTTATTTTTAGAAAAAATATCTTTGTATATATAATATGTCAATATAACTTACCATTATGAAAAAACTTTTATATCTAAAAGATCATCAATTAAAAGAATATATCGAAAAAATATTCAATGGATATAGAGAAACTGTCGCTGATGCTAAAAAGGTTTTAGATAAACATGCTTTAGGAACTGCTCACAATAAAGTAATTCACCTTATATCTTTGTATAAAGGCATAACTATTTCAAGCTTATTAAGAAAGCTTAAGGTTACGAAACAAAGTTTAAATAGAGTTCTTAATGATTTGGTAGAGATCAAGGCTATAAAATTTAAAAGAGACGAAATAGATACAAGAGTTAAACATGTATACTTAACAGAAGAAGGAGAAAGAATATTTGATGAAATTTTTTCGGCTCAAAAAAAAAGAATTTATGATGCATTTTTAAGTTCTGAATCTAACGATGTTATAAGTTTTGATAAAGTACTTAAAAAAATTATTAATGAAAAACTTTAAAGCGCATATATTAATTGTAGATGATGATGATAGAATTAGAGATCTAGTAAAAGAGTATTTAAATCAAAATAATTATCTTGTTTCAACTGCCAAAGATTCAAATGATGCTTTAGAAAAGACTAAAGTTGTCAAATTTGACTTAATAGTGTTAGATATAATGATGCCAGGAAAAACTGGTTTAGAGTTTACTCAAGATTATAAAAAAAAAATTGATACACCAATTTTATTGCTAACAGCCAAAGGAGAACCATCTGAAAGAATTGAAGGACTTGAAGTAGGTGCAGATGATTATTTAACAAAACCTTTTGAACCAAAGGAATTAATTTTACGAATAAATAATATTTTAAATAAAACTAAATCATTAGAAATAAAAAGAATTGTTGAATTTGGCAATATAAAAATAGACCTAAAAAAGCTTTTTATCTTTAAAGGTGAACAAAGACTAAAAATAAACAACACCGAAAAACTAATTTTAGAAAAAATGATAAGTTCTCCTGGCAAAATCTATAAAAGAGATGAAATTGCAAGTTTGATAGATCTAAATAAAGAAAGATCAATAGATGTTATTATAACTAGATTAAGAAAAAAAATTGAAGAAACTCCAAAAAGTCCCAAATACTTGCAAACCATTAGAGGAGAAGGTTATGTCCTTTGGATTGAATAGAATTGTAAAGAACATATTGCCTAAAAGATTATTTTATAGAGGATTGCTAATTGTTGCTGTCCCGATATTAATTTTACAAATTACAATCTCTTTAGTTTTTTTTGACAGTTTATGGATTAAAACAAATAAGGGTTTAACTAAAGCTTTGGTAAGTGAGATTGTAACAATTATTGATATTTATAATAACGAAAGTCAGTACAATAAAAAAATAGTTACAGATCTATATAACAAAAATTTTAGCTTTTCAGTGAGATTTTTAAAGAATGAAAAATTGCCAGATATTAAAGTTGAGAGGTGGTTCAGTCCAATGGACAGAACATTGAGGAGGGAATTGAAACCTAAAATTGGTCAACATTGGTTTAATACAATTTCTTATAAGGAAGTTGTAGATTTAAGAATAAAATTTAGAGACGGTGTTTTACAAATATTTTTTCCCAAGGAAAGAATTCAAGTATCTTCAATAAGAATTTTTGCATTTTGGATTACAGTTCCTGCAATTTTGATGATAGCAGTGGCGATGATTTTCCTAAAAAATCAAACTAGACCTATAACTAAATTAGCCCAAGCATCAGAGAGATTTGGCAGAGGTGAAGACGTTGAGGAGTTTAGACCATCAGGAGCTTTAGAAATAAGAAAAGCGGGTCTTGAATTTGAAAAGATGAGAAAAAGAATTCTAAGACATTTAAATCAAAGATCTGAGATGCTATCTGGAATAAGTCATGATTTAAGAACACCTCTTACAAGAATTAAATTACAACTTGCTGTTATTAAGGACAAGGATCTTTCAGAAAAAATATCAAAGGATGTTGATGAAATGGAAAAAATGCTAAATGAATACCTTCAGTTTGCAAGCACAGGCGCAAAAGATAAAACTGAGACCTTTGATATTTCTGAACTTATAGATGAAATAATTTTAAAGTATGAAAATAATAATATTGAAAAAAAAATTAAGAAAAAAATCTATTTCAACGGAAGAAAAAATTTAATTACGAGGTGCATCAATAATTTACTAGAGAATTCTGTTAAATATGCAGAAAAAATATTATTAAATTTAGAAACAAAAAACTCAACAATTATAATATCAATTCATGATGATGGTCCTGGTGTAGATAAATCAGAATTTAATAACATTACAAAACCATTCTATAAAATAGACAAAAGTAGATCTGAATCTAAATCAAGTGTCGGTTTAGGTTTATCAATATCATCTGATATTATAAAGTCTCATGGAGGAGACATTAAGTTTAATAAATCAAAATTGGGTGGGTTGAAAGTGACTATTTCTTTACCTTACTAGTCTTTTTTCTTTTTTTCTTCTCTTCTAGTTTTTTTTCAAGGATACTAATTCTCTTATTCAAAACATCTACTTCTTCTTTACTTGCTAGTTTCATTTTAAATACAATTTCATCTCTTTTTGATTTTAGTATTGAGATTACCTCATCAGATACATCTTTATAATTAATCAGACCTTGTTCAATTAGTTTTGCAAATTTATCGAATACGAATCTTGATTTTGACATAATAATTATTTACTAGAATTATATTTAATAGCTTATAATAAAATTTACAAATGTTTACTAATAATTTTGACCCAGTAGCTTTTGAAATATTCTCTTTTAGTGTCAGGTGGTATTCGCTAGCGTATATTTTTGGGATTATTTTTGGTTGGTTATATTGTAAAAAAATACTTATTAAGGACAATTTAATTTCAAAATTATTTGAAGATTATATCTCATATTTGATAATAGGAATTATTATTGGAGGAAGGCTAGGATATATAATTTTTTACAATTTTACATATTTTTTAAATAATCCAGTTGAAATTTTTATGATATGGAACGGTGGCATGTCATTTCATGGTGGTTTAATGGGTGTAGTTATTGCTACTCATTTATTTTCAAAAAAAAATAAGAAAGATATTTATATTTTTTTAGATTTAGTATCTATCACAGCACCAATAGGAATTTTCTTTGGTAGGATTTCAAACTTTATAAATGGAGAATTAGTTGGAAAAGTTACAAATTCTAATTGGGGAGTTTTTTTTCCAAACTATGACAATAAATTAAGACACCCTTCTCAATTATATGAAGCATTTTTAGAAGGTATTATTTTATTTATTCTAATGAATTTAATTTTTTTTAATAAAAATTATAAAATTGGGACCTGCTCTTTCATATTCTTAATACTTTATGGATGCTTTAGAATTACATCTGAAATTTTTAGAGAGCCAGATATACAAATTGGATATTTATTTGGACATGTTAGTATGGGAATACTTTTAAGCACCATAATGATTTTAATTGGGTTTTTAATTTATTTTAAAAGAAATGATGAAACCAAATCTCAAAAAATTTAAAATTACATCAAAAAAACCTTTACCTATTGATGATTTTATTGAAAAAATTCTATATGAACCTGAGATAGGTTATTATTCTAGCAAAGATCCCTTTGGCAAAAATGGAGATTTTATAACATCCCCCACTATTTCAAATCTATTTTCAGAAATTATAGGCATATGGTTGATTTCTGCCTGGGAAAAAATGGGTAAACCTAAAGTATTTAATTTTGTAGAACTTGGACCAGGAGATGGAAGTTTAACTAAAGTTATAATTAGTACCTTAAAAAAGTTTCCAGAATTAAACAAAGCTATAAAAATTTACTTATATGAGAAAAGTTTATTTTTAAAAAAATTACAAAAGCAAAATTTAGATAATAAAAGAATTAAATGGATCAAAAACTTTAACTCAATAAAAAAGGGACCAGTTATTTTTTTTGGTAACGAGTTTTTTGATGCAATACCAATTAAACAGTTTTCGAATATAAATAATGAGTTATTTGAAAAATGTTATTCAGTTAAAGACAATGTTGATATTATTGAAAAGTTTATAAGAAGTAATAAAAAAGATGTTGCTCAAATAATGACTTTTGGGACATTAAAAAAACTTAAATTTATTGAATTTCCTAAAAAGGGATTATTAGAGTTAAATCCAATAATAAAGAAAATCAATAAACTTTCTGGTGGTATTTTACTTATAGATTACGGTTATTTGAATAGTAATAACTCAAATACCATTCAGGCAGTGATGGGTAATAAGAAAATTTCAACCGAGACAATGTTAAAAAATCTTGGCAAAGCAGATATAACTTCACTAGTAAATTTTAATTTATTAAAAGAGTATTTCCTTAAGAATAATCTTAAAGTAAAAAAAGTAGTCACTCAAAGGTTTTTTCTAGAAAGAATGGGCATAATTGAAAGAGCACATATTTTAGAGAAAAAAAGGACTAATGAAGAGCAGAAATATATGAAAGAAACTTTATCTCGGCTACTAGAAGAAAAACAAATGGGTAGCCTCTTTAAGGTAATTTTTGGATACAAAAATAACAATAATAATTTTTTTGGCTTTGAATAATGTTTAAATCAAAAAAACTCTCTAAATTTAAAATGATAAGACATGGGTTTTTTAATCGCTTTGGAGGTGTCTCAAAAGGTATTTATAAAGGTTTAAATTGTGGCTTAGGATCTGATGATAAAATTAGAGATGTTAAGAAAAATATAGAAAAAGTTTGCCAAAAAATCGGCTGTAATAAAAATAATCTCGTATTGTTAGATCAAATTCACAGTAATAATGTTTATAAAATAAGTAAAATTCCAAAGAAAAAATTAAAAGGTGACTCATTAATAACAAATAAAGAGGGTATCGCTTTAGGAATTTTGACAGCTGATTGTGCTCCTGTTTTTATATATGATCCAGTTAATAATTTAGTTAGTGCTCTACATGCAGGATGGAAAGGAGCATACAAAAAAATAGTATCTACAACATTAAAAAAATTTAAGTTAAGTGGTAGTAATTTTAATGATTTAATAGTTGTAATTGGACCTTGTATAGGAAAAGATAACTATGAGGTAAGAAATGATTTCTTGGATAAATTTATTAAACAAAAAAGATCTAATAAAAAATTTTTTAAAACCAAAAGAAATAAAATATATTTCAGTTTAATAGATTATATAAAAGACCAACTTGTGAAATTTGGGGTTAAAAACATTGAAATTATCAAAAAAGATACATTTTTATTAAGTAACAACTTTTTCAGTGCTAGGAGATCACTTAAAAATAAATTAAATGATTATGGTAGAAATATTTCTGTAATTATGATTAAATAGATTATTCTCAAAAAATGAAGATTCTTACTGGAAATAGCAATAAACAGCTAAGTAATAAAATTTCAAAAAATCTAAAAAATAAATTAGTCAATACCAGTATTAGAAAATTTGCAGATGGTGAGATCTATATTGAGATTAACGAAAATATACGAGGTAACAGTATTTTTATAATTCAATCAGTGTCCTCGCCAGCAAATGATAATTTAATGGAGTTACTTCTTTGTATAGATGCACTTAAAAGATCATCTGCAAAAAATATTACTACTGTGATTCCTTATTTTGGGTATGCCAGACAAGATCGTAAAGTTGTACCAAGAACTTCTATTTCTGCAAAATTAGTCTCAAACTTAATTACAAATGCAGGTGCTGACAGAGTAGTGACAGTGGATTTACACGCAGGACAAATTCAAGGTTTTTTTGATATCCCAGTTGATAACCTTTTTGCAACCCCAATATTTGCAAAGCATATTAAAAGGAAAATTAAAAGTAATAATATAATTTGCGTTGCACCTGATGTTGGAGGAGTTGAAAGAGCAAGAGCTTTAGGAAAAAAATTAGACGTCGGTTTAGCAATAGTTGATAAAAGGAGACCTAGTCCTGGAAAGTCACAAGTTATGAATGTTATTGGAAATGTTAAAAACAAAATTTGTATTTTAACTGATGATATAATTGATTCCGGAGGAACAATTGTCAATGCAGCTGATGCTTTATTAAAAAGAGGTGCAAAAGAAGTTCATGTATATGCAACTCATGGGGTTTTTAGTGGTGATGCAGTTAAAAAGATAAAGAATTCAAAAATTAAAAATTTAGTTATTACAGATAGTATAGACAGTTCAGACAAATTAAAAAAAGTAAGAAATATTGAAGTATTATCAATATCAATATTATTGGCTGAGGCTATTAAAAGGATTTCTAATTCAACATCTGTTTCAGATCTATTTAAATAAAACTTGTAAAATTAGCAAACTTCGGTTAAAAACCAGCTCTTTATGAGCACAATACAAGCAACAATTAGAGAAACAAAAACCAAAGGCCAAGTGAACGACCTAAGAAATAAAGGTAATGTTCCAGGTATAGTTTATGGTGGAGAACAACCAAATGAAAAAATTACAATTACAACTAAAGAGCTAAAAAATTTAATAAATAAAGAAAATTTTTTATCTAATGTAATTTCTATTAGCTTAAATGGGCAAGAGCAAAAGGTTTTAACAAGAAATATTGCTTTTGACACTGTCACTGATGAGCCTATTCATTTCGACTTAATGAGAATTGTTAAAGGTGGAAAAATTATTTTAGAAATACCTGTGAAATTCATAAACAACGAACTATCACCAGGGCTTAAACGTGGAGGTGTACTAAATATTGTAAGACGTAAGGTAGAATTAAGGTGTCCTGCAGAAAATATTCCAACTGAGCTAGTTGTAGATTTAGAAGGATTAGATATTGGTACAAGTATAAAAATATCCTCAATTAATTTACCTGAAAACGTTACCCCTACGATTCAAGGAAGAGACTTCGTAATTGCAACAGTTGCTGCACCTACGGTAGTTAAAGAGCCAGAAAAACCAGCAGAGGCAGCTGAAGGTGAAGCTGCAGAAGGAGCAGAAGCAACCGCAGAAGGTAGTGATAAAACTCCAACCGATGGTGATAAAGCTGAGGGTGACAAAACTAAAGAAGAAGATAAATCTTCATCAGATAAAAAATAATAAATAGTGAAATTTTTTTTCAAGATTTAATTTGATATGTTGTTACTTGTTGGTTTAGGAAATCCGACTCCAAATAGTCAAAATAATAGACACAACATTGGTTTTAAAATTGTCGATGCAATTAACCAAAAATTTGGACTGTCTAAGCAAAAACCAAAATTTAAAGGATTATTAACTACTGGAAATATTGGTGATAAGAAAATATATGCAATTAAACCTCTAACATTTATGAATAATTCAGGAATTTGTATTAGAGAGTTACTTGAATACTTCAAAATAGATGCAGAAGATGTGATTGTATTTCATGATGACCTAGATATTGAATTTGGGAAAATTAAAGCAAAGTTTGGAGGATCAAGTGCAGGTCATAACGGCATCGCATCAATTGACAAATTTATAGGCAAGGAATATTCAAGAGTTCGTATTGGTATAGGAAAGCCTGAAAATAAAATAGCTGTCTCAGATTATGTACTAAACGACTTTAATGAGGATGAACAAGTTCATTTGGACTCGATAACAAGTAATATAATTGAGTCTTTAACTATATTGATTGATAAAAAATTAGACTTATTTTCAAGTACTGTTAACAACAATTAAATGGGTTTTAAATGTGGAATCGTTGGATTACCAAATGTTGGTAAGTCTACTTTATTTAACGCTTTAACAAACTCTAATAAAGCACAAGCAGAAAATTTTCCCTTTTGCACAATTGATCCAAATATAGGCATTGTATCAGTTCCAGATAAAAGACTTGATAAACTTGCTGAAATATCGATTTCAAAAAAAAAAATTAACACTACAATTTCATTTGTCGATATTGCAGGTCTTGTTAAGGGAGCCTCCAAAGGTGAAGGATTAGGTAACAAATTTTTGTCTCACATCAGAGAAGTTGATGCCATTATTCATATGATCAGATGTTTTGACTCAGATGATATTCAAAATGTTAACCCTACCGTTGATCCTGTAAGAGATTTGGAGATTATAGATACTGAAATGAAGTTAGCTGATCTAGAGTCAATTCAAAAGAGACTTGACAAAAAAAATAAAAAAAATGTTGATATTGAAGAGCTTAAGTTACTAGAAGCAGCCCAAAAGATAATAGATGAGGATGGAGATTTGACATTGATCACAAATGAATTTGATGAAAAACTTTTAAAAAATAGTGGACTTCTTAGCACTAAACCAAAACTATACGTATGTAATGTGGACGAAGAGAGTATTAAGTCAGGTAACAAATATACTGAGGAATTTATAAAAAAATTTGATGAAAAAAACACATTGATAATATCTGCAGATATAGAAAATCAAATAAACCAATTAGAGGATGAAAATGAAAAAAAAAATTATATGAAAATGATCAATATATCAGAGACAGGACTTAATTCATTAATAAGAAAAGGATACGATCTTTTATCCTTACAAACTTTTTTTACATCTGGACCAGAGGAGACTAGAGCTTGGACTATTACAAAGGAATCAACTGCTCCAAATGCTGCAGGAGAAATTCATTCTGACTTTGAAAAAGGATTTATAAAAGCTGAAGCAATTTCTTACGAAGATTTTTTGAATAATCAGGGATGGTTAAAATCTAAAGAGGCTGGAAAAATGAGATTGGAAGGTAAAGAATATATTGTTAAAGACGGAGATATTTTAAACTTTCGTTTCAATACGTGACCATATTTTTTTCATACTGAAATAAACTAAAACTGTTAAAACAGATAAATATATTATTACTCTAAAACCTAGTTTGTGTCTTGTTTCTAAGTGAGGCTCTGCGGTCCACTGTAAAAAAGTTGTTACATCTTTAGCCATTTGATCTATTGTTGCCTTTGTTCCATCTGAATACTCTACAATGTCATCATCTAGAGGAGACGACATTTTAATTTTATTACCATACATATATTTATTGTAATAAACACCGTCATCGAGTTCCATACCAGCTGGAGGCTCATCATAGCCCATTAAAACAGAATAAATATAATTTGCTCCACCTTTTCTAGCTTTAACAAGCACTGACATGTCTGGAGGATAAGCTCCACCATTAGCAGCAATAGCTTCCTGAACATTTGCATAAGGCATTACAAATTTATCAGATAATTTAGCTGGCCTTTCAAACATTTCTCCATCACTATTTGGTCCGTCTGTTACCTCAAAATTTGAGGCAATTGCTTTAGCCTCGAGCTCTGTAAACTCTGGTCCACCCTTTTCTGCAAGATTTCTATAACTTAAATGTTTAAGTGAATGGCACGAGGCACAAACCTCTGTGTAAACTTGATATCCTCTTTGTAAGGAAGCTCTATCGAATTTACCAAAGAAGCTCTTAAAAGACCAATCAACTTTTAATAATTCTTGCTGTTCGCCAGCTGCATTTGCTCTCGATAAAATTAATGATGAAATTATAACAAAAAAGAAAGTTAATTTTAAAAAGATTTTCACAGTTTCTCTTTAAAATCTGAATTATTTCTAGCCATCACCATATCAGCGGATCCGCCCAATACTGGCTCAGTTATACTTAGAGGTAATGGGGTAGTTTTTTCCTTCATACCTAAGAAAGGTAGAATTATTAAAAAGTGTGCAAAGTAATAGGCTGTTGCCACTCTTGCTATTAATAAATACAAGCCCTCCGCAGGCATTGCTCCAACGTAACCAAGTATTAATACATCAGCAACTAAAAACCAGTAGAACTGTTTGTAAATAGGTCTAAAAACAGTTGATCTAACTTTTGAGGTATCTAACCAAGGTAAAATCACTAATACAAATATTGCAGCAAACATTGCAATTACCCCAAGCAGTTTATCAGGGACTGATCTTAAGATTGCATAAAATGGTAATAAGTACCATTCAGGCACAATGTGAGCAGGTGTTACTAGTGGGTTTGCCTCAATATAATTGTCCGCGTGACCTAAAATATTTGGTGAAAAGAATACAAAGAAAGCAAATATCAATAAAAATATCAAAAGTGCAAATGCATCTTTAATCACTATATATGGATGAAACGGGACAGTATCTTTAGATGGTTTTTTTATATCTATTCCAATGGGGTTGTTGTTTCCAGGCACGTGTAGTGCCCAAATGTGAAGCACCACTAGTCCTAAAATTAAAAAAGGAAATAAATAGTGTAAACTAAAAAATCTTGTTAATGTTGGATTGTCAACTGAGTATCCTCCCCAAAGCCAATTAGTGATACTTTCACCTACTAAAGGAATGGCGCTAAATAAGTTTGTAATTACTGTTGCACCCCAGAAACTCATTTGTCCCCAAGGAAGAACATACCCCATAAATGCAGTTGCCATCATAAGGAAATAAATCAACATACCTATAATCCAAATTACTTCTCTTGGTGATTTATATGAACCATAATACAAAGATCTAAAGATATGAATATAAACAGCTAAGAAAAACATAGAAGCACCGTTTGCATGCACATACCTTATTAACCAACCATAATTTACATCTCTCATTATGTGTTCTACGCTCTGGAACGCTAAATCAGCATGCGCTACGTAATGCATACCCAAAACAATACCTGTAATTATTTGAGTGATTAAGCAAAAAGTAAGAATTCCACCAAATGTCCACCAGTAATTTAAATTTTTAGGAGTAGGATAATCTGTTAAATGGTTTGCAAGTGTTAGTAATGGAAGTCTATCATTAAACCATTTTCCAACTTTTGATTTAGGTGTGTATTCGTGATCGCTCATAAAATTTTCTATCCAATTTTAATAGTGTTGCTATTTACAAATTCGTATTTTGGTACTTCCATATTTGTAGGTGCCGGCCCTTTTCTAATTCTTCCAGATGTATCATAGTGTGAACCATGACATGGACAAAACCATGCTCCATAATCTCCTTTATCATTTAAAGGTACACATCCAAGGTGAGTGCATACTCCTAACATTACAAGCCACTCTGGATTTTTTGCTCTATCCTCATCTTTTTCAGGATGTTTCAATTCACTTAAATCAACAGCTCTCGCACTATCAATTTCATCTTGAGTTCTTCTTTTTATAAAAACTGGTTTACCTCTCCACAAAACAGTTATCGATTGA
This sequence comes from uncultured Pelagibacteraceae bacterium, assembly GCA_902589395.1. Classification (GTDB taxonomy): domain Bacteria; phylum Pseudomonadota; class Alphaproteobacteria; order Pelagibacterales; family Pelagibacteraceae; genus Pelagibacter. The sequence goes on along the minus strand of CACIST010000002.1, from coordinate 83,824 downwards.
CCAGGCTCAACAGCGCTTATGTCTACTTCTGTGCTTGCTAGGGCTTTAACTGAAGCATCTGGGTTCATTTGATCAACTAATGGCCAAACAACCGCGCCGACTCCTACTGCACCTGCTGCCGTTGTTGCGGTTACTATAAAATCTCGTCTATTTGGCTTTTTTTTTTCTGAATCGGACATTTGTTATTATTTTAATTTTTTCTTAATATATGATTTCATATATGAAGAAAAACGTTATTTTTCCATGGTAACAATGACACACAAAAAAACTAAATCGATGCCTAAAATAGCACTTTACGAGCCTGATATACCACAAAATACGGCTGCGATAGCTCGAACTTGCTCTTGCCTTGGGGCTGTTCTTGAGATTATAGAGCCTTGTGGATTTTTACTAAATGACAAGCGCTTTAAAAGAGTTGTGATGGACTACCTGGATGAAAAATTGATGAAGATTTACAAAAGTTCAGATGAATTTTTTGAAGCAAAAAAGAATGATAGAGTAGTTTTGATGACCACTAAGGCCAGTAAAATTTATACTGAATTTAAATTTAGATACAATGACACATTACTATTTGGAAGAGAAAGTGCTGGTGTTCCAGATGAGGTTCATAAAAGGCTAGAGAATAGGATAAAAATTCCAATGATTGAAAAAAAAAGATCCTTGAACCTCGCATCTTCAGTTGCAATAGTATTGTCAGAAAATATAAGACAATCAAATATCTATGGATCAAACGATTAAAAAAAAACTAGCTCGAAATTGGTTTAAAACTTTGCAAGAAGTAATTTGTCAAGAAATTGAGGAATTAGAAGCAAAAAAAAATATCTTCAAAATTAAAAATTGGGAAAGAGGTAAAAACTCAAATGAAGGTGGGGGCCAATTTAGAATTTTAGAAAATGGAAAAATTTTTGAAAAAGTAGGTGTAAATTTTTCAGAAGTGTATGGAAAATTTTCAAAAGAATTTAGAAACAGAATTCCTGGGGGAGATAAAAATCCAAACTTTTGGGCAGCGGGTATATCAGTAGTAATGCATATGAAAAACCCTCATGTTCCTGCTATGCATTTTAACACTAGATATATTTATACTTCTCATGGATGGTTTGGTGGAGGGATGGATGTTACCCCTTGCCTGAAAGATAAAAGTTTAGAAAAATGGTTTCATAATGAATTAAAGAAATCTTGTGACAAACACAATAAAAATTTTTATAAAAAATATAAAAAATGGTGTGATGAATATTTTTATTTGCCACATAGAAAAGAACCAAGAGGTATAGGGGGAATTTTTTTTGATTATAAAAAAGAAAATTGGGAAAAAGATTTTAATTTTGTAAGAGAGGTAGGAATAAGTTTTAAAAATATTTTTAGAGAAATAATACTAAAAAAATATAAAAAAAAATGGTCAAATAAACAAAGAGAGATTCAATTAGAAAAAAGAGGTCGATATGTTGAATTTAACTTACTTTATGATAGAGGTACAAAGTTTGGTTTACAAACAAATGGTAATGTTGAAGCTATTTTAATGTCATTACCACCTGTTGCAAAATGGAAATAAATTATGGAAAAAGAACCAATCACAGTTAGAGGTTTGGAAAAATTAAAAGAAGAATTAATTTTCCTAAAAGAGAAAAAAAGACCAGAGATAGTTGCAGCTATAGCCGAAGCAAGATCACATGGGGACCTTAAAGAAAATGCCGAATATCATGCTGCAAAAGAACAACAATCTCACAATGAGGGAAGAGTTCAAGAAGTTGAGGATATTATAGCTAGAGCAAATGTTATTGATGTTTCAAAATTAGATAACGACGGAAAAGTTATATTTGGTTCAACAATAATGCTACAAAATTTAGATACTGATGAAAGTGTGAAATATAAAATTGTTGGAAAAGATGAGGCAGATTTAAAAGAAAAACTAATATATTTTAAATCGCCAATTGGTATGGGTCTGATTGGTAAAAATAAGGGAGATTTAGTTGAAATTAAAACTCCTGCAGGTGTAAAAAATTTTGAAATAAAAGACGTTAAATATATTTAATTTCTAAATACGTTATCAATTTCCTTATTACTTATTTTAAAGCTGTTATTTAACCACAAGTCCTCGAGTAATCTAATTTTTTGTCCAAATTCTTTGCCTTCTTTTAATTTGTATTTTTCAAGTAAATCCTGGGCTTTTAATGGAAAAATAGGTTTCTCAAACTGTTCAAAATATTTTTTTAATTCAATTAGTTTTTTTGGTGCTGTCTTAGAGTTAAAAATTTTTAAATCTAATAAATCAATAACATATGATTTATTATAAAAATAAAAAATTCTTTGAAGATTTTTCTTATTAAAGTAATCTTTTTCAGAAAATAATTCATGATTTTCAATAAGAAACTTTACTCTTTTTTTATCTTCATTTGATAAATTATACTTAAATAAGAAATAATTGGCATTATCAGTTTCATCTATAATTAAGTAAGAAATTAAAAAAATAAATGTTTTTTTGTAAAATATATTTTTTGAGTATTCATTTATTTTTTCTAAATTATTAAGATTAATAAGCTGAGGAAAAATTGTTATTAAAATTTCTAATGAAAAAGAGTCTTTTGATAATTGTAAAAAATTTTTAGATAAAATAATTTTTTTTAATTCACTCATTAATCTATCTTTTGAAAGATTAGCTACACCAGCAATGTTTTGCTTGATTGATTTTTTAACTGATGAATTATGGGTATGATTACTATAACTTATAAAGAATCTAATATATCTCAAAATTCTTAAATAATCTTCCTGAATTCTTTTATCTGCATTACCTATAAATATTACCCTACCCTCTTCTAAATGTTTGACGCCTCCATTGGGATCAAACAAATTACCATCTTTATCCGCATAAATAGAATTAATGGTGAAATCTCTTCTTGATGAGTCTTTTAACCAGTCTGTTGTATATTTAACTTTTGCATGTCTTCCGTCGGTATCTACATCTTCTCTTAGTGATGTAATCTCAAAATTTTTTTGACCTATATTTGCAGTGACAGTCCCATGTTTTATGCCAGTTTCAAAGAATTTAATGCTGTTTGATTGCAAGCACTCTTTAATTTGATTTGGATTTAGATTTACAGCTAGATCAATATCATCAATATCTTCCTGATTTAAAATTTTTCTAACACATCCACCTACGTATCTAAGTTCACTTGTATTATTAAAATTTGATATCGCTTCAAAAAGTTTTGAAACTCCAGTGTTATTATATATGCTTAAAAAAGAAATATCTTTTGGTGTAAGATTTTTGTTTGTTTTAAAGATTTTTCTAAAAAAATTATACATAAATGGCTGGGGTGCTAGGATTCGAACCTAGGATGGCGGTACCAAAAACCGCTGCCTTACCACTTGGCTACACCCCAAAATTAATTTCATATATCACAAAAAAAAAGCTTTATATAGTTTTTGATAAATTACACCAATAGTTTTTATAATTTTTTCTTAATAATTTCTTTGCGTTTAGTGCGGCTTTTTTGGACTTAAAATACCCAACGATTGTTGAACCAGATCCTGTCATTCTTACATATGAATTTTTATCAATATTTAAAAAATAATCTCTAAGTTTCTTAAGTCTAGGATATTTTTTTGTAGATATGATCTCTAAATCATTTTTTAACTTTGACATTAAATTAAAGTCAATATTTTTTGACCTTATTTTTGATAATTGTGGTTTTGAGTAATGTCTAACTCGGTTAAAAATACTTTTTGTCGAACAGCCAAAATTTGGTTTAACCATTAAAGTAAAAATTTTTAAATTTTTTTTAATTTTTGTAGTTTTTTTTTTATAAGAAATAATTAAATTTTTTTGATCAATACCTAAGATTACATCCGACCCTATTTTTGAACATAAATCATATCTCTCTTTTAACGTTAAATTAATTTTATTTTTTTTTTCAAAGTAATTAATTAAAGAGGCTGCGTTCATTGAGCCTCCACCAAGTCCAGCTTCTTGGGGAATATTTTTTTTTATTAAAATTGAATATTTATTATTTTTTAATTTTTTTTTTTTATCGAGAATATTTAGCAAATTACTAACAGTATTTATTTTTGGCACTTTATTGGAGAAATCTCCTGAAAATTTTACTATGTGATTTTTATTATTTGTTCTTTTTATAAAAATTTGATCATGTAAGTCGACAAAAGCAACTAGAGTTTCTAAATCATGAAGTTTTGATTTTCGTTTTCCTAGCACGTTGAGAGATAAATTAACTTTTGCGTGTGACTTAATCTTTTCAAATCTCATTAATTATGATTTTTTTAAACCCTCTAATAACTTAGATTTTATTTTTAATTTCATTTTATCTTCTGTTTCCTCAAGCTCTAAAACAGCCCGCCAATAATAATTTGCTTGTAGTTTTTTATTTAGTTTCCAAAGAACATCACCATAATGATCGTTAACAATTGGATCGTCTGGCATAAGCTGCAAGGCTCTTTTTAAATATTTTTCAGCATTGATATAATCACCTATCAAATAATATCCCCAACCAACAGAATCTGTTATATACGGATCGTCCTCTTTTTGTTTGTAGGCTGACTGTATCATTTCTATTGCTTCATCTATTTTGTGGTTTCTCTCTAGCCAACTATAAGCAAGATAATTCATAGTATATGGTTCATTTGGATATATTTTTAAACTCTCCAACATATCTTTGTCCGCTTTTTCATAATTTCCCATCCTTTCATAGCTGCTACCTCTTCTGTAAAGAATCCGAGAGAGTGCATAAGAATTCTTTTCAACCTTTTTCATTAATTCGGTGTAATATTCGATAGCAATTTCATAATTTTCAAAACCTTTATTAATGTTTGCATAGTCATAAAGGATTTTTAAAGTTGGAGACTTTATAGAATTGAAATGCTTCTTAATATAAATTGCAGCTTCTTCTTCTGAATTATCTTCAGATAATATTCTCCCAATCTTTTTTGTTTTATACCAAAAGTATAATTTATCTTTTTTTTTGAAATCTTCTAAAATTTTATTAGCTTGGTAATTATTCTTATTTAAGTAATAATTTTCAGCAAGCAAAGTCCGATTGAAATAAAATTTAGGATTTAAGTATTCTGATATTCTTAAATAAAAATTTGACTGATCAAAAATATTTTGCGTGGAAAATAAATTAGATACCAAATAAAAAATCTCAGCCAAAATATCATTTTCATTTTTACAAGAGAAATGAGTTTTAAATTTTTTATAATCTTCATTATCAATCCAATCTTTGATTTGATGTAATAATATACTATCTCCTAAAGGTTCAATTCTTTTTGATACTTCATTTACTTTTTTAAGTTCTTTATTCTCAATGAGATTTGCAAAATAAAAATACATATATCTCGAATAATCTCCATCAGAACTATTTAATAACCTTTCAAAATATGAATTAGTTTTTTGTGAGTTTAAATAACAATTCTGAAAAGCAGTTGAAATTAAACTTAATGATCCATATTTATTATCTTCAATAGCCTCTTTTTTAATAAACAGATAATTAAAATCTTTTAAAATTTTGTAAATTACATATTCGTAAGTTCCATCATCTTTGTCCATTTGAAATTCTTTGATTCTTTTATTGGCTTGTTTAAAATCTTTTTTCTTAAAGCTATCAACTAAAAGGAGAAGGTTAAGCTCAAAGGTATTTGAATTAATATCATTTTTTGAAATTTTTATTTGGTCTATTCCTTTTTTAACTTGTCCATTTAAAACTAGTGAAAATACATACTTTTTTAAAAAATTATCATGTTTTTGGATAAGAAATTTAGATGAATTAAAATAATCAAGTGCTGCCTCATTTTTTTGATTACCTGATGAAACTAAAGCAGAAAAATAATTAGAGAGATACTTTTGATTGAATTTATTATCTTCAGAAGTAATTGAATATGTACTGGTCTGCAGTGCTAAAAATGATAAAATTACTAATAAAATTTTCATATTTAAATTTATGACTTTAAATCTCAAAAATCAAAATGACATATTAAACCTTGAAAATCTTAACTCAAATGAAATTGAATATATATTTAACGATAAGCCAATTAACAGACTTAAAACTAAACCACAGCTAGAAGATAAAAAAAAACTTCTTTTAGAATTAAAGAATGAAATCGAAAATATAGACAATTGTGAACTGAAGAATAATGCTACGCAACTAGTATTTGCTGATGGAAACTGCGAAAGTAAAATTATGATAATCGGTGAAGGTCCAGGCCAAAAAGAAGACGAGCAAGGGAAGCCATTTGTGGGAGACGCTGGGGTATTATTGAATAAAATGTTAGAGGCTATTCAAATAAAAAGAAATAATATTTATATTACTAATGTAGTTAACTATCGACCACCAAATAACAGAAAGCCTGAACCTTCAGAAATTAATAGATATTCGAATTTTCTTCGAAAACATATTTCAATTATTGATCCTAAAATTTTAATTCTGATGGGTAGTACAGCCATGGAATCACTATTTGGATCTAAGATAAAAATTTCAAAAGAAAGAGGTGTTTGGAAAGATTTAATCATTCATAATAAAACATACTTGACAATGATAACATTTCACCCAGCATATTTATTAAGGCAAGCTGAACAAAAAAAATATTCTTGGGCTGATTTAAAACAAATCAGGAAGAAAATTGATGAATTAAGAATATCAGCCTAATTTTACGATGATAGAAATACATAAAAAATATATAAATTGGTGCAGAGAAAAACTTAATCTTTCAAATTATGGATTATTATGGATTACTTTTATTAAAGGTTTGATAATTGGAGTACTTTTATATCATTTTTTTATTACTTAATGAGAAAAATTATAGCTGGAGTTGATGAAGTTGGTAGAGGAAGTTTAATTGGTCCAGTGTATGCTGCAGCTGTTATTCTTAAAAAAAATATTAGAAAGAAAGAGATCAAAGATTCAAAGAAGTTAACTAAGATTGAGAGAGAAAAATTAGCAAAATTTATAAAAAAAAATTCTACTTGGGCAATAGGATCTGCCTCAGTTAAAGAAATAGAAAAACTAAATATTTTAAGTGCTAGTCTATTAGCCATGAAGAGAGCTATAAAAAAACTAAAAGTTAAACCTAATTTAGTACTTATTGACGGGAATAAATCACCAGAATTAAGTAATTATCTTATTAAAACAATAATTAAAGGAGACCAAAAAATTAAAGAAATATCAGCAGCATCAATAATTGCAAAAGTTTCAAGGGATAAACTGATGCTTAAAATGTCAGAAAGTTTTAAAAAATATAAATGGGATTTAAATGCTGGTTATGGAACTAGATATCACATTAATGCTATTAGAAAATATGGAGTAACTAGATTTCATCGAAAAACATTCAATCCAATACACAACATATTGAGTCACAGAAAAAAATAGTAACAAGTAGACTCAAAATAATTCAATCTCAGGTTGACGGAGACTCTACTCTGGAGTCTAATTAATAATTAAAAAATGAGTAATCAAACTTTAAAAAACAAAATTATTAATGGAGATAGTTTAAAGGAATTAAAAAAAATTCCTGATGAAACTTTTGATCTTATTTTTGCTGATCCCCCTTACAACCTTCAATTAAAAAAAGAATTAAGTAGACCGGATACATCTAAAGTAGATGCTGTAGATGATAAATGGGATCAATTTGAAAGTTTTAAAAGTTATGATGAATTTACTTTTGATTGGTTAAAAGAATGTAAGAGAATTTTAAAAAAGAATGGATCGATTTGGGTAATAGGTAGTTATCACAATATTTTTAGAGTGGGTGCTACAATCCAAGATTTAGGTTTTTGGATTCTAAACGATGTAATTTGGAATAAAAATAATCCAATGCCAAATTTTAGGGGAACAAGGTTTACTAACGCACATGAAACACTTATTTGGGCATCAAAAAGTGAGGGGTCGAAATACACTTTCAATTATCAATCATTAAAATGCTTGAATGATGACCTCCAAATGAGATCTACATGGAACCTTCCAATCTGTAATGGCAAAGAAAGATTAAAAAATAATGGAAAAAAAGTCCATTCTACTCAAAAACCAGAAGCGTTACTCCATAGAATAATATTAGCCTCATCAAATAAAAATGATTTTATTTTAGATCCATTTTTAGGATCAGGTACCACGGCTGTTGTTTCTAAAAAATTAGGTAGAAAATATTTTGGGATTGAAAAGGAAAAAAATTATTTTGATGCTACAAGAAAAAGGTTAAACAATACAGATATTATAAAAGATGAATATCTAGATACACTTCAAAATAATAGATCAAAACCAAGAATTCCTTTTGGATCATTAGTTGAAATGGGCTTAATTAAACCTGGAACAGAAATTTATGATCAAAAGAAAAAAGTAAATGCTAAAATTATGGTGGATGGAAGTATCAAATATCAACAATCAGAGGGTTCAATCCATAAAGTTGCAGCAAAAATTATTGGTGCAGAAAGTTGTAACGGATGGACATTTTGGCATTATAAATCTGGAAATTCTTTAAAGCCAATTGATGATTTGAGACAAAGATTAAGGCCTGCAAATTAAGCTCTGTAAATTTTACCCAAATAATTTTCAAGAAATTTTTCATTTTTTGAGAGATATTTCAAAATTTTATTTCTAATAAAAATATTGATAGGATTTGATAAGTGAAATGTAAAATGGTTTAATTTTGATTTATTATTTATAGAAGAAATACTACGAATCCTTTCTTGATAGAATTCATTTGTACCACTAAAAATACTTTTAAATATATCGTTTGCAGTTTCAATACTTTGGGAAGCTCCTTGAGCAAATGATGGAGGGAATGTAAATAAAGCATCGCCTGACAAAAATATATTTTTTTTATTTAGACTTGGAAATTCGCTGCTAACGTGAACAGGAAATGATTTCAATTCACTTAAATTTTTTGAGCTTATTTGCGATGTTTTTTGTAAACCTGATACTAACGATGCTAAAAATTCTTCAGATTTGAATAAATCATGATTTTGCAATTCATCTGAGGATAATTTTTTTTTTATAATAGCTACAAAATTGTATTCATTATTTTGATTTACTGGGTAGATCACATAGTGACTATTTGATCCCATATATATTGAAATATCACTACCATAATCACCATTTAATTTACCTCGCAGTGCAACATTAAGATTATATTTTGGATATATGCTTTCATTAAAAATTAGTGACCTCGTTTTTGAAAAAATACCGTCCGAAATAATTAAGTAATCGAATTCTTCATTTTTATTATCTCCAAAAGAAATTCTGATGCCATTAGAATTATCTACTTTTGTTATATTTGAATTAAAATTTATTTTTTCTTGTGGGATGTTTTGAAATAAGAATTTTAATAATGTTGATCTTTTTAAGGTAGTGTATCGATTTAATGAGTCATTGAATTGTGTAAGGTCTATATCGCAAATTTTTTTGGAATTATTTGCTTGTATGAAATTCACTTTTGACGGAAAGCTAACTTCAGATGCAGGTAGATTTTTAAATCCTATACTATTTAATAATTTTATACTATTTACTGATAATTGAATTCCATAACCTTCAAGGAAATTATAATTATCTTTTTTTTCAAATATCTTATATTCAAAATCTTTTTCATTATTTAAAAGATTTGCAAAATATAAGCCTGATATCCCTCCACCAATAATCGCAATTTTTTTCATTAATTTATTTGATAGTATTAAGTATTTTCTTTGTAAACGAAGGTAAAGTCCAATTGCTTAAATCTTTAACATTAATAAAAAATCCATCGCTCTTTTCTGGTAAATTATTTTTCATATTAATTGCAATTTTCATATCCATATTTGACATTTTTATATTGATCCTTTTTCCTAAATGATTTTTAAATTTTGTCTTAGGTATCTCATTCATGGGGAATATAGGCATATCTTTTAAAAAGTTAAATTTTCTGTTTTTTAAAAGATAGTAATTATTCTGCTTATTTTGAAAAATATTTGCTTCAAAAAACTTTTGTTTATTAAATTTATTTATTTTAATTATTTCAAAGTCATTTTTTTTAAAGGATTTACAATTTATTGAGATGGGACATTGATAACAAAGTGGATTGGATGGTTTACAGATTAATGCACCTATTTCCATTATAGCTTGAGCATAATCGCTAGCTCTAATTGTTTCTCCAAAAAAAATTTTTTTTTGGTGTAAATTTTCTTTAGAAATTTCTTTTTCTTTTTTTAAATAAAATACTCTTTTTAAAATTCTTTCAACATTTCCATCTAAAGGGATTATTTTTTTATTGAATGCAATTGCCATGATTGCTTTAGATGTATAATCTCCTATTCCAGGTAGTGATTTTAAATCGTCCTCATTTTTTGGAAGTTGGCCCTTAAATTCACTTATAATTTGTTTTGCTGATTTTTTAAGATTTCTGGCTCTTGAATAATACCCTAATCCCTCCCAACATTTCATCAATTTAGCATCTCTTACTCTTGATAAACTTTTTAAATCTGGGATTTTAGAAATAAAATTTTCAAAATATGGTATTACAGTCTTCACTTGTGTTTGCTGCAACATAAATTCACTGACTAGCGTAAAATATTCTTTTTGAGTTTTAGAGACTTTTTTTCGCCAAGGAAGGTCTCTTTTATTATTATCGTACCAATTCAAAATTTTATTTGGTATGTTTTGACTTGTCATATGAATTTTAAATATAATACTAAGCAGAGAACTACATCTGTTCAAGGACTAAGATCTTTTAAAGATACTTTGCCCCAAGAAGCCAAAAGGATATTAAATAAAAAAGGTCAAATTTATTCAAATACTTTGGATAATTGGAAATTTCTTGTTGGGAAAGAATTATTTAATGTATCCTACCCAAGATCATATAAAAATTCTAAATTAAATGGGAGCTGTTTAAATATAATGGTAAAAAGAGGAAATGAAGTCGATTTAGAATACTCTAAGAAAGAAATAATAAAAAAAATTAATATATTTTTTGGTTATAATGTAGTCGATGATATTAAATTAAAAACTTTTGAGGGAGAGTTTGAAAAAATTAAAGAAAACAAAATAAATAATGCGACAAAAAGCAAAAAGATTAAACAGATAACCAATATTAAGAATGATAAGATCAAAAAATCTTTGTTAGAATTAAATAAAATATTTAAATCAAGATGAAAAAAATACTAATACAGACAATTATATTTTCACTATTTTTTGTAATACATAATGCTAAAGCAAATATTAAATCGATTACTGAGGGCAATGTCGATGCAAAAGTGAAATTGATAGTTTTTGAATCTTTAACATGTAGCCATTGTGCAGATTTCCATAAAAATGTTTATCCTAACTTAAAAACTGATTTTATAGATAAAGGTTTAATTTTAATCGAATTTAGAAATTTTCCATTAGATATGGCTGCATTTAATGCATCAAAAATAGCTCATTGTAAGAATGATGGAAATTCAGAAATACTTCATCATTTATATAAAAATCAAAGTAGCTGGGTAAGAGGAAGCACAATCGAAGATCTCAACAAAAATCTAAAAAAGGTAATTCAAGAATCAAATTTTAAATTAGATTTTGATAAATGTATAGCAGACTCAAAAATTGAAGATTATATTTTAGAAGACCGAATCAATGGAGCTAAAAACTACAAAATAGAGGCAACACCAACGCTTATAATCAATGGTGAAAAGTTCGAAAATTCATCTAACTATAAAAAATTAAAAAAATATATAGAAAAACTGATATAAGTCATTGAATGGAGTTTAAAAAAATCCAATTAAATGGCTTTAAGTCTTTTGCAGAGAAAACTAACTTTTTAATTGAAAAAGGTCTTACAGGAATTGTTGGTCCTAACGGTTGTGGAAAATCAAACATAGTTGAGTCTCTTAGATGGTGCATGGGAGAAACTTCAGCAAAAAGTATGAGGGGCTCTGGAATGGAGGATGTAATATTTTCAGGCACATCAAATAAACCATCAAAAAATATTGCTGAAGTAGTTTTAAGTTTAAATAATGAGAATAAAGATGGACCACACCAATACAATGATCTAGAGGAAATAGAAATTCGAAGAAAGATTGAGAAAGATAAAGGATCAAAGTTTTACATAAACAACAAAGAAGTTAGAGCCAAAGATGCACAAATGTTTTTTGCAGATCTATCTACAGGGGCTCATTCACCATCATTGATAAGTCAAGGTAGGATTGGAGCATTAGTTACAGCCAAACCATCTGATAGAAGAGCTATACTTGAAGAAGCTGCTGGAATAGCTGGTTTGCATGTTAGAAGGCATGAAGCAGAAATTAGATTAGGAGCAGCAGAAAATAATTTAAAGAGAGCCGACGAACTTAGAAGACAACAAGAAAAACAATTAGCAAATTTAGAAAAACAAGCCGAGGAAGCTGCAAAGTATAAATTAATTTCAGAAGAAATAAAAAAAGTTGAGGCAGGGCTTTATTATTTAAGACTTCTAGAAATTGATAAAGATATAACTTTAGAAAATGAAGTAAATAATGAGGCCGATGGGAAAGTAGAAGAATTTAATAAACAAATTGAAGAACTAGAAACTAAAATTAAAAATGAACTTGAAAGAGTAGAGCCAATAAGACAAAAAAATATTGAAAATTTGTCTAAGATTCAGAGATTAAACCTTGAGCTGAAAGCTTTAGATGAGGAAAGTACTAGAATAAATGAGGAAATAGATACAATAAAAAGTTCTATAAAAGTTATAGATGAGGACATAGATAGAGAAAAAAGCATTGTAATTGATGCAAATTCAAACGAAAAAAGATTAAAAGAGGAAAGAAATATCTTAATTGATACAGATTCAAAATATTATGAAACAGAAAAACTTTCTAATCAAGACCTGGAAAACTCTAAATCAAAATTAAAAAGTGAACAAGATAGAATGGATGCATTATTAGATAGTTTCAGTGCTGAAACTTTGAAAAAAAATAATGAAATTATTAGCAACATAAAAAGTCAAATCGAAGAGGTTAAAAAACTAATTTCAGAAAATAAAAATTATCAGACAATAAAAATTTTAGATGAATGTATTATTAACTTGTCCTATTTGACTATGAAAATTAAAGAAGTTGAGAATGGTGATGCGATTTCAACTCTAACATCAAAAAATTATCAAATAAAAAAATTACAGGATGATTATGCTGAAACTTATAGTAAAAACCAAAGTATAAAAAAAGAGTCTGTTAAAAGAAAAGAACGAATAAGTATAATTGATCAAGAGTTTGAAAGCTGGCAAAATCTTTTAACAAATTCTGAAAAAATGGTAAATGAACTTAATACTAGAAAAAATAAACTTGTAGAAAAATTGAATGGTTTAGAAAAACAACCTCAATCTCAAGCAGAAAAAAAAGGAAAGATTTCTGAAAACTTAAGAATTTCAGAAAATGAAAAAAATGAAAATGAAATTTTAGTGGAAAAAATTGATAACAATATTGCTGAAATTAGAGTTCAATTAAATAATACAAAAGAAAGTTCAATAGAAATTAGAGAGAAGAAAGCTAGCTCAGGAGCTACAATTGAAGGTTTAAATAAAAGAAGAAATGATCTTTTGGAAAGAGTTATGACAGAGTTGAATATAGAAGAAAACAACATATTGAATTATTCAAATCTTGAAAAACATGATGAATTTCCTGACTTACTTACTCAAGAAGAGTTACTAGATGAAAAAAAGAGGGAAAGAGAGAAGCTTGGATCTGTTAACTTAAGAGCAGATGATGAAACGGAAAAATATAAAACTGAAATAAAAAAAATGGAACAAGATAGACAAGATCTTGTTACAGCAATATTAAAATTAAAGCAGAGCATAACTGAACTTAATCAAAAAGGTCGAGAAAGATTATTGGACGCTTTTGAGAGAGTGAGTAGAAAATTTAATGAGGTTTACACAAAATTATTTAATGGGGGTAGCGCTAAGTTAGAACTAGTAGACTCTGATGATCCACTAGATGCTGGTTTGGAAATGCTAGTAAGTCCTCCTGGAAAAAGACTTCAGTCGATTACTCTGCTTTCAGGTGGTGAACAGGCTTTAACAGCATTATCCTTAATATTTGCAGTCTTTTTAACTAATCCATCACCTATCTGTGTTCTTGATGAAGTAGACGCTCCACTAGATGATGCAAATGTAACAAGATTTTGTAATCTTTTAAATGAACTGACAAAGATTACTTCTACAAGATTTATAATAGTAACCCACCATGCGTTAACTATGTCAAAAATGGATAGGTTGTATGGGGTTACAATGCCAGAGAAAGGGATAAGTCAACTAGTTGCTGTTGACCTTCAAAAAGCTGAGAGCATGGTAGCTTAGGCTAATGGAAGAGGAAGATTTTAAAACTCGCCTTAAAAGTGCAAAAAACATGGCAAAATCTAAATATTCTGAAAATAAAGAGCCATCAACATCAGGGATGGGTCACGCTTTTAAAATGAGCACAGAATTAGTTGCTGCAGTAGCTGTTGGGACAATTATTGGGTTTATTTTAGACAATTGGTTTGGTACTAAGCCCTGGTTAATTTTAATATTTTTTTTTGTAGGAGTAATTGCAGGAATTATGAATGTAATTAAATCAGCAAAAAAAATGCAAAAAAAATAAGAGAATATAATGGCATCAAATCCAATGTATCAATTCAATGTTTATAGAATTGGTCCGGAAATTAAATTAGGCTCAGTCGATATTTCTTTTACTAATGCAAGTTTATTTATGGTTATTAGTTCTTTAGCCATTTTGATAATTTTTAATCTAGGGGCAAAGAAAAAAACCCTAATACCTGATAAATTACAATTATTATCAGAATTAAGTTATTCATTTGTCGCCAAAATGATTAGTGACACAGCAGGATCAAAAGCAAAACCTTACTTTTCGTTTATTTTCTCACTTTTTATGTTTGTGCTTTTTTGTAATATGTTTGGAATGATACCTTACGCATTTACAGTCACAAGCCATATAATAGTTACATTTGTATTGGCAGCATTTATTTTCATTGGAGTAACAATTATTGGATTTATGAAACATGGATTGGGATATTTGAAATTGTTTGTGCCAAGTGGAGTTCCAATAGTTCTGCTTCCATTAATTGTAGTTATTGAAATAATTTCGTATTTAAGTAGGCCAATCAGCCTATCGGTCAGACTATTTGCAAATATGATGGCAGGTCACACAATGATGAAGGTATTTGGAGGCTTTGTTATAAGCTTAGGAATTGTAGGTGGATGGCTTCCACTTAGTTTTTCGGTTGCACTTACGGGTTTGGAGATACTAGTTGCTTTTCTTCAAGCGTATGTATTTGCAATTTTAACATGCATTTATTTAAATGATGCATTAAATCTACACCATTAATAAAAAAAGGAGGAAAAATGGAATTAGAAGCAGCAAAAATGATAGGAGCAGGTTTAGCAGCTATCGCACTAGCAGGTGCAGGAGTTGGTATAGGAATTATCTTTGGTAATTACTTATCTGGTGCTATGAGAAATCCATCTGCAGCTCAAAAACAATTCCCTAACTTGTTATTAGGATTTGCTTTAGCTGAAGCAACAGGATTGTTTGGACTAGTAGTTGCGTTGATTATTTTATTTGCATTTTAATTAATGTTAAAAAAAATAGTTTTTTTATTATTCGTTACATGCTTTGCATGTTTTAATACAGTATTTGCCGCTGAGAGTGGTGGTATGCCTCAACTTAATCCAGAGTTTTGGATTTCTCAAATCTTCTGGCTTATCATCACGTTTGGAATACTTTTTATTGTTTTGACCAAAGTTATATTGCCTAAGATTAGCAATAACCTGGAAACTAGAAAATCTCAAATACTTGAAAATATTGAGACAGCAGACAAGCAAAAAGAGGAAAGTCAAAAAAAAATTGACGAATATGAAAAGATTATTTTAGACAGCAAACTTAAAGCTAAAAGTTACTTTAATGAAGCTAGAGAAAAGATTTTGGATGATATTAATAAAAAAAGAGCTGCACTAGAGAAAGATCTTGATGAGGAAATAAATGAAGTAGAAAAGGAATTGTCCGATCTAAAGAATAAATCAGGAGAAAAAATAAACAGGATAGCAGCTGAAACATCAGCCGAGTTAATAAAAGAGCTAATTGGTGATGAAGTAAATAGTAGTAGCATAGCAGCAATTGTGGAAGACCAATCAAAAATAAACAAAGAGAGAAAAGATGTTTGATGCAACTTTTTGGGTAGCAATATCATTTTTTATTTTTATAGGTCTATTGGTATATTTTAAAATACCTCAGAATATAAATAATCTCTTAACAAAAATGATAGGGGATATAAAAAAAGAAATTGATGAGAGTGAAAAGTTAAGAGTAGAGTCAAAAAAACTATTAGATGAAGCTCAAGCTAAACTTAATTCTGTTCAAGGGGAGTCAAAAAAGATCCTTGATCAAGCTAAAACTGAATCTGAGCAACTTGTTATAAGTATGAATGAAAAATTTCATAAATCTTCTGAAACTAAGAAGAATTTAACACAAACAAAAATTAATCAGATGAAAGAGGGAGCAATAAAAGAAATCAAAGATACTTCTGTCAAAATTGCACTGGAGTCAGTGAAAAAAATTATAACAACTACAGTTGATAAATCTAAATTAGATAATTTGTTTGAAAAAAATCTTGAAGAAGCAAAGACTGAATTAAAAAAAATTAATTCATAACTAAATTACGTTACATTTTCTTAAAATAATATAAAATCCAAATTATGAATTCGATAGTAATAGGATCAGGTTTTGGGGGTATGGCTGCAGCATTAAGGTTAAAAGCTAAAGGCCACAATGTAACCTTGATTGAAAAACATGAAGATTTAGGTGGACGGGCAAGAGTCTTTAAAAAAAATGGATTTACATTTGATGGCGGTCCAACTGTGATAACAGCGCCCTACTTAATAGATGAATTATTTCAGCTTTTTAACAAAAATTCAAAAGATTATTTAGAAATAAAATCTTTAAAAACCTGGTATCAATTTGTTTTCGAAGACGGCTTTAAGTTTGACTATTCTGGTGATGAAGAAGAGATGATTGATCAAATAAAAAAAATTAACGAAAAAGATGTTAACGGATATAAAAACTTAGTTAATTTTACAAAAAAAATTTTTGATAAAGGCTTTACAGAACTTGCAGATGTCCCATTTGATAAACCTTCTTTTATGTTAAAGCAAATACCCTCTTTATTTAATTTAAAGAGTTATAAATCAGTTTATGGTTTAGTTTCTTCTTACATAGAAAATGAAAAATTAAGAAGATTACTTAGTATGCATCCTCTATTGGTAGGTGGTAATCCTTTCACAACAACTTCAATATATGGACTAATCTTATATTTGGAAAAAAAATGGGGAATTCATTACTCAATGGGAGGAACTGGTCAAATAATAAATGGCATGGAAAAATTAATGAATGAAGAACATATTAAAATATTAAAAGGATGCGAAGTAAATAAAATTGTATCAAGTAAAAATAAAATAACTGGCGTTGAACTAAACAACGGGGATAAAATAGAAACAGATAATGTCATTTGTAACGCTGATCCACCCGCAGTTTACTCAAAATTAGCAAACACAAATAGTAGTAATTCTATTTTTAATTGGAAAATGAAAAGAATGGAATATTCAATGGGTTTGTTTGTGTATTACTTTGGAACCAAAAAAGTTTACGACGATATTGAACATCATACCATCAAATTTGGAGATAAATATAAGGAGCACTTGGATGATATTTTTAACAATAAAAAATTAAATGACGATATTAGTTACTATTTACATAGACCAACAGCTACAGACAAATCTATGGCGCCTGATAACCATGATTGTTTTTATGTGTTAGTGCCAGTTCCTAATAACCAATCTGGTATAGACTGGTCTATTGAGGGAGATAAAATGAAAAACTTGGTTATTAAAAAAATGGAGGAAAGTTTATTACCTAATCTAAGTGAAAATATTGTTGAGGATTTTTATTTAACTCCAGATTATTTTGAGAAAGAGTTAAATACAAAATACGGCTCAGGTTTTTCTATTCAACCAAAATTTACCCAATCAGCTTATTTTAGATTTCATAACAAATCAGAGATTTTTGATGGTTTATATTTTGTTGGAGCAGGCACTCATCCTGGAGCAGGAGTGCCTGGAGTACTATCTTCAGCAAAAGTCTTAGACAAAATTCTGTAATGGAGAAAAAGAGTTTTCTATCAATATACGCAAAATCATTTAACTGGGCTGGTTTTTTTCTTCCAAAAGAAACTTATTTGAAATGTTCTAATTTATACGATTTTTGTAGAACTTTAGACAATATAGCAGACGATGAGGGTGTAATTGATATTAAATTAAGAAGATTTTTAAACTTCAAAAATAATTTTATCAATAAAGAATTTCGGAACCGTATAATTAAAAATATGTGGGTATTAATGGATGAATATAATATTTCTACAAAAATTGTAGGAGACTTATTTGATGGTGTAGAGTCTGATATTCAAAATGAAGTAAGATTAAATTCAAAAAAGGAATTATTAATTTATTCATATAGAGTAGCAGGAACTGTCGGATTAATGATGGCAAAAATTCTAAATGTTACTAGCTCTAATTCTCTTAAATCGGCTATAGATTTGGGAATAGCTATGCAACTAACAAATATTTCTAGAGATGTGGTAGAGGACTCTAAAAATGAAAGGTTTTATATAAAACATAATTTTGAAACAATAAAAGAAACATTGGCTACTGCAGATTTATTTTATAATAGTAGCTTTTCATCAATAAAAGATATTCCTTTAAGTCTTCGATTTTCAATTTTAGTTGCAAGAAGAGTTTATAGACAAATTGGAAGAAATATTATTAAAAAGCAAACAATTCAAAATTATAATAAATCAGGTAAAATTTTTGTTACTAATACTGGTAAGATATTGCAAACATTATTGTCTATATTTGACTTGCTAAAACTATCATTGATTAAAAAACATAATCACCTTAGAGATAAAGAACACGAATTAATTAGTGAAGAAATAAATTTAAATGGAAGATTTTGATTTTGTCATAATTGGTGGAGGTTGTGCAGGATTATCCTTAGCATATGAATTAGAGATCAATAATAAGTTAAAAAATAAAACTTTAGCTATTATTGAGCCAAGAGATGAATATAAAAAAGATAAAACTTGGTCTTTTTGGAAAACATTCCCACATAATTTTGAGGATTGTGTAAAAAAAAATTGGAAACATTTCTCCATAAATGTGCCTCAAAAAACTAGACATCTAGAGTGTGATAATTATCAGTATCAAAGTATTGATAGTGGGTTATTTTATGAGAAGATAAACAACAAATTAAAAGAAAATAAAAATATTTCCTTTCACAAAAACGATCAAAATATAAATTTTGATAACTCATTAGTATTTAATAGTGTTCCAAATTTAGATAATCAAAACTCTGATCTTTGGCAACATTTCTGTGGGGTAGAAATAGAGACAAAAAAGGAATTTTTTGATGAAGAAATGATGAATCTAATGGATTTTGATTGTGAACAGAGAGGAAGTGTTCATTTTTTTTATACACTTCCATATTCGAAAAAGACAGCATTAGTTGAAACAACTTGGTTATCAGAAATGAATGACGATTCCCAAAAAGATTATGATCAGCAAATTAAAGAATATATTGAGAATAATCTAAAAATAAAAGATTATAAGATTACATACAAAGAAGTGGGTGCTATACCTCTTTTTTACCCAATAATTGACCAAGTAAAAAATAAAATTCATATTGGAACAGCTGGTGGTATGACAAGGTTAAGTACTGGTTATACTTTTCTAAATATTCAAGAACAAAGTAAATATATTAGAGAAAATATCGAAAACATTAGTAAATTGAAAACTTTTCAAATTAAAAAAAAATATCAATTTCTTGATAATATTTTTTTAAAAGTTCTTAAAAATAATCCAAGTAAAATGCCAAATATTTTTTTTAGGATGTTTAATAATAAATCTAATACTGTTATAAAATTTTTGTCAAATAGAAGTAATTTATTTGAAGATTTGTCAATAATATTAAAAATGCCCAAATGGATTTTTATTAAAGCACTTTTTTAAATTAAATGATTAGACTTAATTTTTACCACTCTTTAATTTTTTTTAATTTATGTATACTTTTATGTGGAATAAATTATCTGAGAGAAGGCAGTTTCTTGCTAATTTCGTTATTTTTAATTTTAACAATTGGAATATCTCATGGTTCACTGGATCATATTAAAGGTAAAAAACTGATTAAATATTTTGGATATAAATCAATGGGTATTTTTTATTTGAGTTATTTACTTATTGGTGCAGTTATAATATTGATTTGGTTTATATTTCCAAAATCATTACTTTTCTTATTTTTAATTATCGCTGCTTTTCATTTTGGAAAAGAGGATTCTGAATTTATTAATCAAAGGAAAAACTTTGAATTAATTTATTTTTTAAAAGGGTCATTAATAATTACCTCACCCTTGTTTTTCCATAAAGAGGAAACACTAGCAATATTCGAGACATTAAATTTTTATATATCAAATAATTTAATAATATCTAACGAGATATTATTCATATTTATCTTACTATCTTTAATTTCTGGAATTATTTTATCGTTAAACAAAAGTGTCGAGGTAAAGTCATTATTATTAATGGATTATTTATCAATATTAATCCTAAATTATTTTCTTGATCCAATAATTGCTTTTACGATTTACTTTTGCTTTTTACATTCTATTAGACACTCGATTTCTTTGATTAGAGAAATAAATAAAAATTTGACAAAAGGTTTACCAATATTTATTAAAAAAGCCCTTCCACTAACAATTTTGACAATTTTTGGATATGTTGTTTCAATATCAATTCTGAATAATTATAACGAATTTAACGAAACTATATATCGAGTAATTTTTATTGGATTGGCCTCATTAACTTTTCCACATATATTGCTCGAATATTTAATTGAAAAAAATGAGTAATAAAAATATTAACTTAATTGGGTGGATTTTATTTATTATTTCTGCGTTGGGTTTTATTATATCAAGTGTAGGGAGTTTTTGGGCTATGTTTGGTAGTCTTTTTTTTCTAGTTGCATGTATTGTTTTTTTAATCCCATTTTTTCGAAAGGATGAAAGTGAAGGATAATCATCTTAAAATACTTTTAGCAGCTCCCAGAGGTTTTTGTGCAGGTGTAGATAGAGCAATTGAAATTGTAAAAAAAAGCATAGAAAAATATGGAGCTCCTGTATATGTAAGACATGAAATAGTTCATAACAAACATGTAGTAGATGGTTTAAAAAAAATTGGCGCAATATTTGTTGAAGAGATTGATGAAATTGAGGATAAAACGAGACCTGTTATCTTTTCAGCTCATGGTGTACCAAAATCTGTTCCTAAAGAGGCAGAAAGTTTAAATATGATTTTTGTAGATGCTACATGTCCACTTGTATCTAAAGTTCATAGAGAAGCAGAAAATTTAGATAAAAAGGATGTTCAAGTTTTGCTTATAGGTCATAAAAACCATCCTGAAGTAATTGGTACTATGGGACAAGTCCCTGATGGAAAAATTGATCTTATAGAAACGATTGATGATGCAAAAAATTATGAAAGAGTTGAAGATAAAAAACTTGCTTATATTACACAAACAACATTGTCGGTTGATGATACTAAAGATATTATAAACGTCTTAAAAGAACGCTTTCCTGATATTAACGAGCCTAAGAAAGACGATATTTGTTACGCAACAACAAATAGACAAGCAGCAGTCAAAAAAATTGCAAAAGAGTGTGATAATCTTTTTGTAATTGGTAGTAGAAATTCTTCTAACTCAGTTAGATTAGTTGAAGTAGCTCAAAATAATGGGTGTGAAAATGCTGAATTAATTCATTCGGAAAGCAGCTTTCCACTTGAAAAAATATCTAAATGCAAAACAATAGGTATTTCATCTGGTGCCTCGGCTCCTGAAGTATTAGTTAAAGAATTCATAGAAAATATTAAAAAAAAATTTACCGTAGAAATAGAGGAAGTTGAAATAGTCAAAGAAGACGTAACATTTAAAATCCCAGGAAAATTGAATTAATGGCCGTTTATACTAGAATAAATAAGGTTGATTTAAGCTTAATAGAGAAAACCTTTAAAATAGGTAAAATTCTATCATTTTCAGGAATAAAAAAAGGAATTGAAAATACTAATTATTTAATAAAAACAAAAAATAGAAAAATAATTTTAACTATTTTTGAAAAAAGAGTTCAAAAAAAAGATTTACCATTTTTTATGAACCTTATGTTTGGCTTATCTAGACAAAAAATTAAATGTCCAGAGCCTATTAAAAATAAAAAAGGTAAATATTTATTCAAGATTAAGAATAAAACTGCCTGTTTAGTCAGCTTTCTTGAAGGAAAGGATAAAATTAATTTAACAAATAAAGATTGCTACTCTGTGGGAAAAAATGCAGCTTTATTACATGTGGCTGCTAAGAAATTAAAGTTATATAGAAAAAATTCTTTATCAGTTAATTCTTGGGGACAGTTGCTTAATAAAATAGACAAAAGAATCAATAAACTTTCAAGTGATTTAATAAATATTATGAAGAATGATTTATTTGATATCAAAAAAAAATGGCCGAAGAGTATGCCTAATGGAATAATTCATAGTGATCTTTTTATAGATAATATTTTTTTCTATAAAAAAAAATATTATGGATTTATCGACTTTTATTTTTCTGCAAATGATTTCTTAGCATATGAATTAGCGACATGTGTTAATGCATTATGTTTTAAAAAAAAAAATAAAGTGTTTGTTTTAGACAAAAACAAATCTGCTCAATTATTAAGAGGCTATCAATCAATTCGTAAATTGAATTCTAAAGAAAAGAGTAATTTTAATACTTTATGTCGTGGTTCAGCTTTAAGATATCTTCTTACAAGATCATATGATTATTTAAATACCCCAAAAAAAGCATTAATTAAAATTAAAGATCCTAAAGAATATTTGGATAAATTAAATTTTCATAGAAAACTAAATTCTTTTAGAGACTATAACTAATGATAAAGATTTACACCGATGGATCATGTTTGGGTAATCCGGGAAATGGTGGGTGGGCTGCAATCATTATAGAAGATGAAAAAAAAACCCTTATAAAAGGTAGCAAAAAAGATACCACTAATAATCAAATGGAATTACTTGCTCCAATAAAAGCCCTTAAAAAAATTCCTAAAGGTAGCAATGTTCAAATTTTTACAGACTCTAAATATGTAAAGTCCGGAATTACAGAGTGGATACATAATTGGAAGAAAAATGGTTGGAAAACTGCAAAGAAACAACCTGTAAAAAATAAAGATCTCTGGACTGAATTAGATCTTATGACTAGTGAATTTGAAATAAAATGGAGCTGGGTAAAAGGCCATTCTACAGACAAATTAAATAACGAAGTTGA
Organism: uncultured Pelagibacteraceae bacterium; assembly: GCA_902589395.1. Taxonomy (GTDB): domain Bacteria; phylum Pseudomonadota; class Alphaproteobacteria; order Pelagibacterales; family Pelagibacteraceae; genus Pelagibacter. The sequence goes on along the minus strand of CACIST010000002.1, from coordinate 60,441 downwards.
TTTAATGGCTAGAGAGGCTGCATCAGTTTGATTAGAAATTAATTTACAGGAATTGTAAAGCTTGGGGCGTAAGTTCTATGTTTATCTGTAATTGCATCTGTTATTCCAAGGTCAAAAAATAATACACTAGCACCTAGTTTTGCACCTTCAATACTACTAGCTATACCACCAACCCCAGTCTTGCCTGTCTCTGTCTTACAGTTAAATCTTAAAATATCATCTGATCTTCTAATCATGAATGTTCCAGGAACTTTTCCACTCCATGAACCCCTTTTATTAGTTAAATTGCATGTGCCATCACTTCCATCACTGAAAGACAAGGCAACAGGAGTATTTGGATCGTTTACAATAGTAGCACAAGATGAAAGGATAATTGATGAAATTAATACTAACAATAATTTACGCATAGTTAATGGTATTATAGATTTTATAAGAGTTAAACTAAATAATACTCAAAATACTATCTGCTGAGGATATTCCACAGTTTTTAGTTTCCTCTTCTTCTTGAATATTTTGCACTTCCAGGTTGTTTATAATCATCACATAACGATTAGATCTTATGCCCATACCTTTTGAATTTCTATCAACTTCAGCACCAATTAGTTTTGTAAATGACAAATAAGGATCGGCTAGCATAACTATATTTTCTCCAATATTGTTTGCCTCTCCCCAAGCATTCATCACATATGGATCGTTTACAGCTAAGCAAAATATTTTATCAATACCTTTATCTAAGATTTGTTGAGCATTTTTAACATAACCCGGCAAGTGAAACTTAGAGCATGTAGCTGTGAATGCACCAGGTAATCCAAATAATATTATTTTTTTTGATCCTAATACCTCAGAAATATTTTGTTCCTTGGGTTCACCATCAACTAAATGAAAAATTTTTGTATCTGGGATTTGATCATTAATTTTTAGCTTCATAATTTACTTTTAACGAAATTTTTTACTGCTTCCTTATCATTTTTTAATAATTGAAAATTTTCCTCTTTACCATGAACATATTGAAGCTCTTGAGGTAGTTCTTCATGTTTATTTATAGCATTATCTGTTGCAGCTGGAAATTTACATGGATGGGCAGTAGACAAAACTACACAATCATTAAATGATAGTTTGTGTGCAGCTCCTACTCCAACTGCAGTATGCGGATCTAAAATAATTTTATTTTTCTCAAAATTTTTCTTTATAATTTCTAAAGTTTCATTTTCATTACAACTTTCTGAAACAAAATCTTTTTGTATAATACCTAAGTTTGATTTATCAACTTTATATTCATTTTGTTTAATTTTTTTCATTATATCTGATGTAATTTCAGAATTAGAGTTATTTACATAATAAATTAGTCTTTCAAAGTTACTTGCCAATTGGATATCCATACTTGGAGAAAGTGTTTCTTTTACTTTTTTTGAAACATAATCACCATTTGAGATTGCTCTATGCAAAATATCATTTTCATTAGTCGCAACGATAAGTTTATCTATTGGTAATCCCATTTTTTTTGCAAGATATCCTGCAAAAACATCTCCAAAGTTTCCTGTGGGGACTGAAAAAGATATAGGTTTATCACTTTCAAGTTTGAAATAAGTATAAAAATAATAAACAGCTTGGGCAATTATTCTCACCCAATTAATAGAATTAACCCCTGACATATTTATTGATTTAGAAAAATCTAAATCCGAAAACATTTGCTTAACAATATTTTGACAATCATCAAAATTTCCGTCAATTGCAATATTGAAAACATTTTCATCCTCAACTGTTGTCATTAACTTTCTTTGTACTGGTGAAATTCTATTATTAGGATGTAAGACAAAAATATTTAAGTTTGATTTGCCTTTAATTGCATCTATAGCGGCAGCACCTGTATCACCTGATGTAGCTACAACAATATTAATTTTTTTATCATTTTTAATTAAATAATATTGATACAAGTTACCAATAAACTGCATTGCCACATCTTTAAAAGCCAATGTAGGACCATGAAATAATTCTAATAATTTGAGATCTCCAATATTTGATATTTTAACAACTTCTTTTTCTCTAAAAGTTGAATAAGATTTTTTAATTAATGATGAAAGATCATCTTTTGAAATAAAGTCTGATGAAAATTGATTTATTATTTCAGTAGATAAATCATTATAATTAAGATTTTTAAGCTCGGACAATTCATCTGAGCTGAATTTTTTTAAAGATGTAGGTACATAAAGTCCACCATCATCAGCTAAACCTTTGATGAAGACATCTTCAAAACTGTATTCTTTTGAATTATCTCTTGTGCTTACGTATCTCATGAATTTTTTTTACCATTTTCCTATAAAATAAATAGAATTATTTATTTTATAATCTGGTCTACCAAAAATAAGACAAAAAGCAAAAATAAGTAAAAAATTGAGTAAGAAAATACCTTTTTAGCCTTCTTTATTTCAAATTTGTTTTTTTTGAACTTAAGAAGATCATAACAAACATAGTTGTAATAAAAGGTAAGTAATAATGAAACTATTAAGAATGTTTCACCTGCAAAACCAATATAATAAGGCAAAATAACCACTGGTAACATTATTAAAGAATAAACAAATATATTTTTCTTAGTTTCCTGAATTCCATTAGTAATAGGTAACATAGGAATTTTAGCTTTCTGATAGTCGTCCGCTTTATAAAGGCTCAATGCCCAAAAATGAGATGGGGTCCAAAAGAATATGATTAAAAAAAATGTTATTGGTTCTAATGTTAATGAGTTCGTAGCTATAGTCCAACCTATAACTGGTGGCAGTGCGCCTGATGCGCCTCCGATAACAATATTTTGGGGTGTTTTTCTTTTTAACCAAATCGTATAAACAAAGACATAAAATGCTATCGTTATTGATAATAAAATAGCTGATGTTAAATTTGAAAAACAATAAAGTCCAACTATAGATATTATTGACAATACTGTTCCAAATAATAAAGCGTGTTCCCTATTAACTTTTCCTGTAGGAATGGGTCTAAGACATGTTCTTGTCATTAATTTATCAAGGTCAGCCTCATACCACATATTTAGGGCACCAGCTGCACCTGCGCCCATTGTCACAAAAAATATTGCAACTATTGAATTAAGGAATGAAACTGAAATTGGAGCTGTTAATAATCCAACAGCACAAGTAAAGATAACCAAAGACATAACTCTTGGCTTCATTAGCAATAATAAATATTTTGAATAGGAAAAAAAACTTATAGAAACTGATTTTTTTTTAATTGTATTTGCAGTCACTATTACTCAACATTTAGTGAAACAAATATTACAAGTAATATAACGCCTGCTATTAAAATATGATTTCCAAGATCGAATATACCCACCTTGCTATTTTTTTTGTCAATTAATCTTCTACTTAAAGGTATTTGATCATAAGGATTTATTGTGACTTTATCACCTTGTTCTTTTTGGTTTTCAACTTTTACCGAATAACCAAACCAAACTATATAAATGAAAAAAACAAATAAAATTAAGAAAAAAGCTAAGTATCCGTAGGCATCCATATTTAAGCTCCCCCTACTACAAAATAAAAGAATCTTGAAAACAATGTATATTTAAATTCTGCAGTCATTAAAAATATAAAACAGGCAATTGCCGTCATTGGCCATAACAGAACATTCACTAAAGCGTATCTCTCCCAAAATAAGTGCATGAAAAAGGCCATAATTAACCCTGCTTTTAAAAACATAAAGAATAATATTAGTGACCATCTCAACATTCCTTGAAATTGGTACCAGTCAACCATGTACGAGAAGAAACTTAGAACAAATAACAACAACCATATCCAAAGATAAATTCCTATCTTTTGAGTACTTGTTTGCTCTTCTTTTTTAGTTGTCTCGTTCATTTTGTTAGTCTCTTCCATATTTTATTTTACCACAAATAAAAAAATGCGAAAATGAAAACCCAAACTAGATCTACGAAGTGCCAATAAAGACCTAATATTTCAATTTCAACATAATCCCCTTTCATTTTAGTAAACCAGCCTCTTTTTTTACTCTCATAATGACCAGCAAAAACTTTATAAGTGTAAATGAATAAGAAAATCACCCCAATTGAGACATGGAAACCATGGAAACCTGTTATCATAAAAAAGAAAGAACCAAACTGTGATGCACCAAAAGGATTTCCCCACGGTCTAACACCTTCATGAATTAGTTTAGACCACTCAAACACTTGCATTCCTACAAAAGTAAGTCCACCTACAGCAGTAGCTAGAATTAGCCAACCACACATTTTACGATTTTTTTCGTAACCATATTTAACCGCTAATGCCATTGTTCCACTGCTTGTAATCAATACAAAAGTCATTATCGCAATAAGTAAAAGTGGGACAGGTACACCTCCTACATGTAAAGAAAAAACCTCACTCGTGTTAGGCCAATCAACAATGGTTGATCCTCTACCTTTCATATAAGAAATTAAAAAACAGCTAAATACAAAAGTATCACTCAGTAAAAAGATCCACATCATGGCTTTGCCCCAATGCACACCTTTAAACATTGTTTGGTCTGAACCAGTGTCAGACGCCATGCCCTTAAACCCAGGTTTAAGTTCGAAGCCGTCTATTTTTTGTTCAGACATTATTTTTCTCTTAAGTTTTCTCTACTTCTGTGTGTATTACTTCACTAGGTGCTGTTGTTTGCGGAATAAAGTCATCTTTTGCTCCTGGAACACTAAAGTCGTAAGGCCATCTGTGAACAACTGGAAGTCTTTCACCAAAGTTACCATGTTCTGGTGGAACAGTAGAAGTATACCATTCAAGTGAATTAGCTTTCCAAGGGTTTTGTTCAGCTTTTTTACCTGTTTTTAATGTTTTAATGATATTGAAAACTAAAATAAACTGTGCTGCACCGACTATAAATGCTGCAATACTTATAAATTCGTTCATACCAACTGCTGATGTCATATACGGACTATCATACATTTCAAAATATCTTCTTGGAACTCCTATAAAACCTAGGTAATGCATTGGGAAATAAATTGAATAAGCTCCTAAGAAAGTAATCCAGAAGTGCCATTTTCCTAGACCCTCATGTAACATTTTTCCAGCTACTAATGGGAACCAATGATAAACTGCGCCCATAATAACCATTAATGGTGCAATACCCATGACCATATGGAAGTGGGCTATTACAAAATATGTATCAGATAATGGAACATCAACTGAAACATTTCCTAAAAATATCCCAGTAATTCCACCATTTACAAATGTAACGATAAATCCTAGACACCATAACATTACAGTATTAATTCTAATATTTCCCCTCCATAAAGTAAGTATCCAATTATAAACTTTCATGGCTGTCGGAACGGCAATAATTAATGTCGTTGTTGCAAAGAAAAATCCAAACCAAGGGTTCATACCGCTAACGTACATGTGGTGAGCCCATACAAAGAAACTTAAACCTCCAATACCAACAATTGCCCAAACCATCATTCTGTAACCAAATATATTTTTTCTTGCATGAACTGATATCAAGTCAGAAACTATTCCAAATGCAGGTAATGCAACAATATAAACTTCAGGGTGTCCAAAGAACCAAAACAAGTGTTGGAAAAGTATTGGGCTTCCTCCACCATATTCAAGAACCTCACCTGCCTTTAATATTGTAGGCATAAAGAAACTTGTTTGTAAAACCTTATCTAATGTCATCATTATTGCACTAACTAGTAGTGCTGGAAATGCTAACATTGCTAGTACAGTTGCTGTGAATATACCCCATACTGTTAAAGGCATTCTCATTAAAGTCATTCCTCTAGTTCTAGCTTGTAGAATTGTAATCATATAATTCAGTCCACCCATTGTGAAACCAATTACAAATAAAGATAAAGATATAAGCATTAGAAGTATTCCCGTACCAGATCCTGGAGTTCCCTCCAAAATAGTTTGTGGAGGATACAAGGTCCATCCCGCTCCTGTTGGTCCACCTGGAACAAAGAAACTTGCCATTAAAACTGCAACTGCAACAAAGAACATCCAGAAGCTAAGCATATTGACATATGGGAAAACCATATCTCTTGCTCCTACCATTAGTGGAATTAGATAATTTCCAAAGCCTCCGAGAAATAGTGCAGTTAAAAAATAAACTACCATGATCATTCCATGCATAGTTACAAATTGATAATAATGTTCTGCTGTCATGAAACCTGCTAATTCTGGAAAACCTAATTGAAGTCTCATTAACCAAGATAAAATTAAACCTACAATTCCAGTAAATACTGCTGTTAAGAAATATTGTACTCCGATAACTTTTGCATCCTGGCAAAAAACCCATTTTTCGATAAAACTATGTCCATGATATAAATCTTGCTCACCAACTTCTGCTGGTCTTACATAATCTATATCTGGATTAACAGAACCAGTTGAACCATCCATTACTTCTGATGACTGAGCTTGATATGATTTGTTATTATCGTATTCGTCTGACATATTTTTATCCTCTATATATATTTTTTTTTAAATTAATAAATTGTTATTTTTTGGCCAATTTGTTCCCATCTACGTCTAATTTTTCATATCTGGCAGATAATTGCTCAAAAGTTTCTTGCTCGCTTAGCCAAACTTCATAGTCAGCTTTATCTTGGACCTCAACACCACCTCTCATTGCGTAGTGTCCAACACCACAGTACTCGGCACATAACACTTCGTATTCACCTACTTTGTTAGGTTCAAACCAATAGAAAGTAACCGTTCCTGGAACTGCATCCATTTTTGCTCTAAATTGTGGAACATACCAATTATGAAGTACGTCTACTGATCTTAATAAAATTTTTACAGGTCTATTGTTTTCTAAATTTATAACATCACTCTCAACCATTATATCATCTCTTCCAAACGGATCATCTGGGTTTATACCAAACGGATTATTGTCAGCAATGTTTCTTACCTGTGTAGTTCCTAATTTTCCATCTGCACCAGGTAGTCTATATTGCCATCCCCATTGCCATGCCATTACATCAACTTCGATTGCATTCTTTGGAACATTTACATATTGATTCCAAATAATAAGGCCAGGTGCTAGTAAAGCAGCAACTCCTAAGGTAGTTGCCCATGTTAAGATTTTTTCTAATTTTTTATCCTCGGGTTTATATTCTGCTCTTCTATCTTCTTTATGTGAGTATCTAAAAACACAGTAAATCATAAATAGACAAACAGCTACGAATACTCCTCCACCTACCCAAAAGGTGAGAGTTATAGTATCATCCATTCCACCCCAGTTTGATGCTATATCAGTCCAATACCAAGGGGTAAAAATATGAAATAAGACAGATCCGATGATTACTAATAAAAAAATAATTCCTGCATGCATAAAGCTTATATAGAAGAATAATCCTATAAATACCTATGACAAAATGTCATAAAACATATTAATTATACTAATATAATCAATAAATTTATGCTCGGTAAATTAGGTATTTTAATAACAATTCTTGCTTTGGTTTTAGCATTCTATTTTGTAATTTCTTTAGGTGCAGGAAGATTTTCAAAAGGAGAGACAAAACCTGAAACTAAAAGATATCTAAGATCAGTAAACATACTTTTGATTATAATTGCAGTGTTTGGATCAGTGTTAGTTTTATTTATATAAATTATGCAATCAAAGATTTGCAGAATTCTATAACAGTATCATTGTATGCAAACATTATTGTAAAGAAAACTAGCCAAACTATAAATAGAAATAACCAGTACAATGAAAGAGCATTAATACTTTTTTCTTCTTTGTTATAATCTTTCTCATTTAATTTAAAAATTTTTGAGCTTACTTTGCCCCAGAAATAGAGACCTCCTAGAAGATGAATACCATGTAATGCGGTAAAGAAATAATAAGATGAAAAATATGTATTGGTTGAAACAAAATTTCCACTTTTCATAAGTTGATACCATAAAGCCAACTGTAGAAATAAAAATATATAACTTAAAGCACCTACATAAATTAGATTTCTTTTTATTGTGTTTGTAATTCCATTTTTTAAATCTTTACTTATTCTATTAAAAAATATTGTCACTAGAATTAAGACCAATGTGTTTATCCAAAGTAAATTTGTCTTCAATATAAAAGTTGTATCTTGTTCAGGGGGTAGTGAGTAAAGATAGCCAGTAAAAATTAAGCTAAATAAAGTTGTACTTACTCCAAAAATAATAATAACAGCTGACATTTGATTTGAAATTTCAAATGTTTTTCCGGAGTGACCACTATCGATTACTGCTTGATCTTGTTCCCAAGGTTTTTCAGTTAATGTGCCAAATATTTTCTTTAATAGAGACATAATGTTTATATAGTTCCTATATATAATTTTACAATAATGAAAATAAAAACCTCAATTGCAGTACTAACTGGATGTTTAACAATATTCTTTTTTTTGATGCTTCCAGTATTTCTTTCTATGAAAGAACAAAAAGACCAATCAGTCGCAGCATTTAAGGGCTCAGATTTTGAGCTTAAAGATATGAACAATAATATTATAACTCAAGAATCTTTTGATGGGCCTTTGACTGCAATTTTTTTTGGTTTTACAAATTGTCCTGATATTTGTCCAATGACTTTAAATAAAATGGATATCGCATTGAATAGAATAAAGAAAAATAAAAGAAAAGATTTAAAAGTTTTTTTTATTAGCGTTGATCCTAAAAGAGATACTCCAGAGGTTATTAAAGATTACCTGAGAAATTTTGATAACAAGTTTGTTGGAATAACAGGAGATCCAGGTGAAATTTTTTTATTGTCACAATCATGGGGAATAATCAGTCAAAAGATTTTTTTTGAAAATGGCGATTACAATGTTGATCACAGCTCACCCGTGATTCTACTTAAAGATGGAAAATATATTGCTAAAATTTCTCACAGAGACGATATTAAAAAATCAATCAAATTAATTAACAAATATTTATAAATTAAGAATATAACTAAGTATTGATATTGAGGATATTACTGCTGTCTCTGATCTGAGAATATTTTCATTTATTTTAAAAGATTTTACACCTTTAAAATTTAAAATATTATTCCTTTCTTGTTCTGAAAAATCACCCTCTGGTCCAATTATAATACACAATGATTTACTTCTGGCTTTATTTAACTCAATTTTTTTATTTTTAGTATTTAGGTCAGTAAAAATTAAATCTATTTTATTTTCATTTTTTTTTAAGAAACTTTTCAAGTTTTGAGGTTTTTCTAAAGATGGGAGGTTTATTCTATTTGACTGCTCTGTTGCCTCTATAATTATTTTTTCTAATCTCTCAGAATTAATCTTTCTGACAATTGTTCTATCAAAAATAATTGGAATAAATTTAGTTACACCCAATTCAGTAGCCTTCTGTATCATGAAATTTGAATAATTTGACTTAATTGGCGAAAATGCCAACCAAATATCTACGGAGTTTTCTTTATTTCTTAATTTTTCTTGAATGCTAAATTCAACTTTGCCACTAATGATATTATTAATTTTAGCTAGCCACTCACCGTTTTTATTAAATAGTGAAAAATTTTCACCAATTTTAACTCTCATTACTTTTGTTAAATAGTGTGATTGTGGCTTTTCAAGCCAAGAATTAAAATTAAGAGATAAACTTTCAGGAAAAAATATTCTAATATTGCTCATATCAAGAAAGTAAATTATGACAAATATTAAAGCAATAATTTTCGATGCCTATGGAACTTTATTTGATGTCAATTCTGCAGCAGAAAAATGCAAAGATGAAATTGGCAGTAAATGGGAAAGTTTTTCAAATTATTGGCGAACAACTCAGCTAGAATATACTTGGCTTAGAAGTTTAATGAAAAGACATAAAGATTTTTGGAAAATTACTGAGGATAGTTTAGATAAATCAATGAAAGTTTTTAATATTAATCCTAATATGAAAAGTCAATTACTTGATCTTTATAAAATTCTTTCTCCTTATCCAGAAGTAAAAGAGACTCTACAATTATTAAAAGAAAAAAATTACAAACTATCTATACTGTCAAATGGAACTACTTCCCATCTCCATGAATTGGTCTCCAGTAATAATCTTAAAATTTTTGATGATATTTTTTCAGTGGAAGAGGTAGGTATTTTCAAGCCAGATTCAAAGGTATACGATATTCCAGTTAAAAAATATAAGATTGAAAAACATGAAGTTGCTTTTTTAAGCGCAAATACATGGGATGTTTCTGGGGGTGGTAATTATGGTTATAATGCTATTTGGGTGAATAGAAATAATATTGTTTTTGATAATCTAGATTACTTTCCGGAGAATCAGATAAATAATCTCAAAGACTTGCTTGATATTATTTAACAAGTCATTATTTTGAAATTATGACAAACATTTTAGATCTTGTTGCGAGAATTTTAATTTCAGCTTTATTTCTTCTTAATGGTATTTTTAAAATTAGTAATTATGATGGAACAGTTGGCTGGATGGAAGGTTTTGGAATACCAGGAATTTTACTTATACCAGCAATAATTTTAGAGATAGTTGGACCTATCTTAATTATATTAGGCTATAAAGCAAAAATTGCAGCAGGTTTATTAAGTCTATTTTGTATTGCTACAGCAGTAATTTTTCACAACGATTTTTCGGACCAGATGCAATTAGGATCTTTTTTGAAAAATATAGCATTAGCTGGTGGGTTTCTATTTATATTCATAAATGGAACTAAAGATTTTAGTTTAGATAAGAAATTTTAGATAATATGTCAGATATAGAGATAAAAAAAATTATTGAACCTACGCCAGCATCTGACGGGGCTGGAGTTAAATTAAAAAGAAGTATTGGTGTAGAGCCAAATTACTTTGATCCATTTTTAATGCTGGATGAATTTGGATCAGAAAATAGTGAGGATTATATAGCTGGTTTTCCACCTCATCCTCATCGAGGAATAGAAACAGTAACCTATATGTTGGCTGGAGATTTTGAGCACAAGGATAGTACAGGTGGCGAAGGTAGAATGACTGCTGGAGATGTTCAGTGGATGAAAACAGGAAGTGGAATAATTCACTCTGAAATGCCTGCGATGAAAGAAGGTAAACTACATGGATTTCAATTATGGATCAACATGCCAGCGAAACTAAAAATGAGCAAGCCTAGTTACATTTACATAGATGCGGATCAGATGCAATCATACAAAGATGAGGAAAAAATTGTAAAAGTAATAGCTGGTAAATTCGAACAAGCTGAGGGACCTATAAAAAAACATAATGTTGAACCTATTTATTTTGATGTAGAATTAAAGAAAGACAAAGAGTTTAATTTCGATTTACCATCAACTCATAATTCATTTATTTATTTAGTTGAGGGAGAGATAAAAATTGGAAATCAGCAGCATCAAAAAGTTGAAAATTCAAAACTAATTATTTTAGAAAAGGGAGATAAACTTAAGGTTTATGGCTCAACTGATACTAAGTTTCTTCTAATTGCTGGGAAACCAATAGGCGAACAAATTGCTAGGGGTGGTCCATTTGTTATGAACACTAAACAAGAAATCTTGCAAGCAGTCGAGGATTATCATAAAGGTACATTTGTAAAATGAAATCTATTAAAGTAACAATTACGGGTGGACCAGAAGTTCTTAAACTAGAGGATATAACTTTAGAAAAACCAGGAGCAGATGAAGTTCAAATCGAACATGTTTCAATTGGTTTAAATTATATAGATACATATCATAGGTCTGGTTTATACCCTCTTCAATTACCAACTGGGATTGGAATGGAAGCAGCAGGAATAATTAAAGAAGTTGGTTCAAATGTTTCAAATTTTTCAGTAGGAGATAAAATTGCATATGCTGCAGCTCCTTTAGGTGCTTACTCAACTCACAGAAATTATACATCAAAAAATATTGTAAAAGTTCCTGATGATATTGATTTAGAGCAAATTTCGAGTGCAATGACAAAAGGAATGACAACTTTTTATTTATTACACAAAACATATGTTCCAAAAGAGTATGAAACTGTCTTATTTCATGCAGCAGCAGGTGGTGTGGGACAATTCTTTTGTCAGTGGGCAAAAAGTTTAGGACTGAAAGTTATTGGAACAGTTGGTAGTGAAGAAAAAGTTGAGACAGCAAAAAAGTATGGTTGTGATGAGGTTATAAACTATTCTAAGGAAGACTTTGCAAAAAAGGTGTTGGAACTCACAGATGGTAAAGGTGTTTCAGTTGTTTATGATGGTGTGGGTAAAACAACATATGACAAATCCATTGAATGTCTAAAATTAAGAGGAACAATGGTTTCATTTGGAAATGCATCAGGTCCACTTGACCCAATTATTGTTTCAAAATCTTTACAACCAAAAGGTATTTATTTTGTAAGACCTGCAATGAATCAGTACTTCACAAATAGTGAAGAAATACAAGAAGCGGCTAATATGTTGTTTAAACAAATTTCATCAGGAAATGTAAAAATAGAAATTTTTAAAAAATACAAATTAGAAGATGCTGTTCAAGCACATAAAGATCTAGAAGGAAGAAAAATTACAGGTCCAGCAATAATTATTCCTTAAACTTAACATCCATGTCAGAAAGATGAAGTTTTAAAGCCTTGGTAGAAATTTGTATTTCTCTAATAAAAAATATTATTGAAATCATCATTGATAAACAACACGTTCCAAAGATTACTCTAGCTACAATTAAACTTTCTAAATAAAGAGCAAATACAGTAAGCATATTAAATAAAAAGCCAAATGCTGCTGACATAATTGCAAACTTTAATACTCCAATTCTGCTGTTTAGGTTTATTAGTTGATCTTTCCATTCTGGAGGAGTGTGTTTTTCAAAGACATACTCATCATGAATTTTTCTTATTAATCCACTCAAGGTATGAAATCGATTGCTATATACACTCATTATAAGCGGTATTGCTGGAAACATTAATGCTGTGACGGTGTAATCTATATTCATTCGAATCAATTTGATTATGAAACTCTGCTTTGCTATTTACAAGTAAATTGTTATGCAAAATATCAAATTGTTCATTGAACTTACGAGATTAAATAAACCAATCGGATACATGCTATTATTTTGGCCTTGTCTATGGGGTCTTACTATTGCTTATGATTTTAATTCTGAATTAGAAATATTTTATTTTTATTCCTTGTTATTTTTACTTGGTTCAATGCTAATGAGATCTGCTGGTTGTATTGTTAATGACATAGTAGATAAAAATTTCGACAAAAAAGTCGAGAGAACCAAAAATAGACCAATTGCATCAGGAAAAGTTTCTATAAAGCGTGCAACAATTTATTCTTTTATTTTGTGTGGATTAGCATTTTTAGTATTAATTAATTTTAATAAATTAACAATTTTAATGGCACTATTATCTATGCCATTGGCATTTACTTATCCTTTAATGAAGAGATTTACATATTGGCCACAGCTATTTTTAGGAATTACATTCAACTATGGTCTTGTTCTTGCGTGGATATCAATAAATAACAGCATAAATTTAGTGCCAATTATTTTTTATTTTGGAGCCATATTTTGGACACTGGGTTACGACACTATTTATGGATATCAAGATATTAAAGATGATGAGATTATAGGAGTTAAGTCTACCTCGATAAAATTTAAAAATAACCCAAAAAAATTTATTTCTTTATGTTACATATTTTTTTTTCTTTCATTAATTTTGGTTGGTATTTTAATGGCCTTTAAAGTGTCATACTTTATTTCCCTAGTATTTACTCTTTTTCATTTGACCTTCTATCAAATAAAAAATCTTGAAGTATCGAATCCTAATATGTGTCTAGTAAAATTTAAAAGCAATAATTTATTGGGTCTTATTGTATTTATTAATATTTTAATTGGAAAAATAATTTAAATGTCTAACCTTGAAATATTAAAAAGACTTTACAAAGACTATACAAAAAAATATTTAAACAAAATTTTCCTAGCAGTCTTTTTTTCTATATTAGTTGCAGGCAGCACATCTGCAACTGCATGGTTATTAGATCCAGCAATTGATAAAATTTTTATTAATAAAGATCAGAGCCTACTTTTGATAATCCCGTTATTAATAATTCTAGCATTTGCAACTAAAGGAATTTCACTTTATTTGGCAAGGGTCACAATGATTAAAGTTGCTGAAGAAGTAAAAAAAGAAATACAGATGAACATGCTTAAGTCTTTTATAAAGGCTGACACAGAAAATATAGAAAACAAACATACTGGAAAATATATTTCAAATCTTAATTTTGATGTAAATCAAATTACGGGCATGCTAAGTACATCCTTCTTAACTTTGTTTAAAGATGGATTAACTTTAATTGGACTTCTTTCAGTAATGTTTATCCAAAATTGGAGATTATCTTTAATTGCCATCATTATGATTCCATTTGCATCTTTTACTGCAAAAAAATTAGGTAAAAGAATGGGTAAAGTAGTAACAGAGGCGCAGATGAAATCTGGAGACTTAAATAAATATTTAATTGACATTTTCAAAAATCACAAAATTATTAAAATTTTTCAAAGAGAAAAGTATGAAAACGACAGATCAGAAAAATTTGTTAATGATCTAAAAGAAAAATCAATAAAGATATCGTCTGTCTTTATTAGAGCCACACCTGTTATGGAGGTTTTAACAGGAATCATGATCGCTATATTAATTTTTTATTCTGGTAAATTGATAATGAATGATCAATTGAGCTTGAATAATTTTTTTTCTTTTTTAGCTGCAATGATGCTGGCTTATCAACCAGTGAAATCCCTAGCAACTATAAATGTTGGAGTGAGTCAAGGATTGTCTGCAAGTAAAAGAATACTTCCAATAATTGACACAACAAATTTAATTGGAACTAATGAAGATAAAATAAATTTAAATTTGGATAACGGAACAATTGACTGCAAAAATGTAAATTTCAATTATTCCACAAATTTAGAGAATAAAGTTTTAAAAAATATAAATATTAAAATTAATGGTGGAAAGATGACCGCTCTGGTTGGGCAAAGTGGTTCGGGTAAATCAACATTATTAAGTTTAATTCCAAGAATTTATGATCCAAAAACTGGAATATTAGAAATCGATGGACAAAATATTAAAGAAGTTAATTTATTTTCCTTAAGGAAAGAAATATCGATAGTTGATCAAAATGTTACTTTGTTCGATGATACGATTTTCAATAATATAAAATATGCAAAACCAGAAGCAAACGACGATGAGATTTATGAAGCTGCAAAGCTTTCAATGTGTTCAGAATTTATAGATAAACTTGAAAATAAATATCAAACCTTAATAGGAGAAAATGGAGTAAGATTATCGGGTGGAGAAAAACAAAGACTTTCTATAGCAAGAGCATTCTTAAAAAATAGTAAAATTATTCTTTTAGATGAAGCTACTTCATCTTTAGACTCTGAAACTGAAGAAAAAATACAAAAAGCATTAGATAAATTGACTTTAAATAAAACAACCGTAGTAATTGCGCACAGACTTTCAACTATTTTAAATTCTGATAAAATTTATGTTATGGATAAGGGTATGGTAGTGGATTCAGGTAATCACGAGGAACTCTTAAATAAGTCTGATACTTATAAAAACTATTATAATAAACAAATAAACAAAAGTTAATGTTTGTTATTTATAATTTATTTTTATTTCCAATAATATTAATTTCACCACTAATTATATTGATTAGAATATTTTTAGGAAAAGAGGATCAAAACAGATTTAAGGAAAAATACGGCTTTTTTCCAAAAAAAAATAAACCCAATGAAACAATTTGGATACATGGCGCAAGCGTAGGTGAAATATTAAGTATAATTCCAATTGTAAGGAAATTTGAAGAGGATAAAAGAGTAAAAAGAATTTTAATTACTTCATCAACTATCAGTTCCTCGCATATTTTATCTAAATTTAAGTTTAAAAAGACTGTTCATCAGTTTTATCCTTTTGATTTAAATTTTTTAACCAAACATTTCATTAATCACTGGAAACCAAAATTAGCAATATTTGTAGACTCTGAAATTTGGCCAAATATGTTTAATAATTTACATAAAAAAAATATCCCGCTAATCCTTCTCAATGCAAGGATTACAAGAAAATCTTTTAATAGATGGAAATTTTTTCCTAATTTTTCTAAAAAAATTTTTGAAAAAATAACTCTTGCTTTGCCACAAAACGTAGAATCAAAAAAATATTTAAAATTATTAGGAACAAAAAAAATAAAACTGGTGGGAAATTTAAAGTTTTTTGGAGGATTACAAAAAGACAATGTAAATTTAATTCTTAAAAAAAAATTTTCTAAAAAGGTTATTTTTTGTGCAGCAAGTACTCATCGAACAGAAGAACTTTTCGTGGGAAAAGTACATAAAGAACTAAAGTCAGAAATTAAAAACCTGATTACAATAATAATCCCAAGACATATAAACAGGAAAAAAGAAATAATTAATGAATTAAACAATATTGGTCTTAATTCCCAATTACATACCTCATCAAAAAAATTAAGCAAAAATACAGATATTTACATAGTGGATACTTACGGAGAGTCTGCAAAATTCTATTCTCTTTCTAAATTAACATTTTTGGGAGGATCACTTATACCACATGGAGGACAGAACCCTCTCGAGTCAGCAAGGAAAGGTAATTATATCTTATATGGTCCACATGTAGAGAACTTTAAAGAAGTTTATGAAATGTTAGAGAAATTGAAAATTACAAGAAGAGTTAACTCGATAAAAAATATGAAATCTGTTGTTCGTCAAAAAATTAATTTTTTACAAGGGAATACTGTGAATAAAAAGTTAAAATACTTAGGGGATAAAATACTAAATAAGAATTTATTCGAGATTAAAAAATTTATCTAAATGAAAATTATTAAACCATCATATTTAAATGATAAAAATTTAATTTCATATTTATTAACTCCTTTTACAATTTTTACTATTTTAATAAATTTTAGTAAAAATTTTTTAATTAGAAAAAAATATAAAATTAAAACTATATGTGTGGGAAATATTTATATTGGTGGAACTGGAAAAACTTCTCTAAGCATACAAATAAATAAAATTTTAAAAAATAAGTTTAGAACAGTATTTGTTAAAAAAAGATATTTAGATCAACTAGACGAAACAAAAATGCTTCAGGCTCATGGAAAGGTAATTAGTGATGAAAATAGAGGTACAAGTTTAGATAAAGCTGAGTTGAAAAAATTTGATGTAGCTATTTTAGATGATGGTTTGCAATACAAAAAAATAGATTATGACATATCAATTGTTTGCTTTAATTCAACTTATGGTATTGGTAATGGATATTTACTTCCAGCGGGGCCTTTAAGAGAAAAACTAGAAATGTTAAAAAAATATAGCGCAATTTTTTTAGTTGGTGAAAAAAGAAATACAAAACTTTCATCAATATTAAAAAAGTTTAATAGTAAAATATTCTATTCCAAATATGTTCCAATCAATATAAAAAACTTGAATAGAAAAAAAAGGTACTTGTATTTTTGCGGGATTGGAAATCCAGAGGAGTTTGAAAACACACTTAATAAGTATAAGTTTAAAATATCAAAAAAGTTAATATTTCCTGATCATCATAATTACACGAATGAGGATTTAGAGAAAATAAAAAAAATTGCTTCAAATGAACAATTAGAAATCATTACTACAGAAAAAGATTATAAAAGACTAACAAATAATAATAAAAAAAATATAAAATACTTAAAAGTAGAGTTGCAAATTGAAAATTATAAAAAGTTTTCAAATTTTTTAAAAGAAAAGATATGAAAAAAATAATATATTTTATAGAATTTCTTTTGGTAGAATTTTTATTTATTATTTGCAAAGTTATAGGATATAAATCAGCATCTAATTTGGGTTTTTTTATTGGAAAAAATTTTGGAAACCTTTTTAGAAAAAGAAAGTCAATAATTAAAAATCTGCATAAGTCTAAAATTGTAATAAATATTTCTGACAACCAATTTGTTAACAATATTTTGGGAAACTATGGACGAATTTTAGCTGAATATCCATTTTTAAAAGATTTTAGAAAAAATAAGTTAGAACAGTTTATTAGAATAGATGGTATTGAAAATTTAGATAAAATTAAAAGTAACAAGAAGCCTGTTGTTTTTATCTCAGGTCATTTTAACAACTTTGAACTCATGGCCATGCAAATTGAGAAACATGGAATAAATTTAGCAGCAATATATAGACCACTTAATAATATTTTTTTAAATAAAACTATGGAAAGGATAAGAACCAAATATATTTGTAGAAATCAAATTAGGAAAGGAAGATCAGGCACTAGACAAATTTTAGAAAATTTAAAAAAAGGTAACTCAATAGCCTTGATGATTGATCAAAGAGTTACAGAAGGTATAAAAATTGATTTCTTTGGAAACTTAGCATCTACCACCACAATACCAGCTCAAATTATAAAAAAATATGAATGTGATTTGGTTCCAATTTATATTGAAAGATTAGAGAAATATAACTTTAAAATGTATGTTTCGCAGCCAATAGCAATCAATTCAGAAAAGTCTCAAGAGGAAATTTCTGAACATCTAAATACCATCTTAGAGAAAATGATATTAAAAAATCCTGATCAATGGATATGGACACACAATAGGTGGAAAAAATAATAATTATTCAGTATCTTTTTCTTTTTTTATTGAAGCTTCAACATAAGAAAAGTAAGCCTCTTGCTCATCAACATTCCAATAATTCAAATTCTGTAGTGAAATTTTCTTTCCTGAAACTGCACAAATAACATGGTCACCTTCTTCTATAATATCAAAATTATTTGGTAGATATTTTAATTTTGCTAACTTGTTCATGATTTATAGGATATATATTTGAATATATGAAAATTGCAATTCTAGGAAATGGTGGCAGAGAACATGCAATAGCAACCAAAATCTCAAAATCCCCTAAACTTGAAGAATTATATTGTATACCAGGTAATGCTGGCACTGACTCAATAGCAGTGAATGTAGAAATGGATTTTTATAACTTTGAAAGTTTATTGCAATTTTTAAAAGAAAATAAAATTGATTTGGTAATTGTAGGACCTGAAAAACCTCTAGTTGATGGTGTTGTTGATTTTCTTTTAAAAGAAAATATAAAAGTTTTTGGTCCAAACAAAAAAGTTTCACAATTAGAAGGATCAAAAATATTTACAAAGAAAATATGTGAAAAGTACAATATTCCTACTGCACAATTTGGAGTATTTAGAACAGCTATAGAAGCTTATTCATATTTAAAAAATGCAAATATGCCTATAGTTGTTAAAGCAGATGGATTAGCTGCAGGTAAAGGTGTTTATATTTGTGAGGATTTGGAAAGTTCAAATAAGGCTGTGCAAGAAATATTTAATGGAAAATTTGGTTTAGCTGAACAAGTTCTTATTGAAGAATTTTTGCAAGGAGATGAAATGAGTTATTTCGTACTTTCAGATGGAAAAACATATAAAAGATTTAATACTGCTCAAGACCATAAGAGAGTTGGTGAGGGGGATAGAGGAAAAAATACAGGAGGGATGGGTGCATATTCACCTTCTGGACTTATAAATGCAGAATTAGACAAAAAAATAATTACAGAAGTTGTTAATCCTACTTTTCAGGCTATTAAAGACATGGGAGAAAATTACAAAGGATTTTTATATGTTGGTCTAATGATTAAAGACAATAATCCTTATCTTATTGAATATAACGTGAGAATGGGAGATCCAGAATGTCAAACAATTTTGCCACTTTTAGCTACTGATTTATTAGATCTAATTTTATCTTGTTGTGATGAAACTTTAGAGAGCCAAGATATTCTTTGGGAGGAAAAAAAAAGTATTTGTGTAGTCCTTTGCTCTAATGGATATCCAGATATTTATAAAAAAAATGTCGAAATACCTAACATTGAAAATATAAAGGATAATGATTCATTTTTTATTTACCATGCAGGCACAAAAAAAAAGGATAACAAAGTTCACGCTAATGGAGGAAGAGTGCTAAATTTTGTTAGTATCTCTGATAATTTTAAGTCCTCAAGAGACATAGTAATCAAAGAAATTGAAAATCTAAATTGGGACTACGGTTTTTATCGTAGAGATATTGGATATAAAATAATAGATACATGAGAGTTATAGGAGGAAGTCTTAAAGGAAAAAAATTATTAATTCCTCTGGATAAATCTACCAGACCATTGAGAGATATGGTGAGAGAGTCGATTTTCAATATTTTAGATCATTCAAGTAAAGTGTCTAAAAATATAAATAACTCTAAAGTGTTGGATTTATTTTCTGGCACTGGTTCATTTGGAATTGAGTGTTTGTCTAGAGGAGCTAAAGAAGTAATTTTCTTTGAGAATTATTCTAATTCGATAAAAGTTTTAAAAAATAATATATTTAACTTAAAATTAGAGAGCAAAACTAAAGTATATGAGAGTAATGCATATAATTTAAAAGAATCAAATTTAAAAAATGAAAATTTTGATGTAATTTTTCTAGATCCACCTTTTAAAGACAAAGAAATAAATATTTTAATAGATCAAATAAAAATATTAAAGATTGCAGATATCAATACAATAATAATTATACATCGAAATAAAAAATCGGTGGATAATATTCCCAAGTTTTTAAATGTTTTAGAAGAAAAGAATTATGGTTTATCTAAAATTTTATTCAGTAAATTAATTTAAATCAGTAATTTTGACGTTTCAGTTTTAATTAACTCAACTGAAGGTTGATCAAAAGGATTAACTTTCATCAGTCTCCCCAACAAAATTGTCTCTAGAACAAAAAAAGTAAACAATTCTCCAAGAGTATCTTCATTTCTATCTAATATTTCAAAACTTCTAAAAGGTATTTTTTTTCTTTTAAAAACTGTTTTAGTTGCATCTCTTTGTGCTTTGATAATTTGATTTAAATTTTTATTTTTTAAAATTGAAAATTTATCAAATAAATTTTTATTTGATAATTTATTTGTTTTTTCATTAATAATTCCAAAAAATGTAAAAAAATTATTTTTTGGTCCATCCAAATAAAGCTGAAGCAAGCTATGATTATCCTTGGGCATAGATGAAATAATAGGAAAAATACCTTTATTATCTTTTCCTAAACTTTCTGCAGTAAGTTGTTGGTACCATTTGAATAAATTATTAGAACTTTCATCATAGTTAAGGATTACTGAATTTTTTTTCCCTTTTGAAATGCAGTTAAATATGAAATTAACGTTATAAATCAATTGATTTAGGAAATGTTTATTTTTTATTAAATAATTAAGCCTTTTAAATTTTCTCTCATTTAGTCCTAGCAATTCTACAGGCAACATTCCAACTTCGGATAAAACTGAATATCTTCCTCCTATAAAATTTTTATGCTCAATAATATCTGCCTTTAATTTATTACCCAGTTTAGCAAGAAAACTAAATTTTTTCTCTGTAATAACTATATTTTTATTTTTTTTTTGTGAATTAAGAATTACGTTGAAGTTTGATATGGTTTCAAGTGTGTTACCAGATTTTGATACTATTAAATTTAAAGTTTTTTTCTTATTTTTAAAATTAATTTTACCATCAAGGTTATTGTAAAAATTTATTTTTTTTTTAATCTTTGAATTTAAGAAATCATATATTGCCTCTGTGCCTAATATTGAACCACCCATACCAATCAGATTTATGGTATCAAAGTTTTTATATTTTTTTAAAATTTCTTTTTTATAGCTATATTTATAATTTTTCTTAAATGAATTTAATAGTAGATCACTTTTAATTAACTCTTTTTTTAAAATATTATTTATTTTATTTTTTACTTTTATATTTTTTTTATTTTGAAAATTTTTAAAAATTATGTTTTTTGAAAACATTTATTCACTTAATTTTTTTTAATATTGAACTTTCAATAGATGTAGATTGTTCTGAAGATGAAGTATCATCTTCAATTTTACTTTTCTTAAGTAAATTTTCTATGTTTGATTGATCACTTTCAATATCTTTAGTAGATTTTATACTTGCTTCACCTGGTTTTGGTAATTTGTCAAAATCTGGGGGCATGACTAATGGATTTTTTTTATCAATTAAAAATTCATCACCTTGATCTGATCTTTTTTTACCCTGCAAAGCTTCTCCCACACCACACGAATATAAAAAAATTAAGAAGAATAATAACCTGGAAATTTTTAAGATTTTATTCATTTACTTTTTTATAACTTATTAATTCAGCTAGAATAAGGAAAATAATTCCAATTGTTATAAATATATCAGCTACATTGAATATAAACCAATGATATCCATTATAATTTAGGTCAAAAAAGTCTGGAACAGCTCTATAATATATTCTATCAAATAGATTACCTAATGAGCCTCCTAAAATAATAATTAAAAAATAATACTTTAGTCCTTTTTCCTTAAATAACAGATAAATTATAACAAAATTAATTAGAATAATTAAAGTGGTAACTACATTGTAAAAAAGATCCTGGTCGGAGGATAATAAGCCAAAACCTATTCCTTTATTCCAAACCAAATAAAAATTTAAAAATGAGTTTATATAAATATCTACTCGTCCGGTTTCCTCTAGTATATTTAGAATAAGTATTTTTGATATTCTGTCTAAAAAGAAAATGGATAATAAAATTAAAATACTTATTACTATCTTTTTTATATTCTCACTTTTCATGAAAGATGACAGTTACCATCTCTTTCACAAATATTTTCTCTTATTTTCCAACAAACTGGGCACTTATTACCAACGGCTTTTGAACTAGTGATCTCAATTTCTTTTTCTAAATTGCTATCATTCGATATTGAAGCAGAGGATGTTATGCAAATTTCTGAAAAATCATGATTCTGAGCCAAACTATACATGTCTTTATCTTTAATTTTTATCTCAATATTTGCCTCTAAACTTGAACCAATAATTTTATCAGCCCTTTTACTTTCAATACTAATGTTTGCTTCGTCTCTGATTACTTTAAGTTTATCCCATTTACTATTTAATTCCTCATTTTTCCATTGATTTGGAATTTTAACAAATTTTTGTAAATGTATACTTCCATTATTGTCTTCCTTATGAATTAAATGATAAATTTCTTCAGTGGTAAATGATAAGATTGGCGCAAACCATTTTAATAAACATTCTAAAATTACTTTTAGTATCAAAATACAATCAGATCGTTTCTTGGAGTCTTTTGGATCACAATAAAGAAGATCTTTTCTAATATCAAAATAAAATGCTGAGAGTTCTACTGTACAAAAATTTAATAACTCTTTATATAAATTATGAAAATTATAGGACTTAAAATATTCATTAAAACCTTTATCGATCATATACAATCTATGCAGCATATACTTTTCTAATTCAGGAATATTATTTAGATCAATTTTTTCAAAGTTTACTTTTGAATATTCATCTTGTATATTTCCTAAAAGATATCTGAAAGTATTTCTAATTTTTCTGTAAGACTCAGAATGTTGGTCTAAAATTGAATAATCTATTCTTAGGTCCTCAGCATAATTTGATGAGGCTACCCAAATTCTAAGTATATCAGCACCATATTTTTTTAAAATATCTTCTGGAGCAATTACATTTCCAGTTGATTTAGACATTTTTAGTCCTTTTCCATCGACTACAAACCCATGGGATAAAATACTTTCAAACGGCGCTCTACCTCTTGTTCCACAAGACTCTAACAGTGAAGAGTGAAACCATCCTCTATGTTGATCTGAACCCTCTAGATACATTGATGCAGGCCATTTTAAATCTTCTCTCTTTTCTAAAACAAAAGAATGTGTTGATCCGCTATCAAACCATACTTCTACAATATCACTAGTCTTATCAAAATCTTCTGCTTTATATTTATTTCCAAGCAGTCTCTGAAAATTATCTTCAAACCAGCAGTCAGAGCCTTCTTTTTCATAAATTTTAGCAATATTCTCAAACACTTCTTCGTCGATAAGAATTTCTCCGTTTTTTTTTGAGATAAATATTGGAAGTGGAACTCCCCATACCCTCTGTCTAGAAACACACCAATCTGGTCTAGTCTCGATCATTGCTTTAATTCTCTCTTTTCCTTTACTGGGATAAAAAGTGGTGTCATTAATTGCTTTAAGTGCTTTGTCTCTTAGTTTATGACTTTCCATTGAAATAAACCATTGAGGTGTTGCTCTATGAACTAAGGGAGCCTTTGATCTCCAAGAATGTGGGTAAGAATGTGTTAGTTTGCCGTTGTTTAAAAGACTTTTTAGTTCTTTAAGCTTTTCAATAACAATATCGTTTGCTTTGAAAATGTGGGTTCCTTCAAATATTGGTATGTGTTTCGTGTACCTTCCATCATCATCAACTGTTTCAATTGCTTTTATTCCATTATTAATACACAAATTAAAATCATCAGGTCCATGGCTTGGTGCACAATGAACAATTCCAGTTCCTTGTTCAGTTGTTACAAACCTTGCCTCGAGCATTGGAACATCATAGTCATATCCAATTTTATGAAATGGGTGGCTACAAATAGTTCCATCAAATTCTTTTCCTTTAAATTTTTTTAATATCTTGATTTTGTAATCAGTATCTTTTGCAACAGAAGCCAATAGTTCTTTTGCAATAACTATTTTTTCATTTTCTAAAATATCTTTGTTATCTATCTCACATAAAACATAATCCAAACTTTGATTATATGCTAATGCCTTGTTAGCTGGTATCGTCCATGGAGTTGTTGTCCAAATAACAACGTTCGAACCAATTAATTCATTAATATTAGATTTTTTAACTGGAAAGGCTGCATAGATCGTATCAGATACATGATCTTGATATTCAACTTCTGCATCTGCTAAAGCTGTTTTTTCAACTGTTGACCATAAAACAGGCTTGTAACCCTTGTACAAACTACCCTCTTTTAAAAATTTTCCAAGTTCTCTTACAATTTGGGCTTCTGCATCAAAACTCATAGTTGAGTAATAGTTTTCCCAATCTCCAATTACTCCTAATCTTTTAAATTGATCTTTATGAATATTAATCCATTTACTGGCAAAATCTCTACATTCTTTTCTGAACTCAATAATAGGTATATCATTTTTATTTTTTTTATTTTTTTTGTATTGTTCCTCAATTTTCCATTCAATTGGTAATCCATGACAATCCCATCCAGGTACATAAACTGAGTCCTTACCATCCATTTGGTGAAATTTAATTATTATATCTTTCAGAATTTTATTTAATGCAGTGCCCATATGAATATTTCCATTTGCATATGGAGGTCCATCGTGTAAGACAAATTTTTCCTTGCCTTTACTTTGAGATCTTAGTTTTTTATATAGATTAATCTTTTCCCAAAATTTTAAATATTCTGGTTCTTTATTTGGTAAATTTGCTTTCATAGAAAAAGCAGTTTTAGGTAAGTTTAAATGTTCCTTGCTCATTATGTTTTTTTAGCTTTTAAAATATCTTTTTTAATTTGATTTTTTAACTCACTGATACCTTTGAATTTTTTTTCTCCTCTTATAAATTTTAAAAATTCTACAGATAATTTTTTATTATAAAGATTTCCTGAAAAATTAAAAATATTTACCTCTAAAAGTATTTTTTTTTGATTAAATGTGGGTCTATAACCTAAATTAGCAATTCCTTTATAGAATTTTCTTCTGTCATTAATTCTTGTTTTTACAGCATAAACACCAGGTTTTGCTATGACATAATTTCTAATATCGATATTACAAGTTGGAAATCCAATTTTTTGACCCATCATTCTACCTCTTTGAACTTTTCCCTCAATTTCCCAGTTTCTTTTTAAAAAAGTATTTGCTTTAGATAGCTTCCCCTCTTCAAGCAGCTTTCTAATTATTGTTGATGAAATTATTTTTTTATTTTTCATCAAAGGTGTCGGATTTATTAAATTATAACCAAAATCATTCTCATATTTTTTAAGCTGTGCTACATCTCCTTCTCTTTTGTGGCCAAATCTAAAGTTATTGCTAACAAATATGAACTTTGATCTAAGTTTTCTGGATAAAATATCTTTTATGAATTTATAGTAAGTAATTTTGGAAAATTTTTTGTCAAATTTTTTATTAATTACAAAATCAACACCAAATTTTTTTAAATAAATAACTTTTTGATTAAAATTTGATATTCTATAATTTTTAATCTTTGTATTAAAAAACATTTTTGGAATAGGATCAAAAGTAACTACGCCTACTTTAGATATATATTTTGTTTTATATTTTTTAGCTAACTGAAATAATTTTTGATGCCCTGAGTGTAACCCATCAAAATTACCGATTAAGATAATTGATTTTTTAAATTTATTTGGAATATTAAAATTATTAAAAATCTTCAATTTTTTTACCATTTTAATTCTTTCTGAAAATAGTCAATTTTTGCTTCATAATTTTGTAGTACATTTTCAATTGATAATTTTGAAATTTCTTGTCTATGTATACCACCTGTAATAAGTAATGAGTCAAAATTTTGTATGTTAGCACCCTTTATATCTGTATTTAAATTATCACCAATACATAATATTTTTTTGTCATTTACATCTGCCGCGATTTCATAAACAGGTGGATACGGTTTTCCAAAGTAAATCACATCACCATCAATTTCTTCAAATGATTTTGCAATAGATCCTGCGCAATATTCTCTTTTATCCCCTCGATCAACTATTAAGTCAGGATTAGTGCATATCATTTTTTTAGTAATATGTTTTGATAAAAGATTTTTGTAATACCCTAGGTCATCTTCATGTTCTTCAAAAAGACCTGAACATAGTAAATAATCCGAGTCATCTATATTAAGCACTTTATTATCTTCAAAGGTTTTAAATAAATCAAAATCTCTTGGTGGTCCTAAGTGAAAAAATTTTTTATTATTGAAATTTTCTAAAAGATATCTTTTGGATGCTTCTCCAGATGTAAAAACTGTGTCAGAAAAATTATTTAACCCCATTTTTTTTAAAGTATTAACAACTGTTAGGTTAGGTCTTGGAGCATTTGTCAATAATATGAATTTTTTTTCATTATTAGATAATTCATCTAAAACTTTTATAGCATTCTCATATAGCTTTATTCCGTTATGGACTACTCCCCAGATATCAATGAAAAATAAGTCATATTCACTAAATATTGATTTTAACCCTAATTTATCTAAATTTTTACTCATATTTCAGATATAGCTTAAAAATCTAATAAATTCCTGATTTTTCTCATCTATATATTTGAGGTCAGATCTTGAAATAATAGTCACATGCATCTATATGAACTCTAATTTAAAGGAGTAAATATGAAGTTTAAACCGTTACATGATAGAGTTTTAATCGAAGTTTTAGACAGCAGCGAAAAGACTGCTGGTGGAATTATCATCCCTGATTCTGCACAAGAGAAACCACAAGAAGGCAAAATAGTTGCTGTTGGTGGTGGATCGAAAACTGAGGATGGAAAAATTATACCGATGGATGTTAAAGTTGGTGACAAAGTTCTTTTTGGAAAATGGTCAGGAACTGAAGTAAAAATTGATGGTAAAGAATACAGCATAATGAAAGAGTCTGACATTATGGGTATCTCTACTTCTAAATAAAATTAATAAAAGGAGAGTTTAATAATGGCAAAAATAGTAAAATTCGATTCAGATGCTAGATCAGCAATGCTGAAGGGAGTAGATATCCTTGCAAATACAGTTAAGGTTACTCTTGGACCCAAAGGAAGAAACGTTGTTATAGATAAGGCATATGGTGCACCAAGAACAACTAAAGATGGTGTATCAGTTGCTAAAGAAATAGATCTAGATGATAAATTTGAAAATATGGGTGCTCAAATGGTTAAAGAAGTTGCGAGCAAAACAAATGATGAAGCAGGTGACGGTACAACAACTGCAACTATTTTGGCTCAAGCTATAGTGAAGGAAGGTTGTAAATATGTTACGGCTGGTATGAACCCTATGGACGTTAAAAGAGGAATTGATTCTGCAGTAGAGCACGTTAGACACACTCTTATATCCTCAGCTAAAAAAGTTAAAGATAGTGATGAAATTGCTCAAGTTGGAACTATCTCTTCTAATGGAGATAAAGAAATAGGAAATATGATTGCAAAAGCTATGCAAAAAGTTGGTAATGAAGGTGTTATCACTGTTGAAGAAGCAAAAAGTATCGAGACTGAACTTGATGTAGTTGAAGGTATGCAGTTTGATAGAGGATATTTATCACCATATTTTGTTACTAATGCTGAAAAAATGACAACAGAACTTGAGAACCCATTAATTCTTTTACATGAAAAGAAATTAACTAACCTTCAGCCTATGGTTCCATTACTTGAAGCAGTTGTTCAAGCAGGAAGACCTTTAATGATTATTTCTGAAGATGTAGAAGGTGAAGCCTTAGCAACTTTAGTTGTGAACAAGCTTAGAGGTGGACTAAAAGTTGTTGCAGTTAAAGCTCCTGGTTTTGGTGATAGAAGAAAAGCTATGCTTGAGGACATCGCAATTTTAACTGGGGGACAAGTTATTTCTGAAGATCTTGGAATTAAATTAGAAAATGTTAAAATTAACGATCTTGGTTCAGCTAAAAGAGTTAAAGTTGACAAAGAAAATAGCACTATCGTAAGTGGTACTGGAAAAAAATCAGACATTGAAGCTAGATGTGATCAAATTAAACAACAAGTTGAGGAAACTTCATCTGATTATGATAGGGAAAAACTTCAAGAAAGACTTGCTAAATTAGCTGGTGGTGTTGCAGTAATTAAAGTTGGTGGTGCAACAGAAGTAGAAGTTAAAGAAAAAAAGGATAGAGTTGAAGATGCTCTAAATGCTACAAGAGCAGCTGTTGAAGAAGGAATAGTTGTTGGTGGTGGATGTGCGCTTCTTTATGCTTCTCAAGACTTGGATAAAGTAAAAGTTAAAGGCTCTGATCAAAAAGCAGGTGTTGAAATTGTTAAAAGTGCATTAGAAGCACCTATAAGACAAATAACAACAAATGCTGGTGTCGACGGTTCCGTTATAGTAGGCAAACTTTTAGAAGCTAATAAATCTTCTCAAGGGTATGACGCTCAAACAGAACAATACGTTGACATGTTTAAAGAAGGAATTATTGATCCTGTTAAAGTTGTAAGAACAGCTTTACAAGATGCGGCTTCAATTTCTGGATTATTAGTAACAACTGAGGCAATGGTTGCTGATAAACCTGAAGAGAAGGATGCTGCTGCTGGAGGAATGCCTCCAGGTGGAATGGGTGGCATGGGCGGCATGGGCGGCATGGGAATGTAACCCAAAAAGTCTAACTAAAAATTTAAAAAGGGCAGATTATTCTGCCCTTTTTTTTTGTTTTCAATTAAAAGTATAAATGTATAAGAACCTCAACCATGAATAATAATATTCGAAACATCACTATCATTGCTCACGTTGATCATGGAAAAACAACACTGATTGATAATTTGATGAAACAAAGTGGTTCTTTTAGAGACAACGAAGTAGTTGATGAAAGATTAATGGATTCTGGAGAGCTGGAAAAAGAGAGAGGAATTACAATTCTTGCTAAGCCTACTTCAATTAATTGGAAAGATACTAGAATAAATATTATTGATACTCCTGGTCACAGAGATTTTGCAGCAGAGGTTGAAAGAGTTTTAAGTTTAGCAGATGGCGCATTATTGTTAGTAGACTCTGCAGAAGGCGTCATGCCTCAAACAAAATTTGTATTAAGCAAAGCATTAAAACAGGGATTAAAACCAATTGTAGTAATAAATAAATTAGACAAAAGTGATCAAAGAGCTGATGAAGTTTTAAATGAGACGTTTGATTTATTTGTTAGTTTGGATGCTAATGAAGAGCAATTAGATTTTCCAGTATTATACGCAAGTGGAAGGTCTGGTTGGGCATCTAAAGATATTGACGGACCAAGAGAAAATCTTAATCCGTTATTAGATTTAGTTTTGGATCATGTAAAACCCTCTCAATTTGATAGATCAAAACCATTTGCAATGCTATCGACGCTGCTTTATGCTGATAACTTTTTGGGCAGAAGCTTAGTAGGAAGAATTTCACAAGGGACGGCAAAAGCAAATCAACAAATTAAAGCAATAAATTTAAAAGGTGAAAAAGTAGATGAAGGTAGACTTACAAAGATCTTTAGATATGAGGGTACAAAAAAAGTGCCCATTGAAGTTGGAGAAGCTGGAGATATCGTAGTTATAGCTGGATTAGAAAAAGCAAATGTAGCAGATACTATTTGTGATTTAGAGGTAAATGAACCAATTGAGGCAACACCAATCGATCCACCTACAATGTCGATAAAAATAACAGTAAATAGCTCACCATTAGCAGGAACTGAGGGTAAAAAATTAACAAGTACCCAGATTAGAGATCGTCTAATTTTAGAAGCTCAAAACAATGTTGGAATTTCATTCTCAGAAAACGCAAATAAAGATGCATTTGAGATAAGTGGAAGAGGAGAATTAATGCTCGAAATATTACTTACACAAATGAGACGTGAGGGTTTTGAGATGACTGTAAGCCCTCCTAAAGTTTTATTTAAAACTGACGAAAATTCAAAAAAGTTAGAACCCATTGAAGAAATTACTATGGATTTAGATGAAGAATATTCATCAAGAATTATTGACTCTATGAATAGAAGAAAGGGTAAATTAATTGAATTAAAAGATACTGGAAAGAATAAAAAAAGACTAATTTTTCATGCGCCAACAAGAGGTTTAATGGGATACACAAGTAGATTTTTAACTTTAACAAAAGGAACAGGTGTTATTAACAGAATTTTTCAATCTTACGGAGATTTTGAGGGAGACATGGAGGGTAGAAGAAATGGTGCTTTAATTTCTATGGACCAGGGTAAAGCTGTTGCATTTTCAATTTTTAATTTACAGGCTAGAGGAGAAATGTTTGTCACTCACAATGATCCGGTTTATACAGGAATGATTGTTGGTTTAGCTCCTAAACCAGGTGATATGATAATTAATGTTATGAAAGGAAAAAAACTTACAAATATGAGAACACAAGGTACTGATGAAAATATTGTTCTTACACCTGTAAGACAAATGTCGATTGCAGAACAGTTAAGTATACTTAATACTGATGAAGCGTTAGAAATTACACCTAAATCTTGTAGACTCAGAAAAGCGATTCTGGACCCAAACGAAAGAAAAAGAAGCGAAAAACAAAATACTGCTACTTAGTTCATTATTTTATCAATAATATACAAACTAAAAGCAATACAAGGACCAATTCCAAAAGCAAACATCAAAGTTCCAACACCAATTGTTCCACCCAAGTACCACCCAACTGAAGCTACAGAAATTTCTATAAAGGCTCTCACAGAAGCAATCGGTAAATTAGTTTTTTTTTGTAAACCAGTCATTAAACCATCCCTAGGTCCTGGACCTAAATTGGCAATTAAATATATACCGCTACCTACCCCGACTATCATTACACCAACTGCAGCCATTAATAATTTCATAATGTAAGTTTCAGGGGTTGATATTAATGCAATTGTAATATCTAACATTGCTGCAATTATAACAATATTGAATATGGTACCAAGACCAGGTTTTTGTTTTAAGAAAAACCATGAACATAAAACAACAACACTCACTATAAAAGTGACAATTCCAATGGATAATCCTGAATTAATTGAAATTCCTTGTGCCATTACAGTCCATGGAGAATTCCCAATAAATGAAATAACGACTAATGCTTCGCCAAAACCAAATAATATAAGGCCAAAACAAAGAAAGAATAATGTTGATAATTTTGGCTTTAGATTAAAAGTCTCTTGAGAACTCCATGAGACTTTAGGAATATTTTTGATAGTAAGGAACATATATTTAGCTATTATTTATACTTTCTTTAACTAAAATCTATGAAAATGAAACATTTTATAACCGTATCAATAATTATTATGTTTGCTTCTAAAGTGATGGCACATAGCAGTCATTATGAAGGTCTTAAAAAAATTGAGATGGATGTTATAAGAAATAATGAAATTATTGGAAGCACCAGCTACTTCTTTGAATTAGACAAGGATTTGTTTGTCGTAAAAAATTATACTAATTTCAAAGTAGAGCTATTTGGCGTAACAGTTTTTTCAATATTAAGTGAAACAATAGAAAAATATAAAGATGAAAAATTAGTTTTTTTTAAATCAAATACTTTTCAAAATGATAAGGAAAAATATGTAAATTTAA
This sequence comes from uncultured Pelagibacteraceae bacterium, assembly GCA_902589395.1. Classification (GTDB taxonomy): domain Bacteria; phylum Pseudomonadota; class Alphaproteobacteria; order Pelagibacterales; family Pelagibacteraceae; genus Pelagibacter. The sequence goes on along the minus strand of CACIST010000002.1, from coordinate 28,356 downwards.
ATTATGATAAGGATACAAATAAATTTATTATAGATGGATCATCTTATAAAGGTGAAGCTAGCTTAGATTGTACAATTGGAAATTGGTGGAACCACAAAATTTTAAAAGCTAATAAACAAATTAGTCCTTTATCTGGTAGTATTAAAAAACAAACTGTAAGTTTAATTGGAACTGAAAATATTACTATTAATGGCAAAGAATATTTAACTGAACACTTTAATATTAAGTCAAATGATGAAGGTCTTTCTGATGAAAAAAAATTTGAATTTGATGTTTGGTATAATCCTGAAAATAATTTAATATTAAAAGTGACTTATAATAAAATGGGTAACTGGGAATATAGATTAAGGAGTTTTGAGTAATGGCAATATGGGGAAGTATAATTGGTGGAATGCTGGGTTTTTCTATTGGTGGACCTTTCGGTATGCTTTTGGGATCCTTAATTGGCGGAAAAATATCAAGAGCCAGATCAAGTGGCGGATTTAGATCTTTTGCACAGCCTCAACAAATATTTGCGCTCTCTTTGATTGTTTTATCAGCAAAGCTAAGTAAAGCAGATGGACAAGTTAGTCGTGAAGAATTAATTGCTGTTAAAGATAAATTAAAAATACCTGAGAGTGAGTTAGATCAGGTCGGTAAAATTTTCAATAAAGCTAAAGAGGAAAGTACCGGGTATGAACCATATGCAAAACAAATTGCAGAAGTTTATAGAGGAAATATGAATGTATTAGAGGAAGTAATTAACACTCTTTTTTATATTGCTGAAGCTGATGGAAACATAAGTGACAATGAATTAATAATGATCGAAGATATAGCAAGAATTTTTGGATTAAATCAAGCTCAAATTAACGGAATTAAAGAAAGCAGAAAGTCTTCAGACAAACTTAATCCTTATATTGTTTTAGAGAGCAAGCCTGACGACTCACTCGAAGAAATAAGAAAACGTTATATTAAACTTAGCAAAGAGCATCATCCTGATCTTTTATTAAGTAAAGGTGTTCCTCAAGAAGTAATAGACGAGAGCAAAACTAAAATGAGAGCTGTTAATTCAGCATGGGATCAGATTCAAAAATTAAAGAATTAGTCCTAATAAACTCGCCATAAAATACATAGAAAATACAAAAGCAAGGACCACAATAAAATACATTATTGTAACAATTTTATCTCTTTTCCTTCTTTGTCTTACAAATGGCTTATCATCCAGGTCACAAATATCTCTTATGCCAATAACTTTATAATCACAAGTATAACGCCATATTGAGTCGGGCATCCTAGGATCAGTTTGATTATAATATTGAATCCATTGAACTGTATATTTAAATAAAAGATAGCTTACTATTAAAAGAAGACCACTAGTAAACATTAATCTATCATCTAAAATTGTTCTGACTCTGTTGAACCTTCCATTGCTGTAGTTGAGCTTTTGCCTGAGCTTATTGTATTTGAAACTGCATCAAAATAAGATGTACCTACTTCTCTTTGATGTTTCACACTTGTATATCCATCTTTTTCTCTAGCAAACTCATGCTGTTGAATTTTTGAGTAAGCGGTCATACCTTCTGATTTATATTTTTCTGCTAATTCAAATATTGCAATGTTTTGAGTGTGGAAACCTGCCAATGTAATGAATTGAAATTTATATCCCATTTCTCCAATTTTTCTTTGGAATGATCCAATTTCTTCATCAGATAAATGTTTCTTCCAATTGAATGATGGTGAACAATTATAAGCTAACATTTTACCAGGAAATTTTTCATGGATAGCATCAGCAAATTTCTTTGCTTCTTCCAAATTTGGAGTAGCAGTTTCACACCAAATTAAATCTGCATATGGTGCATAAGCAAGACCTCTAGAAATTGCCTGCTCTATTCCGTCTTTAACATAAAAGAAACCCTCGGGAGATCTTTCGCCAGTTAAAAATGGTTTGTCATTCTCATCAAAATCATTTGTGATTAACTTTGCAGCATTTGCATCTGTTCTTGCTAAAATTATTAATGGCACATCTGCAATATCAGCGGCAAGTCTTGCAGCCTTTAAATTTCTAACCATTGTTCCAGTTGGTACAAGAACTTTTCCACCCATATGACCACATTTTTTCTCACTAGCTAATTGGTCTTCAAAGTGAACCCCAGCAGCACCTGCTCTAATAAATTTTTTAGTTAATTCAAATACATTTAGTGGTCCACCAAATCCTGCTTCACCATCAGCTATGATTGGCAACATGTAATCAGTTCTCTTACTTTTATCCATATCACCATCTATCATTTCCATATGTTGAATTTGATCAGCTCTAATTAGGGAATTATTCATTGTCTCAACTAATTTTGGTGCACTATCATATGGATATAAAGATTGATCAGGATACATTTCACCAGCACTGTTAGCATCAGCTGCAACTTGCCAACCACTTAAATAAATTGCCTTTAAACCGGCTTTTGCATGTTGAACTGCATGATTTCCCGAAAGTGACCCAAGGGTGTTTACATAGGCTTCTGTATTAAGCAGTTTCCAAAGCTTTTGGGACTGCATTTTACACATAGAATACTCAATTTTGATTGAGCCTCTTAATCTTTCAACTTCTTCAGGAGTATAATCTCTTTTAATACCTGCAAATCTTTGTAAATCGTATGAAATGTTCTCAGCTGACACTTAGACCCCTCTCTTTTGATTAAATGACTAGAAATGACTAATGACTATTTTGAGCTGTATTCTTCAGTAAATTCGTTCATTCCACTAGATCCCCAATCGCAATGATCGTCTCTAATGTAAATACCTTTTGACTTATGCTCAGAATGCTCTTCTATATTAGTAATTTGGTAGTTATTTTCGATATTGTTAATTTTGTTTTTTTCCATGTAAACTTTATAATTTACAATATTTACAAAATCTACAATTAATTTGATTTTGCTTGTAAAATCGAATAATTTCTTGTAAATTTAAATTTACAAAATTTACAAATAGTAAAATGAGTCAAATTGATACAAAAATTGGTCCAAAAATTAAAGCTTTTAGAAGGCAATTAGGAATTCAGGCAAACAAATTAGCAGAAGAAATGTCTATTTCACCAAGCTATTTAAATCTAATAGAGAGTGGAAAAAGAAAAATTGATGGAGACTTACTTTTAAAGGTTTGTGATAAACTTAAAATAGAGCTTTCCGATCTTACAAGCAAAACAGACATAAATCTTGAGAATAATATTTCTGAATTGTTGGGTGATGAACTTTTTGAGGATCTTGATATTCTTGGACCAGAAGTAAAAGATTTAGTTAATACAAATCCAAAAATTGCTAAAGCTTTAATTAAACTAGGTGATAACTTTAAACAAAAAGATCATGAAATTTTTAACAAATTAGAAAATATTTCAGGTAAAATTATTGATGGGAGAAAAAACGCGTTTCCTGGAGAAGTAATTTCAGATTTTTTACAAGAAAATAAAAATTTTTTTCCAAAATTAGAAGAATTTGCAAATCAAATTTTTGATAAAGTAAAACAAAATAATAGAACAAGATATATTGCCTTATGTCAGTTTTTAAAAGATGAATATGGTATAACTGTAAAAGATGTAATACCTAAAGAAGGAAAACCATTCTCAAAGATATATAAAGTAAAAGACAAAGAATTGCTATTATCTGATTATCTTTCACTTGAAACAAAAAAACTTTTTGCTGCAGCACAAATTTCACAAGAAGGTGCATCAAAAGAAATTGATGAATACCTTGCTACATTTAATTTTCCAACTGAAGAATCTAAAAAATTAACAAGGGTTGCACTTTTAAATTATTGTGGTGCTGCAATATTGATGCCTTATGCTCTTTTTCATAAAGAATGTAAAGAATTAAAATATGATTTAGAACTTTTACAAAATACATTTGCAACCTCTTTTGAGCAGGTAGCTCATAGAGTAACATGTTTACAAGATCCAAAACTTCCTGGAATACCTTTTCATTTTTTAAGAGTAGATGTTGCTGGAAATATTTCAAAAAGATTCTCATTATCAGGTATAGAGATACCGCGATATGGAGGAGCTTGTCCAAGATGGAATGTCTACTCAGCTTTTTCAAGACCAGGTGTTATTCAAGCAGCAGTTAGTAAAATGACTAATGGAGAGAAATATGTTTGTATTGCAAAAACTGTTGAAAAGGGCGTTGGAAGGTATGGACAAAAAAAAAGTATGTTATCAATAGGTCTTGGTTGTGAAGCAAAATATGCGAAAGAATTTGTATATACTGAAAACTTAGATCTCAGTGACAAAAAGTCTGAATTACCTATTGGAGTATCATGTAGAACATGTGACAGACTTGATTGTTCACAGAGAGCTTTCCCTCCTCTTCATAAAAAATTTGATGTAGATATTAATTCTAGAGGAGTTTCGGTTTACGTAAATGAGTAAAAAAATAGCTTACTGCTGTTTTTGCCTTTTCTTTGAAATAAGCTGAGTAAGAGAATCTACCATCAAGTCCGAGGCTTTAAATATTTCATTTGCTTTAAACTCATGAGACATATTTTTTTCCTCATTTGTCTTATCTTCTATAATTATTCCTTTATCAGGTGAATTATCCTTTATATATATTAAAATTAACCACTCGTCGTCTTTAGACTCGTCCCATTTGATAAAAATTTCTCCTGTCTCAAATCTTTTATCTATACATCTAAAAATAGACATATGTCTTGTGATATATCTTTTGTTTAATTGGAAAACTAGGCTATTCGCACTTCTATAAAAACTTTCTAAAGCAAACTCAATTTTTTGTCTCGCTAAATTATATTCTCTTTCTTTTTGAAGAAGTGCAGATCTATCATCAGCTTCATCTGTCTTAACGCCAAGTGCCTCAACTCTTTCTCTAATTTTTTGATCTCTTATTAATCTATATTTATTTTTTAAGTTCTCTATTCTTTGTTGAAGTTCCCCGTAATCATCTCTTTTTTCTCTTAAAGAAATTTTTTCAAGTTTCTCTAATTCTTTTACCTCTCTTATTCTAAATCTTTCAATCTGTTTTTGAATTTTTAATTCTTGTAAAAATTTCTTTTGTCTCTCTGATTGTTCTTTTCTTAAAAGAGCTTGTTCTTTTCTTAAAAATAATTTTAAGTCTTTTGCTCTTAATTTTTCTATTCTTTCTTCATCTTTTAGTTGTTGCTCTTTTAATTTAAATTGCTTTTCCTCTTGTAATATCTTTTGTTTTTTTATTCTTTCTTTTTCTATTTCATTTTTTTCAATTTCAATTAATTTTAACCTTCTTTTTTCATCTTTTCTTTGAGATTTAAATTCATTAATTTTTCCATCAATAGAATTAAAGAATTTAGAGATACCTCTATCAATTGCGAAAATGTCAAATTTAACTTTAACATTTAATTTTGATTTTATATTTTCCTCTACTCTTACTGACTTTGTAATTAAATTATTTTTAGTCTTCTTTTTAAGAACTAACTTTTTACTTGTATTTTTTTTTCTTCTAATCCTAAGATTTTTCCTCTTCTTCTTTACTTTTTTTTTTATTTTTGAGGTAATTTTGCTATTTTTTTTTTTCTTTTTAACTTTTTTTTTTTTATTTTTTTTCATTATTACTGGTGTTAATTTATCAGTAATATTTTAATAAATATAGTCCCGAGTATTAGGAACAGAACTATTATCTTTAGCTAATTGTAATTGAAATACAACCTGATCTCCCCATTTGAATGCCATTTCACAACTAGCTAAGTAAAATTCCCACATTCTAAAAAATTTTTCGTCAAACATATCTAAAACTGTATCTTTTTTTGATAAAAATCTCTCTTTCCAATTTCTAAGAGTGTGAGCATAATGCATTCTTAGTACCTCAATATCAGACACTATAAGACCAGACTTTTCGATTGGTTTCGATATCTCGCTTAAGCTAGGCGTGTAACCACCAGGAAAAATATATTTTTGTATCCATGGTTGTGGATCTCTCGGAGGCATAGAGGAACCAATTGTATGAATTAGTGCTATTCCTTTTTCGTTCAAAAGCTGAAAAACTTTATTAAAATATGTTCTATAAAAATTTCTACCAACATGCTCAAACATTCCTACACTCACAATCCTATCAAACTTCTCATTTAATTGTCTGTAATCAATGAGCTTAAAGTCTACTTGATTTGATAAATTCATTTCTTTCGCTTTATTCTGACTATATTCAAATTGATTTTCAGACAATGTTATTCCTGTAACACTAGCATTTGTCTCCTTTGCTATTGCTAATGCTAATGTTCCCCATCCTGAACCAACATCTAAAACTTTTTGGTTTGGCTGGACGTTTAGCTTTTTTATAATGTGATGAATCTTGTTGCTTTGAGCTTGTTCAAGAGTATCACTATCATTTTTAAAATAAGCACAAGAATATTGTCTATTTTCATCTAAAAATAAATCATAAAGTTTTTCAGATATATCATAATGATGTGCAACATTTTCTTTTGATTTTATTATTTTATTTAAATTCGTAAGATATCCAAAGGTACCTTTTATTTTTTTTATTACCGCTCCATAAGAATTTATATTCCCTCTACCAATATTTTTAAAAGCTAAATCTAAAAAATCTGTAAGTGTACCGTTTTCTATTACAAGAGATCCATTCATATAAGCTTCCCCAAAATACAAGTCGGGATTTATAAGTAACTTTTGCATTAGTTTTTGGTCAAGAAATCTAATTACGATAGGTTTATCTTTTGTTGGATTACCTATAACGTATTTTTTTGAATTTGAATCTATAAGTTCAAATCCATCCTGCTTAAATAAATTATTTAAAAAACTTATTAAACTCATTTTTATGCCGCCTTTAATATCTCCATATTAAAATTTAGTTTTTCAAGATTTGATAATAGATCATTTTTTTCTGCTTGATCTAATAATTTTAATGGAGGCAAAAGATACCCGTATATTGAATTTTTTTCTGCCATAAGAGTGTGGAGACTTGAAATTAAGTTATATTTGTCGAAAGATTTTCTTACATCACACAATTTTTGATTAGATGATAGATCTAGATTATTATGGAAATTATCATAAATTTTTCTAGCTAGGTGACCTGTAACATTTGTTGTTGCAGTAATTATACCATGGCACCCCAATTCTAGGCCTTTTAATAATTTTGCTTCAGAACCAGGGAAAATTGAAAAATTTTTAATTTTCAAAGTTTCAAACAAATTATAACTGCTATCCTTTACGCCAATAATTTGATCAGGGAATTTTTGAACCAAATTTTCCACACATTGAACACTAAATTTATATCCACAAAGTTTTTCAAAATTATATAGAATAATTTTACAATCATTAATCTCTTTGATAATTCTAGAATAGAAATTGATCACATCTTCGTCTCCATATTTATAATAAGCTGGTGGCATTATTAAAAAATTATTAAAACCCATAGATTTAGAAATTTTCATTAAATTTATTGTATCGATTAAAGAATTGAGACCAGTTCCAATTATAAATTTACTTTTATGTCTACTCTTGGGTAGCTCATTTATTAATTGAATTTTTTCACTTAAGGATATCAGTTGGGACTGTCCAGTACTTCCAAAAAAAATAACACCGTGACATCCTAAATCAATGACATTTTCAGCGTGTTTAATGGTATTTTTAATGTCTAATGCTAAATTTTTATCTAAAACTGATAAACTAGCAGCATATACACCTTTAATTTGTTCCATTGCCAAAATTTATATAAAAATTCAAATTAGTAAAGGTTATAAAAACATATGAATATACTTGTTATACAAAACCGTATGGGTATTGGAGATATGGTAATTTTCTTACCTTTTATAGAAGCAATTTCTAAAAAATATAATTCACCAATTACCCTATTAATAAAAGAGAGCACAAAAGCTAAGGAATATACAAAGAATTTAAATTTTTTAAAAAATATAATTTACTTAAAAAGGGAAAATAAAAACGATGAGCACAGTGGTATATCGGGTTTTTTCAAATTAAAAAATGAAATTAAAAATAATTTATTTGATACGGTTTTTATTTTTAATTCATCGCTAAGATATAGACTTGTTTGTATAAGTGCGGGGATAAAAAATATATATCAGTACCCGTTATTTGAGAAAAAAGAACAACACATTATTGATGCTGCAAATAAATTGTTAAATAAGATAAATTTAAAAGTAGAAAGCAATCCTCAAATAAAAATTAATGAGAGTTCGATAAAATTAGCTGCTCAGAGCTTTTCGATTTCAAAAGATAAAATTAATATTTTACTTGGAATAGGTGGCTCTGGTCCCTCTAAAAGAATTCCAGCTAATAAATTTAAAAAATTTATAGAACTAGCTATTAAAAAATATGACTGTATGTTTTATTTAGCAACAGGTAAAAATAAGGAAGAACAATTAATACTTAATAGTATACTCTCATCATATAGAGAAATTTGTGTTCCTTTAGATAATAATTCAATTTCAGAAATATTACCAATTATAAAGAATTGTAAAATAGCAATATGTAACGACTCAAGTTTTAGTCACCTATCAGCTGCTTTAAATGTTCCTACAATAGTTTTAATGAGTGATACACCTTTATTGTATGGCAGTTATAGTCCAAATATGTATCCTATAATTCCGGATGGTATGAATTTTGTTTCACATAATTCAAGGGGTAAAGAGAAAATTGATCCAGAGAAGATTTTTACAAAATTTAAATCAATTATTAACTAATATTTTTTATCACAATATCTTTTGCCTCATTTACTATCGAAGCTAGTCTAGTTAATTCTGGGCTTACATCTGGATGAATTTTTTTCATAATAGACTTATAAGATTTCATAACTTGTTCTTTAGTGTACTTTATGTCAGATTTTAAATTTAAAATTTTATATGCTTCATCTAAAGATATGCTCTGTTTGTTTACAGATTGGTTAAAATTATTAAAATTAAATCTACCTGAATTTCTTAAAACTCTAAAAAGTCCCCATAATCTAAGAAGTTGAAATAAAGATATTCCAGCTTTTGTTTTTATCAGCGGTAAGATTGCAAGAACAAAAGGTAATGAAAATATATATCTTCCCGCATAAGCCATAATAACAGCCAATACTATCGCAGAAAAAATTATTAATATTCGTATAAATCTTGAAATTTTTTTAGCAGAGGTTCTAGCAAACCAAGTTAAAAGAACATATACAACGACAAAAATAATCAGTGTTATAAAAAAAATATTCATATATTAATTTAATTCAAAATGAAACTACCACAGCTTAAAAAGAAACCTGAAATAAAATCTTGTCACAATAAGACTTGGACAGACGATTATAGTTGGATTCATCAACCAAATATTCTCGAGGTTTTAAAGGATAGCTCAAAACTTTTGCCTGAAGTAAGAAAATATTTGGAAGATGAAAATGAATATTTTTCTGACCAAATGAAAGATACTAAAAAAATCCAAAAAAAACTTTTTGATGAAATAAAAGCAAGAATCAAACTGGATGATGAGTCACTCCCTTACAAAGACAAAAACTATGAGTATTGGACTAAAACTACAGCAAAAGGAAATTATTCGATTAAATTAAGAAAAAAAATTGGTGAAGAACAAATTGAAGAAATTTGGAACGGCGATAAAGAGAAGGAGAAACTTAAAACAGAATATTTTGGTTTAGGTGACTTAGAGGTAAGCTTTAATGATGAGTATCTTGGATATTCTTTGGATATAAAAGGATCTGAATATTATACAATTTATATAAGAAACATAAAATCTGGAAATTTAGTCACTGAAAAAATTGAGGAAACGAGTGGTAGCATCGAATTTAGTTTGGATGATAAATATATATTTTATTCTAAATTAGATGAACATCATAGGCCTAGAACTATTTATAGACATGAAATTGGATCTACAACAAAAGATGATTTATTGATTTTTGAAGAAAAAAGCGAAGCATTCACTGTTGGGATTGGCTTAAGTTCAGATGAGAAATATTTCATAATTACAAGTTCTGACCATAATACTTCAGAACAATATTACTTTGAAGTTAATGAAAATAATCCAAATCCTAAATTAGTCCAAACGAGAAAAAAGGGAATAATATACTCGATAAATTCTTGGGATGACTATTTTTATAAACATACTAATGAAAATGCTGAAGATTTTAAGATTGATAGATGTAATAACTTAGTTGAACAAAAATGGGAGCCATTTGTTAATGCAAAAGATGAGGTATTGATAGGAGGTTTAGTATTTTTAAATAATTGGATAATTCGATCTGAAACATCTAATGCACTTGGAAAAATAATTTTACGTGATCCAAAAACAAATCATGAGGAAGAGATTATTTTTAGTGACGAAAAAGTAATTGTTCCAAGTATATCATTAACTCAAAAAGATAAAAATACGAACAATGTATATTTATCATACTCTTCTCCTAAAACACCAGGGAGAACTTTTTTATATAATTTAAAATCAAAAAATAAGAAACTTGTTAAAGAACAAGAAATTCCATCTGGACACGATCCAGATAATTATATTGTGGAGCGTCTTGAGTGCCCATCTCATGATGGAAGAATGGTTCCTTTAACTATTACTAGACACAAAGATACTATTTTGGACGGTTCATCAAATCTTTTACTTTACGGTTATGGATCATATGGAAATTCAATGTCTCCAGGATTTTCTTCTACTCGATTAAGTTTAATAAATAGAGATATAATCTGGGTAACAGCACATATTAGAGGTGGAATGGAAAGAGGGATGAAATGGTGGAAAGAAGGAAAGCTTTTAAATAAAAAAAATACCTTTGAAGATTATATAGCTGTTGGAAAATATTTGATTGAAGAAAAATATACTTCAAAGAGTAAAATTATAGGGATGGGTGGTTCCGCAGGTGGATTACTTATGGGAGCAGTTGTAAATCAAGCGCCAGAACTATTTTTAGGAGTAATAATGGCTGTACCATTCGTAGACTCATTAACAACTAATCTTGACCATTCACTGCCTTTAACAGTTGGGGAGTTTGATGAATTTGGAAATGCAAAAGATAATAAAGATCATTTTGATTATATTTATTCATATGCTCCGTATAACAACATAAAAAAAATGGATTATCCTCATATTTTAATTACTACAAGTCTAAGTGATAATAGGGTTCTATTTGACGAACCTGCAAAATTTACTGCAAAATTAAGAGACTATAAAACAGATAATAATTTATTATTATTAAAAACTGAAATGAATGCTGGTCATGGAGGAAAATCTGGCAGAGATGGCGCAATTGAAGAAATAGCCATTGATTATAGCTTTGCTTTGAAAATTACTGAAAAATATTAACATTTTTAGCATTGAAATTTTAAAATTAAATACCATATGATTAATGTCAGTCGCCTCATTGGGGCTCACATAAATTAACTTGCTTAAACAAAAGGAGTAAATATGACAAGTAAGGACCTTTCAATCTTTAACTCACTAAGACCGTTTTCTATTGGTTTTGACGATATGTTTGACCAATTTGAAAGTATGCTTGGTAATGGTGGTATGACAATGCAATCGAACTATCCACCATACAACATTAGAAAAACTGGTAAAGATAACTACTCTATTGAAGTAGCTTTAGCTGGTTTTAATAAAAAAGATGTCGAGGTTGAGTTCGAAGATAACATATTAACTGTTAGAACTAAACAGCTTAATAAGTCTGAAGATCAAAATGTAGATGGTGAAATAATTCACAAAGGAATATCACAAAGACAATTCGCAAGATCTTTTACTATTGCAGATGATGTAAAAGTGAATGGTGCTGAACTTAAGGACGGTCTTTTGACAATTGCTTGTGAAAGAATTTTACCAGATCACAAGAAAAAAAGACTTATTGATATAAAGTAATAAAGTTTAACCTTGCTTGTGGGGTTCGCCCCACAAGTTTAAAAACAACCACTAGAACTGAAAGCAATAATAGTTCCACCAGCGTTGACTTCAAATCTTCTTTCACAGGGTACACCGTATTTTTTTGTTTTATAAATTAAAACTTCATTACCAGTATCATTTACTATATCTTCGTTAGGAGCCCCTAATTCTAACTTCATTTTATTAACATCTCCACCAACAAATAAACCATATTTTTTATTTTCTTTTTCTACAACCTCGTCAGTTTTATTCTGAATAGTTTGACAGCCTAAAGTTAAAAAAAGTATTGATATAAATGTAATAGCGAATCTAATTTTCATAATTTATTTATAATACTGAAATGTGACAAAAGATTAACTTAAAAGTTGAAAAAAAAATAAGTTTTCCATCAAAATTAGATAAATATAATGTATTTATATTACTTAATTCTTTATTTTTATTACTATCAAACCGATTCTAATGAACACAAAACTTAAAGTATCAGAGATATCAAAAATTTATCCAGGATGTATTGCAAACGATAAAGTATCATTAGAATTTGGAAGTGGGAAAATATATGCATTATTGGGAGAAAATGGAGCTGGCAAGTCTACGCTAGTTAAAATCTTATCTGGAGTAGTAAAACCTGATGAGGGCGAAGTTTTTTTAAATGATGAAAGTATTAAACTTAACTCTCCCCTAGATGCCAAAAAAAATAATATTGGAATGGTTTTTCAGCATTTCAACCTCTTCGAGACTTTATCAGTATTTGAAAACTTAAGCATCGATAGTGACAAAAAAGATGAAGATCTAAGAGTTTTAGTCAACGATATATTAAAAAAGTATAATTTTAAAATTGATCTAGATATTCCAGTTCTAAATTTATCAGCAGGTCAAAAACAAAAAGTAGAAATTATAAGGTGTTTAATTAGAAATCCAAAAGTATTGATTATGGATGAACCTACTTCAGTTTTAACTGAACAAGAAACTGATGATTTATTTATTTCTTTAAAACAATTTTCTAAAGATGGAATTTTAATTATTTATATTACTCACAAATTAAAAGAAGTTTTGTCACTTTGTGATGAGGTAGCCGTAATGAGAAAAGGTAAAGTGGTTTCGGTTAGCAAAACGATTGATGAAAAAATTGAGAGTTTAGCTAATAAAATGGTAGGTGAAAATTTAAATACTATTAAAAAAAAAATTAATAATTTTAAAAATAGCGAGGAAATTTTAAAAATCTCAAATTTAAATTTTAAAAGTGACGACCCATATGAAACAAATTTAAATAATTTAAACCTTTCTTTAAAAAAAGGAGAGTGTTTAGGTATAGCTGGAATTTCAGGAAATGGACAAAATGAATTATTTCAAATACTTAGTGGAGAAATAATTACGGATGGTACTTCTATAATGTTTAGAAATAAAGAAATTGGGAAATTAAATCCTAGAGAAAGAAGAGAATACCTAATGGCTTTTTCACCTGAAGATCGTATCTCTCAAGCTGCAGTCCCTGAGTTAAAGATATATGAAAATGTTGCATTAAACAATTTTAAGTCATCAAACTTTTTTGAAAAAGGTTTAGTGAATGAAAAGAAAATAAAAGAACACTCCAAGAAGATACTTTCTAATTTTTCTGTTAATACAGACAATGTTGAATTAAAAAGTCAATTTTTATCTGGTGGAAATCTTCAAAAATTGATTATTGGAAGAGAATTAATTACTTCACCTGAATTATTGGTATGTTTTAACCCAACATGGGGTCTTGATGTTGGTGCGATCAACTACATTCATGAAACATTAATTCAAATTAATGAACAAGGAAAATCATCAATATTAATTTCTACTGATAACGATGAACTATTAAAATTAAGTGACCGTATTTGTGTAATTTATAAAGGTAAACTATCAAAAATAATGAATGCAGATACTGTTACTGCTGAAAAATTAGGAATTTTGATGGGTGGAGGTTCAATTGATTAAAATTGAAAAGCGTAACGATGTATCTCGATCAATTTACTTTTTAACACCAGTTTTAGCCATTTTTCTCACATTATTCGGTGGTGGAATTATTTTTTATATTTTGGGGTTTAATCCTATTGAGGCTTTAAAATTTTTTTTTATTACCCCCATTTCAGATTTATACGGATTAAGTGAACTTTTGGTAAAAGCTACACCACTTTGTTTAATTGCTATTGGTTTATCTTTTTGTTTTAAAAGTAATAATTGGAATATTGGTGCAGAAGGTCAACTTATTTTTGGTGGAATAGTCGGCGGCGGAGTTGCTTTGTTATTTTATAATCATGAAGGATTTTATGTTTTACCAATAATTATATTATCTGGAGCAATTGGTGGAATGTTATTTGCAATGATACCCGCAATTTTAAAAACCTATTTTAACACTAATGAAATTTTGGTCAGCTTAATGCTGGTTTATGTTGCAAAATTATTATTAGATTATTTGGTGGTTGGTCCTTGGAGCAATCCTGAAGGTTTTAATTTTCCAGAAACAAGACAATTTAGTGAGTCTGCAAGAATGTCAATTTTATTTGACGGTTTAAGAATTCATGCTGGAATATTTATTACTCTCATCACTGTATTCTTAAGCTGGCTTATTTTGTACAAAACTTATTTAGGTTTTCAAATAAAAGTTTCAGGCTTAAGTTTAAAAACTGCAAAATATGCAGGGTACAAAGGTAAGACAATGATCATTATTGTTTTTATGATTAGTGGAGCATGTGCTGGTCTTGCAGGTGTAGGTGAGATAACAGGACCAATAGGACAATTACATAGGAACATTTCTCCTGATTATGGATTCACAGCAATTATTGTTGCTTTTTTAGGAAGACTAAATCCAGTTGGAATTATATTTGCATCTTTAATTGTTGCGCTGACTTACTTAGGAGCTGAAACAGCTCAGATATTTTTACAAGTACCAAAATATACAGGTCAAGTTTTTCAAGGAATGATTTTATTTTTTCTTCTTGGGTCTGATTATCTGTTATTTTTTAAGATAAAATTTTTAGGTTTAAAAAAAAATGAGCTTTGATTTAAATTTTATAGGTATTTTGATTGGTGCCATAATGGCATCATCAGTTCCTTTAATACTTGCTGCATCTGGGGAATTAATAACGGAGAGATCTGGTGTTTTAAATCTTGGGGTAGAAGGAATGATGATCATTGGAGCAATTTCTGGATTTGCTTTAATGGTAGTGACTGATAATTTATTTTTTGCAGTAATAGGATCTATGGTGTCAGGTTTAATTTTATCTCTTATTTTTGGATTACTTACCCAATCACTCCTTACAAATCACGTGGCTACAGGTCTTGCACTAACTATCTTTGGTATTGGAATGTCAGCAATGATAGGAAAGAATTTTGTTGGAATTCCAGGAAAAGAATTTCCGTTATTATTCCTTAATTTAAAAGAAAGTATTCCTTTTTTGGGTCCCATATTTTTTGGTCATTCAATTATATTATATTTTGCTTTTGGATTACCTTTTTTAACAAATTATTTTTTAAAGAAGACTAAAACTGGTTTAATTATCAGAGCCGTTGGGGATTCGCCAACTTCAGCATCTAATCAAGGAATTAATGTTACATTAGTAAGATATAGTTGCATTCTTTATGGAGGTGCAATGTGTGGATTGGCAGGTGCATACCTGTCATTAATATACACTCCCCAATGGATTGAGAATATGACAGGGGGAAGAGGATGGATTGCACTAGCTTTAGTAGTTTTTGCAACATGGAGTCCGATTAAAGTTCTTATAGGTGCATTAATATTTGGTGGAATTACAATTTTACAATTGCATATGCAGGCAGTAGGTTTAAGAATTCCAGTTCAATTATTAAGTGCATTACCTTACATCATGACAATAATAGTTTTAGTCGTAATTTCTCGTGATAGTAGAAAAATAAAACTCAATACACCAACTTCACTGGGACAAATCTTCTATAAGGAAAAGTGATGTGAGCTATTCCAAAATAAATATTTTTTTTTATTAGAATATTGACTAATTTATAGTATCACAAAATTAAATTTAAAGGGGAAATCAAATGTATAAACTATTTTTAAGAAGTTTAATTTCTGTATTATTTTTGCTTGGCTTAAGCTTAAATGCAAATGCAGAATTTAAAGTTGGTTTTGTTTATGTTGGTCCAACTGGGGACCATGGTTGGACATACCAACATGACGAAGGAAGAAAAGCTGTAGAAGCAGCTGGAATAAAAACAACTTATGTAGAAAGCGTACCTGAAGGTGCGGATGCTGAAAGAGTGATAAGACAATTGGCTCAATCTGGTCATGATCTTATATTCACTACTAGTTTTGGATATATGGATCCAACAAACAAGGTTGCAAAAGATTTTCCAAATGTAAAATTTGAACATGCAACTGGTTACAAAAGAGAGCATTCAAATGTTGCTACTTATTCTGCAAGATTTTATGAAGGAAGAACTTTGTTAGGACACATGGCTGGCAAAATGACAAAAACAAACACTATTGGATACATAGCTTCTTTTCCAATTCCAGAAGTTATAAGAGGTATTAATGCAATGACATTAGCTGCGCAAAAAGTAAATCCCGATATTAAGACAAAAATTGTTTGGGTTTTTACTTGGTATGATCCAGGAAAAGAGTCTGAAGCAGCTCAAGCTTTGATTGATCAAGGTGCAGATATAATTATGCAACATACTGACAGTACTGCCCCGGTGCAAGTTGCTGAAAAAGCAGGAGTTTGGTCTTTTGGTCAAGCAAGTGATATGCAAAGATTCGCTCCAAAATCAATATTAACCTCAATTATAGATGATTGGGCGCCTTACTATGTAGAAAGATCAATTGCAGCAAGAGATGGCACTTGGAAACAACAAGATACTTGGCATGGATTAAAAGAAGGAATGGTGGCAATGGCACCATATAATTCTGCAATGGGAAGCGACTTAGTAAAAGAAGTGGAACAACTTCAAAAAGACTTAGCTTCAGGAAAAGCTCACTCATTTACTGGTCCAATTTATGATCAAAAAGGAAACATTCTTGTAGCCGAAGGTGCTGTAGCTGACGATGGAATGCTAGCTGGAATGAATGTTTACGTTAAAGGAGTAGAAGGAGACATTCCACAGTAAGAAATTTTATAAAAAGATTAAAATTAAAGGCCAGCTTAGTCTGGCCTTTTTTTATTTAGAATACTTTTTTTTCAAACCATCTATATCAATTTCATCATAATACTCCGATGGTTGAACAATCCATGGATCATTATCTAATAAAATTGGACAGAAATCAGGTGTAAAAGTGGAAGATTTTTTTTTCCAAAGACACGCTGTTTTAATTTCACTTATGTGGTCCTTAACAGGTTCATATTCTTTAAGCCACTCTATACTTTTATTTAAGGTAAGTCCTGTGTCTGATAGATCATCTACTAACAGTACTTTTTTAAAATCTTCGTTAATTGCAATTGCACTTATATCTCTTGCAAATATTAGCTCCCCTTGTTTATTTTGAACCGTATCACCAGAGTAACTTTGAATTACAACATAAGCTGTAGGTAATTTAAAAATTCTAGATAAAATATCTATAATTGGAGCTGCACCTCTCATAATGCCAACTAATACTGTTGGCTTATATTTTTTTTCAATTTCTAAAGCAAGTTTTTCGACGACCTTTTTATATTCTTCATAAGAAATTATTAATTTATCGGCCATAAAAATTTGGTATCATAAATAAAAATATTAAAAAAGGATAAATATGAAAACTTATTGGATAAGTCTATATTTAGAAATCTCAAGCCAGGAGAACTTAAAAAAATATGGAGAAAAGGCTGTTCCTATAATAAAAAGTTATGGGGGAAAACCAGTAGTAAGAGGTGGAAAATTAAAGTCATTTAGTGGCCCAAACGTTGTGCGTACTGTAATATGGGAGTTTCCGAACTACAATGATGCTATGTCATGCCATGAATCGACAGAATATAAATCTGCTTGGACTCATGCAGATGATACAACTAAGAGAATAATGTTTATTGTTGAGGGAGTAGAACATCAACAAATTTGATAAATAAAAATTACAATATACAATGGGTGTAAAGGAGAATTATGAAAGGTTACGTAGTTTGTGTGTGGGAAAAAATTAATAGTGAGGAAAAATTACAGGAATATGCACTAAAAGCCAAAATTGCTGCAGATAAATACTCAGGGATATTTATAATTAGAGGTGGAAAAAATAGAACAAATGAGGGAATAAACTCTCCTAGAACAACTGTAGTTGAATTTTCAGATTACAACACAGCAATAGAATTTTATGATTCCCCTGAATATCAGGAAGCAATAGACGTTATTAAGGGCCATGCTGTAAGACACCATCAGATAGTTGAAGGCACTTAATATTGTATAGGCTCATCGTCAATGGAACGCCATAAATACCAGGTAGCTACGGAACAATATGGAGAAAATCTGTTTTTCAATCGATTTACATAGTTCATCGGTGGTAAATAGCTTTTACTATAATTGTTTGAAATAGCTCTAAGTAAACCAATATCTTGAACGGGCCATATGTTAGATCTATTGTAAGTAAATAGTAATATCATCTCTGCAGACCATCTACCTATTTGTCTTAACTCAGATAAGTAAAGAATTGCCTCCTCGTCTCCCATTTTTTTTATAACTCTTGGATTAAATGTTTTATTTACAAATTTTTTTGCCAACTCTTTAATTCCTCTAACTTTTTGTCTGCTTAAACCACATTTTTTCAACCGAGCCGAGGTAATAGCATTAACTACTTTTGGATTTATCTTTCCTCTACATTCTTTTTTAAACTTTAAAAATACAGAGTTTGCTGCGGCGACACTTATCTGTTGTCCTATTATACTTTTACATAGAGATAAAAAAATATCTTTTCTTGTTGTTAAGGTTTTATCTTTGTATTTAGAAATAAGTTTCTTCATTATCTTATCCTTAGAAAGATACTTTACTGCCTTTGACCAATAAATCGGAGGTTTACTCATTTTTAAAAATTAAGTTTGGTTTCTTCAAATAAATTTCTCTTCTAAATATAATTAATGAAGATAACACTACAAGTAATGAACCCAATAAAGTTTTATAAGATGGTATTTCATTCCAAATAAAATAACCAAATACAATTGCAAATACTAAGCTCAAATACTTAAGTGGAGTAACTAAAGAAACTTCAGAAAGTTTATAAGATTGTCCAAGTAGTAAATTAGCAATACCTCCAAGCAAACCAATCATGCACAAAAGAATAAAATCTATTAATGTGGGCATTACCCATCCAAATGGAATTGTAAACAAACCTAAAATAGATATCGCTACTGAAAAATAAAAAGAAATAAGCCAAACTGGTTCGGATGTAGATAACTGCCTGATAGCAATTGCAACATATGACATTCCTAAACAAAAAATTATTGGGTAAATATAATAAAAATTTAAATTCGAAATACCTGGTTGTGTAATAATTATTACACCTATAAAACCGATCAAAACTGCTAACCAACGATATTTACCAATTTTTTCTGACAAGAAATAAATAGATAAAATTGTTGCAAAGATTGGTGCAGCAAATGAGATACCCACTACCGTTGCCAAAGGTAAATTTCTTAGTGCAATAAATACAGACACTATTGCCATTAATCCTGCGGCACATCTAAAGAAATGTAATTTAGGTCGATCTGTTTTATAAAAATTTGTGAAGTTTTCTTTTGGTATTAAAAATAATATAGGTATTAGTCCACAAATTCCTCTAAAAAAAAGAACTTCACCAACAGGATAATTCTCAGACCACTTAACAAGTACATCCATCATTGAAAATGCACACACAGACAGAAACATGTACAAAAAGCCTAATTGATTTCTAGATAACATGGATTAGATTATATTATTATTATAACATTAATCTATGGAAATAGCAGTTTTAGCTTTGGGATGTTTCTGGGGTCCAGAAAAAAAATATGGACAATTAGACGGCATCTACAGAACAGAGGTTGGATATTGTGGAGGAAACAGTCCTAATACAAACTATAGAGAAGTTTGTACAGGAACAACTAATCATGCGGAAGCTGTAAAATTAGAATTTGATCCTAAAGTTATTACATACGAGCAAATAATTAAGAGATTTTTTGAATTTCATGATCCAACTACACTAAACTCTCAAGGTCCTGATTTTGGAACACAATATAGAAGCGAGATCTTCTACCTTAATGAAGAACAAAAAAATATTGCCCAAAAAGTAATAGACGAAGAAAATTTAAAGTTATCTGGAAAAGTTGTAACTAAGCTATCTGAGTTGAAAAATTACTGCACTGCTGAAGAATATCATCAGAAGTATCTAGAAAAAAGATAGAATGTCACTTGTTACATCAGATTGGTTAGAAAATAATTTAAGTGACGTCAAAATAATTGACTGCTCATGGCATATGCCAGGAATTGATAGAAATCCTAAAGAGGAGTACTCTAAAAATCATATTCCTGGTGCAATTTTTTTTGACTTAGACAAGAATTCAGATCAAGATACAGATTTACCTCATATGCTTCCTGCAAAAGAGAAATGGGAAGAGATAGTATCTTCAATGGGCATATCAAATACCGATAGAATTGTAATTTATGATAACTCTGATGTTCTAAGTTCATGCAGAGGTTGGTACAATTTTATTTATTTTGGTCATGATAAACACTTAGTAAGTGTTTTAGATGGTGGTTTAAAAAAATGGTTAATTGAAAATAGGAAAACAACAAGTGAAAAGACGATTTTAAACAACTCAACCTACAGAGCAACAGAAAATATAAATCTGGTAAAAAGTATTCATGAAATAAATGAAAATATTGAACAAAAAAATTTTACAATAATCGACGCAAGAAGTAAGGAAAGATTTAATGGAAGTGTTCCAGATCCCAGAAAAAATGTGAGAAGTGGATCTATTCCAAACTCTGTATGTCTTCCATTTAAAGAAATTATAAATAGCTCAGACAACACTTTTAAAGGTGTAAGTGAGATCTCAAAAAAGTTTAGCGAAATTATTGATTTAAATGATGATAAAAGAGTTTTTTCATGTGGATCTGGTATAACAGCATGTGTTTTAGGTCTTGCATATTCCCTAGTAAATAATACATATTCTCCTACAGTTTATGATGGTTCATGGGCTGAATATGGAAGAATATAAAAATGAAAAGATCTACTAAAATAACATCAATAATAGTAATTTTTTTTCTAATTATTGCAGGTGTGATCATTGCTCGTACAATGATTGGAAATCATTTTAAAAAAAAATTTAGCAAAAGACCACCACCTGGTATTATAGTTAAAACAGTTAAGCAAAGAAAATTTCAAAATATCATTGAAACCTTTGGAACAGCCGTTCCAATTAAAACACAGTCATACAATATTGAAAAATACGAAATTCTAGAAGAAATCAAATATAATACCAAAGTTAAGTCTGGTGATGTTATCGCAAAATTAAAAAATAGAACTATAGTAGCACCTTTCGATGGAGTAATTGGTAAAAGAAACTTTTCTGATGATATTAATGTTTCGGAAAGTTCTGTTGTAATTGATATCGAGGACGCTTCATCTTTATTTATTGATGTTGACGTTCCAGAGGTATTCGCGCCATTCGTAAAAAAAGGACTTGGTGTTGATGTAAAATTTTCTGGTAATAAGGATAAAACTTATAACGGAATAGTAGATTCTTTAGCTAGCAAAATTGATGTTAGCAATAGATCTTTAAGACTTAGAGTTAAAATGCAAAATTCAAATTCTGAGATTTTGCCTGGTGCTTTAATGGAAGTCACAATAAAATATAATGAGAGAGTTTCGTTAGGAATACCAGATACAAGTGTAATCTTAGAAGGTAACAAGGTTTATATTTATAAAGTAGACAACGAGAATGTAACTAAAAGAGTTGAGGTTAATGTTGGTAACAGAAATAAAGGTTTTCTTGAAGTAGAGTCTGGTTTAAACGAGGGTGATATAGTTGTTGCTGAAGGATTAAAAAAAGTAAGACCCAATGGAAAAATTAAACCTATAAAAGATGGTGAAAAAAAAAGTAAGTCTAGTTGGGGAAAAAAAGAAAATAAAAGTAAATAATTAAATGTATTTAACTGATGTTAGTATTAGAAGACCTGCATTGTCATGGGTACTATCCTTAATATTAGTAGTCTTTGGAACTTTTGTTTTTTCGAAATTACCTGTGAGAGAACTCCCTTCTGGTTTGCAACCCCCTGTGGTTCAAGTTCAAGTGGAATATGCTTCAGCTTCAGCTCCTATTGTTGATGAAGAGGTAACACAAGTAATAGAGGAAGTTATCGGTGGTGCAGAGGGAATAAAAAATATAGATGCTAAATCAGAAAATGGAAAAAGTACTATAAACATCGAATTTGATACTGATATTGACCTTGATAATGCGGCAAACGATGTAAGAGAGAGAGTTGCAAGGATTGTCGGAAGATTGCCAGCTGAGTCTGAGGCCCCAAGAATACTCAAACAATCTGCGGGTTTTACAACTACGATGTGGCTTGCCTTATCCTCAGAAACCTGGAGCGATCTTGAGCTTGGAGATTATGCGGAGCGATATTTAGTAGATCAGTTTTCTAGCATTAAAAATGTCGGCCGAATAAGAACGGGTGGTCTTAGGGAACAGAGTATAAGAGTATGGATAGATCCAATCAAATTAGCTGCAAATAATTTAACTATTCAAGAAGTAGAAAGATCTTTAAGAAATGAAAATGTTCGATTACCTGCAGGCACACTTGAAGCTGAAAATATAGATTTAACGATCAATATTGATAAATCATACAATGACTTAGAAAAACTTAAGGGGCTCCCAATTAAGAAGGCTAAAAACAATATAGTAAGACTATCGGATATTGCAAATTTAGAATTAGGCCCTGTCACCGAGAAAGTTTTATTTAGAGCTCAAAGTAAAGGGGCATTAAATTTAAAAACCATGGGTATAGGAATTTATGCAAGAAGTGGGGCTTCAACTGTTGAATTATCAAAAGATGTTGAAAAAAAAATCAAAGAAATTAGAAAAACTTTACCTGGCGACTTAAATTTGGAAATAGCTTTTAATAGAGCTACTTATATTGGCGAAGCAATAAATGAGGTTTATAAAACTTTAGCTATAGCTTTTATACTTGTTGTAATAATAATTTATTTATTTTTAGGAAATTTAAAAGCAGTTATTGTTCCTGCAATAGCTTTACCTGTAAGTCT
This sequence comes from uncultured Pelagibacteraceae bacterium, assembly GCA_902589395.1. Taxonomy (GTDB): domain Bacteria; phylum Pseudomonadota; class Alphaproteobacteria; order Pelagibacterales; family Pelagibacteraceae; genus Pelagibacter. The sequence continues at coordinate 5,335 of CACIST010000002.1, read as the reverse complement.
AATTGCTACATTCCTAGGTTTATATATTTTTGATTTATCTATTAATATATTTGTCTTATTAAGTTTTATATTAGCAATTGGAATTATTACTGATGACTCAGTTATTATGACCGATGCAATATATAGAAGAATTGAAAATGGTGAGACACCGTTGGTAGCAGCATATAAAGGCTCAAAACAAATTACATTTGCAATTATTGCTACAACTCTTATTTTGGTTGCAGTATTTTTGCCTTTAATTTTCATTGAAGGTATTGCTGGAACTTTATTTAAAGAAACTGCAATAGCACTATCATTTGCAATAGTAGTGTCATCATTTGTTGCTCTAACACTTTCACCAATGCTGGGTAGTAAATTTCTTGATAAAAAGAAAAAATCTAATTTTCTTACAAGAGGATTTGATAAATTTTTTCAAGGGTTTTTAAAATTTTATACTGAGACATTAGGATTTTGGATGAATAAGAAGAAAACAATAATAACGTTCATAATTTTTATTATAGTTGCCTCTGGGGCTTTGTATAACTATACAAAAAAAGAATTGTTACCATTAGAAGATCGTGGAGTTTACTTAGTTATAGGATTTACTGATGAAGGAAGTTCATTCCAGTATACTCAAAAAAGGGCGGAGGATGTTGAAAAAAGACTTATTCCACTGCTTGATGGGGATAATAGTCCATACAATAGATTTTTAATGATAGTTCCAGGTTTTGGCTCTGAAAATAGCTTCTTAATTATCTCACTTTTAGATAATTGGAAAAATCGAAAACAGAATTCTCAAACAATAATGAGACAAGCAATTGGAAAAATAGTTACAGTACCTCAAACACTAGCTTTTCCAATTTCTCCTCAGTCCATAAGAGTTTCTAGTTACAATAAGCCTGTTCAAATGGTTATTTATGGAAATACTTATGAAGAACTAGAACAAATACAGTCTCAAGTTATTAGAATGTTAAGAAAGAACAGGAATTTATCAAGACTTGAGTCTGACTACACAAGAAATAAACCAGAAGTAAATATTAAAATAAACAAAAATAAAGCAAAAGACCTAGGGATATCTACTGAAGCAATTGGTCAAACTTTAGAAACTTTGTATGGCGGTAAAACAGTCACAAAATTTAATAAACTTGGAAAAGAATACCCAATTATTTTACAACAATATTTAGAAGACAGAAAAAATAAAGAAAGTTTAAGTAAAATATTTGTTCGATCAGAAAAAACTGGTAACTTAGTTTCACTCTCTAATCTTGTTGAGTTTAATGAGAAAGGAACAGCAAGTAAGTTATCAAGATATAACAGACAACGTGCTGTAACAATATCTGCTAACATAAGTGAAGGCTATACTTTAGCTGAAGCAATTAATTATTTAGAGGAAACGATGATAAATGTTGCTCCGGATAAACAAATTACCTGGAAAGGAAAATCAGAAGAATTAAAAGAAACAAGTAATGAACTTTATATTATATTTGCTTTAGCATTGTTGACTGCTTATCTTGTAATGTCAGCTACTTTTAATTCGTTTATCCACCCATTTATAATTATATTAACTGTTCCTCTTGCAGTATTTGGAGGGTTAATATTTATTCTATTCTTAAATTCATCAATAAATATATTTTCACAAATAGCCTTGGTAATACTCATTGGTATTTCAACAAAAAATAGTATTCTTATAGTTGATTATGCAAATCAATTAAGAACTAGAGGTAAAGAAATTGAAAAAGCAGTAAAAGAAGCCTGCAGTTTAAGATTTAGACCAATTATAATGACATCCCTAAGTACAATGATTGCGATGTTGCCATTAGTTATTGGGAATATTGGCCCAGGGGCTGGAGAAGGTTCGAGACTTGCTGTAGGTGCAACTATACTTGGTGGAATGATAATTTCTACCTTCTTTACTCTATATGTAACTCCGACGATGTATTTAACTTTAGCAAAAAATACAAAGAGAATTGATGCAGTTGATATAGAGCTTAAAAAACAATTAAACTAAAATATAATATATTTTTTAGTGGTAAGTGATTTTCTACAATTGTTAAGCTGTGCCTTGTATTTCTTAGACTGATTTTCAACTTTTTTTGCTAAAAGAATAATTTTTTGATTCTTTTTATAATTTTTGTAATTTCCCCAACCCTCATGATAAGCAACATATTGTTTAAAAGCATCATTTTTTGGGATTTTTAGGATCTTTTCTGTTTTGTTTGTATACCAACCAATAAAATCTACACTATCTCTAAATCTTGTCCTAGTTGCATACTTGTTTCCTGTTTCCTCTTTGTATTGCTTCCAGGTTCCTCTAATTGCTTGAGAATAACCAAAAGAACTTGACGGTCTTTTATAAGGAATAACTTTAAATAATTTTTGTCTAGGTGGTTTTGCCAACCAATCGAAATCGGACTCCATTTTAATTATAGCAAGTTGCAAATTAATAGGTGTTCCCCATTTTTGTTCAGTTTTTTTTGCATGTTTGTACCAAAGATATCTTTCTGAAAAAATTGAACAACCATCTGCAGTATTTTTAGGAATTGAAGAGCAACTAGAAAATAAAATAAGAATTAAAAATAAATGTATAATTTTGTTTCGAATCATTTTCATTATTATCTATTTTTTTTTCTCCATATCCAAGGATATTCGAATTGCATTTGCCATAAACCCAAGGAAAATTTTTTTGCAAAAGTCTGATGTTTTCTAAATTTACCTTTTGAGTATTTGGGATAATCAAATGCATAGCCATTCTTGACCATAAAAACTGATAGGCTTTCATTTTTTATAAAACATTCACCTATTAATCTGCTATATTGATCTTTATTTTTTTCTATTTTACAATTAACAATTTGATTTCCAATTTTTTCAATAAGCTTATCTTTAGATAACTGCCCACAAAGAATTTCAACATTATTTAAGACACATGATTGTTTTTTTCCAAAAAAAAAACTTTCTGGAGCATCAATTCCACTAAAGCGAATTTTTTTATTATTAATCTTAATTGTATCGCCATCTGTAATTTTTGGTTTACCTGAAATTAATAAATAATTTTGTTCTGAGGATAATAAGTAGTGAATATTAAAGAAGAGAAAAAAAAAACTAATTAAAATCAGTTTTTGCTTTTTCATTTAATTCGTCCATTTTATTTCGTAGATCTTCATCTGACACGTTTTTTTCTTTCAAATCCTCTTTAATTTTTCGAAAAACATCTTGATCTCCTGCTTCGGCAAAATCTGCTTTTATTACTGATTGAATGTACTCTTTTTCTTGATCTGGATTAAAACTTAATATTTGAGATACCCATTCACCTAAATATTTATTCCTTCTAGCGCTAACTTTGAATTGAAGCTCTTGATCATGAGCAAATTTTTTTTCAAAACTTTTTTTTCTATCTTCAAATGAACTCATTTTAGTAAATTAAAAAGATTTAGCTTTATGTCAATCAATTTTAATTTATATTTGTGTTAAATTTATGAATAATTTAATACTAGTTAGACACGGACAAAGCGAGTGGAACCTGGAAAACCGTTTTACTGGCTGGGTTGATGTAGGTTTAGCTGCTAAGGGCAAACTTGAAGCTTGTAAGGCAGGAGAATTAATTAAGGAATTGAACCTTGAATTAACTTATTTTTATACATCCTTACAGACAAGATCGATTGAGACACTAAATTTAATACTCAATACAATGAGAATTAAAGACCAAAATGTTATTAATGCTTGGGAACTAAATGAAAGGCATTATGGAGCTTTAACAGGTTTAAATAAAGACGAAATGAAAAAACTTTATGGAGAAGAAAAAATTCATATTTTTAGAAGATCTTGGGATAATCCACCAGAGCCTCTAAAAAAAACAAGCCCATATCATCCTGCAAATATTGATATATATAAAAATGTTCCTAAAGATAAAATCCCAGATACAGAGTCATTAAAAAATACTTATGAAAGAGTAATACCTTTTTATAAAAAAAACATTGAACCTAAATTAGATAAAAATATTATTGTATCAGCCCACGGAAATTCGATTAGATCGTTATGTAAATACTTATTTAATTTAGATAATGAAAATATTTCGAGCTTAGAAATACCAACTGGTAATCCTTTATTGATTGAAACTGAAAAAGGAAAGATTAAACATGCAAGATATTTAGATAAAGGTAGGGCAAAAGATCTTTTAGTTTTCTAAATAAATAATTTTTCGTATATTTCAAAATCAGTTAAATGCTTAAATTCACCTTTATGCTCATAACCATAAAGTTTGCTTTCTCTCAAAAGAGTATCCCATATTTCAGATATGGGAAAATAATTTAATTGTTTATGTAATATTAATTCCTTATTAAATATTTGACATCCGGTATACTTAAAATTATTTATTTTTTCTTTTAGAAGGATATTATTTTTTATCTCGAAATCTCCATTAAATCTTCGATCAAAACAAGTTGAGTTATTTACAATTAGCAAGATGCTTTTCATTTTTCTTTCAAAGTAAATTTTCTCCATTGCAAAAATTGATTTTACATAACTATCATCCCAAATTGTATCTGGATTGATTACTAGAACATCATCCTCATTAGATTTCTTAATAAGATTTAGAGTACCACCTCCTGTTCCTAAGATTGTCTCACCATCATCTACAATTTCAATATTTATTGGAAAATTTTTACTATTAATAAAATCAATTATCTTTTCTTTTAAATAAAAAACATTAATTTTAACTTTTTCGATTTTTATCTTTACAAGAAAATTAATTGTATTTTCTAATAAAGTTTCATTTTTATAAACTATTAATGGTTTGGGTAAACTGTCTGTTATCGGCTGTACTCTCTTGCCAAATCCAGCACAAAGTATTAGGGCAGTTTTAATTTTCATATGATTTTCTAATTTTTCTATCAAAATTTCTACTTAAAAGGTGATTTAAGTCTTCAAATAAAGGATTATTCAAAGTTCTGTAATCAATTAACTCCCATGCGTGAGGTATAAGTTTAAGATATTTATTTTTTTTATCTCTTACAGATAGTCTAGTAAATATGCCAATTATTTTCAAATTCCTTAAGACGGATAGAATTTCAAAGTCATTTTTGAACTTTTTAGGATTTAATTGTTTATTTTTTTTTATGAATTCATTAAAAATATATCTTTTTGTCTTTATATCTGTTTTAAACCTAACATCATCGATAAGAGAAGCTAAATCATATGCAATATTACCATAGACAGCGTCTTGACTATCTATAAGCCCTAGACCTTTATTAGTTATCATTAAATTAGATATATGAAAATCTCGGTGTACAAAAACTTTATTTTTATAGTAGATATTATTTAATAATTTTTTAAAAATCTTATTAAATTTAATTTTTAAAAT
>CACIST010000001.1 GCA_902589395.1 uncultured Pelagibacteraceae bacterium | reverse complement strand
ATTTTGGAATAGCAATTATAATGATAACTGCATGTATAAGATTAGCATTTTTTCCACTTGCAAATTACTCATTTAGGTCAATGGCTAAAATGAAAGTTCTTCAGCCAGAAATGACAAGACTAAAAGAGTTGCATAAAGAAGACAAAATGAAACTCCAACAAGAGATGATGGCATTATACAAAAGAGAAAAAGTTAATCCAATAAGCGGGTGTCTTCCAATTTTTATACAGATACCTTTTTTCTTTGCAATTTATAAAGTTTTGTTTGTAACAATTGAGATGAGACATCAACCATTTTTTGGTTGGATAAAAGATTTAAGTGAAAGAGACCCTACATCCATATTTAATTTATTTGGACTAATTCCATGGGATCCCCCTTCTTTTTTACTAATAGGTGTATGGCCATGCTTAATGGGTGTTTCAATGTGGATGCAGCAAAAACTAAATCCAACGCCTCCCGATCCTGTGCAAGCAAAAATATTTATGTTCTTTCCTTTATTTTTGACAGTAATACTTGCTCCTTTCCCAGCAGGACTAGTTATTTACTGGACTATAAATAACATTTTAACAATGGCACAACAGTACATAATAATCAAAAGAACGACTGTCAAAACTGTTTAATAGAAATGGAAATAGAAAAAATAGTACCAAAAGATGGTCCTTCCATCGAAGAGGTTAAAAAATATATAGATAAATATAAAAATGAATTAATAGTTATTAAATATGGAGGAAACGTTTTTATTGATAGAAATATTTTTAACAATTTTATTTCAGATATAAGTATTCTAAATAAGTTAGGATTATCAATAATAATAGTCCACGGAGGTGGTCCTAGAATTAAAAGAGAGTTAGAAAAATCAAATATTCAATCAAAATTTATTAGAGGTTTAAGGGTTACGGATGAAAAAATTATTAATATAGTTGAAGATGTCCTTATTGATTTTAACGAAGATATTGTGAATTCTTTAATTGAAAAAGGTTCAAACGCGGTATCAATAAACACAAAAAAAAATAATGTTATTGAAATTGTTCCAGAAGCAGAGGAGCTTGGTTTTGTGGGAAAACCAAATAAAATAAATACAAATATTATAAAGGATATAATTAAGGTAAATTCAGTTCCAATTATATCACCTTTAGGATTAGGTAAAAATAATCAAACATTTAATATTAATGGAGATACAGCAGCTGGTGCAATAGCTAAATCCTTGAAATGTAGAAGATTATTATTAATGACAAATGTTGAAGGTGTACTAAATAAAGAAAAAAAGCTCATTGAGGAAATTACGTCATCTGAAATTTTAGAAATGATAAATAATGAAATTATAACAGAGGGTATGATTCCTAAAATTAATACATGCTTAGATGCAGTAATGAATGGAGTTACAGGTGTTGGAATTATTGATGGAAGAAAAAAACATTCAATTCTTTTTGAATTATTCTCAGACAAAGGTGCTGGTACATTAATAAGAAAATGAAAAATATAAAAAATATTTTATTCGATTGTGATGGAGTTCTCTATCAAGATTTAGAATCTGTATTTGGTCAAGTAAGTAAACGAATGACACAATACATTTCTGAAAAATTAAAAATTAACTTAGTCGAAGCTAAAAAATTACAAACCGAATACTTTCATAAATATAATACAAGTCTAAATGGATTAATGATACATCATGATATTCCTCCTAAAGAGTTTTTAAATTTCGTTCATGACATTGACCTATCTTTTATGGAAAAGGATGTCGTTTTGAGAAGTGAAATAGAAAAGTTGGATTTAAGAAAGTTCGTTTTTACTAATGGTTCTAGTGAGCATGTTAAAAATATAACTACACATTTGGGGATTGATGATCTCTTTGAGAATGTATTTGATATAGTAGACGCAGAATACAGTCCAAAACCTGCAGCGAAAGCATTCGATCTGATGGTAAAAAAATTTGATATTGACCCAAAAGAAACAATTTATATTGAAGATATTGCAAAAAACTTGTCAATTGGAAAAGAAAGAGGAGCTACCACAGTTTGGCTAATCAATAATGAATATTGGGGTAAAAAAGAATCTGATAAAGACTATATTGACTATAAAATAGAAAATCTCTCTTTATTTTTAAAAGAAATAAGGATATTAAAAAACTCATAAATTATGAGTATAGAAAACGTAATAAATGAAGCTTGGGAAAAAAAGGATCAAATAAATCCTGCTTCAGATCAGTCTTTAAAAGATACTATAAATCAAGTTATTGATGATTTAGATAGTGGAAAGTCACGAGTTGCTGAAAAAATAAATGGTGAATGGATAACTCATCAGCATTTGAAAAAAGCAATCATGTTAAGTTTTAGATTATATCCAATGGAAAATTTGAATGGTCCATATAGTAGCTGGTACGACAAAGCTCATTTACTGAAAGGTAAGACAGCAGGATGGACAAAAGAAGATCATGAAAAAGCTGGCTTCAGAATGGTGCCTAACTCTCCAGTTAGAAAGGGAAGTTATGTTGGTAAGAATGCAGTTTTAATGCCGTGTTACGTTAACATTGGAGCATACATAGATGAAGGAACAATGATTGATACATTTGCAAGAGCAGGAAGTTGTAGCCAAATTGGAAAAAATTGTCATATATCTGCAGGTTCAGGTGTAGGTGGAGTTTTAGAACCCGCACAAGCTCTACCAACTATTATCGAGGATAATGTTTTTTTAGGTGCAATGTCAGAAGTAGTAGAAGGTGTAATTGTAGGAGAAGGATCTGTATTGAGTATGGGTATGTACATAGGACAATCTACAAAAATTGTTAATAGAAAAACTGGAGAAATTACTTATGGAAAAATTCCTCCTTATTCAGTTGTAGTACCAGGTTCACTTCCTGATAAAAATAACCCAACTGCACCTTCACTATATTGTGCAGTAATAATTAAGCAAGTAGATGAAAAGACAAGATCTAAAACCTCTATTAACGATCTCTTGAGAGAATAGTTTCGATGAAAATTATAAATGAACTTCAATTAGCTAAAGAGCTAATTAGATTTCCAACTGTAACTCCAATAGATGCTGGAATAATGAAATTTTTGGAAAAAAAATTGAAAAAACTTGGCTTCAAAACTAAAATTCTAGTGTTCAAAGAAAAAGGATATTCTCCAGTTAAAAATTTATATGCAAGATTAGGGAATAAAAGTCCTAATTTTTGTTATGCTGGACATCTTGATGTTGTTCCTGCTGGAAATTTAAGAGATTGGACAATAAACCCATTTAAACCATCAATTAAAAAAGGACATTTAATTGGAAGGGGTGCAAATGATATGAAAAGCTCTATAGCTGCATTTGTGTCAGCTATAAGTGTTTTTGTTGAAAAAAATAGAGGATTTAATGGATCAATAAGTCTTTTAATTACTGGAGATGAGGAAGGTGTTGCCATTAATGGAACTAAGAAAGTTGTGGACTATTTAAAAAAGAAAAGAGAGAAAATAGATTTTTGCTTGGTTGGAGAGCCAACTAATCCTAATAAATTAGGTGAAATGATTAAAATTGGTCGAAGAGGAAGCATGAATGGTCGATTAACAGTTACAGGAGTTCAAGGGCATGTAGCATATCCTCATAGAGCAAATAACCCTTCGACTGCTCTAGTTAGAATACTTAAAGAACTAAAAGATATACGATTTGACAAAGGCACGAAGGATTTTCAACCAACAAATCTTGAAATTACAAAAATTAATATAAATAATATCGCAGACAATGTAATTCCAGGTCTTGCATATGCCTCATTTAATATAAGATTTAATAATATGCATACTTCAAATTCCATTAAAAAAAAAATTAATAAAATTTTAAAAAAAGTATGTAGTAAAACTAAATCTAAATATAAAATTGATTACAGTGTTTCAGGTGAAGCTTTTCTTACAAAGCCTAATAACACAACATTTATGATACAAAATATTATTAAAAAAGTTACTAAAATCAAACCTAAACTTTCAACTACTGGAGGTACATCAGATGCAAGGTTCATAAGGAAAATAGCCCCTTGTTTAGAATTTGGCTTAGTAGGAAAAACTATGCATAAAGTTGATGAAGCTGTCTCACTAGCTGATTTAAAAAAAATTGAGTTTAATATATTCAAAAGTTTTAGAAAATTATTTTAAGTGAAGACTGGTCTAATCACTTCAGATACTTATAAAAATCATAATACTGGGAATGGTCATCCTGAAAAAATTGATAGGGTTACCGCAATAATTGATAATTTTAAAAAAGTTGATAACAAAAATCTTATATGGAAAAAACCAAATAAATTTGATGATTTTTTTTTAAATAAAACCCATTCAATAGACTATATTAATCATGTTAAACAGTCTTTTCCAAAAAAAGGTTTAGTATTTTTGGATGGTGATACAATAGTTTCCCCTGGTAGTAAAGATGCTACTAAAGATGCAGTTGGTTCAATTATTACGGCAATAGATGGAGTACAAAATAAAGAATTTAAGAATGCTTTTTGTGCTGTAAGACCTCCGGGTCATCATGCAGAAAAAGAAAAAGCTATGGGATTTTGTATTTATAATAATGTAGCCGTTGGTGCTAATTATCTAATTGAAAAGTATAAATACAAAAAAGTTGCAATAATTGATTTTGATGTTCACCATGGGAATGGAACTCAAGATATTTTTTATGATAATGAAAAGGTATTATATGTATCTACTCACCAATACCCTTATTACCCCGGCTCAGGTTCACATAAGGAAAATGGAAAATTTAATAATGTATTGAATATTCCACTGGAAGCGGGAACAACATCTGAAGTTTATTTAAATGCGTATGAAAATGTTTTAACTAAAATAAAGCAGTTTAAACCCGAATTTTTGTTATTTTCTGCGGGTTTTGATGCTCATATTAACGACCCGTTAGCACAAATGAGATTAAGCACAGAGGATTTTTATAAAATTACCAAAAGGACTTTGGAATATTCTAAATCTTTTTGTAATGGTAGAGTCGTTTCAATACTTGAGGGTGGTTATGATCTTAAAGCCTTACAAAATAGTACTCAAAGGCATGTTGATGCGTTGTTAGAATTTAATTGATAATATTTTTTTTAACACTAAACACAAAAATATGAAATTATATAAGATTAAAAAGTCTGATATTGATAAAAAAGGTAAAGGACTTTACGCAACAAGAAATATAAAAGAAGGTGAAAAAATAATAGATTACATTGGAAAATTAATTACCAAAAAGCAAACTGAGAATTCTGATAAATACGATAATAGTAAACCAATATATTTATTTACAATAAATAAAAGATATGATCTTGATGGTGATTTCCCTTGGAATACAGCTGGTCTAATAAATCACTCATGTGAAAATAATTGTGACTACGACGGTAAGGGGCTTAAAATTTGGGTTAAGGCTATAAAAGATATTAAAAAAGGTGAGGAATTAACTTGTGACTATGGATTTGGTTATGACAAAGATTACAAACAATTTCCTTGTAAATGTAAGTCAAAAAATTGTTGTGGTTATATTGTAAGAGCAGAATCAAGGTGGAGAATTAATAAAAAATTCTCAATGGGTAATAGGAAAAATTAGTATAAAACTTTTTTCAAAAATAATCCTTCTGCTGGTGCTGGCGGTGCGCATAAATTTCTATTTTTTGATTTAATTACACTTGTAAATTTTTTTAATGTCCACTTTTTTTCTCCAATATATTTTAAACAACCTACCATTGATCTTACTTGTTGTTTTAAAAATGATTGAGATCTAAACTCTAATTCAATTTTGTTTTTTGTCTTTTTAATTTTAACTGATTTAATTGATCTTATTGGGCTCTTTGCATTACATCCAGATGCTCTAAAAGTTGAAAAATCATGAGTTCCAATTAACTTGTTTGCTGCTTTTTTCATTATCTCTAATTCGAGATTTTTAATAACAAACCATCCTCGCTTATTTTGAAGGATCGGTTTACTTAATTGATTGAAAATAACATATTTATAAACTCTCTCTTTTGCAGAAAAACGTGCATGAAATTTCATATTTTTTCTTTTTATTTTTATAATGGCTATTTCGTATTTATTTAAAAAATAATTAATTGATTTTAAAAATTTATTTAAATTTTGGATTTTTCCAGTGACTTCAAAATGTGCAGATTGCTCAATTGCATGAACACCGGTATCTGTTCTTCCCGAACCAATAAGTGTAATTTTTTCATTTAAAAGATATGAAATTTTTTTTTGAATTAATCCTTGTATAGTTTTACCTTTTGTTTGTACCTGCCAACCTATGAAAGAAGATCCAACATATTCGATTAGAATTTGATATCTGTACATATTTAATTCAAATCAGTGCCTTTAGTAATTTGGCTACCACGCAGAAATTCCTTAGTTTTTTGAGCTGTTTTACCTTGCCTTTGTATCTCAATGATCTTTATTGAATTTTCACCACAACCAATTTCAAAATTATCTGATAAGACATATCCTGTTTTTCCACTTAAAATTGATTTTTCTGCTTTTAGTATCTTATATCTTTCTCCTTTAAATTCAAACCAACCTCCTGGATTAGGATATAGACCATTAATTTTTCCTATTATTTTTAAATTACTTTCCTCCCAATTTATTTTTCCTTCTTCTTTTTTAATTTTTTTTGCATATGTAGATTTACTATGATCTTGTTCTTTAAAAGATACTTTATTATCGAATATATCATCGATAATTTGTAGAATTTTTTCAGATGCTAAATTACTTAATCTTTGAGACAAATCCTCACTATTTTCGTTTTCTAAAATATTTATGGAATATTGATTACAGACGGGACCAGAGTCTAAACCCTCATCAATTTTCATTATAGAAATACCCGTTGATGTTTGATTGTCCATAATTGCTCTTTGAATGGGAGCTGCACCTCGTAATTTTGGTAAAAGTGAATAATGAATATTTATCCATCCATATTTTGGAATTTCTAAAATATTTTTTTTAAGAATCTGTCCATAAGCAACAACAATACCTAAACTTATATTTTGTTTCTTTAGAAAATTTTTTTCTTCAGTATTATCTAATATAATTGGAGTTCTAACAGGAATGTTTAATATTTCAGCCATTATATGAACTGGTGACTTATTTAATCTGTGTCCTCTATTTGATGCTACAGGTGGTTGAGTATAAACAACCTCAATATCAAAACCATTTTGATACAATGATTTAAGTATTTGCCCAGAAATGGTGGGAGTACCCATGAAAGCAATTTTTTTGCTCATTAAACAATAATTCTATCAGGGGGATTTTTTCTTTTTGATAATTTTTTAACAATCATTGTTTTTTTCAATTTTGATAAGTAGTCTATAAATAAAATTCCTTCAAGGTGATCCATTTCATGTTGTATACAAGTTGCGAGGAGCCCATCTGCTTCTAAAACTTTACTTTCTCCGTTATAATCTAAATATTCAACCTCACAATATTTAGGTCTGTCAACTTCTGCAAAATAATCTGGAACAGATAAACATCCCTCTTCATATGTTGTTTTTTCTTTATCTTTGCTTTTAATTATTGGATTTACAAAATATATCGGATTTTTTTTTCCATCTTTTGAAATATCCATCACTATAATTCTTTTAGGAATACCAATTTGAATTGCCGCTAATCCAATACCATTAGCTGCATACATTGTATCCAACATGTCATCCATTAACTTTCTTTCTTCATTACCCACTGTTTGTACAGGTTTTGAGACTTGTCTTAAAATGACGTTAGGCTCAGTTATAATTGTTTTTATTGACATGATTAATTAAAGTATTTTAAACTTTTAATGGAAGAATTTCCAACAATAGTTCGTTTCTTAAGCTAATTAATTTTGTTCTATTCATAATTTCAATTACAAAATTTAGAGACTCACTATTTAATTCATTTAATTCTTTTTCACCAATAATCTCAACTAATTTTAATAGTATCATGCCTGATTCCTTATTCTCTATCATTTTGTCAATTTCTGAATTTAATTCGGATTTATATTGAGATAGTTCGTCAATTTGATCTATTTGAATGCCATCTGATCTCAATGATTGTAGTAATACAACATCTTTAAAATTGAAAGAGTAATTTTTATCTTTTTTCATCTTTGACAACAAATTGTCAGTTAATTTTTGTGTTTTAGGTAAGCTTTGCTTATTCAAAAAATAATTTAATACTTTTGATTGATGAAAAACTTCATTATTAAACTTAATTTTATTTTTTCTGTTTTCTTCAGTAATTAAATTAGTTTGGTAGAAGTCAGAAAACCTTAAAGGAATTTCTTTTTTATCCATTTTTTTTAATAACTTAGATAATTCATCGTCAAATGATTTTTTAAAATTTGAGTTTTCAAACGAATTATTCAATTTTGATAATAATGAAAGTTTATTTTCAAAATTATCTGTTAGCAAAAACCTTTGATACATCAGAGCTCTTCCTTCATAATCTGGTAAGGTTTTTAATGATTCCTCATAGTTAATAAGGTCATCAATCTCAAATTGGAATTTTTTATACAAATTCAATAGATCTTTTTCATCAAAAATACCTTCACTGGTTGCTTTCTCTAAAAACTTTACTTGATCAATATCACTAAGATTAAAATCATTTAGATTTTTAAGTAAATTCGAGTTAGATAGATATTTCCAAATAAATTCCTCAGACTCTACGGATGGATAGTATAAAAATTTCTTGTCTGTTTTATGAGATAAATGAAAATAAAGAATATTTTCATCAGATAATATAAAATTATTGTCTTCATAACCCATTAATACTTCAAACTTCTTTACAAAAAAGTCATTCAAAGGATCTAGCTCAGAGTTAAGATCAAATAACAACTGAGCCTCATCTTTTTTATTCTGAGTTATTAAACAATAAATTTTGAAATATGTTAAGTATTCATCAGTTATTAAACTTAAACTATCAATAGCAGAGCATGAATTTTCTATTTTGTTTAATGATAAGTAATAATCAGCTACGTGTTTTATGAGTCTTTCTTTATCTTTTATTGATGAATTTTTTTGAATAAATTCTTCAACTAAATCAAAATCTTTTTTTTTAATTAGATGGTCAAGTGTGAAATTCTCGAATTCTTTTAATGAAAAATTTTGATTTGGAACATAAGAGTTTGTTAACAATGCTACATCCATTAACCTTTCAGAGAAACTTGATAATTTTTTAGACTGTATTTTTTCTAGTAACTTTTTAATTTTTATTCCATCTGTTTTTGACCACATATTAAGGTTTAGATCATTATCATCAGGGTCAAATAATCCAGCCAATAAAATATTAGAATTGTCTAAATTTTGATCTACTACAATATTCTCATCAGAAAGTTTTAATTTAACTCCTTCAATCTGGTCTGCATTAATAGATGTGTCTACATTATTTTTCGACTCAGTCTTTTTAATTTCTTTTTTTTCTATTTCTGACCAAATCTCTTTAACTTCCTGAGCCTGGACAGATAGAATAAACAAAAAACAAGAAGCAGAAATTAAAATTTTACTTAATTGTTTTAAAATTTTCATTTGTTAAAATTTTTTCAATTTGTTTGTCTGGAGCAGGCAAATTAATCTGGTTAATCACAATAATGCCAAATACAATTATGAAAATTGCTACAATAATTTTTAAAATTGTACCTAAGCTAAAAATTTTGTCTTTACTTGTATTTTTTGTAAATTGCATATAATTTAATAATTTCAAAATAAGACATATTTGTGTTTTTTCAATATAGAAACTCATGAAATCAAATAAAAATATTGTATTAATTGGAATGATGGGATCTGGGAAATCATCAATAGGCAAAATTTTGTCAAAAAAATTAAACTTAACATTTATTGATATTGATCAAAAAATTGAAGAAACTGAGGGTTCTAAAATATCAGAAATTTTTACTAAATATGGAGAGAAGTATTTTCGTAAAATTGAGGAAAAAATATCTTTAAAATTTCTTAGTTCAGAAAATTCTGTAATATCTTTAGGTGGTGGAGGTTTTATAAATGCTTCAATCAGAAAAATGTGTACGAAAAATTGTTTATCTTTTTGGCTAGATTGGAAAAATGAAACAATAATAAAAAGAATATATAAAAGTAGGAAAAGACCATTAGCAATAAATCTTACTAAGGGTCAAATTAACAATTTAATAAAAGAAAGATCAAAATTTTATAGCATGTCGAGTTACAGGATTAATTGTGATAAATTAGACAAAGTTGAAATTATAAATAAGATAATAGATATTTATGAATACAAATAAAATTTCAATTAAAACAAGTTCTAAGAACTACCCAATTCTAATTGGAAGAAATTTAATTAGTAAAATTGATAAAATTTTAAAAGCTAATAATTTAAAATTTGATAAATGTTTAATAGTTACAGACAAAAATATTCCTCAAAAGTTTAAAAGAATTTTATACAAAAAGTTAAAAATAAATAAACTTTTTAAAATAGAAATAACGGCATCAGAAAAAAACAAAAATTACCGAACAATTGAAAAAATCCATACAGTTTTATTTGAAAACAGGTTTAATAGGGAGGACTGTGTTATTTCTTTTGGTGGAGGAATTATTGGAGATATAGTTGGTTTCGCATCTAGTACATTTAAAAGAGGCATGAAATACGTAAATATTCCAACAACTTTACTGTCTCAAGTAGACTCATCCATAGGAGGCAAAACAGGTGTAAATAATAAATTTGGAAAAAATTTGATTGGAAGTTTTTATCAACCTGATTTAGTTGTCTCTGACATGAATATTTTAGCTTCTCTACCTGAAAGAGAAATTATTTGCGGATATGCCGAAATGTTAAAAAGTAGTATTATAGATAATTTTAATAATTTTCTTTATTTGGATAAAAATTTAAAAAAAATTTTAAAATTACAATCACCTTTCATTGAAAGATCTATAATTAAAAGCTGTAACTTAAAAAAAAAAGTTGTGGAAAAAGATGAGAAAGAGAAGAACTACAGAAAGGTATTAAATTTGGGTCATACCTTTGCTCATTCTTATGAATCTACTCTTGGATTTTCTAAAAAATTAAATCATGGAGAAGCTGTAATTTTAGGTATTAAAAATGCAGTAGAATTTAGTTTTAAAAGAAGAATTTTATCAAAACAAAAATTTAATATTATTATAAATCATATTAATAAAATTAAGATGAAACCAAAAATTGAAAAATTGTTTAAAAAAAAACATATATCCAAAATTATGAATTATATGAGAAGCGATAAGAAAAATAATTCAAATAATATTAACCTAGTTTTAATAAAAGATTTTGGAAAAATAATAGTTGATTTTCAGATCGGTCCTTCAGATTTAAAAAAATATATTGCTAAAAGTTTAAATTAATTTGATCTGCAATGAATGAATGTAATTTTTTAATTCATTATCTAAAATTTTATAAATAAACCTTGTTGAGTATAGCTTACTTTTATTCTTCAACTCATCAGACTCAATCGAGAGAACAATGTGAAATTTTCCATTTTCATTAGATTTGTGATTTTTGTGTAAAAATGACTTGTCCTCTATATAAACTTTTGAAATACAATCCTGCGACAAAATTTTTTTTTCTACAATTTCAATTAGTTGATTAATATTCATTTTATAAAGTATTATATATCATGAAAAATATTTGCGATTGGAATAATTGCTCAGAGGAAGGTCTTTTTAAAGCACCAAAAGAAAGGGACAATAGCAAAGATTATAGATTACTATGTTTAAACCATGTTAAAGAATTTAATAAAAGTTGGAATTATTTTACAGGTATGAGTGATCAACAAATAGTTGATTTTCTAAGGTCTGACATGACTTGGCACAAACCAACACAAAGTTTTAGTTCATCTGATAATTTTTTTAAAGTTCTTTGGAGTAATGCTTTAAAAGATGAGATGGATAAGTTTAAATTTAATAATGATTTTAATAATATGAATAAGTTTAAATTTAATAACAATGATTTAAAAGCTTTTAATATATTAGGTATCAGTGTTGGATTAAAATGGGAAAAAGTACAAGAAAAATTTAAAAAGCTTGTCAAAAAATTTCACCCTGATATGAATTCTGGAAATAAAAAATTTGAAGACAGGCTTAAAGTAATAACTTTAGCTTATACTCAATTAAAAAATACATATAAGGATAAAATTGACACCAAATATTAACCATACTCCTGACATTAAATTATCTATTAAACAAACTTTTGGTATTGAAAGTGACATGGAAGTAGATGCATTTTCAAAATCAAGTGAGTATGTCCCAGAAATCGACAAAACTTATAAATTTGATAAAGATACGACCTTAGCTATTTTGTCAGGATTTTCTTTTAATAAAAGAGTCTTAATCCAAGGATACCATGGAACTGGCAAATCGACTCACATCGAACAAATTGCTGCTAGACTTAACTGGCCTTGTATAAGAATAAATCTCGATAGTCATGTTAGTAGGATTGACTTAATAGGAAAAGATTCAATCGTGATCAAAGATGGTAAACAGGTAACTGAATTTAAAGAGGGAATATTACCTTGGTCAATTCAAAATCCTGTGGCCTTAGTTTTTGATGAATATGATGCTGGAAGACCAGATGTAATGTTCGTTATTCAGAGAGTGCTTGAGTCAGAAGGTAGCTTTACTCTATTAGATAAAAATAAAGTAATTAAACAAAATAAATTTTTTAGGCTTTTTGCAACAACAAATACTGTAGGTCTAGGTGATACAACCGGATTATATCATGGTACACAACAAATTAATCAGGGACAAATGGATAGATGGAATATTGTATCTACTTTAAACTATCTTAGTTTAAATAAAGAAATGGAAATTATTTTAGGTAAGAATAAAAATTTAAATAATCCCAAAGGTAAAGAGCAAGTTTCAAATATGATAAAAGTAGCTTCGCTAACGAGGAAAGGTTTTATGGCGGGTGATATATCGACAGTAATGAGTCCTAGAACAGTTTTACATTGGGCAGAAAATTCTGAAATTTTCAAAGATACTGGATACGCATTTAGAGTAACATTTTTAAATAAATGTGATGATGCTGAGAAGAATACTATTGCTGAATATTATCAAAGATGTTTCGGAGAAGAACTGCCAGAGTCAATGATCAATATTCAAATTTGATGAACAAAGAAGATAGTATTAAGGAAAAATTTAAACAAGCTCTTCAATCAACTTATAAAGTAATTTCAGATGACTATAAAGCTATTAAAAATAAAAAAAATGACGAAAAAGTTTATGATATTGGAGAAATTGAAAATATTAATGATAAAAATCAATTTAAAAAACTAAGGGCTGAAACAGATTCTGAGGCTTTAAAAAGAAGATTTTCAAACAGAAAATTATTAAATAAAAACAATCCACAGAATCCATCATGCAGAGCACTATACCAACTTGCAGAAAAGGTAAGATATGAGTTACTTGGCTCAGAGATGCTAAAAGGAATTTCCAAAAATTTCAAAGAAAATTATAAAAATAGACTTCAACATTTTAAACAAGAAAAAATAACAAAAAAAGAAGATACAAATATTATTGATGCTTTTGAAATTTATATGACAAACAAGTTTTTTGATGTCGAATTGTATCAAGAAAATAAAGAAATTCTTAAATTTTGGGAAAAAGATTTTAATAAATCAATAGATAAGCACTTTGAATTTTTAAAACAAAATCTAGAAAATCAAGAAGTATATAATGCTAAATTTTCTGAAATTTTAGAAAGTATGGATATATTTGAAAATGATGACACAACTGAAAAAGAAAATGAAGAAAATGATGATACGCAAGATCAAAATAATTCTAATAACAATGAAGATAAAGACAATAATGAGTCTAGTAAAACAAGCGAAGATGAAAATATAAGCCAAGGAATGGATAGTGAAGATGACGTAAATGAGTTTAGACTTGAAGATCAGCTTGGTAGTGAAAATAACGAGGATGGAGAGACAGAAAATATTATACAAAAAAAAAATTTAAGTGTAAGTAATAAAGAATACAAAATATTTACTACTGAATTTGATGAAGTTGCGAAAGCAGAAAGTCTAGATACAGCTGAAGAAATTCAAAAACTAAGAAAAAATTTAGACCAACAGCTTACAAGTTTTCAAGATTTAATTACTAAGTTAGCAAATAAATTACAAAGACAATTAATGGCAAAACAAAACCGATCATGGGAATTTGATCTAGAAGAAGGATTGTTAGATAGTTCAAAATTACCTAGGATTATCATTGATCCATATAACTCCTTATCATTTAAAAAAGAAAAAGATTTAGACTTTAAAGATACAATTGTGACACTTTTAATTGATAACTCTGGGTCAATGAGAGGTAGACCAATAACAATAGCTGCAATATGTGCTGATATTTTATCCAGAACCTTAGAAAGATGCTCAGTTAAAGTTGAAATACTGGGTTTTACTACAAAAAATTGGAAAGGTGGTAAGAGTCGCCAGGAGTGGAATAGATTGGGTAAAACAAAAAATCCTGGAAGACTTAATGATTTAAGACATATAATTTACAAAGGTGCGGATTCTCATTGGAGACAATCAAAAAAGAATTTGGGATTGATGCTAAAAGAGGGTTTATTAAAAGAGAATATAGATGGTGAAGCTATAACCTGGGCATTTAATAGATTAAAAAAAAGAAAAGAGGAAAGAAAAATCCTTATGGTTATTTCGGACGGGGCACCAGTAGATGACTCAACATTATCAGTTAATTCGGGAGACTTTTTAGAAAAAAATTTAAAAAAAATTGTTAAATTTATTGAAAATAAAAGTGAAGTAGAAATATTAGCTATAGGAATTGGTCATGATGTATCTCGATATTATAAAAAAGCAATTAAAATTTCCGATGTACAAGAACTTGGGGATGTAATGATAGATCAATTGAGTGGACTATTTGAAAATAAAAAACTTCACTAAATACTAATTAAATCTTTATTAGACCACTCTATTTTAATTTCTGCACCACCCCTGGTCTCTGAATTCCTAATTAAGAGTTTTGCCTTATTTTTTTCTAATAAAGTTTTACCTATAAATATTCCCAAACCCAACCCTGCTCTTGATTTATTTTTAGATTGCAATGATTTTATATATGGATCTCCAATTTTGGTTAATATATCTTTTGGGAATCCAAGACCATCATCTTCGATTGATATCGAAGAGTTTTCACTGTCACTCGTTATTGAAATATAAATATTTTTTTTTGCAAACTTATTTGCATTTCCAATAAAATTTCTTATACCGTAAACTACTTCAATTAATTTTGAAATTTCAATGGAATTATAATTCTGCTCAGTGTTGATAATAAAATTTTTATCTGATATTTCTTTGAAAGAATTCACAATTTCTTTCACATAGTTATGTAGAGTAATATCCTTATCTATAAAATCATCCTCAACTACAGGATTTAAAGACAATTTTTTTAATATTACATTGCATCTATCAACTTGGCTTAGAAGTAATTCAACATCTTTTTTTAATTCTTTATTATTTTTAAAATTATCATACAAATCTTGAGAAATAATTTTAATTGTAGAAAGAGGTGTACCTAAAGAATGAGCCGCCGCCGCGGCTTGCCCACCTAATGAAACTAGTTCATTCTCTTTAGAAATAACTTCCTGAATTTTATCTAATGCATCCTTTCTAACTTTTGACTCATTTCCAAACGTTAAAGCAAAAAAACTAAGGAAAATAAGTGCAATAATTAAAGCTAAAGGTACTGAATAATAATAGTAATTATTAAAAATATATTCATTTAACGGTGAAGGTAATTCTTGATGATAGAAAGTTAGTAACATAATTGAAGAGATTGTTAAAATTATTAATAAAATATTTGTTCTAATGCTTAAGCTATTAGAGGCAAAAATACTTGGTATTATTAGGAATATTGAGAATGGATTTATAGTACCGCCAGTTAAATAAAGCAAAAAACTTAATTGTAAAATATCAAGGGTAAGAAATGTTAAAGATATTTTTTCCTGTAACTGATTTTTTTTAAAAAAATAAAATAAAAAAATGTTACTTAAGGCACCTACTAGAACTATAATATTTGCAAGTAAAAAATTAAATTCAAATTTAAATAAGAATGCAACAACATTTATAGTAATAAATTGACCTATTACACCTATCCATCTTAAATTGACGTATGTGATTTTATTTAGGTGCGAGGATTTGGAATTGTTACTTAACTCCATTAATTAAATATCTAAATTAACGACATTTATAGCGTTATCAACAATAAAGTCTTTTCTAGAAGCAACATCGTTACCCATTAATGTTTGTATAAGCTTTTGATCTTTTTGAAGATTTTTTGAATATTGAACTTGTAGTAAATTTCTAGTCTCTGGATTTAATGTAGTATTCCATAATTCTTCAGGATTCATTTCTCCAAGTCCTTTAAATCTTTGAATACTCAATTTAGATTTTTCTATTTGAATCTTTCTATCAAATTCTTTAGAATTTTTCTTAATTTTTTTTATATCCTTAGAATTCTTAATTATATAATTTTCAAGATCCTTTTCATCTTTTATATAAACTCCTTTGGAACCTTTATTAATTTTAAAAAGAGGTGGTTGGGCTAAATATACATGGCCTTTTTCTATTAATTTATTGAAAGGGATATTGTTAAAAAAAGTTAAAAGTAATGCTCTAATATGTGAACCATCAACGTCTGCATCTGTCATAATTATAATTTTTCCATATCTTAAATCCTCTAAATCTATTTCTTCTGTTTTAGGATCTAATCCGAGAGCATTTATCAATGTAACAATTTCATTTGAGGAAATCATCTTTGATAATGATTTTGTTCTTAGATCACTTTGATTTCCATTTTTTTTAGATCCATTAATCTCGGTAAATGTATTTAAAATTTTTCCCCTCAATGGTAGTACTGCTTGATACTCTCTGTTTCTACCTTGTTTAGCTGATCCTCCAGCTGAATCTCCCTCAACAATAAACAGTTCTGTTCCTTCTTGCTTTGAATTTTGACAATCTGCCAATTTTCCAGGTAATCCAGTGAGTTCTAAAGCCCCTTTTCTTCTTACATTTTCTCTTGCTCTTTTGGCAACATCTCTTGCTACAGCAGCTTGAATTATTTTAGTTAGAATTATTTTAGAAACAGATGGGTTTTGATCAAACCAAATTGACAATTTTTCATTAACTATACCTTCTACAATGTTTCTTACTTCTGAAGAAACTAATTTATCTTTTGTCTGAGAAGAAAATTTAGGATCTGGAATTTTTACAGAAAGAACACATGTCAAACCCTCTTTAACATCATCTCCAGATAGTAAAACTTTGCTTTTTTTTAATAAATTTTGCTCTGATGCATATTTATTAACAACTCTTGTTAATGCGCTTCTAAATCCTAAAAGATGAGTTCCTCCATCTTTTTGATAAATATTATTAGTATATGGGTACACTTCCTCATTATATCCTGCATTCCATTTTAATGAACATTGAACATCAATATTACTTTTTATTCCCTCGATATAGATTGGCTTTCTAAACAAATCATTGTCATTCTTATTTTTTAATTTTTCTCTTTTTTCATCTAAAAATTCAACAAACTCATTTATACCACCTTCAAATTTAAATTCATGAGTCTTTATTTTTTTTTGAGTTAAGTCATTAAGTATGATTTTAATTCCTTTATTTAAAAAAGCTAATTCACGCATTCTTTTTTGAATAATTGAAAAACTAAATTTAGTAGATGAGAAAATATCTTTAGAAGGTAAAAAATTGATTTTCGTGCCAGTATTCTTTGACTTGCCTATTACTTTGAGTGGAGTTTTGGTTTCTCCATTTATAAACTCGACAAAATATTTTTTCCCGTCTCTTTCAACAGATAATTCTAATTTTTGTGAAAGAGCGTTTACTACTGAAACTCCAACACCATGAAGACCTCCTGATACTTTATAAGAATCGTGATCAAATTTTCCACCAGCATGCAGTTGAGTCATTATAACTTCTGCTGCTGATTTTTTTTCTTCTTTGTGAAAGTCAACTGGTATTCCTCTACCATCATCCTCAACTGTAATTGACCCGTCAGAATTTATACTTACCTCAATTTTTTTACAATGACCTGCTAATGCCTCATCAATAGAGTTATCTACAACCTCATATACCATGTGATGCAAACCAGTTCCATCATCTGTGTCACCAATATACATCCCTGGTCTTTTTCTTACAGCTTCAAGACCTTTTAAAACTTTAATGGAGTCTGCTTGGTAATTATTTATATTATTTTTTGTCATTAATTTATAAAAGGAAGTGATCTTTTATACCATGTTTGAAATTTTTAATAAAATCTCTTATGATTTAATGTCTAAATTAATAAGTGTTATCAACATAAATCTCTAATTTTTTTAATAAATTTTCTATTTTTGAATTATTTTAGATAATGAGTGTTTTTACGTTTAAAATTAGTGGCGGAGAGAATGGGATTCGAACCCATGATAGAGTTTCCCCTATACACGCTTTCCAAGCGTGCGCCTTCAACCACTCGGCCACCTCTCCAATTTTAATTGTCATTTAAGCATATTTTTTCATATAATAAATTAAAGTTAAATGAAAATATACATAACTGGTATTGCTGGGTTTTTGGGAAGTCATTTGGCCAAAAGATTAATTAATCTTGGTCACGAAATATTCGGTAACGATAGCATGATACAAGGAGATCAAGATAATCTTCCTAAAGGCATAAATTTTCACAAAACAGATTGTTGTAACTTTGATGAAATGTCAAAAAACCTAGAAGAGATTGATATTGTTTATCATTGTGCTGCTACTGCTCACGAAGGATTATCAGTTTTTTCACCAAACTTTATTACAAAGAATATCTATCAAGCGAGTATATCAGTAATTACAGCTAGTATAGTCAATAAAGTTAAAAGATTTGTTTTTTGCTCTTCAATGGCGAGATATGGAAGTCAAATTTCTCCATTTGACGAAACTATGATTCCCAAACCAGAAGATCCATATGGAATTGCAAAAGTGGCTGTAGAGGAAAGTTTAAAATTATTGTGCGAAACACATTCTATGGATTATAATATCGCTGTACCTCATAATATAGTTGGGCCAAATCAGAAATATGACGATCCATTTAGAAATGTTATGTCTATTTTCATTAATCGGAATCTTCAAAATAAACCCTCAATAATTTATGGCGATGGTAATCAAACAAGATGTTTTTCTTATATTGATGATGTCATTTTCTGCCTAGAAAAATTAGCATTAGACAAAAATATTTCTAAAGAAATTATAAATATAGGACCAGATGAGGAAACAATAACTATAAATGACCTAGCTAAATTAGTTGCAAATGAAACAGGGTTCAACGGTGATCCTATTCATGTGCAGGGAAGGCCCCTTGAAGTAAAAGAAGCATCTTGCTCATCCGAAAAAGCAAGAAAATTACTTGGTTACAAAACTAAAACATCATTAATAAACTCTATAAAACTTACAACGAACTATATTAAAAATAAAGGGACAAAAGAATTTATTTATAATTTACCTGTAGAAATTAAATCAGAAATTACTCCTGAAACATGGATAAAAGAAACTATTTAATTTTATTCAAATTAGGACGATAAAAAGATTTCTTTAACAAATATGAATTTAAAAGACCAAAAAATCGCATCTCATAAATATTTTTTTTATTACTATTTTTAGTGAAGCTATAAAATAAATATTTTAATAAAGAGCTTAGAAAATTAGGTAAAGTAGACCACAAGCCTATTAAATATCCATAATGTTTTTTCTGATAGTAAAATTTTGACCACATCCAATGCCAATTTCTTGATTTTTCCATTTCCTCGCTACCTCTATCTCCATGAGAGAGTCCGCCAAAATGGACTATTGGTAAATTTACTTTAAGTATTCTCCCTCCATCATTTTTTACTCTTTTACACAAATCTATTTCCTCAAGGTACAAAAAAATATTTTCATCAAAATAGTTCTTTCTCAAATATTTTTTATTCAATAGCATAGCAAAACCCTTAACAAAATTTACTTCTTTAATAATTTGGTTATTTTTAAAAATATTTGAGTCCTCATTTGAAATTGGAGCTGCAATAACAAAATTTTCATTTTTAATTATATTTAGAAATTTTTTTAAATTAGAGATTTTAAATCTTACGTCAGGATTCAAAATAAAAACATTTTCAGTTTCAGAAAGCTTAATACCGATATTATTTCCTTTTCCATATCCTAAATTTTCGTTCATTAATAAACACGATAAATTTTCGTATTTTTTTTCAAGTGAATTTTTTAAATTTAAATTATTAGAATTTTCTATTATTATTTTCTTTGACTCTTTAGGTAATAAATCAATACATTCAAATATAACTTTTTCGCTATTAAAAGTTACAATTACAAATGTTACATCCTTTGTTTCCATTTATTTATTTTTAAAAAGATTATTTTTCTTTAGAAATTTTAAGAACACCAATAAATGCTTCCTGGGGTATTTCAACTTTTCCAAATTGTTTAGCTCTTGCTTTCCCTTTTTTTTGTTTTTCAAGTAACTTTCTTTTTCTGTCTGTAGCTCCACCACCGTGAATTTTTGTTAAAACATCTTTTTTAAAACCCTTAATTGTTTCTCTTGCAATAATCTTTCCACCAATTGCCGCTTGAACTGGTATCATAAAATTATGTCTTGGTATCAAATCTTTTAATTTTTCACAGACCTCACGTCCAGTTTTTTGAGCAAAATCTTTATGAATCATCATAGCTAAAGCGTCCACTGGTTCAGTATTAACAAGAATACCCATCTTAACAAGATCTCCCTCTCTATGACCGATTATTTCATAATCAAAACTTGCATATCCACTTGTCATTGATTTTAATCTATCGTTAAAATCAAACACAACTTCGTTTAAAGGTAATTCGTAATTTACAACAGCTCTATTTCCTGAGTAACTTAAGTTTATTTGAACCCCTCTTTTATCCTGACATATTTTTATTATAGGTCCTAAGTATTGATCTGGTGTAATAATTGTTGCTTTGATCCATGGTTCTTCAATAAATTTTATCAAAGTTGGATCTGGCAAACTTGACGGGTTTTGAAGATCTTTTACCTCTCCATTGTTCATATGAATTTTATATACAACACCTGGAGTTGTAGTTAATAGATTAATATCAAATTCTCTTTCTAGTCTTTCAGTAACAATTTCTAAATGTAACAAACCTAAAAAACCACATCTAAAACCTAATCCCAAAGCTGAAGAAGACTCGGGCTCAAAAGAAAAACTAGAATCATTTAATTTAAGTTTAGCCAATCCATCTTTTAATTTTTGATACTCAGAGCTATCAACAGGAAATAATCCACAAAAAACAACTGGTTTACTTGGCTTAAAACCAGGCAGTGATTCTGGTAATGGTTTAGAAGCGTCACAAATTGTATCTCCAACCTTCGTTTCTGATAAAACTTTTATTCCTGTTGTTATGAAGCCAATCTCTCCTGAATTAAGTTCATCAATATCCTTTGGCTTGGGTGTAAACACTCCAACCTTTTCTACAAAATACTCCTGATTTGTGGACATCATTTTAATTTTCATATTATTTTTTATTTTCCCATCAATTACTCTAACTAAGATAACTACACCCAGATAAGTGTCATACCAACTATCTACTAATAAACACTTTAGTTTCTCATCTTTTTTACCTTTTGGTCCTGGTAAAGTTTGTACAATTTGTTCTAAAATTTCTTCAATACCTTGGCCTGTTTTTCCAGAGCATGGGACTGCATTAGATGTATCAATTCCTATTACATCTTCAATTTGTTTATTTGTTCTATCTATATCAGACGCTGGTAAATCAATTTTATTTAAAACTGGAATTATTTCATGATTTATGTCGAGAGCTTGATAAACATTCGCTAAAGTTTGAGCCTCTACACCTTGAGTACTATCTACAATTAATATCGAACCCTCACAAGCATATAAAGACCTACTAACTTCATAACTAAAATCAACGTGGCCTGGGGTATCTATAATGTTAAGAATATAATTTTTTCCATCTTTTGATTTATAATTTAATTTTACTGTTTGAGCTTTTATTGTTATTCCTCTTTCTCTTTCAATATCCATGGAGTCTAAAACCTGTGACTTCATTTCTCTGTCTGTCAATCCACCGCATCTATGTATAATTCTATCAGCAATAGTTGACTTACCATGATCGATGTGAGCAATAATTGCAAAATTTCTTATATTATCTATTTCTGAAGACATTTAGGATCTAATTTTTGCCCCAGACTTAGTTTCGACAGTTGAAATAATTAATTTATTAATTTTTTCAAGATCACTCTCTTCAAGTGTTTTTTCAGATGATTGAATAATAACGTTGATAGCTATTGATTTTTTATTGTCCGGAATATTTTCACCTTCATAAATATCAAAGATTTTAATTGACTTTATTAAATTTTGATCAATTGATGATATAATTTCAATCAAATCCTGTGCTTTAAAATTTTTATCAACTATAAAGGCAAAGTCTCTTTCTGATTTTTGATAGTCAGAGTACTCAAAATTAGGTTTTTGATCTTTGAGTTTAATTTTATTTTCTTTTAAATGATCTAAATAAATCTCAAAACCTACTAGACCTTCAGTTTTTATATCAAGTTTTTTAACAATATTTGGATGTATGTCACCGAAATAAGCAACAGGTTCAATATCATCCTTATCAATATAGACCGAGCCAGATTTGCCTGGATGATAATATGAAGGAGATTTATCTCTTATAAAGAAACTCTTTCTGTCATATCCAGCCTCGACTAGTGTCTGGATAGCATCCTTTTTTACATCAAAGACATCTAATGGCCTTTCTTTTTCGTTCCAATTTAACCTTGATACTTTTCCTGATTTAATTGCTCCTATTACTGTCAGCTGATCGCCTGGCTTGCTACTCTTAAAAATTGGTCCAATTTCAAACAACGAAATATCCTTAAATCCTCTGTCTAAATTTTTCTTTAAATAAAAAGTTAAATTTGCGAAAATCGAATTTCGTAAAACATCTAAGTCTGAACTTATTGGATTTACTATTTTTATTTCTTTTAGATTTTCCTTAAAAAGATTATTTATTTTTGAGTCTGTAAATGACCAAGTTACAGACTCAAAATAACCTTTTGACGCTACAGATCTTTGTAGAAAGTGAAAAAGTTTTTGTTGTTTATTTAATGTATCTTTTAATTTAGTTTTTTCAGGTTCTAAAGTTTCTATGTTATTATATCCTTTTATTCTTACTATTTCTTCAACTATATCAATTGGCTGAGTTATATCAGGTCTCCAGGTGGGTATTTTTAAATCTAATTCTAATTTCTCACTAGAAACCTCAAATCCTAGATCAATTAAAATTTTTACAATCTCATTATCATTTACTTTAAAACCAGTGATTTTTTCAAATAAAGAGAGTTTGAATTTTATTTTGTTTTTTTCATACTTATCAGTTTTTTGAATATCAAAATTACTTATTTTGCCACCACAAATCTCAGATATTAATTCAGCAGCTTTTGACAAACCTAATTCGATAGATTGAGGATCAATTCCCCTTTCAAACCTGAATTTTGCATCAGTATCAATATTTAATATTTTTGAAGTTTTTCTAATTGATCTGGGAATAAAATACGCTGACTCTAATAAAATATTTTTAGTATTTATTTCAGTTCCAGAACGTGTTCCACCAATAACTCCTCCCAAACCTAAAACTCCAGACTTATCAGAAATAACACACATATCATCACCTAACTTATACTCTTTGTTATCAAGGGCTTCAAAAGTTTCACCCTTTTTTGAATTTCTTACTACAATTTCTTTGTCAATTTTATCTGCATCATATGCATGAAGTGGTCTATTTAAGTCTAACATTACATAATTTGTAATGTCAACAATTGCTGAAATTGGTTTTTGACCAAGTGAAATAATTTTTTCTTTCAGCCATTTTGGACTTTCTTTATTTGTAACACCTGTGATTAAGCAACTACCAAAAACAGTACAACCTTGATTTTTCTGTTTTGAAATTGAAACTTTGATTGTTTGAGATCCATTTTTTTTTATATTTTTGTTGGAAATATTCTTTAATTTGCCAGCTCCAGCAGCTGCAAGATCTCTCGCTATACCTCTTACCCCCAGGCAATCAGGACGATTAGGTGTGATTGATAAATCTACAACTTTCTCATTTTTATTTTTGAAAAAATTTTCTCCTATTTTATCAAAATATTTATTTGTTTTTAGTTCTGTTATTCCCTCACTTTCATCTGATAAATTCAATTCAGATTCAGAGCATAACATCCCATGGGAAGTAACCCCTCTAATCTTACTGATTGTAAGTTTAATATTATTTTTTGGAATTATTGATCCTGGACCTGCGTATACAGTTAAAAGATCTTTTTTAGCATTTGGTGCTCCGCATACTACTTTAACAGTATTTTCTTGGCCAATATCAACATCACATATTCTAAGTCTGTCTGCATTAGGGTGCTGTTCAGCATTAATTATTTTTGCTACTTTAAAATTGTCTAAATCAGAATTTAAATTTTCAAAACTTTCAACTTCAAGCCCAACATCTGTTAATTTTTCAATTAATTCACTATCTTTTTTTTTAGTATCGAGATGCTCTTTTAACCAGCCTATTGTAAATTTCATCTGCTAAGGCCTCTATAATTTGATGGTACATCTAATGGATCAAAACCAAAATGGTTAAGCCACCTATAGTCAGTCTCAAAAAAAGCTCTTAAATCGTTTATTCCATACTTAAGCATTCCTAATCTATCTATTCCAATCCCAAAAGCATAACCTTGATATTTATCTGGATTTACTTTTACATTTTTAAGAACATTTGGGTGTACCATCCCACAACCTAGAATTTCTAACCATTTATCTCCTTCGCCAATTACTATTTTCCCATCTTTCAACTCATAGCCAATGTCAACTTCTGCAGATGGCTCAGTAAAAGGAAAGTGGCTTGGTCTAAATCTCATTTTTATTTTATCCACTTCAAAAAATGATTTTATAAAATAGTTTAAGCATCCTTTTAGATGGCCCATATTAGTATCTTTATCAATGTGAAGTCCTTCAACTTGATGGAACATTGGAGAATGAGTTTGATCGCTATCTGATCTGTATGTTCTGCCTGGAGCTATAATTTTAAATGGCGGTTTTCCATTTAACATTGTTCTAATTTGTACTGGAGAAGTATGAGTCCTTAGTAATAATTCTTTATTATCGTCTAAATAAAAAGTGTCATGCATATCTCTTGCTGGATGATTATCTGGGGTATTTAATGCCGTAAAATTATAATGCTCGTTCTCAATATCTGGACCCTCTTCAACACTAAAGCCAATTTCAGAAAATATTGAAGATATTTCATCTATTACTTGCGAAACAGGATGTATCTTTCCTTGATTAATTTCTCTTTCAGGTAAAGTTACATCTACTTTTTCATTTTCAAGCTTAGAATTAATTTCTTTTGTTTCAATTTCTTGAAGTTTAAAATTTATTTTATCTTGTAGTTCATCTTTTATTGAATTTAATTCTGATGCAAATTTTTTTCTGTCATCAGTTGGTAATGATCCTAATGATTTAAAAGAATTAGAAATCTGTCCATTTTTACCAAATAATTCTGTTTTAATTTGATTTAAATTTTCAATATTTAAATCACTGTCTAATTTATTTAAATATACGTCTTTAATTTTTTTTATATCGGACATATTCGTAGAATATTTGTTAACTCTAGAAAAACAACAATGAAAATTAATTTAACGCTGCTTGAGCTTTTTTAACTATAGTTTTAAATGCTTCTGGGTTATCGTAAGCTATTTCAGCGAGTATTTTTCTATCTATTTTAATACCTGTTTTACTTAGGCCATTTATAAATTTAGAATATGTTAAACCCTCTGATCTAACCCCAGCATTAATTCTTTGTATCCAAAGTGATTTGAAGTCTCTTTTTTTATTTCTTCTATCTCTATAAGCATACTGCATAGCTTTTTCCATGGCCTGCCTAGCCACTCTTATAGTATTCTTTCTTCTTCCCCATTGACCCTTAACAGCTTTTAATACTTTTTTGTGTTTAGCTCTGCTTGTTACACCTCTTTTTACTCTAGCCATATTATCCTCTTAGGTTGTACGGCATATAAGATTTAACAATCTTTCCATCTTGTTTTGACATTACCGTAGTACCTCTTTGCTTTCTAATTTGTGAGTTTGTTCGTTTAATCATACCATGTCTTTTACCAGCTTGAGCAGTTATTACTTTTCCTTTAGCTGAAATTTTGAATCTCTTTTTGGCTGAACTTTTTGTTTTTAATTTAGGCATAATTTTTGTGGGGGTTATACAAATATTAATATTAATTTACAACCAGAAATAAGGCTTATAAAGGCTGGATAACCATAATCATTTGTTTGCCATCAAACTTAGGCTGAAGCTCAACTCTCCCTACGGTCTCCATATCCTGTTTGATCTTATCCATCAATTCATTACCTAAGCTTGAGTGCTGTAATTCTCTTCCTTTAAACCTTATTGTAAATTTTACTTTATCTCCTTTAGCAATAAATTTTTGGGCATTTTTTATTTTAAAAGTATAATCATGTACTTCTGTAACTGGTCTTAATTTAATTTCTTTTAACTCAATCTTTTTTTGCTTTTTCTTTGCTTTATTAGCTTTTTTTTGTGCATCATATTTATATTTTCCCATATCCATAATTTTACACACAGGAGGTTTTGCATTCGGAGCTATTTCGATTAAATCTAAACCTTCTTCCTTGGCTCTACTAATAGCATCTTGTAAATTTAGAATTCCTAAATTATCACCATCGCTTGCGATAACTTGAACATCTTGTGAAGTTATTCTTTGATTTGTTCTAGGGCCTCTAGATTTTGTTCTTCTCTGAAAGTAGTTTTGTTTAAAATCTGCCACTAAATTGAAGGTGCTTTGTTAAGAGCAGAGTATTTTTGTAAGAATTTTTTTAAGTCCATAGTTTCTTGTTTTTTAGAATCCAATTGTCTAATAGTTACTGTGTTACTGTCAACTTCTTTTTTTCCACATATTAGCAACAATGGCACTTTAGTTAATGAATGTTCTCTAATTTTATAATTTAAATTATGATTTTTTAAATCTACTTCAGAAGAAAGCCCAACTTTTTTTAACTGACTGTTTACTTCTTTTGCATAATCATCGAAATCACTCGAGATAGGGATCACTATTGTTTGAATGGGGCATAGCCAAAAAGGTAATTTCCCTGAATAATTTTCAATTAAAATTCCGATAAACCTTTCTAATGACCCAAATAAAGCTCGGTGAAGCATTACAGGAACTTTTTTATTTCCATCGCTATCAACAAATGAGGCACCTAATCTACCTGGTAAGTTTAAATCTACTTGCAAAGTTCCACATTGCCAATCCCTTCCAATCGCATCTCTTAAAACAAATTCTATTTTTGGACCATAAAAAGCTCCTTCGCCCTTGTTAATAGAATATTCTAATTTTGTTGCTTTAATTGCTTCTAGTAAAGCAGCCTCTGATTTATCCCAAACTTGATCGTCACCAACTCTTAATTCTGGTCTATCAGAATATTTTAAAATTACGTCTTCAAATCCTAAATCCTTATAAATTTCCAAAATTAAATTAGTTACACTTAAACATTCTTCAGTAATTTGTTCCTCGGTGCAAAAAATATGTGCATCATCTTGAGTGAAAGCTCTAACACGCAATAATCCGTGAAGCGCCCCTGATGGTTCATATCTATGAACCTTTCCAAATTCTGACATTTTAAGTGGTAAATCTCGATAACTTTTTAAACCTTGATTAAAAACTTGAACGCAACCTGGACAATTCATAGGTTTTATTGCAAATACTTTTTCATCAGGTGTAGTAGAAGTATACATATTGGCGCCGAATTTTTCCCAATGACCAGATTTCTCCCACAGTGAACGATCTAATATTTCTGGAGTATTTATTTCCTGATACCCTGCTGTTTCTTGTTTCATTCTCATATATGAAATAAGTTTTTGGAATAAGCTCCATCCTTTTTGATGCCAAAATACAGATCCAGGACTCTCTTCTCTAAAATGAAATAAATCCATTTCTTTTCCTATTTTTCTATGATCTCTTTTTTCAGCCTCTTCTATTCTATTTAAATAATCGTCTAATTCTTTTTGAGTAGACCAACTTGTTCCATAAACTCTTTGCAACATTTCATTATTAGAGTCACCTCTCCAGTAAGCACCTGAGACTTTTGTTAATTTAAAATATTTTCCAATTTTACCAGTTGAACTTAAGTGAGGGCCTCTACATAAATCATGCCAATCTCCATGGAAATATAAAGACACATCTTCTCCTTCTGGAATACTTTCAATTATTTCAGCTTTGTATATTTCTCCCTTTTTTTTAAAATGCTCAATTGCATCATTTCTTTTCCAGACCTCTCTGTAAGTTTTTTCATCTCGATCTACTATTTGTTTCATTTTATTTTCAATTTTTTCTAAATCTTCTGTCGTAAAAGGTTCTTTTCTTGCAAAATCATAATAAAAACCATCCTCAATAACTGGTCCTATTGTAACTTGTGTCCCTGGAAATAATTCTTGAACTGCCATAGCAAGAATATGTGCAGTGTCATGTCTTATAGTCTCTAAACCTTCTTTATCTTTTGATGTAAATATCTTTATTGAGGAGTCTTTAGAAATGTTATGATTTAAATCTTTTAATTCTCCATCAACGCTCATTAACAAAGCTTGCTTTGAAAGAGATTTACTAATTTTTTTTGCAACCTCAAAACCTGATATACTTTTTTCGAAGTTAATTTTTTTTCCGTCAGGTAGTATTATGTTTGGCATTAATTAAATAGTTTTTTGTATTCTGAATAAGTAGAAAAACACATTTTTTCAACATTAAATTTTTTTACTGCGTTTTCTCTTCCTAAACTAACCATTTTATTCATTTCATTTGGATCCATATTCATGACTTTAATAATTTTTTCAGATAAATCTTCTGAGTTACCTGCTTCGAATAAAATACCAGTTTTACCGTCAATCACAGTTTCATTTGATCCTCCTAAGTTGCTTGCAATAATCATTTTTTGCATAGATTGTGCTTCAACTGATACTCTACCAAATGCTTCAGGTTCTTTTGATGCAGAAATTACTATATTTGAAATTTTATAGGCTAGTGGCATATTTTTGCAATGGTCTATAAATCTTATTTGTTTTGTAAGTCTGTATTGCTCAACCAATCTAATCAGTTTTTTTTTATAAAGATCTCGCCCCTGCTCATTACCAAGTATAACACCAATGAAAGCATCGTTGCCTAATTGAATATTTACTTTATTTAAAGCTTCTAAAAACATTTCTTGGCCCTTCCAAGCAGTAAGTCTTCCAGGTAATAAAATTATTTTTTTACCAACAATCAATTCCCAAGATTTAAACAATTTATCTTCATCTGTTTCAAGAGTAGTGGTAGCATCATAGTAATCTGTATTAATGCCTCTAAATATTGATAGTAATTTTTTTTTATCAGATAAATATTCTGAGTAGTTTTCTTTAATATGTGAAAATATAAAATTTGAACCTGCAATAATTAAATCTGATCTAACCATAACTGAGTTATAAATTTTTTTTATATTACTTTTGAAATTATATGTTCCATGGAAAGTGGTAACAAATTTTGTTCTCGTGATTTTTGTTGCAATTAAACATGACCAAGCTGGGGCTCTGCTTCTGGCATGAACAATATTAATACCATTTAATAAAATAATTATTGAAATAATTATAGAGTTTAGAAGAATAAGTATTGGATTTTTAGATTGAACTGGAAGTCTAATAACTTTGACTTTTTTTTTATCAACAAATTTTAATAATTCGCCACCACTTGTTATCAAATAAGATCCAACATTATTTTCTGGTAAATAATGGGCAATATCATAACAACCGGTTTCAGCTCCACCGTAACCTAGTTTAGGAATTACTTGTAGGACTTTTAATTTAGGCTGCATATGTTAATAATATTATAAACTTGATCAACATAATTACTTTATATGAAAAAATATAAATTTCTAAGAATTTCTAAATATAAAAAACTAAGATATATAGCAAATAATTATAAAAAAAATCTTTACGTAGTTTTTTTACCTGGTTTTGCATCTGATATTGATGGCGATAAGCCAAAGAAATTTTTAAAATTTGCTATTCAAAATAAACTTGGATTTTTAGCTCTGGAATACTTTGGTCATGGAAGATCATCAGGAGAATTTACAAGAGGTAACATCACTAAATGGTCCAATGATGCGAGAATTACAATAAGTAAAATAGTTAAAAAGAATGACTTTATACTAATTGGATCTAGCATGGGAGGGTGGATTTCTTTATTAATGCATAAATATTTTAGTTCGCAAATCAAAGGTTTTTTAGGAATTGGATCTGCTCCTGAATTTCTTACAAGAATTATGTGGAAAAAATTTCCAAAAAAAACAAAAAGTGAAATTTTAAAAAAAGGTATCTCAAAAATTAAAAATGGTGATTATGAATATTTAATAACAAAACAGCTAATTTTAGACGGTAAAAAAACGAGCAATAAAGTTCTTAACAGAGAATTATATAATAAAAATCCTGTAACTATGGTTCATGGGCAGAAGGATGAGGTGGTTCCAGTAATGTATTCAAGAAAAGTTTTAAAAATTTTTCCTAATGCAGAAAAAAAACTACTAGTAATAAAAAATGGAGATCATAGCCTTTCTTCAAAAAAAAATTTAAATATTATTTGTAAAGAGTTAAAATCTATAATCAAAAAAGTTAACTAGCTTTTCCAACTAAACTTTTATTTGTAATGGGGTTTTCTAATTTATTTAACATTTCTTTAGGACAAACTTGTAAGAAATTTTTAATTTCATCGTCAAAATTTTTAATAATCTGTGCTGATAAATTAGAATTAGTTTCCTCATTGTGTTTTAAAATTAAATCTTTTAAATAGTTTTTCCAGTATTCTGTCTCAGGCGTTTGCCAAACTATTGTTTCAGGATTAGCTTTTTTTGTAAACTGGCTTTTTGGATCATATATAAATGCCATACCACCAGTCATACCAGCTCCAAAGTTATCG
Source organism: uncultured Pelagibacteraceae bacterium (assembly GCA_902589395.1). GTDB lineage: Bacteria > Pseudomonadota > Alphaproteobacteria > Pelagibacterales > Pelagibacteraceae > Pelagibacter. The sequence goes on along the minus strand of CACIST010000001.1, from coordinate 237,729 downwards.
CCTACCTCGCCCAATATGACTATAGAACCTCCCGTCATGTACTCACATCCATTTGAGTCACAACCTTCTATAACTGCTGTAGCACCTGAGTTTCTAACTGCAAACCTTTCGCCAGCTTGTCCTGCTGCAAAAAGATATCCTGATGTTGCTCCATAAAGTACTGTATTCCCTATAATAGTATTCTCATTTGAAATTAAATTACTCTCATCTTGAAGTTTAATTATAATAGATGCACCTGATAGACCCTTTGCAACATAATCATTAGCATCACCTTTTAATATCAATTTGAGTCCTTTCACACCAAACGCACCAAAAGATTGGCCAGCAGAACCTTTGAAATTTATAGCAAATGTATTTTCCTCTAATTTATTATTTCCAAATTTTTTATAAAGATTATATGAAATTCTTGTTCCAACTGCTCTATCTGTATTTTCGATTGCATAAACATTTTCTAATGGTAGTTTTCTGTTTATTAAACTTTCTATCTCAGGCCAAATTTTTTGGTCCAAAGTATCTGGAACTTCATTTATTATAGGAGTTTCACAATATCTTTTGTTTGTACCTGGATCAGCTTGAACAAATAAAGGATTTAAATCTAAGTCATCTAAATTTGGTGATCCTTTACTGACTTGTCTTAGTAAATCTGTTCTTCCAATTACTTCGTTTAAATTTTTAAATCCTAAACTTGATAAAATTTCTCTAACTTCTTGAGCAATAAAAGAAAATAGATTTACTATTTTATCTGGTGTACCGATAAATTTTTTTCTTAATTCATCGTCTTGTGTACAAACTCCAACTGGACATGTATTAGAATGGCATTGCCTTACCATAATACAGCCCATCGCAACTAACGCTGTTGTTGCTACACCAAATTCTTCAGCTCCCATCATTGCTGCAATCACCACATCTCTTCCTGTTTTAATTCCTCCATCAGTTCTTAATGTAACAAGGTGTCTTAATTTATTTAAAGTTAATACTTGATTTGCCTCTGTTAGGCCCATTTCCCAGGGAATACCAACATATTTAACACTCGTTTGTGGAGTAGCACCTGTTCCACCATTGTGACCTGAAATTAAAATTATGTCAGCTTTAGCTTTAGCAACACCTGCTGCTATAGTTCCTATACCAGAAGAGGCAACTAATTTAACACCAACTCTTGCCTTAGGATTAATTTGTTTAAGGTCATAAATAAGCTGAGCTAAATCTTCAATTGAATAAATATCATGGTGCGGTGGTGGCGAGATCAAAGTTACACCAGGCGTAGAATGTCTTAATCTTGCAATTTCCTCCGTTACTTTAAATCCAGGTAATTGTCCACCTTCACCAGGTTTTGCACCTTGAGCAATTTTAATTTCAATCTCATTACAATTGTTTAAATAGTTAATAGTTACTCCAAATCTCGCTGACGCAATTTGTTTTACTCTAGAATTTGCACTATCACCGTTATCTAGTACTTTAAATCTTTCCTCATCTTCTCCACCTTCTCCACTACATGAAGCTCCTTTAATTCTATTCATTCCCATGGCAAGTGTTTCATGTGCCTCTTTTGATAGAGCACCATGAGACATACTCCCACTTCCAAATCTTTTCATGATTTCAGTTATTGGTTCAACCTGATCAATATCAATTGCCTCTTGATTTTTAAAATCAATTAAATCTCTTAGACTAATTGGTTTTAAACCATAAATACCCTTAGTATATTTTTTATAAGTTTCGTATGAATTTGAGCCTACGGCTGCTTGCAAAAGATGAATTAATTTTCCTTGATATTGGTGTGTTTCACCATTTTTTCTATATCTGTAAATTCCACCAATAGGAAGAATATTAGAATGAATATCAAATGCATCTTTATGTATAGATCTTATTTTTTTTTCAATACCAGTTAAACCTATTCCAGAAATTTTAGATAGTACTCCTGGAAAATAATCTTTTACAATTGTTCTACTCAATCCAACAGTTTCAAAATTACATCCACCTCTATATGAACTTAAAACTGATATACCCATCTTTGACATTATTTTTAATAGTCCAAGGTTTACTGACTTTATATATCTACCCACGCACTCATCAAATGAGAAATTCCCAAAAAGCTTTTTTGAATATCTCTGATGTAAACTGTCAAATGCTAAGTAGGGATTGACCGTTGTTGCTCCAACGCCTATTAATGTTGCAAATGAATGGGTGTCTAAGGCATCTCCTGTTTGTACATTAATTGATGCATAGCCTCTCAAGCCTAATTTTATTAAATGAGTATTTATTGCACCAATGCATAGCAGCATCGGCATTGGTAATTTTGTTTCAGATATATTTTTATCAGACAAAATAAGTTGAGTATTGCCTTCTCTAACTGCTTTTTCAGCGTTATTTTTTAATAATTCAATAGAATCCTCTAAACATTGATCAGTATTGAATGTACAATCTAAAATTTTATAATTATCTCCAAAATACTTTATAAATTTTTCAAACTGTGTGTTTGATAAAATTGGACTATCTAAAACATAAATATTTTCCTCAGTTAAATTAGAAAAATCTAGTATATTTCCCAAATTTCCAAATCTAGTCTTTAAGCTCATCACCTTATTTTCTCTAAGAGAGTCGATTGGGGGATTGGTTACCTGACTAAAATTCTGTCTAAAATAATGATATAGAGGCCTATATTTATCAGATAAAACTGCAAGCGGAGTGTCATCTCCCATAGACCCAGTTGCTTCTTTAGCATCTTCAGCCATAGGGTGCAAAATTAACTCTAGGTCTTCTAGACTATAACCAAAACAATGTTGAACCTTTTTTAAATCAGAACCTGAAAACTCACTTTTCTCATTTTCTATAGTTAATGATTTATCTAATTCAATTATTTGATTATTAAAGTGTTTGTATTCTTTAGACAAATAATTCTTTATTTGATTGTTTGTATAAACTTTTCCTTTTTCAATTCTTACTCCTAATATTTCACCTGGTCCCAATCTTCCCTTTGAAACAATTTTCTTTTCATTAAGGTCGATCATTCCTGTCTCAGAACCTGCAAACAAAAGTTTATCTCTTGTGATGGTATATCTGAGAGGTCTTAGTCCATTTCTGTCACTACCTACAATAACCCACTCATTGTCAGTTGCAGCTATAGCAGCGGGTCCATCCCATGGTTCCATTGTGCTATTTAAAAAGTTGAAAAGTTGTTGATGGTCTTTTGGAAGGATTTTACTTTTTTTTGACCAAGCATCTGGTATTAGCATAAGTTTCGCTAAAGGTGCTGAATGTCCAGAAATATTTAATAATTCAAACACATTATCTAATGATGCAGAATCAGAATTACCAGCAGGGATAACTGGTTTTAAATTTTCCATATCATCAAACAAAGGACTAAACATTTCCTCTTCATGAATTCTCATCCAATTAATATTTCCTTTTAAAGTGTTTATCTCCCCATTATGAGCAATTGATCTAAAAGGTTGGGCTAAATCCCAACTTGGAGCAGTGTTAGTAGAAAATCTTTGATGAAAAATTGCATAACGTGAAATGAAACGCTCATCTTTTAAATCAGGATAAAAATCAGATAAAGATTCTGCTAAAAACATTCCTTTATAAATTATTGATTTCGAGCTGAATGAACAAATATAAAAATTGTTTAATTGATTTCTTAAAGCTTCTTTTTCAATTTTTCTTCGAGTTTCATAAAGAGCTCTTTCTAAATCTTTACCATGAATTGATTTATCGTTATGAGTAAAAAGAACTTGTGCAATCTCAGGTCTAGTTTGTTCTGCCTTTTCTCCTAAAACAGAAGGATCCACAGGTACTTGTCTCCATCCGTAAATATTAAAATTCTTTTTTGTTAATTCACTTTCTACAATTGATCTGCATTGCTCTTGTCCCCCAAAGTCATTTCTTGGCAAGAAAATCATTCCCACACATAAATCTGAGTTATCGTGCTCATGACCTGTTATTTCAATTTTTTCTGCAAAGAAATCATTTGGTATTTCAATATGAATACCTGCTCCGTCTCCAGTTTTACCGTCTGCATCAATTGCACCTCTATGCCATACAGCTTTTAAAGCCTCGATACCGTATTCGACTACTTTTCTTGATTTTAGTCCCTCAGTTGATGCAACAAGACCTACACCACATGCATCATGTTCCATAGTTTCATGATAAACATGATTTTTTTTTAAAAGTTTACGATTTTTGTTTTGAATATCCATTATGCAACCTTCATTTTTTGTTTTGATTGAAGATAGCTTTCGATTGAAGTCGCAGCATCTCTACCGTCTTTAATAGCCCATACAACTAATGAGGCTCCTCTTACTATGTCTCCAGCAGCAAATATACCTGGTATACTAGTCTCCAAGGTATCAAAGTCAGCTTTTATTGTTCCCCACTGTGAAACTTGTAATCTAGGTTCCTGAAATAGAACTGGTAAATCTTCTGGATCAAAACCTAAGGATTTAATTACCAAATCAGCATTAATTTCAAATTCTGAGTTTTCTTCTGCAACAGGTCTTCTTCTACCACTTTCATCTGGATCTGTTAATTTCATTTTATCTACAATAATACTATTTACTTTATTAGTTCCTCTAAACTCTTTTGGATTACTTAACCAAATAAATTCTACACCTTCCTCCTCAGCATTTCCTACTTCTCTCGCTGATCCAGGCATGTTTTCTCTATCCCTTCTGTAAAGGCATTTTACGGATTTGGCTTTTTGTCTTACTGATGTTCTTACACAGTCCATTGCCGTGTCTCCGCCACCAATTACTACTACATCTTTACCTTCGGCATTTAATGTTCCGTTATCAAACATTTCGACTTTATCGCCTAAGCCTTTTTTGTTTGAAGCTGTTAAGAATTCCATTGCAGGAAAAATATTACTTAGATCATTTCCTGGTAAGTTAACCTCTCTTGCTTTGTAAACACCTGTTGAAATTAATAAGGCATCATGTTTTGATTGTAATTCTTTCAATGTAGAGTCTTTACCAACCTCAAAATTATGAACAAATTTTATTCCACCTTCTTTTAAAAGTTTAATTCTTCTCTCAACCACATGTTTTTCTAATTTAAAATTTGGTATTCCATATATTAACAATCCACCTGCTCTGTCATACCGATCATATATTGTTATTTGATATCCCTTTTTACGTAATTCTTCACCACAAGCTAATCCTGCGGGGCCTGCTCCAATAATTCCAACACTTTGTTCATTTTCAATTTTTACATTTATTGGTTTTACCCAGCCATTTTCCCACGCTTTATCTGTTAAATATTTTTCAACTGAACCAATTGTTACTGTTCCATGTCCTGATTGCTCAATTACACAGTTACCTTCACATAACCTATCTTGTGGGCATATTCTTCCACAAACTTCCGGCATATTATTGGTACTTTGGGATAGATGATAAGCTTCCTCATACCTTCCCTCTGCGGTTAACTTTAACCAATCAGGTATATTGTTACTTAATGGACAGTGAACCTGACAAAAAGGAACACCACATTGTGAACACCTGCTCGATTGTTCTTTAGCTTTTTCATGAATAAACTCCTGATAAATCTCTCCAAAATCCTCTTTTCTCTGGGATTTATCTCTTTTAGGTGGATTTTGTTGACCTATATCTACAAACTTAAGCATTTTATTTGTCATTTGAATCGGGTTATACAACAGAAGCATAAATCCTTAAAGTATTACTAGGTAATATATACTGACATATATTTTCGAAAAACATTGATTTTGCTATATTTTATATTTTATGCATATTTGATATGCATTTAAATGATTGCCTTATTTAAGGAATCTTTTAACTATCTATTGAGAGTCCTTAATGATTTCAAAATATATAGAAGCATCAATTTTAGCATTTGTACAAGGTTTTTCAGAATTTATACCGGTAAGTTCCTCTGCCCACCTTATAATAATATCAAAAATATCGAACTTTAGTATTAGTTCGCTTCAACTTGATATCAGTCTTCACTTAGGTTCCCTTTTGGCAATTATTTTTTATTTTAGAAAGGATTTAGTAAATATTTTAAGAAATAAGTCTTTATTATTACTTATAATTTTAGGGTCTTTTCCATTATTTGTTGTTGGTTATTTTATTTATACCTCAGGACTGATTGAAAATTTAAGAAGTTTAAAAATTATAGCATGGACAACTTTAATATTTGGTATTTTATTATTTATTGCAGACCGATTTAGTATTAAAAATAAAATTGATACCAATTTAAGTTTAAAAAATATTTTAATCATTGGTATTTTTCAAATTTTAGCTGTTATACCTGGTGTAAGCAGATCAGGTATAATAATTACAGCTTCAAGGTTTTTAAATTTTGATAGAGTAGATTCTTCAAAAATATCTTTTTACTTATCAATACCTGCATTAGCGGGAGCAAGTATACTTAGTTTAAAAGATATGGTAAATGCAAACATTGATTTGAACATATTATTTTTATATTCAATAATATTTTCATTTATAGTTTCTTATTTAACAATAAAATATTTTTTAATTTATGTTAAAAATTTTAATTTAAATATTTTTGTTTATTACAGAACTTTTCTTGCTTTAATTCTTTTTGTAATTGCTTATAGCTAATTTTTAGTACTAGGTGAAATTTGAGAAGAAATTACTGCAATCAATATTAATAAACAACCAATCATATTATTTGTACTTAAAAATTGATTGAGAATAATCCATCCTGCTACAGCTGCAAATACCCCTTCGAGAGAATAAATAATTGCTGCTGGTGCCTCATCTATGTTTTTTTGTGCATACATTTGTAATGTAAAGGCTATACCACCTGATAATGCTCCTGCGTAAAGAATAGAACTACTTTCCATCAATATTTTTGAAATATTTATTTCTTCAAAAATATAAGAAAAGATTAATGAAAGTGTTGCAACAAATAATGCTTGAAGTGCAGCATAAAACATTGGAATATTAAATTCTTCCATGAACTTACCTGCAAAAATTATATGCAAAGCCCAAAATACTGAGCACAATATAACTAGACCATCACCTAACATAATTTCTGAGTTAGAAAAATCACTTAGAAGGTATATTCCAACAACACAAAGACCAATTGCTGGCCATATACTCCAATGAACTTTTTTGGAGAAGATGAAAAATAACAAAATTGGAACTATTGGTACATAAAACACTGTAAAAAAAGCTGCATTTGCAATATTTGTAAATTGGAGAGCAGCTTGTTGTAAAAAAGTACCCAAAAACAGGGATACTCCCATGAAAACTAAATATTTTATAAAAAGTTTTGATTTTGAAAGTATTTCTAATTTAATTTTCTTCCTCTCAAATAATAAGGCAAGTGGTAATATTGTAAAAAAGCCAACAATAAATCTTGCTGAATTAAAAGTTAATGGACCAATATTATCCATACCAGTGTCTTGGGCGATGAAAGCTGTTCCCCAAATAAAAGTTGTGACTAGTGCGCAGACCATTGAAAGGGATTTTGTCATTATATTTAATTAGATAATTTTATTAATTAATTTATTCCGTTTAACTTACAAGAGCTGTCAAAATCCTCTTTGTTAATATAACATCCAGACATTTTTCTAACTCCATTAAACGATCCTCTACCATGAAGTATTCGCCAATTATTAAATATTAGAAGTTCCCCAGGTTTAAGTATATGTCGCCACTGATAATCTTTATTGTTAGCTATAAGATCAAATTTTTTTATCGCTTCATAAAACTTTAATGTCAAATCTTTTTCAAATCTAAATGGTGCTCGATCATAATTATTAAAACTAACTTGGACTATTTCATTATTTTCATTTAACTTAAATATTGGTCTTTCAGCCTCAAGATAAACACCATCACCGATATAATTTCCCTTAACATTTATTTTTGTCATTAATTCATACATCGGCTGGTTTTCTTTTTTTATTGTTTCTGCTATTTTTAATCCATCCACCATAATCGATTCACCACCTCTAGCATTATATTCGCAACATAGTAATAATTGTAATCCTGGAGCGTCATTACTATATGTTGAATCTGTATGAGGTCTGAGTTCTTCTTGAGTGTATGCGCTGTCAGCTTTATTTTCATCTGACTCAAAATTCCATAATCCTCCAAATATAGAGTTTCTTACATAACCAATTTTATTTGCAATTGTTTCAACAGACTTTAAATTGGTTTCACAGTTTTTAATTACTGAAAATCCATAGTCATGAAGATTTTTCAAAAAATTTCTAAATCCCTCATTTGAGTAAATTGAATTATAATCTAAAAAAATTTCATCTTTTATTTCATTAGCTTTCCAAATTTTTAAATTAGATTTTACTTCTTTTTTCTTTTTTATTTTATTATTAGTTAGAAATTCAGATGAATATTTAACTGGTTTTTCTAAATCAGGCCATGAGACACTCAAATATTTTCCATTTTCAATTATTTCTGCCTTTTTAACTTTTAAATTTATATCTAATGCTGCTGTAAATGTTTTCCTTTGGCTAGACCTTTTATCCCAATTTTGCTCATCTTTTGCATGATCTCTTAGCCAAATATTAGGAAAAATTTCAGAATTTTCTCCATTAAAGTGTACGTGCACATCATCTGCTAGTATTTCAATTTTAGTAATCATTTACTCAAGTTATATGCAAAATTAGACCCAAGATTATCTTTTAATTCGTTATTAAACTTCGCAGCCTCAGCACCATCTATAATTCTGTGATCATATGATAGAGATAGTGGAAGCATGGTTCTTGGAACAAATTTACCATCAATAAATACCTGTTTTTTATAACTTCTACCAACACCAAGTATAGCAACTTCTGGAAAGTTAATTATTGGTGTAAAAAACGAACCACCTATGCCACCTAAGCTTGTGATAGTCATTGATCCTCCAAAGAATTCTTTTTTATCAATTTTTAAATTTCTACAATCATCACTTACTTTTTTTAATTCCTCACTTAACTGATTAATATCTTTTTGATTAGCATCTCTAATTTTAGGAACCATAAGTCCATGTTGAGTATCAACTGCGATACCAACATGAAAATACTTTTTAAAAGTAATCTTTCCATTTTCAATATCATCAATTGATGAATTAAATGATGGAAATTTTTTTAGTGAAAGTACCAATGCTTTTATAATAAATGCAAGAGGAGTAATTTTAATTCTTTCTCCTGTATAATTATCTTTTATTGAGCTTCTAAATTCTTCCATTTCTGTAATATCAGCCTCATCATGGTTAGTTACATGTGGAATGTTTGTCCACGAATTTACAAGATGTGGAGCTGCTATTTTTTTTACCCTAGGAATATCTTTAATTTCAACTTCCCCAAAATCTGAATGTTGATATTCGCTTTTAATAATTTTTTCTTTTTGTCTTTCACTATTATTCTGGGGATTATTGATTCTAGATGAGACAAAGTCTTTTAAATCTTTTTCAACAACCCTACCTGATCTCTCTGTTCCCTTAACATTATTTATATCTACTCCAAGTTCTCTTGCAAATTTTCTAACTTTTGGACTTGCAGATATTTTATTTGATTGATCAGACATTTACATTTTTGTTGGCATGGGTTTGTTTTTATCAATTTTATACTTTTTGAATGCATCTTCAGCATACTTTGATGCAACAAGCTGTTCATTGGCTAAGACGCTAAGGCTATAAGCAACTATGTGTTCTTTATCTACTTCAAAAAAATTTCTTAAGTTTTTTCTTGTATCACTTCTTCCATATCCATCAGTACCTAATGAATAAAAACTCTTTTTTGTAAAAGGTCTTATTTGATCAGCATTTATTCTCATATAGTCAGTGGCTGTAAGGATAGGACCTTGTTGTTTTCCTAAACATTCCTCTACATATGATTTTTTATTTGTTTCTGCCGGATTTAGAAGGTTAAATCTTTCAACTTCCATTCCATTTTTTCTTAACTCATTAAAACTAGTAACACTCCAAACTTCACTATCGACCTGATATTCTTTTTTAAGGATTTCTGATGCTGCCATCATTTCTCTTAGTATTGTTCCAGAGCCTAATAATTGAATTTTTGCTTCTTTAGAGCCCGATGTTTCTTTAATTTTATACATTCCCTTCAGAATTCCATCCTCACAATCATCTGGCATTGCAGGGTGAGAGTAATTTTCGTTCATTGTTGTAATATAATAAAAAATATTTTCATTTTTTTCATGCATCCTTCTTAAACCTTCTCTAAAAATCACAGCTAATTCATAATGGAATGTTGGATCATAAGAAATGCAGTTTGGAATTGTTGATGCTAACAAATGACTATGACCATCTTGGTGCTGAAGACCTTCTCCTGCAAGTGTTGTTCTTCCTGCAGTCGCACCAATTAAAAAGCCTCTCGCTTGACTATCTCCTGCAGCCCAAGCAAAATCTCCAATTCTTTGAAAGCCAAACATAGAATAGAAAAGATAAATTGGTATCATTTCAATATCATGATTTGTATATGCTGTTCCAGCTGCTATCCAAGAAGACATTGAACCAGCTTCTGTAATACCTTCTTCTAATACCTGACCACTTTTTTCTTCTCTATAAGATGAAAGTTGTGCTGAGTCCTCTGGCTCATATTTTTGACCTTCATGAGCATAAATACCTATTTTTTGAAAGAAACCCTCCATTCCAAATGTTCTAGCTTCATCGGGAATAATTGGAACCAATTTTGGTGCAACATTTTTGTCTCTCAAAAGATTAGTTAACATTCTTACCAGTGCCATTGTTGTAGACATTTCTTTTTCGCCAGTAGAATTTTTCATAAAATCAAAAATATCTTTAACTGGTGCTTTAATCGGTTTTGAATATGATGTTCTCTCTGGTATAAATCCACCAAGTTCCAATCTTCTTTTTTTTAGGTATTTAATTTCTTCAGAATTTTCATCTGGCTTGAAATATTCAATATTTTTAACTTGTGAGTCTGTTAAAGGAACATCAAACCTATCCCTGTAATACATTAAATCGTCAACATCCAATTTCTTTTGTTGGTGAGTAGTGTTTACACTTTCACCACTTTTACCCATACCATAGCCTTTTATAGTTTTGGCTATTATGACTGTGGGGCTTCCTTTATGATTGACCGCTTTATCGTATGCAGCATAAACTTTATGAGGATCATGTCCACCTCTATTAAGCCTCCAAATATCAGTATCTGACATTGATGAGACTAATTCTGTAGTTTCAGGATATTTGCCAAAAAACTTTTCTCTTACATACAGTCCATTTCTTGCTTTAAATGCTTGATATTCACCGTCTACGGTCTCATTCATAATTTTTACTAAATGTCCCGTCTTATCATTTGCTAAAAGTGAGTCCCAATAAGATCCCCAAATAACTTTTAAAACGTTCCAGCCACCTCCTCTAAAAATACCCTCTAATTCTTGTATTATTTTTCCATTTCCTCTTACTGGACCGTCTAATCTTTGTAAGTTGCAGTTTACAACAAATATTAAATTATCTAAATTTTCACGCGCCGCTAAACCAATTGCCCCAAGTGACTCAGGTTCATCCATTTCTCCATCTCCAAGAAAAGCCCAAACTTTTCTTCCTTCATCTTTAATTAACCCTCTATTAATTAGGTATTTCATAAATCTTGCTTGATATATTGCTAACATTGGACCAATACCCATTGAAACTGTTGGAAACTGCCAAAAATTTGGCATTAGCCAAGGATGAGGATAAGATGAAAGTCCACCAGTTTGTACTTCTTGTCTAAATCTATCTAACTGCTTTTCATTTAATCTTCCCTCAAGAAAAGCTCTTGCGTACATTCCTGGTGCACTATGACCTTGAAAATATACTAGATCACCTCCAAATTTGTTATTTTTTGCTCTCCAAAAATGATTCATCCCAACATCATATAATGTTGCAGCTGATGCAAATGTCCCTATGTGGCCACCAAGTTCGGGATATTTTTTATTTGCTCTTACTACCATTGCAGCAGCATTCCATCTAATTAATGATCTTAACTTACGTTCTATGTTTTGGTCTCCAGGTGATCTTTTTTCTTCTTCAGGTGGTATCGTATTAACGTAAGGAGTAGTTTGAGTATGAGGAATTTTAGATCCAGCTTTATAAGATTGATCAATTAATTGCTTAATTAAAAAATGAGCTCTTTCAGAACCATCATTTTGCAAAACTGCACTTAAGGAGTCTAACCACTCTTTAGTTTCAACAGGATCAATATCGTCGTTACTTCTAACCATTTTAACTTCATTAATCAATCTTGTTTGCTTGATTTGTGTTGGCTCTATAACTTCTGTTTCAACTTTTGTGTCAGATTTTGAAGCAGTTTCTGCTTCCTCTATCAATTTCTCTGTTGAAGGTGGAATTTTTTCGTCTAAAGTTTTACTAATTTTCTCATGTTCATCTTTATTTTCTGAAGATAGAGTTAATATTAAATCACCTTTAGAAACTTTATCACCAATTTTCACATTTATATTTTCAATTGTGCCTTCATAATTGGACGGTACTTCAACACTTGATTTATCACTTTCTAAAGTTACAACAGGGTCATTTTTATTGATTTTGTCCCCTTTTTTTACGAGTACTTCGATTATTTCAACGTTTTCAAAGTCTCCTATATCAGGAACTAATAAGTCTAGATTCATTTTTGTAATATATATATATCAATATTTGCTAAAAAAATAATTTACATTATTAATTATGTATAAAAACTGTACAAATTGCGCCTGTAGCTCAATTGGATAGAGCGCTTGGCTACGGACCAGGAGGTTCTGGGTTCAACTCCTAGCAGGCGCACCAAAATGAAAGGACAAATGAAAATATCACTTGAAAAATCTGTAATTTATTTCTTTTGTTTAGTTTTATTATTTATACTAATTATGACAATAATCCTTTAATGAAAAAAAAATTTGAACAATTAAGCAATAAACCAAGCTACATGAAGCATAATGGTGGTTTATTATTTAGATCTATTAACAAGAAAAAATTTGAGTTTAAAACTAAGATTAAAAAAACACATTTAAATAAAGCTGGGATAACCCATGGTGGTTATATTTGTACAATCATTGATGCTGGTGCAGGTACTGCTTGTCATAGAGCAAGTGAAAATAAACCATGTGTAACTATTTCATTAGATATAAAATTTATAGCTCCCTCGAACATTGGAGACGAATTATTGGGAACAGTAGAAATCCAAAAAGTTACAAAGTCAATGGTATTTATGAATTGCAAACTCAAGTGTAAAAATAAATTAATTGCAAGTGCGGTTGGGATTTGGAAAATTTTAAGAAGACCTCTTCCAAATGCTGGACTAGGTGGATAAGTTTTATTTTCTTAATTGAAAAATAAATATTGGCAACACTAAAACTAAACCAATAATTGATGAACTTAAGCCAGGTGCAATAAATAATAGTGAAATAATTCCCAAATACCATCTTTGAAATGTAGAAACTTTTTTAAATAGATAGCCTGTAAATCCAATACCAATCAAACCAATTCCAATCATTGCAGATATTAAAGTTACAAAAAAATCATAAAAATTAAATCCTTGGGCAACCAGTAGTAGAGATGGTGAATAAACAAATACAAAAGGTACAAGAGCTTTTGCAATTCCTAATCTAAATGCAGTATTACCCGTGGTAAATGGATTTGATCCTGCAATCCCAGCAGCAGCATATGCTGCAAGAGCAACTGGCGGTGTTATGTCAGCTAAGACACCATAATAAAACACAAAAAAGTGAGAGACAATAGGCTCAATTTGTAATTGAGCAAGAGCAGGCGCAGCAACAGCAACTAATATTATGTATGTTGCAGTAGTTGGTACTCCTGTACCCATAAATATGCATGATATTGCAATTAATATTAGTGAGAAAAATAATGTTAGATCGGCTAAAGAAAAATAATTAAAAGGTAAAAAGTTTAAGAAGAAACCTCCAATATCACCAGCTGTTTGAATTACTACATAACCTAATCTAAAACCAACACCTGTTAGTGTAACTACACCAACTATAATCCCAATTGACGTTGCAGCGGCTCCAACTGCTAAAGTATTTTTTGCACCTCTTGCAAGACACTCAAATAAGTCGTTAAAAGTAAGTCTATTTTTTTTTCTAATAAATCCAATAACGATGCATGCAATTATTCCATTTACTGCAGCATAATCTGGAGTACGACCAATTAAAATTAAATATACCAAGATAAACAATGGAACTATTGCAAGCCAATTGTCTTGTATAATTTGTATAAATTTAGGAACCTCACTTTCGTTTAAGCCTCTAAGTCCTAATTTTTTTGCCTCTAAATGAACCATTACGAAAATTCCAAAATAGTGAAGCAGTGCTGGAATTAATGCAGCCGCTAAAATATCCCTTAAAGGCAATTCTAAATATTCCACCATAATAAATGCAGCAGCCCCTAAAATAGGTGGAGTTATTTGCCCACCAGTAGACGCTGTGGCTTCCACGGCGCCAGAAAAATGTGGAGGATATCCAACTTTTTTCATTGCAGGTATTGTTAAAGATCCAGTTGTTACTGTATTTGCAATTGAAGACCCAGATATAGTCCCAAGAAACGCTGAAGAAAAAATTGCTACCTTTGCTGGTCCTCCAGAATATCGTCCAGCTATTACCATTGCTAAATCAATAAATAATTGTCCTAGTCCTATTCGTGTCGCGAGTACACCAAATAAAATAAATAAAAAAACATATTGAGCCATAACGCCAACAGCGATTCCATAAATTCCTTGGTTAGTTATATAAATGTGATTTACAAACCCTGCCCAACTGCTGCCACCGTGCTTTAAAGCTCCAGGGAAAATAGGACCATATAGAGCAAAAATCATAAATATTACGCATATCAATGGTAGTGTGTATCCAATAGATCTTCTTGCAGCTTCAAGGGTCAAAATTATAAGGATTGACCCCATTATAACTTCAGTACTTGATGGATTTCCTACTCTGCTAGCTAATATTTCAGGAGGCAATAAAGGTAAATAAAGTGCAGTTATTACAACTAAAATTGAAAAAATTATATCTATTGTTGGAACTTTTCCTTTTAATTTGTCATCAGGGAAATTTTTCCAATTATAAAATAGAAATACTAAGCCAACTACAAAAGAAATATGAATACCTCTATGAAGTATATCTCTAATTGTTCCAAATCCTGAAGCATAAAAATGGTAAATTGACATTGTAACTAATGCAATAAACGTCAATAATTTAAGAAAATTTTTTAATTTTCTTTCGTTACTTTTTATTTCAAACTTTTCTTCAAGTTTTGAAACTTCATCAGGATAAATATTAAATTGAGACATAATAATGCCCTAGGTCTAATGACCTAGAGCACAATATATTTAAGAATACTTATAAATTTAATTTATAAGTCCTGCTTCTTTATAGAACTTTTCTGCACCAGGATGTAATGGTACTCCTACTCCAGAAAGAGCTGTATCAGGCGTTATTGTTTTACCTTTAGCATGACCAACATCCATAAGCTTTCTAGATTCTTTATTCCATAAAGCTTTAGTTATTTGATATATTAGCTCATTATCTTCTTTTGCAGAGGTAAACCATTGAGCACCGACTGCTACAGTATTTACTTCATCAACACCTTCGTAAGTTCCTGAAGGAATTGGGCTTTGTGAGAAAAATCCATATTTTGAAGTTAATGCTTTAGCTCCTGCACCATCTATAGGAACTAATTTTACATCAACTGCAGATGCTAACTCAACAATTGCTCCTGTTGGAAAACCTGCTACAACAAAAATTGCATCGACTTTGCCATTTCTTAATGCATCTGTAGCTGCTTTACCTTTTAGAGCTTCAGCTTTTACATCACTAGTGCTTAGACCATTAGATTCTAAAATTAATTTAGCATCAACATACGTACCAGATCCAGGTTCATCGAGTGACACTCTTTTACCTTTTAGATCTTTAACAGAATTTATATTGCTTTTTTTAAGAGCAACTAAATGTATGTGTTCTTGAAATAGTGCTGCAATAGTTCTTAAGTCTTTTGCTGGTTCTTTTCCTTCCATAGTACCAGTGCCAGTGTAAGCCCAATAAGCAACATCAGACTGTGCAAATCCTGAATTTCTTAAACCTGAAATTATAGCATTTACATTATCTACTGATCCTCTTGATGAAACAGCTGACGCAATTAAGTTAGGAACTCCACAACTTCCACCTTTACCACATTCTCTTGATCCTGGCGGTTTAGAAATTGCATTAGCAATCATTCCACCAACTGGATAATAAGTATAAGCTGTTCCTCCTGTACCAATTGTAAAAAATTTTAGTTCTTGAGCAAACGATTTACCTGACAAACCAAGTGTCAGAAGTAATATCATTAGAGAACTTTTAAATAAGTTTTTAATCATTTTCTCTCCAATTTATTAATTATTGTTACTATTTAATATTAATCAATTATTATTGTCTATATAAATTTAGTAGTAATTATGGTCTCTTAAGTTCATCCAAATTTTTAAATTCATTTAAAATATTTGGATTTATTAGAGCTTGAATATTTTTTATTTTATTTCCCTCAATAGTATCTCTAACAGCGATCTCAACTATTTTTCCATTTTTTGTTCTCGGTATATCTGAGACCTCAATTATTTTTTTGGGCACATGCCGTGGAGATGCATCTAAACGTATAGCCTTTTTTAAATTTAATAATAAATCTTCATTTAACGACTTAGGTTTCTTAAGGACAACAAATAACACAATTCTCACATCGTTATCCCATTTCTGACCTATAACTATTGATTCTTTAACTTCTTTAAATTTATCGACTACAGAATAAATCTCAGCAGTACCTAACCTTGCTCCACCAGGATTTAGTGTGGCATCTGATCTTCCATAAATTACATATCCTCCGTTAGATTTTCTTTCAGCAAAATCTCCATGGTGCCAAACATTTTTAAATTTTTTGAAATATGCATTTTTATATTTTTCATTATTCTTATCATTCCAAAATAATTTTGGCATAGAAGGGAATGGTGATTTACAGACTAATTCCCCTTTTTGGTTTATTAAAGACTTTCCTTTTTCAGAAAAAACATCTGTATTCATTCCTAATCCATTATTTTGAATCTGTCCCCTATAAACTGGAGAATATATATTTCCTAATACAAAGCATGATACTAAGTCTGTTCCACCTGCAATAGATGCTAAATGAACATTTTTTTTTATATTTTTATAAACATAATCAAAACCCTCAGATGATAAGGGTGATCCAGTAGAACAAATAGTTTTGATAGACTTTAGTTTAAATTTTTTTTTAATATTTACGTTGAGCTTTTTTAATTGGTCAATATACTTTGCGCTTATACCAAACAAAGAGATTTTTTCTTTCTCAGCTATTTTAAATAGTAAATCATTTCTTTTATGCATTGGAAATCCATCAAATAAAACAATAGAAGCTTTTGATGCCAAGAAAGTCATTAACCAATTCCACATCATCCATCCACAGGTAGTAAAATAAAATATATTGTCTCCTGGCTTAACATTACAGTGAAGTTTGTGCTCTTTTAAATGTTGCAATAAAACACCGCCAGCTCTATGGCATATACATTTTGGTTTCCCTGTTGTTCCACTTGAATATAAAATAGCTAGTTCTTTATCAAAATCAAATTTTTTAAATGAAATTTTGCTTTTTAATTTGCATTTTAATTTATTGAAATAAAAAATTTTTATTCCTTTAATTTTTTTTTGTTTTAAATTTTTTTTGCCTGGATAATTAGTAATTAAAACACTTTTAATAGATTTAATTTTTTTAAGAATAGCTGGTAGCCTTTCAAGAACATTTATTTCTTTACCATTATAATAATACCTATCAGTAATAATTAATAATTTTGGTTTAATTTGAGAGAATCTTTCAACAACTCCTTGCGTACCAAAATCAGGGGAGCAAGAGGACCATATAGCACCTATTGCACTTGTTGCTAAAAAACCTTCAACTGTCTCAATTTGATTTGCAGTATATGCTGCAATTCTATCTTTTTTTTTTAAATTATTTTCTTTAAAAAAATTAATTAATTTTAAAGTATTTTTATTTAATTCCTTCCAAGATTTTTCTTCTCGATATCCATTTTCACTAATGAAAGTAACAGCTTTTGAATTATCATTTTTTGATAACAAGTTTTCTGCATAATTTAACTTAGATTTTAACAAAAATTTACTTTTGATAATCTCTTTAGGAAAATAAAATTTATCATTTTTAATACCTTTTATATTTGAAAATTCCCAAACTGATGTCCAAAAAAGCTTTGGATTTTCAATTGTCCAATTATATAATTTTTTGTAATTTCTCTTAGGTGTGTAATTAAATTTTTTTGCTAAATACTTTTCAAATTTAAATAAATTTGATTTTGATTTTGTTTGAGAATTAGCTTCCCACAATTTCTGAGGCATAAAAAAATATATTTAATTTTTTGAAATTATGATAACCTTAAAGCATTAAATAATAAAAATGAGAACTTTTTCCTAAATGATTCGGACTAGTTTTATCCTATTTTTGTTCTTTAGAGGTAACAATATATAGTATTGGTAAAAAAAAACACACCAAAGCTAGAAATGACAAAAAATAAAATCACAGCAGTTCTAGGACCTACAAATACAGGAAAAACCTTCTTGGCAATAGAGACTATGCTGTCGTTTGACTCGGGAATGATCGGCTTCCCTTTAAGACTTTTAGCAAGAGAAGTTTATGACAAAATTATAAAAAAAGTAGATCCATCAAAAGTCGCTTTGATTACTGGTGAAGAAAAAATTATACCGATAAATGCAAAATATTTTCTTTGCACTGTTGAGTCCATGCCATTGGATAAAAGTTTGGAGTTTGTTGGAATAGATGAAATACAAATGTGTAATGACCACGAGAGAGGTCATATTTTTACAGATAGATTGATACATATTAGAGGAGAAAAGCTTACCATGCTAATGGGTTCTAACTCTATTAAAAAAATTATCGAAAAACTTGATGAAGATATTGAATTTAAAAATAGAGAAAGGCTATCTAAATTATCTTTTGGTGGTCACAAAAAAATTTCAAGAATAGAGAGGAAAAGTGCTGTAATTGCTTTTTCTACTGAAGAAGTATATGCGATTGCAGAATTGATAAGACGTCAAAAAGGTGGGGCTGCAATTGTTATGGGCTCACTTAGCCCTAAAACAAGAAACGCACAGGTAAGTTTATATCAATCTGGGGATGTTGATTATCTAGTTGCAACTGATGCAATTGGTATGGGAATAAATATGGATCTAGATAATATATATTTTTCAAATTTAAAAAAATTCGATGGTAAAAAGTTGCGAAATTTAAATATTTCCGAAATTGGACAGATTGCTGGAAGAGCAGGAAGATATTTAAACGATGGTACATTTGGTACTACAGGTGAATGTAAAGAAATAGGACCTGAGGAAATTGAGGCATTAGAAGGACACAGTTTTCCAGATATACAAACAATCTTTTGGAGAAACTCAAAATTAAATTTTTCTAATAAAGTTTCGTTGTTAAAATCTTTAGAAGAGAGACCGCAAAAAGACTGGCTTAGAAGAATAAATGAATGTCAAGATGAAAAAGTATTAAAATATTTTCTGAAAGAGGCTCCAAATATAAAAATTGAAGATAATACTCAAATTTTACAAATACTTTGGGAATGTTGTCAAATACCTGACTTTGTAAAGAAGACTTATGGTCATCATTTTGATGTTGTGAGTAAAATTTTTAATTTTTTAACAAATGGAAATAAAAAGGTTCCTAACCACTATATGAAGGAACAGCTATCCTTACTTGATAAATTAGATGGAAATGTCGACTCTTTATCAAACAGAATTGCTAACGTTAGAACATGGGCTTATGTTTCAAATAAATCTAATTGGGTTGAAAATCAGGACTATTGGATAGAGAGAACTAAAAACCTTGAAGATAAACTTTCAGATAGACTTCATGAAGAATTAACAAAAACTTTTATTGATAAGAGGGCAAGTGTATTAGCTAAAGGTTTAAAACAAGATATATTATTTGAAACAGAGATTGTTAATGACGAAGAAGTAATGATTAATGAACAGTATATTGGTCGTTTAAAAGGTCTAAGATTAGAATTAGATCTAAAGGTTGATACATTAGATGCTGATGTAAAATCTTTAAAAAAAGCTGCAAGACAAAACGTAGTTCCTGAAATTATAAAAAGAATAACACAAATCATTGATACTGGATTAATTGAACTAAAAGATGATTTTAAAATTTATTGGAACAGTAACCAAATTGCAAAATTAATTCCAGGTTCAGACTATTTAAATCCACAAATTCAGTTAACCATTGATGAGATGATTGAGAATAATGAGAAATCAAGACTTAATGATTATTTGCAGAACTGGATAAATGACAAAATTGAAACAGAGTTAAAAAGTCTAATAGATTTGAAAAATGTTAAAGATAAAAATACAGAATTAAGAGCATTAGCATATCATCTTTATGAAAATAATGGAGTTGTTAAAAGAGATGGAGTTTTAAATTATTTAAATAAACTTAGCCAAGATGAAAGAAAAAAATTGAGAAACTTAGGTGTAAAATTTGGAAGATATCATATTTTTTTATTTAAATTATTCAAACCAAGTTCTGTATCATTAAGAATTCTATTATGGAAAAACTTTAATGAGAAAAATTTAGATTTCTTACCACCAACTTTTGGATTGAACTTTTTAGAAGAAAAGAAAATATTAAATAAAAATCTAATGCTCCTATGTGGTTTTGAAAAATTTGAAAATTTATATGTAAGGATAGATATTTTAGAAAGGTTATTCTTAATGATTTTTAATACTAAATCAGATGATAAAATTAAAGAGATCAAGTTAATTCCTGAAATGCTGAATTTGTTAGGTTGTAATAAAGAAAATTTTGTGAAATTAATAAAAAAAATGAATTACAAAACTTATGAGAAAGATAAAAATCTTCACTTTAAATACATTCCATCTAAAAAAGTAATTAAAAAAAATATAAAGAAGAATATTAATGATAATCCATTTAATGTACTTTCGCAACTTGACTTAAAATAATGTTTAATATTTTTAAAAAAAAAGAAACTGAGAAACAAAATAATCATCCATCAATAACTGCAGTAGCTTGTTTACTCATTCATTCAGCAAGAATTGATGAGAATTATACAGATAAAGAAAAAAAAATTATTAAAGATGCAATTATAGAAATGGGAGCCGAAACTGAAAATATTGATAAAGTGATACAAGATGCTGAAGAAAAAGAAAAAGACTCAAATCAAATTCTTGATTTTACAAGAGAAATTAAAAATATTAACGAAGAGGACAAAAAAATAATTATAGAAGCATTATGGGATATTATATATTCGGATGAAGATGCTGATATGTATGAAACAAACCTAATGAGAAGATTATCTGGATTACTTTATCTAGATACAAAAACCGTAGGCGATATTAAAGAGAAAGTTCGCCAAAAAAAAATATGACATATTTAGTAAATGATAAATGCATCAAATGTAAATTGATGGATTGTGTTGAAGTATGTCCAGTGGATTGTTTTTACGAAGGTAAAAATATGCTTGTAATTAAACCTGATGAGTGTATAGATTGTGGCGTTTGTGAGCCAGAATGTCCAGTGGATGCTATAATATCTGATAATGAAGATAATGGTGGAAAGTGGATGGAAGTGAACAAAAAATATGCTGACTTATGGCCAAACATTAGTGAAAAAAAAGATCCTCCAGTGGATCATGAAAAATTTAAAGATGTAAAAGACAAGTATGAAAAATATTTTAAAGAAAATCTTAAATAAAAAAAAAACTAAAAAAACGGTTAAGAAAAAAACTAAAACTATTAAAAAAGTTGTTAAGACAAAAAAAGTTTCTAAAATAGGAAAAGTTAAAAAAATAACAAAAGAATTAAAAAAAAAAAAAATAATAAAACAGCCAAATAAAAAAGATAAAGTTGAAGTCAAAAGTGATCCATTAAGAATACCAAAGAATAATGAGCAAAAACCTGAAATTAAAAAGGTAAAAAAACAAGATACAGAAAAAAGATTATTTAAAGTTAAGGATTATGTTGTCTATCCTAAGCATGGAGTAGGCCAAATTACTGAGACTAAAAAAGTCAATATAGGTGGTATTGATGTAGAAACTTATATATTAAAATTTGAGAAGGATAAGGCAAATGGAATGGTGCCAGTAAATAAGCAGTCACATTTGAGGCCACTTGCAACAATAAACCAAATAAATAAATGTGTGAGTATTTTAAAAAGTAAGCCAAAGATTAAACGTTCAATGTGGAGTAGAAGAGCTCAGGAGTATGAAGCTAAAATTTCATCAGGTAAAATTTATGATTTGGCAGAAGTTGTGAGAGATCTTAATAAAGGTGATGATATAATGATTGATCAATCTTACAGCGAAAGACAATTGTTTGAAAAAGCTTATGAAAGACTTTTAACTGAATTTCAAATAGTGATGGGTTCAAGTTTAGAAGATGCGCAGAAAAAACTTGATAAAGCTTTAAAAAGAAATTTAGAAAAACAAATTCAAAAAGCTGATGAAAAACCTGTATCTGAAGAGGCAATAAATCAAGAACTAACAGAGTAAAAAAAAACGCTCCCCACGCAAGCGCCATGAGAAGCGTTATCAGTTAAAAAGAATACTAAACTATCTTCTTTTTTTCTTCTTAGCTTTTTTCTTAGCTTTTTTCTTAGTTTTCTTTTTAGCAGCTTTCTTTTTTCTTTTAGCCATCTTTAGCTCCCTTTTTTTATAAACGAATCTTTATGATTCGTTAATAACTAATTTTTATTTTTTTTGGATAGTTATGTCAAACATATAATTTTTTATAAAAAATTTTAAAAAAATTAATTTTTAATTTTTTTTAATTAATTAAAAAAAAAGTTAAATAAATCGCTATTTATAAAGTGTTTTTTAAAAATTTTTAATAAAGTTTTTCAAAATCATTTTTATATTTTTGAATTATTTTATATCTTTTTAGTTTTAAAGTTGGAGTTAACATTCCATTCTCAATTGAAAATTTTTCATTAATTATAAAAAATTTTTTTATATTTTCTATTCTAGAAAGATTTTTATTTATAATTTCTAATTCTTTTTTAATTTGGTCTTGTGTTGCTTTTATATTGTCATCAGATAAAACTAATAAAGCGACTAAATACGGTTTATTATCTCCATAAACGATTGATTGATCAATAAATTTTGAATTTGACAATTCATTTTCTATTTTGACTGGAGAAATATTATCTCCACCAGGAGTGATCAAAATATCTTTTTTTCTATCAGTAATTTTTAAGTAACCATTCTCAAAAATTCCAATATCTCCTGTATGTAACCATCCATCTTTTAAAACTTTGTTAGTTTCTTCCTCATTATTCCAATAACCTAACATAACATTTTCACCTTTTACTAAAATTTCTCCATCTGAAGCTATTTTTACCTCATTCCCTTTAAATGGGGGTCCTACAGTCTCAACCCTAATATCATCAATTGGATTACAACTTACAACTGGAGAGGTTTCGGTTAAGCCATAACCTTGTAGAGTAGGAAGTCCTATAGCATTTAAGAAAATACCAACTTCTTTATCAAGGGCTCCACCGCCAGAAACGAAAGTTTTAAGCTCACCTCCAAATTGACTTTTGATTTTTTTTCTTACTATTTTTTCCAATATATTATCAATTAATTTTTCTAAAATTGTTAAAGATTTTTTATTTATTTTTTTGGTTCCTAGTTCTAACATTTTTAATATTAGTTTTTTCTTTAAACCTGTTACTTTGTTAAAACTTACATTAATCTTTTGAAATAAATTTTGATAAAACCTAGGAACTGCGGTCATTAGTTGAGGTTTACAATCGTTCATATTTTTTATTAATTTTTCAATACTTTCTGCATAGAATATTTTTGCTCCAATACTTATTTGAACAAATTGAACAGTGTGTTCATAAGAGTGAGAGAGAGGCAACCAGGTTAAAAATCTAGTCTGGTCTGTTAGCAAAGGTTTCAATATATCTAGTGCACCATCACAATTATTTAAAATTCCACCATGACTTAAGATTACACCTTTTGGGTTACCTTGTGTTCCTGAAGTATAAATAATACAAGCTGGATCATTTCTTTTAATTGATAAGTCTGGCACGTTTAAATCTTGATAATCTAAATTAGAGAATAATTTATTAATGTTTAAATAGTCATCCTCACTTATATCTAATTCTTCAAAAGAAAAAATTTTAGTAATAAAACTCTTTTTTTTAATAATATCTTTTACTTTGTTGAATTGTTCTTGATTTGAAACAAATATTAATTTTGGATTACAATTTTCAATTATATATTCATAATCTTTCTCTGCATAAGTTGTATAAGCGGGTACAGTAATAGCTCCTGATAACATTACAGAGAGATCTGTTATAAACCACTCAGGTCTATTTTCAGAAATTAATAAACATCTATCACCTTTATTTACATATTTTTTAATTTCTGAAGAAAGTTTTTTAATTGAATGAAATGTTTTTTCCCATGTAAAATAATTTCTAGTGTCTTTTAAGGATGTTAAAAGAATATTGTCTTTTTTTTGTTTTTTATAGTTAATAAAAAACAGTTCGACTAAATTATTAATATTTTGTGTACTCATAAATTCTTGGTGGGCAAAGAGAGAATCGAACTCTCACAGTATTGCTACTATTGGATTTTGAGTCCAACGCGTCTACCAGTTCCGCCATTCGCCCAAAACTTTGTATATTTTAACTAATAGTATTAAATCATTTATTATATTAAAAGAAAATATGTTTAAAGAACTGTACAATAAAACTATTAAACTAGCAGGTCATAAAAGATCCAAATCTTTTTTAGGATTTATATCTTTTATTGAAAGTTTTATATTCCCAATACCACCAGATGTTTTGATAATTCCTATGACAATAGCTCGAAAACATGAATGGGTTAGAATTGCATTAATTGCAACCATAGGATCTGTTTTGGGAGCTTGCCTTGGTTATCTTATTGGATATGTTTTTTTTAACGAAATTGGCCTTAAAATTTTTGAGATTTATGGTGTAGATGATGCTTCATTTTTAAAAGATAAAGTGTCCTCAGAAGGCGGTGTCATAGCCTGGATAACTCTCTTGGCAATTGCTGGCTTTTCACCAGTACCATTTAAGTTACTTACAATCACAAGTGGTTTTATAAACTTTAATATTTTATATTTTGTTATCATTTCCCTTTTAACAAGAGGTTCACGTTTTTTTTTAATAGCATTTTTAGTTGGAAACTTTGGAACTACTATGAGAAAAATTATTGAAAAAAAACTTTTAAAATTCTCTATTTTAATATCACTCATTCTAATTATATTTGCGTATTTTATATATCAATTTTTAAATAATTTTATTAATTAAATATGATCCTATTTCCAAATAGAAAAAATTTTTATTTAATTATTTTTTTTATTTCATTAATTTCAATAATTTCAGCTTTGTATATTGAATATATACTTCAGTATGAGCCATGTAAGCTATGTATTTATCAAAGATTACCATATTTAGCTGCAATATTTATAAGCTTTATTGGATTTAATTATTCAAATAATGATCAAATTTTAATAGTTGCAATTATCATATTTATTTTGAGCACTATACTATCTGGTTATCATTTTGGAATTGAGAATAGTATATTTGATGAGCTTTCAGTCTGTGCAAATGGATCATCAGATATTTTAAATAAATTGAAATTACTAGATTCTCTTAACAAAACTATGCCTACTAACTGTAAAGATGTAACTTTTAAAATTTTTGGAGTTTCGCTAGCGGCAATTAATACAATTTTATCATTTTTAATTGTTATTTTTTCTATTAGAACATTAACTTATGAGAAAAACTAATAAAAAAAAATTAGAAGAATTTATAAGGGTAGATCATGCTGGAGAAAGGGGCGCAATTAAAATTTATGAGGGTCAACTGCTTGCTTTAAATACTATTGTAAAAAATGATGATTTAAAACAAATTATTGGTGAAATGAAAAAGCATGAGGAGGAACACTCAAATTTTTTTGAGGATGAAATAGAAAAAAGAAATATAAAACCAACAAAATTACTACCATTATGGGATTTGCTTGGACTCGGTCTTGGATTTAGCTCAACAATACTCGGAAAAAAAGCAGCGATGTTATGTACAGCATCTGTTGAAGAAGTAATTGATGAGCATTATCAAAGCCAAATTGATCAAATAGAAGTGGATGAAAAGGATTTAAAGGAAAAAATAATAAAATTTAGACAAGACGAATTGCATCATAAAGATATAGCGTACGAGAAGGGTGCTACAAAAAAAGGTCTTTATTCAATTATGGATAAAGTAATTAAAACTGGTTCTAAGGTTGCTATAAAAATCTCTGAAAAAATTTAGTTACGGTTCAAGTTCAACATCCCAATACAAATAGTCCATCCAACTTTTATGTAAAAAGTTTGGTGGAAAATTCTTACCATTTTTATGAAGATCCTCTGTAGTAGGTTGAAAAGGCCATTGGTTTAATGTCATGCCTGAGTTCTTTATTAGTCTTCCTCCCTTTTTAACATTACAGGACGAACAAGCTGTTACAACATTATCCCAATTGGTTTTTCCACCTTTTGATCTTGGTAGTAAGTGATCAAAGGTTAATTCATTTTTACTTCCACAATATTGGCAGCTAAACTTATCTCTTAAAAATACGTTAAACCTTGTAAAGTTAGGATTTGATTGAGGTCTAATGTATGATTTTAGAGCAATTACACTTGGAAGTTTCATACTAAACGAAGGACTTCTGATTTGTCTGTCATAATAACTAACAATAGAAACTCTATCTAAGAAAACAGATTTAATTGAATCTTGCCAACTCCACAATGAAAGTGGATAATAACTTAAAGGTCTATAATCTGCGTTTAAAACTAACGCAGGACATTTTTCTAGCGAAATACTTTGATCTGAAAGCTCAATCATAATTAAAACATACATTAAATATACTTTTAATCAACTTTACTAATTGTATATTAAGGATTTATTAATTAATTATATTTTTTTTAATAAAGTTTAATGCCGCACTTGATGCTTCCATAGGAATATGGTGATCACAGTTCTTAATCATTAAAGTTTCAATTTTAATTTTATTTCTGATAAAAAAATCTTCAGCTTCAAGTAAATTGCTTGGGGGGACGATTGGATCATTTTCACCATGTATCATTAAAATATTAGTTTTATTTTTAATTCTTTGAGAAAGGTCTTTCATATTTATAATTCTTCCAGAAAACCCTACAATACAATTAAATTCTTTTTCTAATGTTAGACCAACATTTAATGACATCATGCATCCTTGACTGAAACCAGAAACACAAATTTGTGAATATTCTAAGTTAAAATAATTACTTACTTCTGAAATATAACCGTTTAAAACATTTTCTGCCTTTTTTGACTCTTGAAGAGTATATTCTGGATCTTCATTATTTAAATCAAACCATTGAAAACCAGTTGGATTTATGCTGCACACTTCATGTGCATCAGGACATAAAAAAACTGTATTTTTTAAAAATCTTTTCCAATTTAAGGTAAGCATACTTATATCTTTCCCATCACCTCCGTATCCATGAAGTAAAATTACTGCACTTTTAACTTTCTCATTATTTTCTGGTTTTATTATTGTTGTATTTAAAGAAAATTTCATAAAATTTTTGGTAACCAATCAAGTAAAGATTTATCATTAAAGTCAATGTACCCAACAATTCTCCCAATTTCAAAACCGTTTCGGTCTATTAAAATTGTTGTCGGTAAACCTCTTAGTTTAAACAACTGTGAAAACTCTAGTCCTGGTCCTGTAAATATATCTAAATTTTTAATTTTGATTTCATCAAAAAATTCTTTTGATTTCTTATAGCTTTCGCCACCGATATTAATTGGAATAATATTAATATTTTTAAATTCATTTAAAGTTTTAAGTTTATCCAAAGATGGCATCTCTTTTTTACAAGGAGCACACCAAGTGGCCCAAAAATTTATTATTAATGGGTATGATTTATAATCATTTAAACTTACTTTTTGGCCATCAGATTTAATAAATTCTATATTTTCAATTTTTTTCTTGTCTTTATGTACTATAAGATTCTTAATTTCTGGACGCTCTATTGAATATGAGACGCTAGATGATATTAAGTAAAATATTATTATAAGATAATTAAAAAAAATGATTTTCATAAAATTTAGAACAATTAAATATCATGGGTAAAAATAAAAACAATCAACCAATTTGGAATACTAGAATTAAAAAGGAAACAAAAAACCTTTTTAAAAAGGTTGGTGGATCAATAGAAATCGATAAAAGATTATTCAGAGAAGATATTGAAGCTTCAATTGTACATGTTGAGATGCTGTTTAGACAAAAAATTATAAATTTTAAAATTAAAAATAAAATAGTATGGGGTTTGAACAGAATTAAGAACGAAATTATAAAAAAAAAATTTATTTTTGATGAAAAACTTGAGGATATTCATATGAATATAGAAAACAGACTTTTTGAGCTAATTGGAGAAGAAGCGGGTTATATTCACACTGCAAGGTCAAGAAATGATCAGGTTGTCACAGATTTTAAAATGTGGTTAAGAAAAGCCAATAAAGAAATTGTTAAAAATATCGATTTTACAATTAAAAATATTTTGAAAAAAGCAGAAAAAAATGTCGAGACAATCATGCCAGGTTTCACACACCTAAAAAATGCACAACCAGTTTCTTTTGCTCATTACTTAATGGCTTACTTAGAAATGTTTAACAGGGATAAAAAAAGATTTAATAACAATTTAGAGAGTCTTAATGAAAATCCACTTGGTGCGGCTGCTCTCACAGGTACTTCTTTTAAAATAGACAGATTTTACACTTCAAAAAAACTAGGTTTCCACAGACCAACTAAAAACTCAATTGACACTGTTTCTGATAGAGATTTTGTAATTGATTTTCTTTATTCTTGCTCTGCATGTGCTGTTCATATCTCTAGGATTGCAGAGGAGTTTATAATCTGGAATTCAGACGCTTTTAAACTTATTAATTTGAATGATAAAATTGTAACTGGATCATCTATTATGCCTCAAAAAAAAAATCCTGATCCCCTAGAATACTTGAGAGGTAAAACTGGTTTCATGTTTGGAAATTTATTTTCTATGCTTACAACATTAAAAGGGTTACCCCTTTCATATTTTAAGGATTTGCAAGATGATAAAGAAATTGTTTTTAAATCATTTGATCAATTAAAAAATTCTTTAATTATATTAAATGATGTTCTTAAAAATTTTTCACCAGATAAAAAAAGAATGATTGAACTTGCAGAAAGTGGCTACATTACAGCAACTGATTTAGCAGATTATATGGTTAGAGAACTAAATTATCCATTTAGAAAAGCCTATTTGCAAACAGCGAAAATCATAAATTTTGCTGAAAAGAATAAAAAAAAACTCTCAGAACTCACATTAAAGGAGATCAATAAAATTGAAAAAGGTTTAACCGCTGATGTTCTAAAAGTATTTGAATTAAAAAAATCTGTTAATTCTAAAGTTTCTTACGGTGGAACTTCTTTCGACAACATTAAGAAAATGATATTAAGTTACAAAAGAAATAAATATGATTAAAAAAATAACTTTAATTACTATATGCGTAATTTTATTAACTTCATGTGGAAGAAAAAATGAGCCAAAATATGAGGCATCATTAAATAATGTTATGAAATTCGATAATTTTAATAACGTATTTAAAATGCCAAAAAAAGATGAAATATATCAATAATATTTTTACAATTGAAAAAACAAGACTCACTAAAGTAGTTAAAAAATTTGGAACACCAATTTTTTGCTATTCTGAGAAAAAAATTAATGAAAATATAAGTAAATTTAAAAAAAGTTTTAAATCATTTTCTCCAATCATATGTTTTTCAACAAAGTCAAACTGTAATCTAGAGATACTTAAACTAATTAAACGAAATGGATTAGGAGCCGATGTTGTCTCAAAAGGTGAATTAATGATTGCACTTAAAGCAGGAATAACCTCCAAAAAGATTGTTTTTTCCGGAGTGGGTAAAACTAGGTCAGAATTGATTTATGCAATAGATAAAAATATTTTATTAATTAATTGTGAGTCAAAAAGTGAAATATTAGAAATAGAAAGTATAGCAAAATCTAAAAATAGAAAGGTAGATATTGGAATTAGATTAAATCCAAATACAGATGCAAAAACAATTAAACAAATTTCAACCGGTAAAAAAGAAAATAAATTTGGCGTTAATGAAAAGACATTTATTGAAATTTCTAAATATATAAAAAATTCAAAATTTTTAAATTTAAAGTGTTTAAGTGTACATATTGGTAGTCAAATCCTAGATTATAAACCTTATCAAAAAATGCTCAATGTTCTAGATAAGTTAATAAAAAAAATTAACTTTAATTTTGAGTTTATAGATCTCGGTGGTGGTATGGGTATTGACTATAGCAAGGTCAGTAAAAAATTTAATTACAAAAAATATAACCAAATTATTAAAAAATTTTTAAACAAGCATAAATCAAAAATTATTTTTGAACCAGGTAGATCAATTATAGGCGATACTGCAATTTTAATTTCAAAAGTTATTTATATAAAAGCAAATTCTAAAAAAGATTTTATTATCGTAGATGCGGCTATGAATGATTTTATGAGACCTGCGTTATATGGGGCTAAGCATAAAATAATTCCATTAAAAAAAACCAACAAAATGACTAATAAAAGTTATGATTTTGTAGGTCCGATTTGCGAAACGACAGATAAATTCTTAACTACAAATAAATTTCAAAGGTTAAATGAGAAAGATTATATTATTATTTGTGACGTAGGAGCATATGGTTCATCGTTATCTTCAAATTATAACATTAGACCTAAACCTGCTGAAATATTAATTAAAGGCTCAAAAATAAATATAATTAAAAAAAGACAAAAACTAAAAGATATAATTTAGTTTTTGACAAAAATGATAAGAAAACTTCTATTTTTATTTTTTTTCTTTCTGGGCATATCTATAATTTCAATAATATTCCTTCCATCATTAATAATGCCAACTAAAATAGTTTTATTTGGTGGAAAAATGATGGGAAGATGGGCAGCATTTTGTCTTCAGATTTTTTTACAAACAAAAATTATTCTTAAGGGTAAAGAAAATATTATTAAAAGTGAAAAGTTTTTTATTGCCTGTTCTCATCAATCTATGTTTGAAACTTTTTACTTACAAACAATTTTTAATTCACCAATATTTATTTTAAAATATGAATTAATCAAAATTCCTATATTTGGTTGGTATTTAAAAAAGATAGGATCAATTTCAATAAATAGAAATAAAATTAGTAAAGATAATTTAGGTTTAATTGATAAAATAAAAAATGCTGTAAGAAATTCAGAAAGGCCATTAATTATATTCCCGCAAGGAACTAGAGTTTTACCAAATGAAACAGTTCCCTTTAAAAAGGGAGTTGGTAGAATTTATGAAGAATTAGAAATAAATTGCCAACCTGTAGCTATAAATTCTGGAAATGTTTGGCCAAAAAATGGAAAAATTACCTCAAAAAAAACAATAATAATTTCAATTCTCCCTGCAGTAAAACCTGGAATGAAGTCATCGGATTTTACAAATTATATTGAAAGTAAAATATATAATGAATTAGATCAAATGAACTAGCCCTTCATTGGCATTACAACATATATACTGTCATAATCAGCTGGGTCTCTAATTAAGGCTGGTGAACCTGTATCTTTTAAATAAATCTCAATGTTATCTCCATCAAGTTGAGAAGCAACATCAATTAAATATCTAGAATTAAAACTTATATCTAGCTCGTGATCAAACTTAACACTTAAACTTTCTTTGCCATCACCACTATTTGTATTATTAACTGAAAGATCAAGATTATTTTTTGAAAGATTAAATTTTACACCATCTTTTTTATCTAAAGAGACTGAAGCAACTCTATCTACCGAATTTAAAAATGATTTTAGATCAACTTCTAATTTTTTTTGGTTTTCTTTAGGTATTACCTGTATGTAATTTGGAAATTTTCCATCAATAAGCTTGGATATCAATATACTATTGTTAATTTCAAATTTAATTTTTGATTTTATATTTGATATTTTAACTTCACCTTCATAGTCCTCTAGTAATGAGCAAAGTTGAAAAATAGTCTTTTTTGGTAAAATTATCTGATCAAATTGAACTTTATTTTGTAATCTAATCTTAGAAATAGACATTCTATGACTATCAGTAGCAGCAGCTGTTAAAAAATTTTTATCTTCAACTTCTGTCTGATGTAAAAAAATTCCACTTAAATAATGTCTTGTTTCATCGTTAGATACTGAAAATTTACATTTATTTAACAGTTTTAGTAGCTCTTTTGATTTAATCGAAAACTCATTTTCATTGAAATTTTCATCCGTTAACGGAAATTCAGAAGCATTAATACAATTTAAGTTGAAAACAGATTTTTCAGACTCTAAGTGTAATTTATTTTCGCTAGGATTAGATAAGTTAATTTTACTTCCAGATGAAAACTTTCTAATGATATCATACATTATAGATGAAGATGAAGTAGTTTTACCCTCTTCTAATATTTCGACATTTGTGATTTGGTGAATAAAAATTAAATCGAGGTCAGTAGCTGTAATTGTTAGTTTTCCATTACTTACATCCAATAATACATTTGAAAGTATCGGCAACGTACTTCTTTTTTCAATTACACCCTGACAATAATTTAAAGATTTTTGAAGGTCTTGTTGATTTAAACTAAACTTCATTTTCTTTATTATACAAAATCTTATTTTTTAAACTATCAATATTAATATTTAATTCACTATCCTCTTTTCTCAATCTATCTATAGTTTTGACTGAGTGGATTACAGTTGTATGATCTCTATTTGAAAAAGATCTACCTATCTCTGGTAATGATTTAGATGTTAGCATTTTTGCAAGATAAATTGCAGTTTGCCTTGGTCTTACGAGGTACCTTGATCTTCTTGGTGAAAGCATTTCATTTTTGCTAATTTTATAAAATTTACAGACTATTGTCTGTATTGTATCAATATCCACTTTATTTTCGGTAAGATTTAGCAAATCTTTTAAAACTATTTTAACCTCCGACATGTTTGGAACTTTATTATAAATCCTTGTGAATGAAACAATCCTATTTAGTGCCCCAACTAATTCTCTAATACTAGTTTTGATTTCTGTGCTTAAAAATTTTTGAATTTCCTCAGAAATAACTACTTGATTTGAATAAGATAATTTTAATTCATCAGTTTTAGATTTAATAATTTTATATCTTAGTTCATAATCAGGGTTTTGAATATCCACAACTAAACCTCCTGAAAATCTAGATTTTATTCTCTCTTGAATCCTGGTTAGTTTATTTGGTGGTCTATCTGCTGAAATTATTATTTGTGAATTTTTATCTAATAATGCATTGAAGGTATGAAAAAATTCTTCTTGCATAGCTTCTTTACCATTCATGAACTGAATATCATCGATTAATAAAATATCAGTATTTCTAAAGTACTCTTTAAACTTTACCATTTCATTTGATTTTATAGACTTTACAAATTGATACATAAATCTTTCTGCTGATATAAACATAACTTTATTCTTTTCTTTCAATTCTAGACCAATAGCGTTTAGTAAGTGTGTTTTTCCCATTCCTACCCCACCATATAAATATAAAGGATTATAATGAGCTATATCATTAGAAACTTTTTTTGATGCTTCAAATGCTAATTTGTTACTTCCTCCAGTTATAAAATTTTCAAAGTTTTTATTTGGATCTATTCTATTATATTGAAGATAAGAATCTTTTATAAATGACACATTATCATTATTAGTTTCAAAAGAATTTTGAGATGAAGTATTTGTCTCACTAATTTCAATTTCTTTACTATTTTTTATTGTGAATTCAATCCTCACTAAGTCTTTCTTGTATTCTTTAATTGTCTGCAATATTTGGTCTAAATATCTTGATACTATCCAATCTCTTATAAATCTTGTGGAGACCGAAAATAATATATAATTATTAAATTCTTCGACTAATTCAATTTTTTTTATCCAACTCTCAAAAATATCATTTCCAAGTTTTTCACGTAATTCTTTTTTAATACTCTGCCAATCAATTTTCTTTTCGAGTGCTTTATTGTCTTGTAAATTATTTTTCATGAGGGAATTCCACTTAAGACTTATAAAAAAATATTGCAATAAATTTATTTATAAAAACAAAAATAAATAAAATTTATGATTGAATAAATCCAGGATTGAATTTTAGAAATTTTTTTTTGCAACCTATTCGAGTACGAGATTTTAATTTTAAATTTTGCTAAATCTATATCTAGTAATTTTTAAAATAAAACTTTTAGATGTAGTAATTTATAAATTAATTGTACGCTTAGGTTGTATAAGAAAAATCTTTACTTATTGGAGGTTGTTACAAAGAATTAATTTTTTTTGTAATTCTCGATACATTCCTTGAGGCGTTTTGTCTTTTAATGACTCCTGTTTTTGCAATTGACATCAATTCAGAATTTAGCTTGGGTAGAAATGCTAAAGCTTCTTTTTTATCTTTTTTTTCTATTATAGAGTTCATTTTTTTCAATGCGCTTTTATAACGACTTTTTCTAGATCTATTAACAGCTGTTTGCCTTTTAATTTTTCTAGTACGTTTAATTGCCGATTTTGTATTCGCCATAAGCGTGAGTGTATATCTTCAGATAATGATTGGGTCAATACAATAATTGTTTATTTTTGACATAAATTGCAAAAAAAACTAGATCTATTTGAAATAAATTTTTTATGTACTGTTCCTTTACAACTATATTTTAAACATTTTTTATTTTCTCTTTGATAAACATTAAAATTTTTTTGAAAAGAACCTTGGTCTCCACTTGTATTAATAAAATCTCTGATACTTGATCCACCTTTCTCAATTGCTTTTCTTAAAACTACTTTTGAAAAATGAGAGATTTTTTGACACTCACTTAAACTAAGTGAGCTTACCTCCCTAGATGGTAAAATCTTACATAAAAACAATATTTCACTTGCATAAATGTTGCCAATTCCTGAAACAAAATTTTGATCAATTAAATAATTCTTAATATTTTTTTTTTTATTTTTAAAATAATTAAAAATATAGTTTTTATCAAATAAAGGATCAAAAGGTTCTGGTCCATATTTTTTAAAGTTATTATTTATCTGTTCCTCATTTTTAAAATAAGAAAAATAGCCAAATCTTCTTGGATCATTATAGATTAATTTGAAGTCATCAATTTTGATTTCTACATGATTGTGATTTTTAGGTAACAATGGAGAATGATAGAAACTGGTGTTTGTTATGGAATTTTTTTTTCTAGATTTATTAATTAAATGAATAGTTCCTGACATTCCAAGATGTATCATTAAATTAGAACTATCCTCAAATTTGAGTATTAAATGTTTTGAAAACCTATCTACTTTAATAATTTTTTTTTTTACTATATTTTTTTCAAAATTTTTTGGGATCTTAAACCTTAAATTTCTATTTTTTATTAATATGTCTCTAATAGTCTTTCCTGTAATACTCTTATTCAAAGATTGTTTGACAATTTCTACTTCTGGTAATTCAGGCATTTCATACTATATTAGTGTTTTAATATAATTAATATGCAACAAAATCTTCAAAATAAAGCAGGACTCGTCGAGGGAGTATTTAATAAAGTCTACGATAAATATGATTTGATGAACGATTTTATGTCATTTGGAATTCATAGACTTTGGAAAAAAAACCTTATGAATTGGATGAATCCAACTAAAGACAAAAAGTACTTAGATGTCGCTTGTGGAACTGGTGATTTAGGGAAATTATTTTTAGATTATACAGATGAGAATGGGGAAATTACCTCTTCAGATTCGAACGACAAAATGATTGAAAAAGGTAAAAAAAGACTAAGGAAGTATAAAAATATAAAATGGGTTGTTGCAGAAGCAGAAAAGTTGCCATTCAAAGATCACTCTTATGATTTTTATACAATAAGTTTTGGTTTACGAAATACAAAAAGTTTAGATAAATCTTTATCAGAAGCCTACAGAGTTCTTAAACCAGGTGGAAGATATATGTGTTTAGAATTTTCAAAGATTCAAAATTCTAATTTAGATTTTTTATATAAAAATTACTCAAAAATAATTCCTCACATAGGAAAAGTAGTTGTTGGCGATAAAGACCCTTATGAATATTTAACCAAAAGTATAGAAGAATTTGTTAATCAGGAAGAATTGATAGATTTAATGAAAGAAAATAATTTTAAAAAGTGTTCATATAGAAATTTATCTGGTGGAATAGTCGCTATTCATTCTGGTTGGAAAATATAATGTTCAAAAGATTAATTACATTATTTAAACTTGGTAGAAAACTCGCCAAATCAGATGTTTTAGCTATTGTATCAAAATTTAATAAACCACCTTTACTCATAAATATAATATTTAAATTACTTTCCTTTTCTTTTACTAAAAAAGATCTGTCATTTGATAATTTAAGTGAGGGCGAAAAATTATCTAATTCATTAGCATCTATGGGTACAACTTTTATTAAACTTGGCCAATTTTTAGCAACAAGACCTGACATAATAGGAGATAAATTATCAAAGGAGTTAGAAAATTTACAAGATAAACTTCCACCTTTTTCACAATCAAAAGCAAAAGAAATGATTAAAAAAGATTTAGGTGATGAACTATATAATTCAATTATTAATATAAGTGAACCAGTTGCAGCTGCCTCAATTGCTCAAGTACATAAAGCTCAAATTAACGATAATGGAGTAATTAAAAACGTAGCAATAAAAATATTAAGACCAGATATAAAAAAAATTTTTAACGAGGAAGTAGATGCTTTGATGCTTTTTGCCTATATCATTGAGTCATTAATCAAAAAAACTAAACGATTAAAGCTAGTTGAAGTGGTATTTTTATTGAAAGAAATTACCAGTCTTGAGATGGATTTAAGATTTGAAGCGGCTGCAGCTAACGAGTATGCAGAAAATACCAAAAATGATGTGGGTTTTGAAGTTCCAAAAATCTATTGGGATTATACAAGTGAAAATATAATGACACTTGATTGGATTGACGGTGTATCAATCAGAGAGACAGAAGAGCTAGAGAAAAGATCAATTGATACAAAAAAAATTGCCACTGACATAATTCAACATTTCTTAAGACATGCTGTAAGAGATGGTTTTTTTCACGCTGATATGCACCAAGGAAATATTTTTGTGAATGAAAGTGGTCAAATTGTTCCTATAGATTTTGGAATTATGGGAAGACTAGATAATGTCAGTAAAAGATTTTTAGCCGAAATTTTATTTGGTTTTATACAAAGAGATTATAAAAAAGTTGCAGAGGTACATCTTGCAGCAGGACTTGTCCCAAATAATGTACCTGTCAATGATCTTGCTCAAGCATTAAGATCAATTGGGGAACCGATTTTTGGTCACTCTATAAAAAATATTTCTGGTGGTAAGCTACTAAAACAACTTTTTGATGTTACTGAAAAATTTAATATGCAAACCCAACCTCAGTTACTTATGTTACAAAAAACAATGGTAGTAGTTGAAGGAGTTGCAAGAAGATTAAACCCTGAGACAAACATATGGGAAACATCCAAACCTGTTCTAGAAAAATGGCTAAAAGAAACTAAAGATCCTATAAATTCAATTAGTGAAACATTAAAAGACTCTGTGGAAGTATTAAAACGTCTTCCAAATTTACCTGAGGTAATGGATAAAGCAAATCAAGCCCTTAATTACCTTGCAAGTGGTCAAATACCACAAAATTCGAATTCTTATAATGAATTAAATACTAAAAAAGAAGAAATGAAGTCATTTAGAAACCAATCTATTATTGGCTTATTATCTCTTGTAATTTTAACTCTATTGGTATTTTAATTCTCCTCATGAAAAATAAAAAAATACTTCTAATCATATGTGGTGGAATATCTGCTTACAAAAGCTTAGAAGTGATAAGAGGTTTAAAAAAA
Organism: uncultured Pelagibacteraceae bacterium; assembly: GCA_902589395.1. Classification (GTDB taxonomy): domain Bacteria; phylum Pseudomonadota; class Alphaproteobacteria; order Pelagibacterales; family Pelagibacteraceae; genus Pelagibacter. The sequence goes on along the minus strand of CACIST010000001.1, from coordinate 199,747 downwards.
AGAGATGTAAGTATTAAAACAATACTTACAAATAGTGGTAAAAACTTTGTTACACCTCTATCTATTTCATCTCTTTCGCAAGAAAAAGTATATGAAGACATATTCAGTACAGAAAATGAGGCTGAAATGGATCATATTTCACTTTCTAGATGGGCAGATTTAATTTTAATTGTGCCTGCAACAGCAAATACAATCTCAAAATTAAGTTATGGTTTAACTGACGACCTAGCTAGCACTGTCGTTTTAGCATCTGATAAACAAGTGTTTTTGGTCCCAGCTATGAATGTCAGAATGTGGGAGCACAAATCAACTAAAGATAATTTATCAAAATTAAAAAGTTATGGTTATAGGATAATTGGCCCAGAAATTGGGGATATGGCTTGTGGAGAGTATGGAAAAGGCAAAATGTCAGAACCTTCATATATATTAGAGACTATAGAAAATTATTTTAAGAATATTGGAAAAAATAAAAAATATAAGGCATTAGTTACAGCTGGACCTACTAAAGAATTTATAGATCCAGTAAGATTTATAACTAATAAATCAAGCGGAAAACAAGGTTATGAAATAGCTAAATCATTAAGAGATAATGGTTTTGAGACAACACTTATTTCTGGGGAAACAAATTTAGACCCAGTTGAGGGTGTTAAATTTATTTCAGTTAAAACTGCAGAAGAAATGTTTAGGGAAACTCTCAGCAATCTACCAACTGATGTTGCTATTTTTAATGCAGCAGTAGCTGATTTTAAAGTTAAAGAGATCAATAGTGAAAAAATTAAAAAAAGTGAACATTTAGATCTTAAGTTAGAAAAAAATATTGACATTTTATCAAACATATCGAACCATAATTCTCTTAGACCAAAAATTACAATTGGATTTGCAGCAGAATCACAAAATCTTGAAATAAATTCAAGGAGAAAATTAGACCAAAAAAATTGTGATTGGATTATTGCAAATGATATTTCTGATAAAACAATAGGTTTTGACTCAGATGATAATGAAGTTTCTATATTTTATAAAAATAAAAAAAGTGAAAAGTTATTAAAGAAAAACAAATCTTTAATAGCATCTGAGATAGTAGATAGAGTTATCTCTGAGCTTAATTAAGTAATGGTAAAGGTTTTATTTAAGAGACTTAACCAAAAAGCAAAACTTCCTAGTTATAAAACTAGTGGATCTTCAGGTATGGATCTGATGGCATGTGTAGATGAACCTATAAAAATCAAACCAAATGAGTCAAAATTGATACCAACTGGTATTGCAATTGCAATTCCTGAAGATACAGAGTTTCAGATTAGACCAAGATCTGGTCTTGCCGCAAAATCAAGTATTAGTGTACTAAATACACCGGGTACAATTGATAGTGATTATAGAGGAGAGCTAAAAATTATTTTGTTTAACCATGGTAAAGATCAATTTACTGTCAACCATGAAGATAGAGTTGCTCAAATGGTTTTAATGCCTATTTTAAAAGTAGAAATTGAAGAAACAAATGAATTACCAGAGACAATCAGAGGGTCTGGAGGATTTGGATCTACTGGTAAATAGTAAATGTTTAGTAACAAAGACCTCGAGCGATATTCAAGACAGATTATTTTAAAAAAAGTTGGGATTTTAGGTCAAAAAAAAATTCAAAATTCCAAAGTTCTAGTTGTTGGATGTGGTGGTTTAGGGTCACCAGTAATTGATTTACTTTCACGAGCAGGTATTGGCAAAATTGGTATGATGGATCATGACAAAGTTAGTTTATCAAATTTACACCGACAAATTATGTTCACTACTGATGATGTTGGAAAATATAAAGTTAATATTTTAAAGAAAAAAATAAGTAAAATTAATAAAAAAGTAAAAGTTAAAATTTATAGTAACAAAGCAGACGAGAAAAATTTAGGAAAAATTCTGAAACATTATGATGTTATTGTTGATGGCACAGATAATTTTAAAGCAAAATTTCTTTTAAATAAGTTTTCGTTAAAATACAAAAAAAAACTTATTATTGGATCTATAAGTAAATTTGAGGGACATATTTTTACATTTGATTTTAATTTTAAAAGAAGCCCCTGTTTAAAATGTTTCTACCAAGGGGAACCCGCAGAAGGAGTTTTGGATTGTGAAACAGATGGTATATTGGGATCAACTGCAGTGATTACAGGCAGCCTACAAGCTAATGAGGTTTTGAAGGCAATTTTAAATGTTGGTAAAAATTTAAATTCCCATATTTTAATAATAGATTTATTAAATCTTAAATTTAGAAAAGTATTATTTAAAAAAAGAAAAGGATGTATATGCGAAAATATTTAATAGTTTCATTTTTTTTTCTTTTACCATTTTCATTAATTGCACAAGAAAATAATTATTTTCTTATGTTAAAAAATAAAAAAGTAAATGTTAGATACGGTCCGAGCTTTGATTATCCAATTAAATATGTATACAGAAAGATTGAATTACCTTTGAAAGTAATCGATAAAAAAGAAAATTTCAGAAGAGTTATTGATCATAAAAAAAATAGTGGTTGGATCCATATTTCACAATTGAGGAATTCACGTTCTATAATCACCAAGTCTGAAAAAATTCTATTTAGAAAACCTACGAAATATTCAAAACCATTAGCTAAGTTAGGAGAAGGTCGTCTTTTAAAAGTTATTAAATGTGAAGAAAAATGGTGTAATATTAAGACAGGCGATCACTCAGGTTGGGTTGTGAAAGATGATAATATTTGGGGTATCGTTAATTAAAGTCTGCTGAAAGAGCTTTAATATTATCTTCTGAGAATTTAGTCGTATGTGAATACTCCTTATGATCTATACCTACTTCAATTAGATTTTTTTGGTCTTTAAATTTATCAACCTGATCATCTGAAAATTTAAAATGAATAAACTGAACTGAAGATGCTTTTCCATCCTCTGAGGTTCTATCTACATCCATTTCTGGAACTGCATAAATTTTTTCTTCTCCAATTTTAATAAATATATTATTTTCCACTCCACCCAACTTTCCTAGAAACTCTGCTCTAATTATAGGATTGTCTATTTCAAACATTAAAGTGGCAACTAATTCTTTTCCATTAGGTATTAAAGGATTATAAGCTGCAAGTTCATCTGCAACTTGCTCATCTCCACCCTTTTCAATATAAAGCATTTCTTGAACTTGGGCTATCATTGTTTCATAACATTCAAAATAAAATGTTGCGTAAGGCCCTAAAAGAATTCTTCTATTTTTTTTAAACTGAACTAATTCTTTTCTCATTTGTCTTCTAACCTTTGTGTATGCATCTAGAGGGAGAAGATCTTCTTTTGTAATAATTTTTTGTTCTTTTGACATTCTATAATCCATAACTTTTTGAGACTATCTCGATTGGATGCACAGCTTCATCACTAATAATATTTATATCATCAGCTAACTGTTTAATATGTTTACCAGCCAATGGGCAGTCAGAGGCCATATATTTATTATTTTTTCTTTTAACAGTACTTGCGGTAGTTTTGCCCACTTTGTTTGCTATATCGTGAGTTTCTTTCATAATACCGAAGGTCCCTCCATGACCTGCACATCTTTCAACAACATCTAATTTAATATTTGGAATTAATTTAAGCATATCTCTTGCCTTATTACCCATATTTTGTGCTCTAGCATGACAAGCATTATGTACTGTTACTCCTCCATCAATTTCTTTCAAACCATCAACTAAACCCTCTTTATTCGCAATATCCATAACATACTCATCAATATCGAGAGTATTTTGAGAAAGTTTTTTAATTATTCCATCATTTGGCATCAATAAAGGCCATTCGAACTTTAACATTAATCCACAACTTGCTGTTAAGGTTACTACTTTATAATCTTTTTCAACATATTTAATTAATTCTCTAGAAACTAACTCTGCTTGCTTTGTTACTTGATCTAGATCTGCTTGTTCTAAATAAGGCATACCACAACAACCTGCATAAGAATGTTCTACTTCTACATTATTATGATGAAGCACTTTTAATGCTGCCTCTCCAGTTTTTTTCTTGTTAAAATTAACAAAACACGTGGAATATATTACAACTTTTCTTTCTTTATGTTTTGGTAAAATATTTTTTTTAAATTTTTGAAAATAATTTGCGAATGTTTCTTTATTATATTTTGGTAAAATAGCTCTTTTATCTATTCCAGTAAAAAATTCTAAAACTTTTCTAGCAAATTTATTTTTGACATTGGTAATCCAATTTATAAAAAAGCTAAAAAATATTCCTATTTTTGAATTTCTATCTATTTGAGTTAATTGGTTAGCAGTTTTTGAAATATCGCCATTTTTTCTTTGGGCCGTTCGATATCTAAGCATCAGATGTGGAAAATCTAAATCAAATTCATGTGGAGGTACATAAGGGCACTTGGTCATGAAACACATGTCACATAAAGTACAGGCATCTACAACTGGTTTAAACTTATCACTTGAAAGATCTGATACCTCGCCACCTTCAGTCTCATCTATATAGTCAAATAATTTTGGAAAACTATCACACAAATTAAAACATCTTCTGCATCCATGACAGATATCAAATACTCTTCTCATTTCCTGATCAATTTTTTCAGGATTGATAAAATCCGGATCCCTAAATTTTAATGGGTGTCTTATAGGTGCTTGTGTGCCGCCTTCTTTACTCATAGATTTTTTATAAATGTAATTTTGTGGACGAGAGGGGTTTCGTCCACAAATTTTGTTTACGCGATACTTTCTAAAGTCTTTTGAAATTTACCAGCGTGTGATTTTTCAGCTTTTGCTAAAGTCTCAAACCAGTCAGCTATTTCGTCAAAACCTTCGTCTCTTGCTGTTTTAGCCATTCCAGGGTACATATCTGTGTACTCATGTGTTTCACCTTGAATTGCAGACTCAAGATTGGCTTTTGTTTCACCGATTGGCTTACCAGTTGCTGGATCACCTACTTCTTCTAAATATTCTAAGTGACCATGAGCATGTCCAGTTTCACCTTCTGCAGTTGATCTAAATACTGCTGCTACATCGTTAAAACCTTCAACATCCGCTTTTTGAGCAAAATAAAGATATCTCCTATTTGCTTGGCTTTCTCCAGCAAATGCTTCTTTTAAATTTTCCTCTGTTTTACTACCTTTTAATGACATATTTACTCCTACTATTAATAATGATTCTAAAGTGGTTTATATATAGAGGAATTACAATATGTCAACAGTTTAGAATAAATATAATATATTATTTAAACTATTGATATTATAGAATTATTTTTGAGATTGATTATCACTCACAATTTTAGCGATAACTTCTACTGATCTTATTTTTTTTCCTGGGATTGTTCTTTTAATATTAACTTCATCAACATCATCTTGATGAATATCAATCAATTTATTTTCTTCTTCGTCAAAGAAATGGTGATGATGAGTTACATTTGTATCGTAATAACTCTGTGAAGCATTTAGTGGAATCTCTTTTAAATAACCTTTCTTCATAAACGCGTGAACAGTATTGTAAACAGTTGCTAAAGAAACCTTAATATTTGCCTGATTTTCAATGATTTTAACCAGTTCTTTAATTGTAAAGTGAAACGTCTTTTCAGCATCAAACAACACTTCACAAATTTTAATTCTTTGTTTTGTTGGTCTTAGACCTGATTTTCTTAATTTATCTATATATTGCTCTGCGTAAGCCATTACTAATTATAATTATTCTAAAGAATATCTATATTATAATGTTTGTAAATCAAGTAATAAGATTAAAAAAATTATGAAAAAAAGTTCCTTTAATTATGATGAATTAATAAGTTGCGCAAATGGGGAGCTTTTTGGCCCTGGAAATGCAAAATTACCTTCTCCACCAATGCTAATGTTTGATAGAATTACAGAAATTAGCGAGAAAAATGGGGCTTTTGACAAAGGGTTGATGAAGGCTGAACTTGATATAAAAGATGATCTGTGGTTTTTTGATTGTCACTTTAAAGAAGATCCAGTGATGCCAGGATGCTTAGGTTTAGATGCAATGTGGCAACTAGTTGGCTTTTACTTGGGTTGGCTTGGAAACCCTGGAAGGGGAAGAGCTTTAGGAGTAAGCACGGTAAAGTTTACAGGAGAGGTTTTAAAAGACGTCAAAATGGCGACATATATTATTGATATGAAAAGAATATTAATTAAAGGTGAAACAACGGTTGGACTAGCAAATGGTATTCTTCTTGCTGATGGCAAAAAAATATACTCTGCAGATAGTCTAAAAGTAGGATTATTTAAATAATGCGAAGAGTAGTAATTACAGGTTTGGGAATTGTTTCATGTCTCGGGAATAACCAAGAAGAAGTTCATCAATCATTACTAAATACAAAATCAGGAATTTCTTTTTCTGAAGAATATAAAGAACACAATCTTAAAAGTCATATTCATGGAAAGCCTAATATAAAACTTGAGGATCATATAGATAGAAAAACAATTAGATTTATGGGTTCAGGATCTGCTTACAATTATATTGCCATGAAAGAAGCAATTGAAGATTCTGGATTGGAAGAAAGCGAAGTAAGTAATTTTAAAACAGGAATTGTTATGGGTTCAGGTGGACCTTCAATTGAAAATGTTATTTTAGCAGCAGATAAAACTAGAGCTAAGACTCCAAAATTAATGGGACCATTTATTGTACCAAGAACAATGGCAAGTACTGCCTCAGCAACACTTGCTGTTCCTTTCAAAATTAAAGGAACAAACTATACAATGAGTTCAGCCTGTGCAACTAGCGGACACTGTATTGGAAATTCTATGGAACTTATTCAGATGGGAAAACAAGATGTTGTTTTTGCAGGTGGTAGCGAAGAGATACACTGGGCAATGACAGCCATGTTTGATGCGATGACAGCATTATCTTCAAAATATAATGATACACCTGATAAAGCATCAAGAGCTTACGACAAAACTAGAGATGGTTTTGTAATTGCTGGAGGTGCAGGGGTTTTAGTGCTTGAGGAATATGAACACGCTAAAGCTCGAGGAGCTAAAATATACGCAGAATTAACAGGTTATGGAGCAACTTCAGATGGATATGATATGGTAGCGCCTTCTGGTGAAGGTGCAGTAAGATGTATGCAAATGGCAATGGCAACTTCAAAAAATAAAGTAGATTATATAAATACTCATGGAACTTCTACTCCAGTTGGAGATATTACTGAATTGAATGCTGTTAAAGAAGCTTTTGGAAATGAAATTCCAAAGATTAGCTCAACTAAATCTTTATCAGGTCATCCGTTAGGAGCTGCATCAGTACATGAAGCAATATATTGTTTAATTATGATGAAAAATAACTTCATTACCGGGTCAGCTAACATAAGCGAAATGGATGAAGAGGCTAAAAAATTTCCAATAGTCGCTAAAACAGAAACAGAAGCAACATTAAATACTGTCATGTCTAATAGTTTTGGTTTTGGTGGAACAAATGCAACTCTAGTATTTGAGAAAGTCTAACTTATTATGTCTTTAATGAAAGGTAAAAAAGGACTGATAATGGGTGTTGCTAACGAAAGATCTATTGCATGGGGTATTTCTCAGAAACTTTCAGAGGCAGGTGCTGAATTGGGTTTTACATATTTAGGTGATGCTCTTAAAAAAAGAGTGGTTCCTCTTGCAGAAAAACTAAATTCTAATGTTACATTTAGCTGCGATGTTGAAAAAAAAGAAGATGTAATAAAATTATTTGAGGATGTTAAAACCCAATGGGGAGAAATTGATTTTGTTGTTCACGCAATTGCTTTTTCTGATAAATCTGAACTTTCAGGAGAATATCTAAATACTACAAGAGAAAATTTTTTAAGAAGTATGCTAATTTCGTGTTTTTCATTTACTGAAGTTGCAAAAGAAGCTTCAAAAGTTATGAAAGAGGGTGGTAGTATGATTACACTTAGCTATGAGGCTAATAAAGCTATTCCAAATTATAATGTTATGGGAGTCTGTAAGGCAGCACTAGAATCTAGTGTAAAGTATTTAGCAAGAGATTTAGGGACTAAGGGAATAAGAGTTAATGCAATAAGTGCAGGTCCAATAAAAACATTGGCTGCGTCAGCTATTGGAGATGCTAAATTCTTATATAAATGGAATGCAGATCATTCTTTTTTAAAAAGAAATGTAGATAATATTGATGTTGGAAACTCAGCATTATATCTCCTAAGTGATATGGCAGGCGGAGTTACAGGTGAAATTCACTATGTTGATGCTGGTTACAATAAAGTAGGTATGCCAGATCCAAAAAATATATCTTAAAATTTTATCATTATGTTAATTTTAGTTTGGTTTGTAATTTGTATAATATTTATTTTTGTTCAATTAATTTTAGAGGGTTCTGGTCATGCACTAGAAGTTTTTGCCCTATTGACTGCAATAGCTTTATTTTTAATAAATAAGCTTGGGAAAAAAACAAATAACAAATAAATAATTATTGTGAAAAGAAAGTTTTTGAAAATTGCTGGGGCTTCTATTTTAGGTTTCATATTTTACCCGTTAACATCATTAGCAAATAACATAGTGGGTTTTAAAAAAAAATTAAAAAAAGATGAGAGTGAATACAATATAATTAATCCTGACCTGACAAATGAGCAAAAAATAATAATGTTTGAAGAGGGTACTGAGCGTGCAGGTACTAGCGAATTAAATTATGAGAAAAGAAAAGGGTCATATCATTGTGCAAATTGTGGTGTGAAACTATTTGAGTCCACTGCAAAATTTGATAGTGGAACTGGTTGGCCATCATTCACCGAGGCAATACCAGGCGCATTTGTAACAAAAACTGATTATTCTTTTGGCATGAAAAGGACTGAATATAGCTGTGCAAATTGTGGAGCTCATCACGGTCATGTATTCAATGATGGTCCGGATGGTGGAAAAAGATATTGTAGTAATGGTCTTTGCTTGCTTTTTGTCCCAGAGAGTTAGTGATTATATTTTTCTAATATAACCAACATTAGTAGTTTTAAAATGCTTGAAAGGGATATTTGTATCTTTAATTGCCTTGATGGTTTCTTCTGAAATATTTCCATAGACCTCTATCTCGAAACTATCTGCAATTCTGTTATGCTTTTCAACATAAGCTTGGACTGGGGCATTATTTAGATGATGCAGCATGGCTTCACTATTTCGGTAAACTTCGCTCCAGGTAAATTCTAAAGGATCAGTTGGATCCTGGTCAAAAGTATGAATAAGCATGTCTGGCTCTGATGCGTTAACAGCATCATCAGCTTCTTTTGCTATCTTGAGATACTCTTCAACTTTACCCTCTTTAACACGTATTCTAGCAATTAAAATAAATGGGTTGGTCATACATCTATATAGCTGCCTGCTTTATAGATAATTTAACTTTTCCTCTATCAAATCCGATAACTTTTACTTTAACCTCGTCACCTTCTTTGACAACATCTGTTACTTTAGCAACTCTCTTATCTGCAAGCTCAGAAATATGAACAAGTCCGTCTTGTTTTCCTAAGAAATTAACAAAAGCACCAAATTCCATAATTTTCATAACTTTTCCATTATAAATTTTATTTAATTCAGCTTTAGCTGTTATATCTTTGATCATTTGCATAGCAATGTTTCTTGATTCTTCATCTGGAGCAGCAACTGTAACCACACCTTCATCATTTACATCAACTTTAGCACCAGATTTTTCAACAATCTCTCTAATTGTTGCTCCACCTTTTCCAATCACTGCAGCTATATCTTTTTTATCAACCGTAATCTTTTCCATTTTTGGAGTATGTTTTCCAACATCGTCTCTAGATTTATCTAATGCTTTATTCATTTCACCCAAAATATGAATTCTTCCATCTTTTGCCTGATTTAAAGCCTGCTCCATTATTTCAAAAGTAATTCCTGTAATTTTAATATCCATTTGTAAAGATGTAATGCCATCTTTTGTACCTGCAACTTTAAAATCCATATCTCCAAGATGGTCTTCGTCACCAAGAATGTCTGATAGTACAGAGAAATCATCACCTTCTTTAATTAAACCCATTGCAATTCCAGCAACTGGCTCTTTAATCGGAACACCTGCATCCATAAGTGCAAGTGAAGTTCCACAAACAGTTGCCATTGAAGAAGAACCGTTAGACTCAGTGATTTCTGATACAATCCTGAATGTATAGGGAAAACTTTCCTTTGATGGAAGTGAAGAGTTAATTGCTCTCCATGCTAACTTACCATGACCTATCTCTCTTCTACCTGTTCCAATCCTTCCTGTTTCACCAACTGAGAATGGAGGAAAGTTATAGTGCAACATAAATCTCTCTTTTTGAAGACCATCTAAACTCTCTATTCTTTGTTCATCATCTGAAGTTCCAAGTGTAGTAGTTACAATGGCTTGTGTTTCGCCTCTTGTAAACAAAGCTGAACCGTGAACTCTAGGTAAAATTCCAACTTCACACATAATTGGCCTTACATCTGCTAGACCTCTTCCATCTATACGATTTTTATTTTTAAGGATATCAGTTCTTACAATGGATTTTTCTAAATTTTTAAGTTGAGAATTTACATCTAAATCAGTGTAAGCTTCATTTTCCTCATATAATTTTTTAGCTTTTTCAGTAATTTCAGAAATTTGATTTGATCTATCTTGCTTATCTCTTGTAGAGAAAGCTTTTTTTAAGTCCTCAGTAAATTCTTCTTCTAATTTCTTTTTTATCTCAGAAAGATCTTTTTTATCAACTGACCACTCTGGTTTTCTACATTCTTTTGCAAGATCTTCAATCATTTCTATTATTGGAACGAAACCTTCGTGTCCAAATTTAACAGCATTCAACATTTCTTCCTCTGTTAAACAATTTGCTTCTGACTCAACCATTAAAACTGCATCTTTAGTTCCTGCTACAACTAAATCTAATTTGGATTTCTCTAATTCAGTCTTTGATGGATTGAGAACATATTTTCCCTCAATAAAGCCAACTCTGGAAGCTCCCACTGGGCCCATAAATGGCATTCCTGAGATTGCTAAGGCAGCAGAAGAGGCGATGATAGATAAAATATCTGCTTCATTCTCTTTATCGTAAGATATTACTGTTGGTAATAGTTGTACCTCATTTTTAAATTCGTCTGGAAACAGTGGTCTGATAGGTCTATCAATTAATCTTGAAATTAATGTTTCGCTTTCTGTAGGTCTAGCTTCTCTTTTAAAATATCCTCCTGGTATCTTTCCGGCTGCATAATATTTTTCTTGGTAATTAACTGATAATGGAAAATAATCCATGTCTGGATTTACCTTCTTTGCACCAACAACTGTTGCTAAAACAACTGTTTCTCCACATTGAGCTATAATTGCTCCATCAGCTTGTCTTGCTATTTTTCCTGTCTCTAAACTTATTTTTTTTCCGTGTACTTCTATTTCTTTTTTTACTACTTTAAACATTTATTTCCTTAAATTTAATTTTGTTAATACCACTTTATAAGACTCCATATTATTTTTCTTTAAATAGTCTAATAATTTTTTTCTTCTATTTACTGCTCTCAAAAGGCCCACAGAAGAATGTTTGTCCTTTTTAAATTGTTTGATGTGTTTCGATAGACTCTCAATTTTTCCAGTCAATTGAGCAATCTGAACTTCCGAAGATCCAGTATCTTTATCATGAATTTGAAGTTCCTTTACTTTTTCTTTCATTTTTTTCCTTATTTATTTGTTTGTTTAATTAAATTTTCTATTTTTTCCGCATAATCAAAAGAGTCATCTTTTACAAAAAAAAGCTTTGGCAAAAACTTCATAATAATTTTCTTAGACAAAACTTTTCTAATCATAAATGAAGACATTTTTAATTTTTCTATAATTTCCTCGGTATTTTTTCCTCCTAGTGGCATCACAAATATTTTGGCTGTTTTTAGATCTGGTGACATTCTAACTTCTGTGACAGTAATTTCCTTTGTAGATAAATTTGGTATTTTTGCCTCATCCCTTATAAAAAGTGTCCCCAGGGCTTGTTTTATCATTTCTCCAACTCTCAACTGTCTTTGTGTTATAGGTTTTCCTAAATGTTTCATTTAAATTGTTCTCTCAGTCACTGTTGAATTATAAACTTCTATAATATCTTTTTTTTGATAATCAGCGAAATCTTTTAAAGTAATTCCACATTCTAAACCTGCTGAAACTTGTTTAGTTTGATCTTTTTCCCTAAATATAGATCCTATTTTTCCACTGAATACAATAGTTCCATCTCTAATAACTCTTGCATTAGAATTTTGAGTTATTTCTCCTTCAACTACCTTTGATCCTGCTACCTTACCAACTTTTGAAACCTTAAAAATTTCAAGAATCTCAGCACTTCCAATAATCTTTTCTTCTACATCTGGGGTCAGCAAGCCAGCCATCCTAATTTTTATGAAATCTAGGACTTCATATATAATGTTAAAAGAGGAAATTGAAATTTTTTCTTGCTCAGCTCTTTTCTTTGCCTCTTTACTTGGTTTAACATTAAAAGCAATTATTACTGCATTAGATGCTTTTGCTAAAGTAACATCTGTTTCAGTAACCATTCCTATGTCAGAAAGAAGTATTTTTGGTTTTACTTCTTCATGTTTTATTTGATCTATTGCATTTTTGATTGCCTCAGATGAACCGTGAACATCAGATTTAATAATTATATTTAATTCCTCTGATACTGAGTTCTGAAAAGCTGAGTCTTGTGTAACGAAATTCAGAGGTATTTTATCATCTTTTGACTCTTCTACTCTTGCTTCACAAAGGGATTTGGCCTCTTTTTCACTTGATAAGACAATAAAATCGTCTCCAGATTTTGCAGCACCATTAATACCAATAATCTCAATTGGAGTAGCAGGTTCAGCGACATTAATATTTTTTCCTTGGTCATTTATTATTGCTCTTACTTTTCCCCATTTTAATCCACTAACAAAATAATCTCCCTTTTTAAGAGTACCTGCAGTTACAACTATGTTTGCAACTGGGCCTCTTCCGATATCTATTTTTGACTCAAGAACTATACCCTTAGCATTTGTTTCAAAATCAGTTTTTAGATCTAGTAATTCAGCCTGTAACAAAACAGACTCAACTAACTTATCTAAATTATTTTTAGTTTTTGTTGAGATTTCGACCATTAAAGTATCACCAGATAAGTCTTCAGCAATTAATTCATATTCTAAAAGTTGGTTTTTTATTTTCTGTGGGTCTGCCTCCGGTAGATCACATTTATTTATAGCAACAACTATCGGTACTTTTGCTGCCTTTGCGTGTTTTATAGACTCTATGGTTTGAGGTTTAACTCCATCATCTGCTGCTACAACTAAAATTACAATATCTGTAAGCTTAGAGCCTCTAGCTCTCATTTCTGTAAATGCTGCGTGTCCAGGAGTATCAATGAATGTGATTCTATTATTTTGGTAATTAATCTGATAGGCTCCAATGTGTTGAGTTATACCTCCAAATTCTCCTGAAACTACATTTGCTTTTCTTAACACGTCTAAAACTGAAGTTTTGCCATGATCAACGTGTCCCATTACTGTTACGATTGGAGCTCTATTTTTCAAATTTTCTGATTTTACTTCTTTTATTTTTTCGATTATGTCTTCAGCCTTTGTTTCACGTATAGGATTGTGACCAAATTCTTTTACTAAATACTCTGCTGTATCTGCATCGATAGTATTATTTATAGTTACTGTTACACCCATACCAAGCAAATGTTTAATAATACTGCTTGACTGCTCAGCCATCCTGTTTGCTAACTCTTTTATTGTAATTACTTCTGGAAGATTCACGTCTCTTTTAATTTGAGTAAAGTTATCTTTATTTTCTTCTTGATTTAAATTTCTATTTTCTTTTTGTTTTGCTCTCTTTAAAGAAGCTAAACTTCTAGATTTAGTTTCTGCGTGATCATCACTTAAAGCTCTGGAAATAGTTAATTTCAATTCTCTCCTTTTTACATTAATCTTATTTGACTTATTTTCTTTTAGTACCGCTTCTCCTTTTAATCTTCTTGTTGCTCTTTGCTCTGCTAATTTTCTTTTTTCAAAATCTGACGAAGGCGGAGAAGTTGGTCTTGTGAAATTACTTGACTTTGCTGAATTATTTTTATTTGACCTAAAATTTTCATTGTTAGGTCTTACAAATTGAGACTTACCTTGAAATTTTAAGCTTTTTTTCTCTATTACAACAGTATTTTTTGATTGTGACTTAGCTTGTTCTATACTACTTAACGTTTTTTGTGAACTTCCTGTTATTGATAACTTTAATTTTTTTTTTTCCATTTTCCATCTTTCAATCTTTATAGACTTTATCTCTTGCAGACATAATTAAACTATCTGCCTCTATTTTTGACAGAGCAAAATCTTCCAAATAACCTTTAATTTTTACTCTTTCACCTTTAACTAAATCGTAAGCACCTGTTAGCTCATCAGAAGCTAAATCTGCTAAATCAGTTAAAGTCAAAATTTTTTGTTCGCCCAAGGTAACTAACATACCTGCTGTAAGACCCTCATGATTTATTAAATCATTGTCTAACCCTAAATCTTTTATTCTTTTTGAAATTTCTTCTTGATCTTTTTCGTAAAATTCTTTTGCTCGTTCGATCAGCTCTTTTGCCGTTTCCTCCTCGATACCCTCTATTTTTATTAGAGCATCTGTAGAGCTATCTTTTATATCGTCGATAGAGGAAAAACCCTCAGCTACTAAAAGTTGCCCTAATGTCTCGTCTAACTCTAAATTTTTTACAATATTATCTGTTTTTTCCTTAAATTCAGATTGTCTTCTCTCAGAATCCTCTTGTTCAGTCATAATATTTATTTCATAATTCAACAATTTAGTGGCTAATCTTACATTCTGCCCCCTTCTTCCAATTGCTTTGCTTAAATTTTCTTCTGTCAAAATTACATCAAGTTTTTTTGAATCATTATCTACATTTACTCTTTGTACTTCCGCTGGAGATAATGCATTAGCTACAACAACAGCAGGGTCCTCAGACCAATTTACGATATCTATTTTTTCTCCCTGTAATTCATTAACTACTGCTTGAACTCTACTCCCTCTCATACCAACACAAGCACCAACAGGGTCTAAAGATGTATCAATTGCTTTAACACATATCTTTGCTCTGCTGCCAGGATCTCTTGATGAAGATTTTATTTCGATTAGACCGTCATAAATCTCTGGTACTTCTTGGACAAATAGTTTGTCCATAAATTTAGGATGAGCTCTAGATAAAAATATTTGTTGTCCTCTTGGTTCTCTTCTTACATCTAAACAATACGCTTTTATCCTGTCACCAGCTTTTATATTTTCTCTTGGAATCATTTCATTTTTTTGAATTATTGCTTCTGTTCTTCCAAGATCTACAATTACGTTTCCAAATTCTAATCTTTTTACAATACCACTTAATATTGTGTCTTTTTTATCAATGAAATCGTTATATTGTCTTTCTCTTTCAGCCTCCCTTACATTAAAACTAATTACTTGCTTTGCAGTTTGGGCTGCAATTCTTCCAAAATCAAATGATGGCAATGGTTGAAGAACTTCATCCCCGATTTGTTTCTCTTTATTCGCCTCATTCAAAGTTATTGCATCATTTAGAGTAATTTCTAAGTTTGAGTTCTCTGGTTTTTCAACAATAATTAATTTCCTGAAAATTCCAATATCTCCATTATCTCTATTAATTTCAACTTTAATCTCATTATCTATTCCAAATTTTGATTTTGCTGCTTTTGCAATACCAGTTTCCATTGATCCAATTATAAGGTCCTTATCAATAGATTTTTCTAATGCTACAGCTTCTGCAATTCTTAATAATTCAAGTTTATCTGCTCTTCTATTTAACATAATTTTTTAGCCAAAAAAAAATGGGCCTAAGCCCATTTTTGAAATTTCAACAATGTACTTGGAATATAGTTATTTTTTATTGATTATCAACAATATTTAGTTACTAAAAACTCCAGATTTGTCTGTTTTTTCCCATGAAAATGAGCCATCGTTCTCAGGTATTCTGCCAAAGTGACCGTAAGCAGCTGTTTTTTCATAAATAGGTTTGTTTAAACCTAACATTTCTCTAATTCCTCTCGGGCTAAGATCAAAATTTTCTTTGATAAGTTTTTCTACATGCAAATTCTTCTCTTCATCATTATCAAACAAATCTACATAAATTGACAGAGGTTTAGACACTCCAATAGCATAAGCTAATTGAATTAAACACTTGTCAGCAATTTTTGATGCTACAACATTCTTGGCCAAATACCTTGAAGCATAAGCAGCTGATCTATCAACTTTTGTAGGATCTTTTCCAGAAAATGCACCTCCTCCATGTGGTGCAGCTCCACCGTATGTATCAACAATAATTTTTCTTCCAGTTAAACCACTATCTCCATCTGGGCCACCAATTACAAAATTTCCAGTAGGGTTGATATAAATTTCTTTTTCATCAAGACTACCCAATAAATTTTTAGGGATAGATCTCTCTATGTAAGGCATACAAAGTTCTTTAACTTTGGATAATGTAACATCTTTCGAATGTTGTGTAGAAATAACTACTGATGTTACGGCAGCCGGCATACCATCTTTGTACTCAATTGTAATTTGACTTTTTGAGTCTGGCTCTATTCCATTTAACTTTCCTGACTTTCTATCTTCAGCCATTAATCTTAATATTTTATGTGAATAATGAATTGGGGCTGGCATCAATACATCTGTTTCGTTACAAGCATAACCAAACATAATTCCCTGATCCCCAGCACCTTCATCTTTATTTCCTGCAGAGTCTACTCCCATTGCAATATCAGCAGATTGCGAGTGTAAATGTGTTTCAATTTTAGTTTGCTCTTTCCAAGAAAAGCCTTCTTGGTCATAACCAATATCTTTGATACAATCTCTAACTTTTGATATTAACTCATCTTCTTTAAGTTCTGGTCCTCTTACTTCTCCTGCTAATACAACTTTATTCGTTGTTGTTAACGTTTCACAAGCAACTCTTGCTTGGGGTTCGGAAGCTAAAAAACTGTCCACAACCATGTCTGAAATTCTGTCACAAACTTTATCTGGGTGTCCTTCTGACACTGACTCACTAGTAAATAAAAAATTTTTCTTCATTAATTCCCCCGTATTTTAAAAAAAAAAATTAAACTAATATAAATAGATAGAAAATAAAAGAAGATCTTATTACCATAAGAACTAAAGATTGTTTTATTGGACTTTTTGAAAGACTGTATCTCAATAAATCCCTTATCGGTTGTTAAAATTTTATCAATTACTTGTCCTTTTGGATTAATAAATGCTGAAATACCATTATTTGATGAGCGGATGACTGGTTTACCTTCCTCAATAGATCTGAAAATTGAGTGAGAGTAATGCTGGTATGGACCAATAGAATTTCCAAACCAACCATCTTCGGAGATGTTTAATATAAAGTCATAATTTTTTTTACTGTTATTTATTTTACCAGAGTAAATAATTTCATAACAAATAAGTGGGATAAAACTATAATTATTGAGTTTAAGTAGATCTCTTTGATTATCTGCGGAGAAAGATTGATAACCTTGAGTGATTTTTTTAAACCCCAAATTACTTAATACGTTTTCAAAAGGTAAAAACTCTCCAAATGGTACCAATTTATTTTTGTAGTATTTTTGCAATATATTTAGATCATTATTGACCACTAAAAGCGAATTATAAATCTTTTGTTTTTCATTTATGTTCATGCCCAAAATAATCTTATGTTTTTCTGAAAAATTATTTGAGAATAGAGTTTTAAATTGTTTAAGGTCATCAAAATAAATACTTGAAAGAATACCTTCAGGTAAAATAAATAATGTTTCGACTGATGGATTCGGGTTAGAAATATCAATCAATTCAAGTATAAATTCACTAGGATTTTCATTTTGAAAATATCTATTAATATTAATTGTAGGAGAAACTATCTTGATATTAAAACCTAAATCTTTTTTTTCAATCATTTCAAACTGTCTCAAATTTGAGTTACCCCAAAAATAATTAGTTAAAAGAGCTGATAGAGAAAGAATAAATATACATATTTTTATCTTTTTTTTGTAATTAAAGAATAAAGTTGTTGGAAATAAAAATAATAAAATAACCAATGAATTAAAAGCATAAGTCCCTGTTATAGAGAGTATTTGAATAAATTCTAAATAATTTACAAAACTAAAAGAAATTAAGTTCCAGGGAAAACCACCAAATAAGAAACCTCTGATATATTCAAATATAGATATAGTTGTAGCCAAAATTAAAATTGATAAAAGATTTTTTTTTGGGTTTAAAAATGAAAAAACTAATGTTGAAAAACCATAAAATAATCCTAAAAATAACGGAATTAAAATTAGAGCAAATGGTATGAAAGGTTTAAAGATATCTTCAAAAGTTAATGAATTCGTTATCCAATATAAATTTGACATAAAATAACCAAATCCAAATATCCATCCAATATTAAATGAAACAATTTTATCTTTTGAATAAAATAGTAATGTCCAAAGAAGAGCTGGGTATGAAAATAAATTTATGTAAAACAAATTGTAAGGTGGAAGACTAAAAGAAGATAGTAAACCAAATGAAAATACGGATATATATAATAGAATTTTATATTTGTTCAATAAAGTCAATTTAATTAATGAAAATAATTCAATATTAATTTTTCTTTTTTAGACATTTTTTTAAAATCATTTAATTTTTTATGATCATGACCAATTAAATGAAGATATCCATGTATCCAAGTTTTATCAAACTCTAAAAAGAAATTTGTTTTTTTTGATCGTTCTTTAATAATTTCATAGCTAATTGCTATGTCACCTACATATAGTCTTTTTTTCTCTTTTATTTTCATTGGAAAAGATAAAACATCAGTAGTTTTATTTTTTTTTCTAAATTTAAGATTTAAATATTTCATTTTCATGTCATTGGTCAAGAGTATCGAGAATTCATGATTTTTTTTTTTAAATAAAGGTGCTTTGGATAATATTTTAAGTCTTTTCTTGAAATAATTGTCTGGTTTTTTTATAATTTTTTTCCAACTTGAGTAGCCAGCTATTACATTGGCTTTTATCATCCGTCTGAGCTTTGATCTGAATATGCCTTAACAATTTTAGATACGAGTGGATGTCTAACCACATCTCTATGATTAAAATCAACAACAGAAATTTCTTTTAAATGCCCTAATAATTTTTTTGATCTGTATAGACCTGAAAGTGATTTATTAGGCAAGTCTATTTGAGAAGGATCACCATTTATTACTATCTTGGAATTCTCTCCAATTCTAGTCAAAAACATTTTAATCTGTGTATCTGTTGCGTTTTGTGCCTCATCAAGAATTGCAAAAGAATTTTTTAAAGTTCTACCTCTCATGAAAGCTAGAGGAGCTATTTCTATATCACCTACTTCAATTTTTTTTTGTATCTTTTCGAAATCTAACAGATCATACAAAGAATCGTATAATGGTCTAAGGTACGGATCTACCTTATCTCGCATATCACCAGGTAAAAATCCAAGTCTTTCTCCAGCCTCAACAGCCGGCCTAGAGAGAATTATTCTTTCTATTTTCTTGTCTAACAACATAGTTAGGGCAACAGCTACTGCTAAAAAAGTTTTACCTGTTCCAGCTGGCCCAGCAGAAATAATTATATCTGACTCCTTGAGGGCTCTTACATAATCTTTCTGCCTTTCAGACCTTGGGATTACAGATTTTTTTGGAGTTTTAATTATATACTCTACTTTTTTTTCAAAGTTATTTTTTTCGTCAATCATAAATTCATTTATGGAAGAAATTATATCTTTTTTTTCAATTGTTCCATTAATTAAAAATTGTTCAGTCAAAAATTGTATAGCATTTTTGATCAAATCATTCTTTTCAGGATCACTTTTTACTAAGATAGAATTCCCTCTTGAATATAAGCTAGTTTTCGTAATGTTTTCTAATTCCTTTAAATTATTATTAAATTCACCTCCTACCCCAAGTAACAAATCATTATTCGGAAATATTATACTTAAAGAATTATTTTCAGAATATACATATTTTAATTCTGAAATAATTTTTTTTTTGTTTAAATTACTCAATTCAAGCAGCTTTCTTTTTTTTATCTAGTAATCCGAATAATGTGTTCTGATTACTATTTTGAACTTTTACTTTTACAACTTTACTAATAAGATTTTCATTTCCATCAAAAATTACAGGCGAAATATATTTATTTCTTCCAAATAATTTATTTTGTTTTTCCATTTTATTTTCAACTAGCACATCGACTATACTATTTTCTAAAGATTTATTTTTTTCTTTTTGGTTATTAAATAATTTTTCCTGAATTATGGTAAGTCTTTCTTTAGCTAAATTTTTATCAATCATCTTTAATGTGGATGCTTTTGTCCCTGGTCTAGGACTAAAAATGAAGGAAAAAGAATTAATAAATTTTATTCTTTTTATCAGGTCTAATGTATCTTCAAAATCCTTTTGGGTTTCTCCGGGATAACCAATGATAAAATCACTTGAAAATTCTATCTCTTTATTAATTTTTTTGAGTCTTTCATAAATTTTTAAATAATCATCTACAGTATGTTTTCTATTCATTAACTCTAGCATCTTATTAGAGCCACTTTGAATGGGTAGATGAACAAAAGGCATTAATTTATGACTTGAAGAATAACATTCAATTAAGTCATCTGTCATATCCCTAGGATGCGAGGTAGTATATCTTATTCTCTCTAACTCTGTAAAATGGTCTAAATGATTTATTAAGTTAGATATCCTATATTCTTTAGAATTTTCTGTAAATGAATAAGCATTAACATTTTGACCAAGTAAAGTTATTTCTTTTGCTCCATTTTTTATTAATTGTTCTGCCTCAGATATAATTTTATTAAATGGTCTAGAATACTCAGGTCCTCGCGTGTATGGCACCACACAAAAATGGCAAAATTTATCACATCCCTCTTGAATGGTTAAAAAAGCTGATATTTTATCATTATTATTTTTAATTTGATCAAAATATCCAAACTTGCTTATAGTATCAAATTCAGTTTCTTCTTGTTTTAAATTTGCAATATGATTTTTTAATAAATCGTTTACTTTATGATAAGATTGAGGTCCTAGAATAATATCTATATATGGTTCTCTTTTTACCATTTCCTCATTTTCAGCCTGTGCAACACAGCCCGCAATAATGATTATTGGTTTTTTTTTATCTCTATATAATTTTTTTACTCTACCAATTTCATGATAAACTTTTTCTTTAGCTTTATCACGTATATGGCAGGTATTTAAAATATAACAATCTGCATTTAATTGATTGGTAGTTTTAATAAAACCTAATTTACTAACAGAGTCATAAATTCTATTGGAATCATATTCATTCATTTGACATCCAAAAGTCTTTATATATACATTTTTTTTGTTTTTTATCATTTATGATGCATAATTTGCTGAATTTTTGTCTAATTGTGCATTAAAAGAAATTGATCTTCTTTCTTCTTCTGTATCTGAAAATGGATAGACTGTATGCAGCAAATAATTGGGGAATAAATAAAAATCTCCAACCTCTGGTTTGATTACATATGTTGCTTTTGAAAATAAATTTACAGATCCGTGTATAAATGTAAGGCGACCTTTGTCATTAATTTTTTTTTTTTCAGAAACATTACCGAAACTTTTTGGAACTTTTAAATAGCCTACCCCAGAAATATGGCCTGAATGAAGATGTACAGGATTGTACTCATGCTGAAATTGCCTTACAATCCAACATCTTATGATATCTATCGATTTTAGTTCTTTGTTTGAATCATCTTGTAACCAAACCTTAATAGCTTTAGCTAAAAATTCTCCCCATTTAATCTCTTGCATAAACTCATTTTCTAAAAGAAATTCCTGTTTTACCTTTCCCGCAAGTTGATTTGAATAATCTAATTTTGTTATTTTTTCTTCATCTAAAATAATTTTATCAGTATAATCATTTAATTTTTTAACTAAATCATCAGGGATTGATAACTTTACAATTGAAGGACCAAATGGTCTGAGAATTTGTATATCACTCATTTATTTTTTTTAATTCCATACAATTCTAATTTATGATCCACTAAATTGTATCCATACTTCTCTGCAACTTTTTTTTGTAATTTTTCAATTTCTTCATCAACAAACTCAATAATTTCACCTGATTTAATATCAATAAGGTGGTCATGATGACTCTCAACTAATGTTTCATACCTTGCTTTTCCACCCTTAAAATCGTGCTTAGTCAGTATACCAGACTCTTCAAAAAGCTTGACTGTTCTATAAACTGTAGCAATACTTATTTTTGAATCTAATTTAGTTACTCTTTGATATAATTCATCGACATCTGGATGGTCTGACTCACCATAAACTTCTTTTGACTCTGATAAAACTTTAGCAATTATTTTTCTTTGATCAGTAAGCTTTACACCCTTCTTTAAACAAATTTGTTCTATGGTTTCAGACATATTTTATTTTAACTCGAATATATAGGTTTTATCAAACTTTTATTTTTTTCTAATTTAATTAAATTTTTGTAATTTTTATTTGTTAAATCTTTTGATTTAAACCCTACTAAAACTGCATTGTTTACTAAAGATATTGCTTTAGCAATAGATAAGGAAATTCTAAGACTTGTAAATTTACCAGGTCCCAAATGAACAAAAATTCTATCTATATCAACTATTTTTAATTTTTTTTTATTTAAAAAATCTATAAGTAGTTTCATAAATTTATCAAAATTTTCTCTACTGTTTATATAACTGCTAGTATATGATTGTTTATCAGTAATGATCACAAAAACAATTTTTTCATTAGCCGCATCAATTATTAAATTTTTCATTTTTTACCTATTTTTTTTAAATGCATATGCGGATAGTGTAAACAAAAAATATGAACCTAATGAAAAGGGAATATTGGCCTTGATGTACCATAGGTTTGAGGAAAATAAATATCCCTCTACCAATATAAAAATTGATGTATTTCAAGAACATTTAAATATTATCAGAGAAAATAATTTCTCTTTTTTAAATCCGAAAAACTTTGAACTAGAGTTTAATAAAGTAAGTAAAGAAAAAAAAATTTTACTTACTATTGATGATGCATTCTCTTCTTTTTATTTAAATGCATGGCCAATTCTAAAAAGAGATAAGATCCCTTTCATTTTATTTGTTTCAACAGAGGCTGTGGGTAACAAAGGTTATATGAGTTGGGATGAAATTATAGAGATATCAAACGAGGATTTTGTATTTATTGGAAATCACTCACATTCACATGAATACTTAGTAAAATATAATTTTGAAAAATTCGAAAAAGATATTCTTAAATCAATAAAAATATTTGAAAAAAATCTTGGCTATAACTCTAAATTTTTTTCCTACCCATTCGGCGAGTATAGTTTAGAACAAAAAAAATATATTACTAAAAATTTTGACTATGCTTTTGGTCAGCATTCAGGAGTTATAGATTTAAATAAAGATAAATATGAGTTACCTAGATTTCCAATCAATGAAAAGTACGGAGACCTTGAAAGATTCAAATTTTTAATTAATCTTTTACCAATTCAATATAAAGTCATAGCTCCAGAAGAAAAATTTTTATTAGGAACTAATAATCCACCTAAACTAGTAATAGAATTTTTTAATGATCAACCTAAAATTAATAAAATAAATTGCTTTTCAAATGAAGGTGGTGATTGGAAAAATTCAAAACTAAATTATAAAAAAGATAAAATTGAAGTTATCTTTACTGAAAAATTTTTACCAAGAAGAGGGAGAATTAATTGTTCAATGCAGGATAAAGATGGATGGAGATGGTTTGGAACTCAATTTACTCTAAATTAGACTCTTCATTTTTAAACTTGTCGGTAAAATATCTACATCATCAAAATCAGTTAAAGAATTCTGATTAATGATTTTTTTAAGAACTTCTGTATATTCTTGACCTGTTTCAGCATATTTTTCTAAAAAATTAACTAGTTTTAAACTATCTAACTTTTCATCATTATCTCTTTGAATTGCTCGTTCAATTCTAAATTCTTTATAGCTAGGATGTGTATTTAAATTTCTTTGATAAGCTCTTACAGAAGCTTTCAAAATTTTAAATTTTGCGACTTTATGTTTTTTGTCTTTTTCAACTTCTAAAGGCTTAATACCTTCACCAGACCAAGTCCACTGACCAAATAATGCATTACCTTCTTGTGCAAATCTCGAACTTCCCCAACCAGTTTCTTTTGCAGCTTGAGCTATTGCTAATGAAACTGGAATTTCATCCATTCTTATTTTAAGTTTTGCTAAATCATTATTTTTAATACCATACTGTTTAAATTTCAGTTCAAACCAGGCTTTATCACGTGATGAGGTATTATTTTTATTTAAAATTTCAAAAAGTTTTTTTCGATCAAATCTTATTTTAAGATTTTCCTCAATAACCAATGGTAGTACAATTTTAATAAACAGTTTTTTTCTTTTTTTGGGACTTTCAATATTTTTTAGTTCTTTGGGAAGCTTTGTTAATTGATTGCCTACATTGACTAATTTAGTTTTTTTAACAGTATCGAGATCATATCCATTATCTTTAAATAGTTCTTCAATTGTTGAGGCGCTCAATCTTTGAGGATCGTTATCCGCTTCATCTTTACCAAAAACATCAATGTCTTCAAAGATATTCCATGATAATCTATCTTTTGTAGTATCTTTTATTATTTTATTTTTTTTATTCTGCTTATCTAATGTTTCGTTAAAACTTTGTTTTGAGGAATTAAGAACAACTTCATTTGATTTAAAATTATTTTTTATAAAACTAACTGAATTTGGTAAAATTGAGAATACTAAAATTATAGCTAAACTTGTTAACATAGTTTTAAATAAATTTAGATTACTGTTATCTTGTTTTGTTCTAAAATTTTTTTTTTTCATAACTATTCTTAATTCTTATAAATGATAGAGTTGATATTATACAGCTAAAACTTCTTTAACTTCTGGTATATAATGACAAAGTAGGTTTTGGACACCTTGTTTTAAAGTTAAAGTTGAAGATGGGCATCCAGAACAACTACCTTTTAATATAACTGTAACTTTTCCATCATTAAATTCTTTAAATGTTATGTCTCCACCATCTCTCGCTACAGCTGGCCTAATTTTAGTTTCTAATATTTTAATAATTTTATTTTCAATTTCACCATAATCGTTACTATTGTCTAATTCTGACTTTTTATTTATGATAAACTCATTACCTTCATCATAGAATTCATTTAAATGTGAAATAACAATATGCTTTATATTTTCCCATTTTTCACCTTGAATTTTATTAATTGATAGAAAATCCTCACTCAAAAATATTCCTGTAACACCATTAATTGATAAAATATTTTTTAATAAAGGAATTTGTGTTTGGTTCGCATTTAAAAATTCATAAGGCCCATCGTTTGATACCCTTTTACCTGGTAGGAATTTGAGAGAATTTGGGTTTGGAGTTTTTTGAGTTTGAATAAACATACTTCTTATATAGCCATAAATTCTTAAATTTAAAGAATTTAAAAACCTATTATTTTCTTCATTTCTTTTATTTTTTTTCCTGCAATTTCTTCTGCCTTAAATGCTCCTTCCGCAAGAACTTTGTCTAAATAATTTTGATCATTGATCAATTTTTTTATTTCATCGGAAATTGGGGAAATTTTACTTGATAAAACTTCAACTAATTGACTTTTTAGATCTGAAAAATTTTTTCCCCCAAATTCTTCTAAAGTTTTATCTAAAGTTTGATCTGAAATACTTGAATATATTCCAAGAAGATTTTCAGCTTCAGGTCTATCTTTTAATTTCTGTTCTTCATAAGGAATTGGTAAAGAGTCAGTTTTTGCTTTTTTAATTTTGTTTATAATTTCGTCTTTAGTATCATTTAAATTAATTCTACTAAGATCTGATGGATCTGATTTACTCATTTTTTTTGAACCATCTTTTAAACTCATTATTCTCGAAAAACTTTTTCGTATTAAAGGTTCCGGAACCTTTAAAAAATCCTCACAGTCAAAATCTTTATTAAATTTTTGGGCAATGTCTCTTGTTAATTCCAAATGTTGTTTCTGATCTTCTCCAACTGGTACATGCGTTGCATCATAAAGTAATATATCGCTGGCCATCAATATGGGATAAATGTATAGACCAACAGAAGCCTTTTCCTTATCTTTGCCAGCTTTTTCTTTAAATTGTGTCATTCTATTTAACCAACCCATTGGTGCCATGCAACTTAACATCCATGATCCTTCTGCATGTGCATGAACTTTTGATTGATTAAAAATAATACTTTTACTTGGATTAATACCGCTTGCTATAAATGTTGCAGTTGTTTCAAGAATATTGTTCTTTAATTGATCTTTATCTTGCTTAACAGTGATTGCATGTAAATCTACAACACAAAAAATACATTCATTTTGATTATCATTATTTAATTCAACAAAATTTTTAATAGCACCAAGATAATTACCTAAGTGAAGATTACCTGTAGGCTGAACACCAGAAAATATTTTTTTGGACATCTATCAATACTTTAAATTAATATCTGAAATTTTAAAGGCTTTTATAATAATAGAAAATCCGATGTATGAAACAAAAGTTAATAAAACAATCAAAACAATAAAAACAAATTTATAATTGTTTACATAGACTAATGAGCTTTCTAAAAGATTTATCAAAAAATAAAATATTAAAATTGCAATTATATTTGAGAAAATAATTTTTGATATTTGAGTAATAAAATTTGAACTAAATTTAAAGTAATTTTTATTAATTACAAAAACTAATAAAATAATTCCATTAAACCATGAAGAGATTGTGGTTGCGATTGGTATTATAATAAAACCAACCTTTGAAAAAAACATCAAGCTAATTGTGATATTTAAAATTACAGAAATTAAAGAATACTTAAATGGTGTTTTAGTATCATTTCTTGCAAACAAAAAGGTTGAGAATATTTTGATCAAAGAAAATGCTGGAAGCCCAAAAGAAAAATAGAATAAAGCTTTTGCAGAATTACTAACACTTAACTTATCGAAAGAACCATATCCAAATAAGGCAGATGTTATTTGCTCTGAGCCAACAATGAGAGCAAGTGATGCTGGTAAACTTAAAAATAAACTTAATTCTAAAGCTTTATTCTGTAACTCTCTAATTTTCAAAGAGTTATTACTTTTAATATGTCGACTAAGGTTTGGAAGGATTACAGTACCTATAGCAATACCAGCTATTGCCAAATTTATCTGATAAATTCTATCTGCATAATATAAATAGGAAACAGCACTTGCTTGAAATGATGCAATAATTGTGCCAACTAAAATATTTATCTGAGTTACGCCTGAAGAAAATATGCTTGGTAAAAGTTTACTAAAAAAATTTTTAACCTTATCGTTTATTTTAAAACGAAAATTTATATTTAATACAAAATACTTTTTTACAAATATTAATAAAAAAATAAATTGTAGAAGCCCAGCAAGAGTAACAGCATATGATAAGTAATAAACTAAATAATCATTTAAATTTTCGGCATATAACAAACAAATTATAAGTAATATATTTAGAATCATTGGTGCTGCAGCTGCAGCTGCAAATTTATTATGTGAGTTTAAAATTGCTGAAAAAAAAGATGCAAGACTAATAAAAAATAAAAAAGGAAATGTAATTCTAGTTAGGTCAATTGCAATATTTAATTTTTCTGTATCATTTGAAAATCCTGGTGCAATTAATTTAATAAAAGCTGGCATGAATATTTCAATTATTAAGATCGTAAAGAACAAGCCTAATAGCAATAGATTAAAAATTGTACTTGCCAAAGTGTTTGCATTTTTTTTTGATCTAAGAAGTTCTGAGGAATAAGATGGAACAAATGCAGCATTAAAAGTTCCCTCTGAAAATAATCTTCTAAAAGTATTTGGAATTCTAAAGGCTACAAAAAAAGCATCTGCTAAAGGTCCGGAACCAAGGTATATTGCTATGAAAAAATCTCTAATGTAACCAAGAACCCTACTTAACAAAACAAATAGACTAAATGTGCTTGTTGACTTAATGAGGTTCATAAATCATATTAGTCTTAAATTTACCTTAATAGTATATTTAATTTACCCAATGAAAAAAAACAAAATAGAACATTATTCAGATAAAGAGGCTCTTGAATTTCATAATTCAAATAAATCTGGCAAGATTGAGATAAATTCATCAAAACCGATGACATCAAAAAGAGACTTAGCGTTAGCTTACTCTCCAGGTGTTGCAGCTCCAGTTAAAGAAATTTTTAAAAATCCAGAGCGGGCATATGATTATACTACCAAAGGAAATTTAGTTGCAGTGATAAGTAATGGATCTGCAATTTTAGGATTGGGTAACTTAGGGGCAATTGCATCAAAACCTGTAATGGAAGGTAAAGCAGTATTATTTAAAAGATTTGCAGATATAAATGCTATTGATTTAGAAATTGACAGTAAAGACCCTGAAGAAATAGTTAATAGTATAAAAAATTTTGCTGTAAGTTTTGGGGGTATCAATCTTGAGGATATTGCTGCCCCAGAGTGTTTTATAATTGAGGAAAATTTAAAGAAAATTCTTGATATTCCAGTTTTTCATGATGATCAGCATGGAACAGCAATCATTACATCAGCAGCGCTTATTAATTCGATTCATATTACTAAAAAAATTATTTCTAAAGTAAAAGTTGTTGTTAATGGTGCAGGAGCATCTGCCATGGCGTGCTCAGATTTATTTTTGAAATTAGGGGTAAAAAAAAATAATTTAACAATGATAGATAGTAAAGGGGTAATTAGTATTGACAGAAAAGGATTAAATAAGTGGAAATTAAAGTATGCAAAAAAAACAAAAGATAAAACCCTAAGTGATGCATTAAAAAATGCAGATGTTTTTCTAGGATTATCCTCGGCAGGAATTTTAAAAAAAGAAATGATCAAACAAATGGCAAAAAATCCAATTATATTTGCATGCGCTAACCCAGATCCAGAAATTTTACCAGAGGAAGCTTACAAGATTAGGAAGGACGCAATTATAGCAACTGGTAGATCGGATTATGCAAACCAAGTTAATAATTTAATTGGTTTTCCATATATATTTAGAGGTGCTCTCGATGTAAGAGCAAAAACAATAAATGAGGAAATGAAAATTTCTGCAGCTAATGCAATTGCTAAGTTAGCTAGAGAAAGAGTTCCAGATGAGGTAGCGGCAGCAATGGGAGGAGACAGGCCTAAATATGGTAAAGATTATATTATTCCATCCACATTTGATCCTAGACTAATAAGTGTAATTCCAGTTGCAGTAGCAAAAGCCGCGATAAAAAGTGGAGTTGCTAGAAAAAATATAGAAAATTTTAATCTATACTCTGAACAATTGAAACAAAGATTAGATCCATCAGTAACAATTCTACAAGGGATAAATTCTAAAGTTAAAAAAGATCCAAAAACTGTAGTGTTTGCAGATGGTGAGGATGAGAATACGCTTAAAGCTGCGATTGCATTTAAAAATGGTGGACTAGGAACACCAATAATTGTTGCAAAAGAGAAGGTTGTTAAACAAAGACTGAAAGAAATTGGTTATGGGGAAAACCTAGATATTAAAATCGTGAATTCTACTGATAAAAAATTGAGACACAAATATGTAAAATTTCTTTTTAAAAAAATGCATAGAGAGCAAGGTATGCTTGAGAGAGATTGTGATAGAATGATCAGAAATGACAGAGTAATTTGGGGATCTTGTATGGTTGAATGTGGAGATGCAGATGCAATGGTTACGGGTAATACCAGGAGATATTCTCAATCATTAGAAAAAATTAAAAAAGTAATTCCTCCAAGAAAAGGAGAAATAATGTTTGGATTAAATATGTTAGTCAGCAAGGGTAAAACTGTGTTTATTGGGGATACATCTGTTAATGAGTATCCTTCATCTGAAGAATTAGCTGATATAGCAATATCATCTGCAAGGGTTGTTAGATTATTTGGATTTGATCCTAAAGTTGCGTTTTTATCTCATTCAACTTTTGGCCAGCCAGTCACTAGTAGGACAAAACATATAAGAGATGCTGTAGAAATTTTAAAAGAAAGAAAAGTAGATTTTAAATTTGATGGTGACATGCAGCCTGACGTTGCTCTTAATGAAGAGTATACTGACCTATATCCGTTTTCAGAAATAGTGGGTAATGCTAATATTTTAATAATGCCAGGTCAACATAGTGCTGCTATTTCTAATAAAATAATGAAGACACTTGGAGGAGCTAAAGTTATCGGCCCATTATTGATAGGGCTAGCTCAGCCAATAGAAATTGCCCCCCTTAGATCCTCTACATCAGAAATATTAGATTTAGCATCAGTTGCTGCTTATTCTGCTAGTGTAATTAAATATAAATAAGTTGAATATATATTATTTTTTAACAACTCTTAAATCGTCAACTAAGAAAATACTTGTGATTACATCTTCAACATCTAAAATTTGTTTGGCTTCTTTTGTAACCTCGTCTCTCTCTGCTTGATTTTGAGCAATTCCATAAATATATATTTTCTTTTTATAGGTATCGATATTATAATTAACTGCTTTTATTTTTTTACTTCCAATTAAAGCTGCTCTAAGTTGTGAAGTTATTAACAAATCTTTTGCAGATCTTTTAAAATCAAATTCTTCTTTAATTTGTAAATCATTTTTTACAGATCGTGCACCTTTGATTTCCCATGCTAGCTTTGTAATGTTAAGTTTGTCCTCAACAGAATTTACTTTACCAGTCAGAAATATTCTTCCATCAAGTATTTTTGTTTTCACAGAGATAATGTAACTTTTATCTGCTGATATTAATCTTGCTCTTAAATTTTGTTGCATTAATGAGTCATCAATTTGGGTTCCAAGACTTCTTGGGTCTAATGCTATTGATACTCCCGTTCCTAAAACTCCAGTAGAAGAATATCCTACACATCCAGTAATTACTATAAGACTTAATAATATTATAATTTTTTTAATTCTCATTTTTTACTTCAAGACAATAGTTATAGATCAGTTTTTTTGAAATTTCTCTATTTTCTGAAACTTTTTTTACGATATCTTTAATAGACATTTTTTTAATTAATTTATTGATTTTTTTTTTATCTGATTCTTCAAGTTCTTTAAAACTTAATTTTTCTTTTTTTGCCTCAGAAATAACAACGGTTACTTCACCTTTTCTAGAAAAATTAATATTTGATAATTCTTTGACTGAAGTTCTAATGTATTCTTCATGATATTTTGTAATTTCCCTACAAATTATAATATCTCTATTAAAAAAAAATTCTTTTAAATCATTAATTCTTTTATCAAGTTTATTTGGTGATATAAAAAATACTATTGTACTCTCAAGTAATGATAAATTTGTGAATAGTTTTTTGATTTGGTTTTGTTTTTCTGGAAGAAAACCACAGAAATAAAAATTATCTGAAAAACCACTTATTGATATTGCAGCACTTACTGCAGATGCACCTGGAATTGGAAAAATTTGAATATCATTTTTCTCGCACTCTTTTATTAGTATTCTCCCAGGGTCTGAAACTGCAGGAGTTCCAGCGTCTGTAACTAATGATACTATTTTATTATTTTTTAAAATTTCTATTACTTTTTCTAAATTCTTATTTTCATTAAACTTATGATTGGAAATAAGTTTTTTATTTATTTCAAACTTCTGGAGTATTTTTTTTGTAACTCTTGTGTCTTCACATAAGATTAAATCAGACTCTTGAAGTATTTTAATAGCTCTAAATGAAATATCACCCATATTACCAATTGGTGTGGCAACACAATATAGCCCAGGTTTAAATTTATTGTTGTTTAAATTCATATGAATTACTTATCTAAATATATTATTAAAACTTAAATGAAAACTTTAATTAAATTGTCAGTTTTTTGCTTATTAAGTATCTGCTTTTTTAATCAAAATATATTTGCATCTGAAAAAATTAAGATTGGATTAATTGTTCCTCTTAGTGGAGATAATTCTGTAATTGGTGAAAAAATTATAAAATCAATAAGAATGGCCATAAACAAAATAAATGATGATAGAATTGAAATACTTCCAAAAGATACAAAATCAAATCCTATCGATGCATTAAAAGCATCAAAAGAATTGTATAAAGAGGGCGTTAAAATAGTTATTGGGCCTGTATTTAATGAAAGTACAAAATATCTTGATGACCTTGAAGATGTAACTTTTATATCTTTTACTAATAAATTAATCAATAATCCAAAAAATGTTATTAGCGCAGGTGTAAATGCAATATCACAATTACAAACAATAAAAAAATTTGTTGATAAAAAAAATTTATCAAAAAGTATTTTTTTAATTCCTAAATCACAGTTTAAAAAAGAAGTAGAGGGAGCAATTAATAAAACCAAGATTAAACACAAAAAAGTATTTTACTATGATAGAGAACCAACAAAACTCACCAAACAGATTGAAGAGTTGACAAAATATCAATTAAGAAAAAATAATCTCAAATATGAAATTAAAAGAATAGAAGGTTTATCATTTAAAGATAAAGAGAGAAGAATTCAAAACTTAAAAAAGAGAGATACGTTGGGGAATATAGATTTTGACTCTGTTATAATTACTGATTTTGATGAAAATTTAAAAAGTGTGGCTACATCACTTTTATATACAGATGTTTCATCAAAAAGAATTTCATATATTACTTTAAACCAATGGTTTGATGAAAGTCTATTAAATGAAAATTCTCTTCATCCAATATATTTTCCATCTGTAAATAAAGTTAATTACGAACTTTTTATGAAAGATTTTAAAAATATTTACGGTTTGGAAGGTGACCAACTTTCATTTTTGAGTTATGATTTAATAGGATTAGTATATTTCTTGATATACGAAAACGATTTTAATATTTCAAAAAAAATATTTTATAAAAAAAATAAATTTAAGGGAAAAATAGGAATTTTTGAAATAAGTAAAAATGTAGTTACACATCAACTAAATTTTTACAGCATTGAAAATAATAAATTTAAAAAAATCTTTTAATTTTTTTGAACGCATCAGAACGGTGATCTATTCTATATTTAATTTCAGGGTCCATTTCACCAAAGGTTAATCTTTTGCTTTTAGGAATAAAAATTGGATCATATCCAAAACCATTTTTTCCTCTCTTAGAATTAGATATGCGACCCTCAATTTTTCCAGTTTTACTTATAAATTTACCATTCGGCCAAAAAATAGTCAGAACACAGATAAATCTTGCTGTAATTTTTTTTTTTTTCCAATTTTTATCTTTTTTAAAAATTTCGCTGTAAACTCTTTTAATAGCTAAATTAAAATTTCTTTTTTTTCCAGACCAATCTGCTGAATATATCCCAGGTGCTTTATCTAAAATATCAATTTCTATGCCAGAGTCATCTGACATACAAATTTTATTAGTTTTTTTAGAAAAATATTTTGCTTTTAGAAGAGAGTTTTGTTCAAATGTGTTTCCTGTTTCTACTGGGCTTTGTATTTTAAAGTCTAAATTTGAATAAATTTTTAAACTTTTTGGTAGTAGATCTGCAATTTCCTTAAGTTTTCCTTTATTATTTGAGCCAATGAATATTTCTTTAATTTTTTTTTTAGACATCTAGAAATTATACTTTTTCTTACCATATAAACAATATGGACAAGGAAGAATTAAAAGAAAACATTGATGGAAACACTACTGAGGAAACTGAGCTAGATACTCAAACAGTAGAAAATGATGATATAAATCAAGAAAGTGAAGATAAGAATTTAACGTCCGAAAAAAAAAAGGAAGAGAAACTTACCCCAGAAGAAGAACTAGAGAAACTCAAAGATAAGCTAGCAAGAACATTTGCTGAGATGGAAAATCAGAGAAGAAGGTTTGAAAAAGAGAAGGAGGATGCATATGAGTATGGTGGCTACTCTTTTGCAAAAGAGGCACTCAATTTGTTAGATAATCTTGAAAGATCCAAAGCTGTATTGGAAAATGACGAAAAATTAAAGGACACAGATGCACTTAAAAAAATCATAGAACATTTGGATATTATTAATAGTGATATGCTCTCAATATTCAAAAAAAATAATATTGAACCTGTTAAATCAATTAATGAAAAGCTTGACCCAAATCTGCATCAAGCGATGATGGAAATTGAGGATGACGCAAAAGAACCTGGAACTATCGTTCAAGAAATACAAAAAGGATTTATGATGAAAGAGAGATTATTGCGACCTTCTTTAGTAGGTGTTTCAAAGAAAAAAGTAAAAGAAGAAGAAAAAAAAGACCCGAAAGATGAAAAAAACCAATAAAATCAACCAAAATTTAAATATTGTAAACGGTTGTAGTCTAACAATTAGCACTTATATGACGGTTAGGATTTAAATTATGAGCAAGGTAATAGGAATAGATTTAGGAACAACAAACTCTTGTGTAGCTGTAATGGAAGGTACACAAGCTAAAGTTTTGGAAAATGCTGAGGGTGCGAGAACAACCCCTTCTGTAGTTGCATTTTCTGATAATGATGAGAAATTAATTGGGCAACCTGCAAAGAGACAAGCGGTAACCAATCCAGAAAATACAATATTTGCCGTTAAAAGGTTAATTGGAAGAAATTTTGATGATCCTTCTGTTAAAAAAGATGTTGAGACTGCACCTTTTAAGATTGTTAACTCTGATAAAGGAGATGCTTGGATAGAAGCTAAGGGTAACAAATATTCGCCTTCTCAAATTTCTGCTTTTACACTTCAAAAAATGAAAGAGACTGCTGAAAAATATTTAGGCCAAGAAGTTTCTCAAGCTGTAATAACTGTTCCAGCTTATTTTAATGATGCACAAAGACAAGCAACTAAAGATGCTGGGAAAATAGCAGGTTTAGAAGTTTTAAGAATTATTAATGAGCCAACAGCAGCCTCACTTGCATATGGTTTAGATAAAAAAACAAACAATAAAATTGCTGTCTATGATTTAGGTGGTGGTACTTTTGATGTATCAATTCTTGAGTTAGGAGATGGAGTATTTGAAGTTAAATCAACGAATGGGGATACTTTCCTAGGTGGTGAAGACTTTGACAATACAATTGTTGATTACCTATTAACTGAATTCAAAAAAGAAAATGGTATTGACTTAAAATCAGATAAATTAGCACTACAAAGACTTAAGGAAGCTGCAGAAAAAGCAAAAATTGAATTATCATCTGCTGCTCAAACTGAGATAAATTTACCATTTATTACAGCTGATAAAACTGGTCCAAAACATATTAATATGAAAATGACTAGAGCAAAACTTGAGGCTCTTGTTGAAGATCTTATTTCTAGAACTATTCCGCCTTGTGAAACAGCTCTTAAAGATGCTGGTTTAAGTGCAAGCGAAATTGATGAAATAATACTCGTTGGTGGAATGACTAGAATGCCAAAAGTAATAGAGGAAGTTAAAAATTTCTTTGGAAAAGAACCAAACAAATCTGTAAATCCTGATGAAGTTGTTGCAATGGGTGCTGCTATTCAAGCTGGAGTATTACAAGGTGATGTTAAAGACGTACTATTATTAGACGTAACACCACTATCTCTTGGAATAGAAACTTTAGGTGGAGTTTCAACTAAATTAATTGAAAAAAATACAACGATACCTACCAAAAAAAGCCAGGTTTTCTCAACAGCAGAAGACAACCAACCCGCAGTTTCAATTAGAGTTTTACAGGGTGAAAGGGATATGGCTTCTGACAACAAGGTTTTAGGTAATTTTGAACTAGTAGGTATAGCTCCAGCTCCTAGAGGCGTTCCTCAAATTGAAGTTACATTCGATATCGACGCAAACGGAATTGTAAATGTTTCTGCAAAAGATAAAGGGACTGGTAAAGAGCAAAAGATTCAAATTCAAGCGTCAGGTGGTTTAAGTGATGAAGAAATAAATCAAATGGTTAAGGATGCTGAAACAAATAAAGAAGCCGACAAAAAGAAAAGGGAAGCTGTAGATGCAAGAAACCAAGCTGACACTTTACTTCATTCTACTGAAAAAAATTTAAAAGAGCATGGCAGTAAAGTTTCTGATGCAGACAAAAAAGCTATTGAAGATGCATCTGCGAATGTAAGAAACGCATTAAAAGGAACTGATGTAGAGGAAATTAAAAAGAAAACTCAAGATTTGGTTCAAGCTTCAATGAAACTTGGTGAAGCTATTTACAAATCACAACAAAGTACAAAACCTGGCGATGCACCTAAAGATGCTAAAGATGAAGGGAAAAAAGACGATAATGTTGTTGATGCAGACTTTGAAGAAGTAAAAGACGATAAAGAAAAAAGCGCCTAAACTATCAACCATTTGTCTATAACTAGTTATGGCAAAAAGAGATTACTACGATGTTTTGGGTGTTGAAAAAAGTGCTGGTCCAGATCAAATAAAAGCAGCATACAGAAAACAAGCTGTAAAATACCATCCAGATAAAAATAAGGGCGACAAAGGAGCAGAAGAAAAATTCAAAGAAGCTTCGGAAGCATATCATGTTCTATCAAATTCTGAGAGAAAACAAAATTATGATAATTTTGGTCACGCTGCATTTGAAAATGGTGGAGGAGGTGGAAGAGGTGGTTTTGGAAACTTTGACTTTTCTGGCTCTTTTTCAGATATCTTTGAAGACTTTTTTGGCGAAGGTTTTGGTGGAGGTGGAAGAAGATCAAGAAGATCTAATAACCGTGGCTCAGATTTAAGATATGATCTCTCTATAAGTTTAGAGGAGGCTTATGCTGGAAAAAAACAAGATATTAAATTCTCAACTTCTGATAAATGTGATGTTTGTAACGGATCGGGTTCAAAATCAGGCTATAGTGCTAGCACGTGTTCAATGTGTGGAGGACATGGACAAGTTCGCTCAAGCCAGGGGTTTTTTACTGTACAACAAACTTGCCCTCAGTGTGCAGGTTCTGGTGAACAAATAACTCACCCATGTACCAACTGTGGGGGCACAGGTAAAAAACAAACAAGTAAGAGACTATCTGTGACTATTCCTAAAGGAGTAGACGATGGAACTAGAATTAGATTATCTGGCAAAGGAGAAGCTGGATCTAGAGGAGCTAGTAATGGTGATTTATACTTATTTATTAACGTAAATTCTCATGAACTTTTCAAAAGATCAGAGGAAAACTTATTTTTTGAATGTCCAATATCAATTGCAGACGCTGCTTTAGGAGCTGAAATAAAAATACCAACAATAGATGGTGGGAAAGCAAAGATAAAAATCCCAGCTGGCACACAAAGTGGAAAACAATTTAGATTAAGGGAAAAAGGTATGCCCTTGATGAGAGGAAATGACTACGGGGATTTATATGTACAAGTTAATACTGAGGTTCCTGTTTTTCTTAATAAAGAACAAAAAGAATTACTTGAGAAATTTAGAGAAATAGAAAATGAAAAATCAAATCCAAGTATAAAAAAATTCTTTAAAAAAGCAAAAAGTTTTTGGAAAAATTGAAAAATTTTAATAAATCTTTTGAAAGTGCCACAAACCTTCATAAAAAAGGTAAGATAAATGAAGCTTTAGATATTTATTTAGAACTGCAAAAAGAGGATAACAATAATTCACAACTGCTTTTTCAGATAGGAAATGCTTACTTACAAAAAGGTAGTATAGAACTATCAATTGATTTTTACAGAAAAGTAAACGAAATAGATAAAAATCATTTTAACAACCTCAATAACTTAGGTGGAGCACTCGCTACAATTGGTAAGTATGCTGAAGCAATTGATGTGTTTAAACAAACATTAAATATTAAACCAGGTTATTCAGACGCATACAGTAATATTGGAAACTGCTATCTATATTTAAAAAAAATTCAAAGAGCGATTGAATATTTTAATGAGGCCTTAAAACACAATAAAGAAAATTTTTTTGCTTATAATGGTTTAGGAAGTGTTTATAAAGAAATGAATAAAGATAACGAGTCTGTGTATTTTTATGAGCAAGCGGTAAAAGTTAAACCTGACTATGTAATTGCATATGATAATTTAGGTGCAAGTTTATCAGCAACAGATAAACTCAAGGAAGCAAAGAAAGTTTTTGAAAAAATATTAGAACTTGATCCTAACTATAAATATATAATCGGTAAATTAATATTTACAAAAATGATGCTCTACGATTGGGGTAATTTAGATCATGGTAAAAATAATTTAATAGAACTTTTAAATAAAAAGAAAAGAGCAATAAATCCATTTCCACTTTTAAGTTTAATAGATAATCCTGAACACCATAAAAATTGTGCAGAAATATTTGTTAGTGACAAATATAAAGATCCAGAATTAAAAATAAAAAAATATTTAAAAAAAAAATCTGACAAAATAAGGATAGGATATTTCTCACCTGATTTTAGAAACCATCCAATGTTATTTCTAATGATGGATGTATTTAAATACCATGATAAATCAAAGTTTGACGTGTATGCATTTTCTTTTGGTCCTGAAGCAAAAGGTGAAATTTATGATACTGTTAAAGGTTTTTTTACAGAATTTATTAATGTTAGAAATATTTCTGATATGGACTTAATTAAATTAAGTAGAGACATGAAAATTGATATTGCTATCGACCTGTGCGCATACACGGCGTACAATAGAGCTTCAATTTTTAATTCACGTTTAGCTCCAATTCAAATTAACTATTTAGGTTACCCGGGCACAATGGGTGCAAATTTTATCGATATAATAATAGCAGATAATATCATAATTCCTGAAGCTGATAAAAAATACTATACAGAGAGAGTAGTTAATTTGCCAAATTGTTATCAAGCATGTCCAAAAAATTTACCAATGTCTGATAAAAAGTTTAGTAGAAGAGAGTTGGGGTTACCTGAAGATGCAGTTGTTTTTTGTAATTTCAATGCAAATTTTAAAAATACCCCAGATATGTTTACAGCTTGGACTAATATTATGAAAAAGGTTCCGAACAGTATTTTATGGATTATGGAAACAAAAGATGAAATGGGAACAATTAATATTTTGAATGAGGCAAAAAAAAGAAATATAGAGAAAAATAGAATAATTTTTGCTAAATCTATGGACAGAGAATTTCATCTTAAAAGATACGAACTTGCAGATTTATTTCTAGACTCTTTTCCATATAACGCTCATACCACATCAAGTGATGCTATTAGGATGGGAGTTCCAATTTTGACTTTAAAAGGTAAGTCATTTGCATCTAGAGTTTCAGCAAGTATTTTAAATCAAGTAAATATGAATGAACTAGTTACAAATAGTATTGAAGAATTCCAAGAAAAAGCAATAGCTCTAGGAAATGACAAAAATAAATTAAAAGAAATTAAAGAAACTATAAAGAAAAATGTTCCTCATTCAAAATTATTTGATAGTTTAACTTTCACAAAAGATTTAGAAAAAATTTATCAACAATTAATAAATGAAAAAGAAATTTAAATATATTATTTTTGGGATTATCTATATTTTAGTAATACTGATTTTAGGAGCTTATTTTTATAAAGAAGGAATAGGTATAATTTAGTTATCTTTTGCTAATCTTATAAATATATCTCCCATACCTCCCTTTACCTCTTCAAGAGGAGCATTATTTCTTAGTTCGCAGTACTGTCCAGTTATTTCGTGATTATCAATAGTAGAAATACTTTGTGAATTACATTTTTTAGCATTATGAAATAAGCCAATTACTAATCTCTCACCCAATACAAACACTTGATTATCATCAAGTTTATTGCCGTTGCAGAAATAATCTTTATTTACTTCTCTTGGAAAATCTTCTTTTCCACAAGGATTTTTAATTGAGAGAACAAAAAATTCTTTCTCACCATCGGTGAATGTATATTTCATCTTTTTTACTTTTGTGTATTTCATTAAATCACATGAGCAGGGGTAACAACACTTATGATAAAATCCGCATATTTTCTGGTCATTTTCGACATTTTTAAGATATACAAATTCTGGTTTATTATTAGGATCAATCAATGATCCAGACACAGCACAATATAACTTGTTGTATTCAATAAAATCTTTGTAGGTAATTTTTTTAGTTAAAATATGTTTGAAAAATTTTGGGCCTGCAGCATTTCTATTTTGATCAGGAAAAATTTTAGGCCAATCTTTTACTAAGTCCTCATAATAATTAAATTGATTCGAATAAGTTGGTTTGATTAAACTAAAAGTAATTAGAAGAAGAAAAAAAGTGAAATGTTTTAATTTATTCATAAAGTTTGCATAGAGTACTTTAATTTATTTACTAATTGAATTGAGTATTATTGTCCTATTTTTTTTGGTTTATTTCTATTATTTTGTTAAGTTCTTTTACTTTAAATGATTGCGATGATCCATCTGTCCAAATAACTTTAATAGAAATATTTTTCTCACCCTGTCTAATGCCATAGTGAGCTACAGGTTCCATCTGGCATAAATACCCAGAACCTGCATCGATTGTTTTAGCATGATTTCTTAGATTTGAATTTAATATAACTGTTGCTCCTCTTGCGGGCGCACCAAACATATTTAAGGGTTTAATTCTAATATAATTGAATTCTTTCTTAATATCTGCTTTATACATCGTCAGGGGTTGCATGCCAGATTCTCCATGAGAAATTAATAACTCTAAAATCCCATCTTCATCTATATCCGCAACCGCTGCTCCTGTTCCTAAACCATTAGCCTCATATGCTTTTTGAATTTTTATCTCTTCAAAAAAACCGTTTTCTTTTATTTTAAATAATTTATTTGGCTCTCCAATATTATTCATGAATATCTCATCATAACCATCATTATCAAAGTCTGCTGATATCACTGTTCTAATTCTAGTAGGAATATTATAGGTTGGAGCTGCTATATCTTTAAATTTCTTGTCTTCTAACACAAAAGCTCTGTGATAACCGTTCCAATTAGATGTAACTATATCTAATCTACCTCTATAAAGTATATCTGTTAAGGTTGTGCCTCTTCCATTTTCGTATTCATCATCAACTCTATAATCTTCTGCTATATCCTGGAAGAAGCCATCAGAATTATAATATAAAAAATTTTTACCTCTTTCGTTTGCAGCAAATATGTCAGTTTTTCCTGACAAAATATTTCCTGATACTACTGCTCTACCACCAGTTATCTTATCTATCTTCAGCTGCTCAGCTAAGTCTAATATTTGCCCCGTAGTTAGTTCGTAAAATCGAGTTGGGCCTCCATAATTGGCAACATATATACCGTATTTTCCATTACCATTTCTGTCAACACAGACGACTGACCTGCCAGCAGTTAAGTTTAAGTTTTTTTGATTAATATCTTTCTCGAATAAATCTATAGATCCTTTACTAGTAGTGTCTATCAACCTATCTGAGTATTTTTTTTCTCCACTATAAGTATCAGTATTTAAAAAATAAATTTCTTCAAATCCATCTTGGTCTATATCACAAGCGGCTACCCCAATTGTTTTTCTTTTAGAGTCATCAAAGATTTCATTTTTATTAATATTTACTATTTTTCCGTTTTGGAAAGATAGGGCTAAGTTTGAAAACCCAAATCCAGTAACTACAAATTCGTATCTATTGTCTTGGTTTACATCTGTAACAGCTACACCATAACTTAGTCTAAAATCATTATTATCAATCAAAGATGTAATATCTTTAAAGAAGTCAGCTTTAGATTGATTGATAGACACAAGAAAAAATAAAACTAAAAAGAATTTTAATAGGTATTTAATAACCATAATTGTTGTATATTATTAAAAAAATATATTAAAATAATTTAATGAGCAAAGTAAATTTAGCGATAACTGGCTGCATGGGACGAATGGGCCAACAGTTAATTAAATCCTCTAAAACTGATAAGAATTTTAAACTTACTACTGTAACAGAGAATAAATTAATAAACAAAAAAATTGCTGGTATTAAACTCAGTTTGAATGATGAAAAATCACTTAAAAATGTTGATTTAATAATTGATTTTACTGTTCCTAAATGTACTTTTGAAATTCTTAAAATAGCTTCTAAACTTAAAAAAAGGGTTGTTATTGGTACAACTGGATTTAACAAAAAAGAAGAGAGCCTTATTAAAAAATTTTCAAAAAAAATACCAATTTTAAAGGCTGGAAATATGAGTTTGGGTATTAATTTATTAATGTATTTAACTGAAATTACATCAAAATCACTAGGAAATAATTTTTTAAGTAAAGTATATGAAGTTCACCATAAACATAAGATAGACCATCCTTCAGGAACCGCATTAATGTTAGGTAAGGGAATTGCTGTTGGTAAAAATAAAAATTTTTATAATCTACTTGGAAAAAAATATTTGAATAAAAAAACTTTTCCGTATGGGAAAAAAATTAATTTTAACTCAATACGAAAAGGTAAAACTGTTGGTGAACACGAAGTTAAATTTTCAAGTGGAAAAGAAATCATAACCCTAAACCATGAAGCATTTGATAGAGCTTTGTACAGTGAAGGAGCTCTAACCGCTGGTAAATGGTTAATGAATAAGAAGCCTGGTTTATATTCGATGCGTGATGTTTTAAACTTTAAATGAACAAGGAGCAAAGGGCAAAAATTGTTCTTAAAACTTTAAATAAAATATACCCAAAAACACCAATTCCTCTTAAACATAGGAATATTTTTACATTATTAGTTTCAGTTCTCCTTTCAGCTCAATGTACAGATGTAAATGTTAATAATGTAACAAAGAATATATATCCAAAATACAACAAACCTGAACATTTTGTGAAACTTGGAAAAAAAAAAATTGAGAAATTAATTAAAAGTATTGGTATCTTTAGAATTAAAGCAAAGAGTGTTTATAATTTATCAAAAACTCTAGTTGAAAAATATAATGGTAAAGTTCCAAAAACTTTTGAAGAATTGGAAGAATTGCCTGGGGTTGGTCACAAAACGGCTAGTGTCGTCATGTCTCAAGGATTTGGATATGCTGCTTTCCCAGTAGATACACATATTCATAGGCTTGCACAAAGATGGGGTCTTACTAATGGCAAGAATGTCGTTCAAACAGAAGAAGATCTTAAAAGACTTTTCCCTAAAAAAAACTGGAATAAGCTTCATCTTCAAATAATTTACTACGGGAGAGAATACTGCAAAGCAAGAGAGTGTTATGGTTTATCTTGTAAAATCTGTACTACTTGTTATCCTAAGAGAAAAAAACCACTTATAACCAAGAAAGCTTAAATAATGAAAATATTAGGAATTGGAAACGCAATTGTAGATGTAATTTGCAAGGTAGAGGATGATTTTATTGCTAAAAATAACTTAACTAAAAGTACCATGAAATTAATTTTCGATGATAAAGAGTTCAAAGAATTATTATCTAATCTTAAAATAGAAAAAACTGTATCTGGTGGCTCTGTTGCTAATTCAATTGTTGGTTTATCACAACTTGGAAATGATGTTGGTTTTATAGGTAAAGTTAACGACGATGATCTAGGAAGTAAATACGAAGATGGCCTAAAACAAGAAAATGTGAAATATTTTTATTCAAAGAAAAAAGAAGAG
Organism: uncultured Pelagibacteraceae bacterium; assembly: GCA_902589395.1. Classification (GTDB taxonomy): domain Bacteria; phylum Pseudomonadota; class Alphaproteobacteria; order Pelagibacterales; family Pelagibacteraceae; genus Pelagibacter. The sequence continues at coordinate 156,338 of CACIST010000001.1, read as the reverse complement.
TTGCCTACTGGAACTTGTTTAATTTTAGTTACACCAGACTCTGAAAGAACAATGTGCACTTTCTTGGGAACTGCCGGAAAAATAAATGAAAAAGATGTTAGCTCAGATGCTATTAAACAGAGTGAAATAATACTTCTAGAAGGATATCTTTGGGACGAAGGTGAGCCTAAGAAAGCTTTTGAAAAAGCAATTCAAAGTGCAAACAAAGTTGCAATGTCTTTATCAGACCAATTTTGTGTTGATCGACACAAACCTCATTTTTTAGAGTTAGTTAAAAATAAATTAGATATAACTTTTGCAAATGAGCAAGAGATTATGTCATTGATAGATGCAAAATCTTTCGATGAAGTAATAAATTTTTCAAAGTCTCTTAGCAAAATAATTGTGATAACTAGGGGTGAAAAAGGTGCTGTTGCTATTGATGGAGATGAAGTTGTTGAATGCGGAATAAAAGAAGGGCTTAAAATTGTAGATTTAACAGGCGCTGGAGATCTTTTTGCTGCAGGCTTTCTACATGGGCATGTTAATAAGATGTCCCTCAAAGATAGTTTGGATAAAGGAACTGAGATGTCTTCTAGAGTGATCCAACAAATTGGTGCTAGACTTTAAAAATTACTTTTTCTTCCTTTTAAAACTACCTTTGCCTTTTTTAGGTTTTACAATTCTGGGCTTATATTTTTTTGAATATAAATCTTTTGCAATAAAATTTTTTTTAGATCTCATTTTTAACCCTTTTTAACCCAAAACTGATACATACCTTGGAATATGTCTGGGTACTTTGTCTCAAATTCATGCCAATTTTTAAGCGAAATTTGCTTTTTATCATCTTTGTACAATATTGAGTAATCTTTTTTAATTGATGCATTAGTGAAACCTAAAAACTGTAGATTATACTTTTGTAAAAGTTTTGAAATTTTAGGTAATGTAAAACGATGTTCTTTGACATGTAAGATTAGATCTCTGAAACTTGAACTCGTGTTAAAATCATAATTATTTGTAAGTTTTGCTAAAAAATTACTATCAGTTTTATTCTTTATAAGTTCTCTGCAATTTCTAATATCATTTATAGAGCTTTGAAAATTATACTTCTTTATAAAATCTCTTGTTTCAATAATATGCTTTCGTGCTAGTTCACTATACAAACCAAGTTTTAAATAGCCTTGTGGTTCTAAAAGATCTAGTAATATAGTAAGACCAAACTCAGGATCATCTAAGTGGTGTAGTACTCCAATACATTCAATTACATTAAATTTTTTTTTTATTTTTTTTAAATTTAAAATATCTGAGTGAAGAAATTCAACATTTTTACTATTTAATTCGTTCATTTTTCGTTTTGCGAAAGCCAAACTTGACAAACTAAGATCTACTGCCAAGATATTAGAATCATTATAGAAAATATGTGTAGCTAATTGTTGACCAGTCCCACATCCAGCAACAAGTATATTATTCTTAGTTGGCTTTTGATTTAAAAAAATTTGATTGGGTCTAATATCATTATTTAAATCAGTAAAAAAATTGGTTGGAGAAATTTTATTTATAGCTTTCCATCTTGGATATGGATTTTCTTCATACTGATCTCTAACTTTTTTTGATACCTGGTCAGTTATCTCGATTGAATTAATCGTTTTTTTTAATTTTTGTTCTTCTAAAATATCTCTTATTTGTATTTTTAAAATATCATTAAATAAATCATTAGATGATGTATAATTAGACAGTCTTTTAATTAAAATTTCAGACTGATTAAGAGGAAGGTAACAAGCAAGAATTGCAATTTCAGACTCGTCAATATTTTTGTTTTTTTCAATTTTATTCTTTAAAGCTTCAACAAAACTTATTTCTTCTTCGGATTGAAAAAATATATATTCATTTAAAAAAGATTGTGCTGCAAGCGATAAAATAAAATTTATATGTTCCTTTATGAAATTAGATTCATTTTTTTTAATTAAGAATAGGAATTCTTTTCTAACAATGTATAAGAATTTTTCTAAAAATTTATCTCTTATTAACGATTTTTGTAAAACCAAATGAAAAAGCTCTTTTTTTAAGACTGAGATTATAAGATATTCACTTAGGAATAATGACTTATCTTTTAAGAGATTTTCAATTTTTATATAATCTTCGTCAAAAATAAGTACTTTTTTAACATTATTAAACAAAAGATTGTGATTAATAGAATTTTTTTTATATAAAAATGTAAAGATTTCTATTAGTTCATTACTATTATTTTTGGTTAGATTTTTAATAAGCAATGTATTGAAAAGATCTACAACACCAGTATTAGCCCATAAATTTTCAGGATCAATTTCAAAAATATTTTGGTAACTGTCTAAAGCACCTTTAAAATTTTTTTGTTTTTTATATATGTTTGCAACGATAGCGTGAGACTTAATATTGTTTGGTTGAATTTGAATTACTCTTTTTAAATGGCCTAAAGCTTTCTCTAATTTCCCTTGATTTATATATATAATTCCAAGATTCAAATTTGGATCAATGAAATCTGATTTAGATGAAATTGCAGATTCATAACATGGTATCGCTTTATTATAATTACCACTTTCATAATAAATGTTACCTAAATTATTATTAACAAATGGATTATTTGGCTGAATCTTATTTGCTTTCAAAAATAGTTGTTCAGCTCTTTGTGTCCTATTGGTCTGCGCCAACATAACCCCAAAATGATTAAGACAAATAATATGATTTGGATCTATTTTTAAAACTTCCTCATAAAGTTTTTCTGCTTCTACAAACTTTTTATTCTTATGATTTTTAAATGCATTAGAAATTGTATTATCAATTAAAGATAGTTTCACTTTTTTAAGATCGAGTATCCCTCCTTAGTACTTATTATAAAATTGTTATCTTTAAAATTTTTACTAATTTTTGTTCTTAATCTATATATATGTGTTTCTACAGTGTGAGTTTCTAATTTTGAATTATGACCCCACACTTGAATCTGAAGTTGAGAAATTTTTACAGGTTTTTTTGATTTGTTAATAAAAACAATAATATTTGCCTCTCTTTCAGTTAAATCTAGTGAATTATTTTCATTAAATATTTTTCTAGAATTTAAATTTAATTTATAACTTCCTAAATTTATTTCTGATTGCTGATTATATATTTTTTTTAAAAATTTAATGTTTATATTTTCTATTAACTTTGTAATTTCTAATGGAAATTGATTAATTATGATTTGGTTATCAAAACCAGCTATTTCTTTTTTTGAAATAATCAAATAATTTTCTTGATTTTTAATCTTTTGATCATCGAGTTTAGATTTTTCAATTTTAATTAAGTTAAAGTTAAAAAAGTCCTCTATCTCTTTTAATAAGTCATAAATTATATTAAAATCATAAATTACTAAATTTTGGTTTTTCATATATTATTAAGATATGACAATTATTTTGAAAAATAAAGTAACTCTTAAATATGATGACTTTTACTTTAAATGTACCATTGGGAAAAAAGGATTAAGTAAAAAAAAGATTGAGGGAGATAAGAAAACCCCAATTGGCACATTTTCATTAGGAAACCTATATTATAGACCTGATAGAAATTTAAAACCTTTAACTAAGCTAAGATGTATAAAAATAAGAAAGGTGATGGGTTGGTGTGATGATATTAAAAGTAAAAAGAAATATAATAAATTAATAAACGTCAGTCAGAAGGTAAGACATGAAAAACTCTATAGGAAAGATCACAAATATGATTTAATGATAGTGATTAACTATAATAATAAGAAAACTAAAATAGGAAAAGGAAGTGCAATTTTTCTTCATTTAACAAAGAATTATAGGCCTACAGCTGGATGTATAGCTCTTAAAAAAAAAGATTTTTTAATATTGTCAAAACTAATTAATAGAAAAACAAAAATTAAAATAACCTAGCCTCGCTGTCCAAATATATTTGAACCTATACGTAAGAATGTAGATTTATGTTCGATTGCTTTTAGATAATCTGACGACATTCCCATACTTAACTCTTTTTGATTAATTTTTTCATTGAGTTCACTCATTTTAAGAAAAAACTTTGTCGAGTCCTCATTAAATGGAGGTATGCACATTAATCCAATAATATTTAAATTAAGTTTTTTTGAGTAATTATAGAATTCAATTAGATCATTTATTAAGATCCCTGATTTTTGATCCTCTTCCCCAAGATTAATCTGAATAAAAATTTTTGGTTTTTTATTTTGTTTTTGTTGTTCATCTGCTATTTTTTTTGCCAATTTTTCATTATCTAATGAATGGATATAATCAAAAATTTTAACAGCAAATTTAACTTTATTAGTCTGCAATTTACCTATTAAATGAAGATTAATCTTATTATTTTGATTTTTTATGTCTGTCCATTTTTCTAATGCTTCTTGAACTTTATTTTCACCATAATCTAAGTGACCATACTCAATTAGCGGTAAAATATGATCAATCTTAAATGTTTTTGAAACTGCAATTATCTTTGGTATTCTTTCTTTTACATTTAATTCGTCTAATTTTGATTTAATTAGATTTTGAATTGATATTAGGTTTTGAACAGTTTTATGCATTATAAATTTATTAAAAAATATTACTTTATAGAAAAATTTAAAAAAAGTAATATTGATAAACAAGACTTAAATACAACAATAATATACCGTAATTATAAAAAAGATTATAAAAACGACGAAATTTTGTTTTTAAAGAATTATTGTAAAAAAAAGAAACTGAAATTTCTTCTGTCTAATAATATAAAATTATCAATTAAATTAAACCTGGATGGTGCATATCTCCCTTCTTTCAACAAAAATTTTTCTCACCTTAGTTTTAGATTTAAAAAAAATTTTATATTACTAGGATCAGCACATAACTTAAAAGAAATCAGGATTAAGGAAAAACAAAATGTTAATAAAATTTTTTTATCGTCAGTTTTTAAAAAAAATAACAACTTTTTAGGAATAAATAAATTTAATTTACTATCAAAACTTTCTTACAAAAAAATTATAGCTCTTGGAGGTATATCAAAAGATAATATTGGATTAATTAATCTTACAAAATCAGCTGGCGTTGCTGGTATTTCGTTTTTTAAGCAAAAAAAAGGCCCCTAAAAAGGGGCCTTTTTTATAAATAAATAACTCTTTAATTAGAATGCAAAAGAGAAGTTTACTTCATAAGAACTGTTATCCATTGTAGTTGTTCCAGCTACGTTATCAGTAACCTGATAAGAACCTGAAATTGCTACACCGCCTGCTGTAAATGAAACACTTACCGCAGATGAATCTTGATCTTCTTTTGTCGCTGAAGCATAATCAATAGTAGATACACCATAAGATACAGATACATCATCGCTTACTGCGTATGAAACACCGTATGCTGTAAAGTCTTCATCACTTGTTGCAGTTCCATGATCAGTTTCGTTAACTTGTATACCAAAAGACAGAGGTCCAGTTGTATAGTTTACACTTAATACACTCAAGTCTATTTTATCAGCAGCAGCATTGTTTTCACCCATTGCAGCTGAAACTGTTAAACCTTCCATACCTGTGTATACAACACCGATTTCAGTTGAACTTTCAAGTCCTGAACTTTTTGAAGGTTTGTATGCAGCTTTAAGAGCAATACCATCACTTACTGTGTAGTCGTAAATGAATGAGTTAGTTCCAATGTCAGAGCTAGTAGGTGTATCAGCTGTTCCACCGATAGCTGTACTCCAAGACTCTTCGTTTGCTGTAGGTACTAAGTCATCCCACGCACCAACTGGTCCTGAAGAACCGTGACCTGAGAATGTCAATTTACCCATATCACCAGTATCGATAACTATGTTTCTGTCATCAAAGTGCATATTGTCAGATGACTCAGCTAATGAATCGATTTGAAGGTGTGTTGATATTGTGAAACCGTTGTCCATTTCACCGCTTGCGTTGAAAGACACTTGGTCAGTCATTGACCAGCCGTTTCCAGCGTTACTGTTGTCTTCACCACCGAAAAAGATTGATGTACCAGCTGATACAGCTACTGTAGCAGATTGTGCTGATGTTGCTACCATTGCAGTACCTAATGCTGTCAATCCTATTTTCTTTAGATTGTTCATATTATTACCTTTCGTTAATTGTTTAATATTAAACGGGTCAATTAATATCAATATTTCCATGTTTTTATTGCTTATTATTAATTGAACAGACATTTATTGTAATAGTGTTGTATTTTTACATCACTAAAAATGTTGAATTATTTAACATTTTAATCATTTTCAAAAAAATCCTTTTAATTATTGTGTTTTTTCATCTATTACTTATTTCTTAGAGAATTTATGCCAAATTTTTTATATTTACGAATCACAAAATTTTTACTTATAGGTTTTTTCGCACTTACCTCTTGTAAAACACTAGAAAACTTACCAGGGGGAAATGCCCGAGAAAATCCACCAGATCCTAAAGCAAGAGTTAAAAAAAATCTTGAAGAAGGAAGAGGTTTTAGATTAGACACTGCTATGCTTGGTGGGAAAGGTGGAGATTTTATGTTTGCGAGTGCAAACGAGATGTGGAGAGCATCACTTGATACTTTAGATTTTATGCCTCTTTCATCTGTTAATTATAGCGGAGGTATTATTATAACCGATTGGTATTCAGATGGAAATAGCCTAGATGAGTCTGTTAAAATATCTATACGTTTTTTAACAAATGAAGTAAGATCAGATGCATTAGTTATAAAAGTTTTCTATAAAAAATGTAATCAAGTAGCCAGTTGTAAGATATCACAAAAGACTGGAACATTATCTGCAGAATTAAAAAAGAAAATTTTATCTAAAGCTACAATTTATAAAAAACAAAACGATGATAAAAACTTCAAACCTTATAAAGGTGGTTCAGTCGATACAACCAAGTAATAAAAAATAAGTTTTAATTTCATTCAATGGAAAGATATAATTTTAAAACTATCGAAGAAAAGTGGCAAGAAAAGTGGCATAAATCCGGAGTTTTTCGATCTAAAATAGATCATTCTAAAGAAAAATTTTACTGTCTTGAAATGTTTCCATACCCATCAGGAAAAATACATATGGGTCATGTTAGGAACTATACTATAGGTGATGTTTTATCACGTTATAAATCTTTACAAGGTTTTAATGTCATGCACCCAATGGGTTGGGATGCATTTGGAATGCCAGCAGAAAATGCGGCTAGAGAGAATAATTTAGATCCAAAAGATTGGACGAATAAAAATATTTCTACGATGAAAGCACAGTTAAAAAAACTAGGTCTTTCAATTGATTGGGAAAGAGAAATTTCAACTTGTTCTGAGGAATATTATAAACATCAGCAATTATTTTTTTTAGAACTTTATGAAAAAGGATTAGTTTATAGGAAAGAAAACTATGTGAATTGGGATCCTATTGATCAAACCGTACTTGCAAACGAGCAAGTTATAGATGGCAAAGGATGGAGATCTGGGGCTGTGGTTGAGCGTAAAAAATTGAATCAATGGTTTTTTAATATATCAAAATTCTCACAAGAATTGCTTGATGGTTTGGACAACTTGGAACAATGGCCTAATAAAGTTAAAGTAATGCAAAAGAACTGGATTGGAAAATCTTTTGGTTGTGAAATTACATTTAAGACAGAAGGAGATTTGCCAGTTAAAGAAATAAAATGTTTCACAACGAGACCAGACACATTATTTGGATTTTCATTTTTAGCTCTTTCTGTTGATCACGAAGTTTCAAAATATTTTTTGAAAGATAAGAAATTTCAAGAATTTAAAAAAGAATGTTCAAAGACAGGAACCACTGAAGAGGCAATCGCGATTGGTGAAAAAATAGGCTTTAAAACCAATTTAGAAGCTGTAAATCCTTTAAATCCTGAACAGAAAGTACCTGTTTTCTTTGCTAATTTCGTATTAATGGATTACGGTTTTGGTGCAGTTTTTGGATGTCCTGCTCATGATCAAAGAGACTTTGATTTTGCTAAAAAATATGGTCTTGATATTAAAACTGTAGTTAAGCCAGACGGAAAAGACGACAATTTTAAGGTTCAGGATGAGGCGTACTCAGGTCCTGGTATTATAATAAACTCAAAATTCCTTAATAAATTAAAGGCACCAGAGGATTCAATTCTTAAAACAATAGACATTTTAGAGGAAAAAAAAATTGGTAAAAAGAAAATTAATTTTAGATTAAAAGATTGGGGGGTCTCTAGACAAAGATATTGGGGGTGTCCTATACCGATAGCTTATGATGAAAATGGTAACTTCATACCAATTCCAAAAAAAGAATTACCAGTAAAACTTCCAGAAAATATAAATTTAAATTTAAAAGGCAATCCACTGGACGCTGAAGTAGAATGGAAAAAAATTACTATTAATGGAAAAGAATATACAAGAGAAACTGATACATTAGATACGTTTGTATGTTCTTCATGGTATTATCTTAGATTTTGCTCATCAAATAATACAGAGTATGGATATAAACAAGAGGATATTGATTATTGGATGCCTGTTGATCAATATATAGGAGGAGTTGAACATGCAATTTTACATTTATTATATTCAAGATTTTTTACAAGAGCTTTAGGATACAAAAATAAAAATTTTAAATTTAAAGAACCTTTTGAAGGTTTATTTACTCAAGGTATGGTGTGCCATGAAACCTATAAAGATCAAAATAATAATTGGTTAAGCCCAGAGGAAATAGAGTTGGTAGATAATCAATGTTATGAAAAAGGTAATCCAAAAAATAAGGTTAATATTGGTCCTTCAGAGTCAATGTCAAAATCAAAAAAAAATGTTATTGACCCTGAAAACATAATTAAAAATTATGGAGCTGATGCAGTTAGATTGTTCATATTGTCGGACAGCCCGCCAGAAAAAGATGTGCAATGGTCCGACCAGGGGATGATAGCCTCATACAAATTTTTGCAGAAATTATGGATACTACATAATAAAATAAAAGATAAGATTAAAAATAATATTAATCATAATCAGGATAATAATGAACTAGAAAAATTTACTAATCAAATGATAAATAAAATAACCAAAAATCTTGATAGCTTTAGTTATAATGTTATTATTGCAAATATTTATGAGACATATAATTTTCTTAATAAAGAAATTGAAAAAGAGATTGACAATAAGACACTCATAGATTGTTATAAAAAAATACTCACCATATTTTCTCCAGCGATTCCTCACTTCACAGCTCAATGCATTGAAGAATTAGATTTAGCTGGTAGCCTAGAATGGCCTAAAATAGATAAAAACCTTTTAGAAGAGGAAAAGATAGATTATGTAATTCAAATAAATGGAAAAAAAAGGGCTATTTTAAATGAAAGTAGAGATATAAACCAAGATAATCTTATGGTTAAAATAAAATCAAATAAATTGTCAGAAAAGTATTTAAAAGATAAATCTATTAATAAAATAATATTTGTAAAAAATAGATTAATTAATCTAATAATTAATGAATAAAATTTTAGTTAAAATTATCACTCTCTTTTTCGTAATAAGTACATCTGCATGCTCTTATAAACCAATCTTCTCAGAGAAAGAGTATGGATTTGAAATTGAGGAGATTATCTTGATTGGCGAAAAAAATATTAACAGAATTGTTAATAACAAATTAAAATTCGTAAAAAGTACCGGAGAAAAAGGAAAAAAAAAATATACTATTGAAATAAAGTCGGAAAAGAAAATTGAAATTGTATCAAAGGACTCAAAAGGTGATCCTTTAAAATTTGAAATGAGTATTTTAATTGAATATAACATATTAAATGATGGAAATTTATTACTAAGTAGTAAGATTGAAAAAAATAATGTGTACAACAATGACTCTGATCAGTTCGAGCTTGAACAAACTGAAGATATAATTTTAAAAAATTTATCGGATAGCGCTAGTGATATTATAATTTCATCAATTATAAACTTAGATGATAATTAAAAGTTTTGAATTAAATAAATTAAATTCATATGAATTTAATTTACATTTAATTTTTGGAAATAATGAAGGGATTAAAGAGGATATCATAAAAGATTTTTACCTAAAGAATTTTAACGGTGAAGTATTGAAGTATGATGAACAAGAAATTTTAAGTAACAAAGAAGAGTTTTTATCTAGTTTATTAACAAAATCTCTTTTTCAAACTGATAAATTAATTATTATTTCAAGAGGTACTGATAAATTAGCAAGCTTAATATCTGAAATTTTAGAAAGTCCAATAGTAGATATAAAAATTGTTATTAAATGTTCAAATCTAGAAAAAAAGTCTAAATTAAGAAATTTATTTGAAAAAGAAAAAGAATTAGTAAGCACACCTGTTTATGAAGATGATACTCGATCACTAAGTTTTCTTATTAATAATTTTTTAAGAGAGCAAAAATTAAATCTTTCACAGGAAATTAAAAATATACTAATCGAAAGATCAAAAGGAGATAGAATTCACTTAAAGAACGAATTATTAAAAATAAAGAACCTATCAATCAGTAAACATAAATTAAATACCGAGGATGTATTAAAACTTTCAAATCTTGCAGAAAACTATAGTGTTTTCGAATTATCAGATAATTATTTAGCTAAAAATTCAAAAAAAGTTTCTAACATTCTTAATGAAAATAATTATTCACCTGAGGACTGCATATTAATAATAAGGACAATACTTAGTAAATCTAAAAGACTTTTAAAGATTAGGAGTGAAATTGATAACGAAGAAAATATTGATCAAGTAATATCTAGCTTTAAGCCTCCTATATTTTGGAAAGAAAAAGATATTTTAAAAAAACAGGCTCAATCTTGGTCTACAGATGATGTAAAGGAGATTATATTTAAAGTTAACAACTTAGAGGCTCAAGTAAAAAAAAATGCAGTAAACTCAATGCTTTTTGTGTCTAATTTTGTAAGCAATTATTAGTAATTACGCTTAATAATTTCTACCAATCTATCTAATTGATCAACCCCTTTATATTCCAAACTAATAGTTCCAGAATTATTTCTTTTATTCTTTACAAAAACTCTCATCCCAATTTTATCTGTTAACTCCTCTTCAAGAGTTAAAATATTTGGATCTTTCTTCTTAGTGGAATTATTAGAACTAAATTTCAACATGCGAACTAAACTTTCTGCTTGCCTGACTGATAATTTTTTTTTAACAATTTTCTTTGCCAAAAAAATAGCATTATCTAAACCAACTAAAATTTTTGCATGACCTTGTGATAACTTTTCTTCAATTACTAATTCTATAATTTCTTGTGGGAGAGTTAATAGTCGTAAACAATTTGATATATGAGCTCTGCTTTTTCCTATAAATTTTGATACTTTATCTTGATCGTAACCGAATTCATCGATTAATCTTTTATAACCTTCAGCTTCCTCAATTGGGTTTAAATCTTTCCTTTGAACATTTTCAACAATTGCGAATTCTAATGATTTAAGATTATCTATATTAGTTACAACAATCGGCACTTCATGGAGTCCTGCATATTGTGCAGCCTGCCACCTTCTTTCTCCAGCTATTATTTCAAATTTGTTTTCTTCATTAGAAGATGGTCTTACAATGATAGGTTGGATAATTCCACTCTCTCTTATAGAATTAGTTAATTCCTCCAAACTAACTTCATCAAATTTTTTTCTGGGTTGATACTTATTTCTAACTAGTGAGCTTATTGAAACATTTTTTTTATCGTCAATTGTTTCGCTATCACCTATTAGGGAAGACAATCCTCTTCCTAGTCCTTTTTTTGATTTAAACGGATTAATCATGCTGCGCTCTCCACTGGTTTATCTTGATTTAAAAATTCCTCTGTAAAACTAAAATATGCTCTACTACCTGGACATGACTTGTCATAAATTAGAACTGGAACGCCATGCGAGGGTGCTTCTGATAATCTAACATTTCTTGGAACAGCAGTGCTATAAACTTTATCTTTAAAATAGTTTCTAGCCTCAGTCTCAACCTCACCGGATAATTTATTTCTTTTATCATACATTGTGAGAAGTATTCCTCTTATGTCTAAAGATGGATTTAGGTTCGATTTTATCCTCTCAATTGTTTTCATAAGCTGTGTGAGCCCCTCTAAAGCAAAGAATTCTGTCTGAAGTGGTACAACTAGCGCATCAGAGGCCACCAATGCCATGATTGTAAGGAGACTTAAGGATGGTGGGCAGTCAATTATGATATAATCGTAAGATGGCTCAGAATTGTTTAAAATCAGGGTTAATTCATCTTTTAATTTGAAGGCTCTACGACTATCACCTGCTGTCTCCACCTCTAGACCGGATAAATCAATATTTGATGATATCAAATCTAAATTTTCAAAACCTGTAGACTGGATTACATCTGAAATTTTTTTATTTCCATTTAAAACATTATAAATTGTTTGATCAGAACTTGTTGCATTGGACAATCCAAAGCCTGTTGTAGCATTCCCTTGTGGATCAAGATCAATTACAAGAATTTTTTTTCCTTTTATCGTTAACCCAGCAGCAAGATTGATGACTGTTGTAGTCTTGCCCACTCCACCTTTTTGGTTAATGACCGATATAGTTTTTCTACTCATATATTTTTTTTAAATTTGAAATTTTTACTACTGATGACTCATCACTTGTTAAACTTTTCATTTCCTCCAAGTCAAATTTCCATTTTGTAGAAACATCTTTCAAGATTTTTTTTCTACTTTTTCCTAAATACATAACTATGTACTTAAAGTTTTTAAAATTCTTTGTTGCTATATCAAAAATGACAGGCAAAGGTTTGAACGCTCGACAAATTATTACATCTGTAACTAAATTTTTCTCTTCAAATATATTTTTTTGGTGAATTTTTGCTTCCAATTTAAACTTTTCTACCATCTCTTTTAAAAAATTGCTCTTATGATAGCTCTTCTCATAAAAAATTAGCTTAAAACCTTGCTTTTTAGATTTCATCAAAATACCCAAAACTATACTAGGAAGCCCTGCACCTGAGCCAAGATCAGTGCATACTTTAATGTCATTTTTATTAATAAATTCAATGGTTTGTGCACTATCGTAAATATGTCTTGTATTTATTGACTTTTCTGTACTTGAACTTATCAAATTTATTTTCTTGTTTGTACTCAATATTGACTGAGAATAGTCTCTCAACTCCTTAAGTGTTTCACGTGAAACATTTGGGATATAAATTTTTTCAGTTTTTATTATTTTCGAATCAATCAAGCTATATGCTTAATAGACTTTCTTTTGACATGAGACAACAAAATATATACTGCCGCTGGAGTAATTCCATCTATTCTAAGTGCTTGACCAAGTGTTTTTGGCTTTATTTCTTTAAATTTTGACTTAACTTCATTTGATAGTCCAGAAAATTGATCATAATCTAAATTTTCTGGTATTTTAAGATTCTCATCCCTTTTGAATGCTAAAATATCAGCATTTTGTTTCTTTAAATAACCTTTATAATGAGCCTTTATCTCAATTTGCTCATCGATTTCACGTGAAACATATTTAATTTCTGGCCAAATTTCCCTAATTTTACTCATATTTACTGACTTTTGCCTTAATATTTCTATTGCATTTCTTTTAATCCCATCTTTTGCAATATTTATTCCAAATTTAGATGCTTTTGACGGGGAAATTAATGAATTTTCCATACTTTTAAGACTTTTTTCAAGTTTTAACGCTTTCTCTTTATATATAATTTTCCTTTCATCCAATATTAAACCAATATCAATTCCTTTTTGGGTAAGTCGTATATCTGCATTATCAGATCTCAAAGATAGCCTGTATTCCGCCCTTGAAGTGAACATTCTATAGGGTTCTGCAACTCCTTTTGTGACTAAATCATCTATCATGACACCTATGTATGCTTCTGATCTATTAAGTATAAATGGTTCTTCGCCTTTAAAAGAGAGAACAGCGTTTATTCCAGCTATCAATCCTTGTGCTGCAGCTTCTTCATAGCCTGTTGTTCCATTTATTTGTCCTGCAAGGTAAAGATTTTTAATTTTTTTTGTCTCTAAAGTTAGGAATAGCTCCCTTGGATCCACAAAATCATATTCTATTGCGTATCCTGGCCTTAAAATTTTGACATTTTCTAAACCATTGATATTATTGCATATTTCTTGTTGTATTCTAGCAGGTAGAGAAGTTGAGATACCATTAGGGTAGATTGTTTTATCATTTAGACCCTCTGGCTCTAAAAATATTTGATGTTTTTGTTTATCAGCAAACTTTACAATTTTATCTTCTATAGAAGGACAATATCTAGGACCGACACCTTGGATACTTCCTGAGTACATAGCACTACTTTTTATGTTTTTAGATATGATCTCATGTACTGCTTGATTGGTATAAGTCATCCTACATGAAATTTGTCTATTAATATTTTTTTTTGTGAGAAAAGAAAAAAAGTATGGATCTTCATCAGCATGCTGCTCTTCAAGTTTTTCAAAATTAATTGTCGTTGCATCAAGTCTTGGAGGCGTGCCAGTTTTTAATCTTCCAATCTTAAAATTATATTTTTCTAATTGTTCGCTTAACCCTGTTGATGGTTTTTCATTAAATCTTCCTGCAGGCGTTTTTTCATTACCAATATGAATTAAACCATTTAGAAAAGTTCCAGTTGTTAGAATTACTTTTGATGACAGTACTTTTTTACCTTGTTGTGTAATAAAGCCGATTATATTGTTTTTTTGAAAAATAAACTCAATTACAGGATCAGAAAAAATACTTAAATTACAGTACTTTACAAGTTTTTCTTGCATATATTTCTTATATAATGACCTATCACTTTGCGTACGTGGTCCACGGACAGCCGGACCTCTACTTCTATTTAATAATCTAAATTGAATTCCTGATTTATCTGCAACCTCACCCATTACACCATCAAGTGCATCTATCTCTCGAACAAGATGACCTTTGCCTAATCCCCCAATAGCTGGGTTACATGACATCTCGCCAATAGTGTCAAATTTGTGTGTAAATAAGGCAGTATTTACACCCAATCTAGCAGATGCTGCTGCTGCTTCACATCCAGCATGACCACCACCAATTACAACTACATCAAATGACATCTCATTTTTCATAATTGTAATTTATTATTGATCTTAGATTTTACAAGAAAACACTTAAAAAATACCTAAAAAGTGAGTAAATTCAACACTTATTTACCAATACAAAAATCGCTGAAAATTGATCCTAATATTTCCTCAACATCTACTTTTCCAACAATCATACCTAGATGTCTAGTAGCCAATCTTAAATCCTCTGCAGCTTTATCAAAATCTTCCTGGGCGTTTTTTTCTTCAAAGTTTATTAAATGTTGAACGCAAGCTTCTAAACTTCTTCTATGTCTTTCTCTGGTAATTAAAGTTTCGTTTGAAGTTACAAATTTATTTTTTAATTTATCTTTAATTCTTTTTATTAACTCATCTAAGTTTGTTTCATTTTTAATTGATAAAAAAATTGGATTAAATTTTAGGATTTGTTGGTTAATATTTTTAAAATCAAGGTCGATTTTATTAATTACAATAATCGATTTTTCGCTTATCAAATCGTTCAAAAATCCAGTAAAATTAACACTTTTTGGCTCAATTACTATTATGTTAAGATCTGCATCTTCGGCTCGTTTAAGTGCTAATTTAATTCCTTTTTTTTCTATCTCATCTTGAGACTCTCTTATTCCTGCGGTATCAGAAATCACAACTGGGTAACCATCTAAATTTAAATGAGCTTCAATAACATCTCTTGTTGTTCCGGCAATTTCTGAAACAATAGCTACATCTCTATTAGAAAGATAATTTAACAAAGAAGATTTTCCTGCATTTGCAGGTCCAATAATCGCTATCTTAAAACCCTCCCTAATTCTTTCTCCAACCTTTTGATCATCTAAAATTATTTCAATTTCTTTTCTTATTTTTTGAGAATCTATTTTAATATTTTTAATTACATCTTCTGGAAGATCCTCCTCTGGAAAATCAATTTTAGCTTCAACGTTTGATAAAATTTTTAAAAGTTTTTCTCTCAATGAATTAAATCTCTCAGAACTTTTTCCATTCATTATTTTAATGGCTTGTTGTCTTTGGATTTCTGTTTCAGCAGAAATTAAATCTGCAATACTTTCAGCTTTTAAAAGGTTTATTTTTTCATTTTGAAAAGCTATTTTTGTAAATTCTCCAGGTTCGGCCAAACGACAATCTTCAATTTTTGACAATTCATTTAATATTGACTTCACCACCGCTACGCTGCCATGGACATGAATTTCGGCCATATCCTCGCCTGTATAGCTCGCAGGGCCTGGAAACCATAGCAATAACCCTTCATCAATTAGATCAGAAGTATTGATTTTGTTGAATTTTTTAATGACTGCTGTTTTAGGCTTAGGAAGTGCAGTATTGGTCAAGGCTTTAATAGCATGCGAACTTTTTATACCTGATATTCTAATTACTGCAATTCCAGAAATTCCAGATCCAGTAGATAATGCGAAAATAGTCATGAGACTATTATAATTAAATTAAATTAATTGAATATAAATTTTTATAGATTTGCGGAGATCTTTTAATGATTATTTGGTTGGCTTCATATCCTAAAAGTGGAAATACATGGCTAAGATTTTTTATCATTTCATTGCTTATGGGTACAAAGACAAAACTAAATTTAAATCATTTAAGGGCAATACCAACATTCCCGCATAACTCTCAGTTTGAAGGTTTAATATCTAACGATTTAAATTTAGAGGAAGTGGCTAAAAATTGGATTAGGTCTCAAGAAAAAATAAATACAAATCGAGATATAAAATTTTTTAAGACTCATAATGCGCTTGGTAAATATAAAGGGTATTCATTTTCAAATTCAGAAAATACTCTTGGAACAATTCATATTGTAAGAGATCCAAGAAATATAATTACTTCACTAAAAAATCATTACTCCTTTGCTGAATATGAAGAGGCTAAAAAATTTTTATTTAATGATAATCAAGGAATTACTTATTCGGAAAAACAAATAAATGAATACAAGAAAAAAAACATGAAATATTCGTTACCACAGTTTTTGGGATCATGGAAAACTCACTACCTATCTTGGAAAAATATGAAAAAAAATTATATTTTGGTCAAGTACGAAGATCTGAAAGATAATCCTTCTATTGAGTTTAATAAAATTGCAAATTTTATAAGTAATTTGACAAATATAAATTTTACTAGTGAACAAATTAAATTAGCAATAGATTTAAGTTCTTTTGAAAAATTAGAAGAATTAGAAAAAAAACATGGTTTTATAGAAAGCACAACTAATAAAAAGGGCAAAAAAAATAAATTTTTTTTTCTTGGTCCAAAAAATGATTGGAAAAAAATCTTAAATAAACAAACTTCAAATGATATTGAGAGAAAATTTGAAAATGAAATGAAAGAATTACAATATATTTAGAATATATCTCAGCTAAATAATCCTTATTATCAGTTTACTAAATAGAAATAAATTCTATTAACGTTTTATGCTGGTTTATTCATAGAATTAAAGAACTCAGCATTATTTTTAGTTGTCTTCAATTTAGAATTAATAAAATCGATAGCATCCATAGATCCCATTGGAGCAATTATTCTTCTTAATACATTCATTTTTTGAAGATCATTTTTGTCAAAAATTAGTTCCTCTCTTCTTGTTCCTGATTTAGTAATATCAATTGCAGGGTAAATTCTTTTCTCTGATATTTTTCTATCTAAAATTGTTTCACTATTTCCAGTTCCTTTAAATTCCTCGAAAATTACCTCGTCCATTCTACTTCCAGTATCAATAAGAGCAGTGGCTATTATTGTTAAAGATCCACCTTCCTCTATATTCCTAGCTGCTCCAAAAAACCTCTTTGGTCTTTGCAGAGCATTGGCATCTACACCACCTGTTAAAACTTTTCCTGAACTTGGAACAACTGCATTATAAGCTCTACCTAATCTTGTTATAGAATCTAAAAGTATGACAACATCTTTTTTATGTTCTGTCAGTCTTTTGGCTTTTTCAATTACCATTTCAGCAACAGCCACATGACGTTGGGCTGGTTCATCAAATGTTGAACTTATAACTTCACCTTTAACAGTCCTTTGCATGTCAGTTACTTCTTCAGGTCTTTCATCTATTAATAGGACCATTAAATAACATTCAGGATGATTTGCAGTTATCGAATTTGCTATACTTTGTAAAATCATTGTTTTTCCAGCTTTTGGTGGAGATATAATTAACGATCTTTGTCCTTTTCCAATTGGACTAACCAAATCAATTAGTCTTGGAGTTAAGTCAGGTTTTTTTTCAATTTTATTTGTTTCAACTTCCATACCTAATTGTTTGTTAGGATAAAGGGGGGTCAAGTTGTCAAAAGCAATTTTATGTTTAAATTTGTCTGGTTCTTCAAAATTTATCTTGCTTACTTGAAGAAGTGCAAAATACCTTTCTCCATCTTTAGGAGATCTGATAGGTCCTTCAACTGTATCACCTGTTCTTAGACCAAATCTTCTTATTTGGCTTGGACTTACATATATATCATCTGCTCCTGGTAAATAATTTGATTCCATTGCTCGAAGAAAACCAAAACCATCTTGAAGCAGTTGCAAAACTCCTCCCCCTGTAATCTCTTCACCTTTTTCTGCAAGTTTTTTTAAAATTGCAAAGTAGATTTCTTGTCTACGGAGTGTACTTGCGTTTTCAATTCCCAGCTTTTCAGCTTCAGTGATTAATTTTTCGGAGCTTTTTTCTTTTAGTTCTTGAATGTTCATGTGAGGGGGTTTTTGTTAAGATAAGTTCAATATATATACTGATGTGAAAATTTCAACCCTAGATAGGTTTAAAAACTACAATAAAAACAATAAAAATAAGCAATATTGTCGGCACTTCGTTTATTATTCTAAAAAATCTGGATGATTTTGAGTTTTCTCTTAACTTTAACGTGCGCATACATTTCCCAAGATACTCATGATAAACTGTTAAGATTACAACAAATAGAATTTTTAATTGTAACCATAAATATGCAAAAGTTTCAATTCCGTTAATCCAAATCAATATGATACCGAAAAGCCAAGATAAAATCATGGCTGGACGCATAATATAATTATAAAGTTTTCTTTCCATTGTCTCGAAGATCTCAGTAGCTTGGTCTTTTTCAAAATTTTCAACATGGTAAACAAATATTCTCGGCAAATATAAAAGTCCAGCCATCCAGGAAATTACTGCTATTAGATGAAGAGATTTAAATAAAAGATATCCACTCATTGATTATAAATTTTTTGAAACAAGATGTTTGAATAAGGAAATATGATCTTCATTATCATTTAAGCATGGTATCATTTCAAAATTTTTACCACCTGACTTAATAAAACTTTCTTTTCCCTGTATAGATATTTCCTCTAGAGTTTCTACACAATCAGATGAAAAACCAGGACAAATAACTAGAATGTTTTTTTTTCCTTCTTTGGGTAGAGCTTCAAAAGTTTTATCAGTATAAGGTTGCAACCATTCTTGAGGGCCAAATCTTGATTGAAATGTTGTCATAATTTTAATATCTGAATATTTTTCAGAAATCAGTCTAGTAGTTTTGTGACAATAACAATGATAGGGGTCTCCTTTATCAAAATATTTTTTTGGTATTCCATGATAGGATGCAATTATTAAATCTGGTTTCCAATCAATTTCATTGATCTTTTTTACTATGCTATTTTTAAGAGCATCTATGTAAAGTGGCTCAGACTCATAATGAGGAATTATTTTTAAATTTGGTTGCCACCTCATTTTCATAAGTGTTCTATAAACCTCATCACAAACAGTTGCCGTCGTTGCAGCAGCATATTGAGGATAGAGTGGAAGTATTATTAAATTCTCACAACCTTTCTCATGAAGTGCGTATATTTTACTTTTAATACTTGGATTGCCATATCTCATAGCAAAATCAACTATTAAACTTTCTTTATTAATTTGTTTGGATAATTTCTGTGCTTGGCTTTCTGTAAAATATCTAAGTGGGGACATATTCTTATCTTTCATCCATATTTCTTTATATGCCTTAGCGGTTTTTGATGGCCTGAAGGTAAGTATAAATAAGTTTAGAATTACTTGCCAAATAAGAGGGTTTACTTCGATAACTCTTCTATCTGATAAAAATTCCTTTAAATATTTCCTTATATCCAGCCAGCTAGTGGAATCGGGTGTGCCAAGATTTACAATTAAAATTCCTGTTTTACCATAATTAATTTTTGGGTGGTCTGGGCTCATTTAAAATTTCTTACAATTTTAATCAAATCTTCTACCATTTCAATTTTTGTTTCAGGAAGAATACCATGTCCTAAATTAAAAATATAAGGATGATCTTTAAAAATATTTAGATATTTTTCAACTTCTGTCTTTAAGGTTTGTGTATCACTTAATAGAACTTTTGGATCAAGACCACCTTGCACTGGTATCTTAATTTCATTAGTTATCTTCCTCGGATCGACATCATAATCTATATTTACTGCATCTGGTTTAACTATTTCACAGAAATTTTTGTAATCTTTAATACCTCTTGGAAAACAAATTACAGGAACACCTAATTGTTTAACATATTCCACAATATTTAATGTGGGTATATAAATATATTCAGGAATTTTATCATTTAATAAACCGGCCCAACTATCAAAAATTTGAATTACTTTAGCTCCAGCCTCAACTTGATTTTTTATATGAACTTTTAAGAATTTTTCAATAACTCCTAATAGTCTATTTATTAAAAATTCATCTTTAAAGAATTCACCTGTTAGACCTTTTTTTGGTGATGATCTATTAATCATATATACAAGAATAGTCCATGGAGCTCCAACAAATCCTATCATGTCTTTATTATCCATTAAAGGATCCTGGGAAGTTTTGGAAATTGCTTTGTAAACTTTATAAACTTTTTCTGTAAAGTTAATTTCATCAACATTTTTAATATTATCTAATTCTATCTCTCCAAGCTTTGGCCCAAAGTTTTTTTCAAATTCTACTTTTTGACCAAGACCA
Organism: uncultured Pelagibacteraceae bacterium; assembly: GCA_902589395.1. Lineage (GTDB taxonomy): Bacteria > Pseudomonadota > Alphaproteobacteria > Pelagibacterales > Pelagibacteraceae > Pelagibacter. The sequence goes on along the minus strand of CACIST010000001.1, from coordinate 135,389 downwards.
TATGGTAACATCAAAATATCAGAAAATATTACTGCACCATCAAACCCAAATCTCTTTATAGGCTGAAGAGTTATTTCAGATGCCAGATCACAGTCTAGACAAAGTTTTATAAAGTCTGTATTTTTTTTTCTTATCTCTCGAAATTCAGGTAAATACCTTCCTGCCTGTCTCATTAACCATATAGGATTAGTTTTAGTATCTTTATTTTTAATACAGTTAGTTATGGGACCCATATAAATAGATAAATATTATTTACTTTATTAGTATTATGTATTGTGAATAACGTAAATTAGTCAATTATCACAGTTTATTAACTTTTTATTAATAATTTAGACATCTATTTAGCTAGATTTTATAGGGATTAATTAAGATTTCTCATATTTTATGTATATTATGTATAACTTTGTTAACATTTTATAATTTAGTTAATTTGATGGATAAAAAACGAACTATAATTATCCATAGGAGTAAATCTGAATTTTTCTTATTTTACTTATAAATTATAAACACTTTATACATGAGAAATTTATATCAAATATATTTAATATCAGACTCTACAGGGGAAACACTTGATAGAATTTTTTTAGCTCTGAAAGCACAATTTCCTAATTTCGAATACGAGACAAATCATTTTTCCTTTACTCGTACCGAAAGTCAAACTCTAGCTATACTAAAACAGGCAAAAAAAGATAAAAATTCTATTATTTTATATACTATAGTTAATAGTAAATTAGCAAAATATCTTACAGAAAAAGCCTACGAAAGAAATATACCTTGTTTTGGAGTTCTTGGAGACCTGATTTTAAATTTTTCAAAGGTCTTAAATCAAAAAGCTTCTCACCAACCAAGTGGGCAACATATTTTAAATGAAGAATACTATGACAGAATTGAAGCTATCCAATTCACCATGAACCATGATGATGGTAATCAAACTGATGATATAGAGAAATCAGATATTATTTTATTAGGTGTAAGTAGAACAAGTAAAACACCAACTTCCATATATTTGGCTAATAGAGGGTACAAAACTTCAAATATTCCGCTAATAAATAAAAATTCTATACCATCTAAAGTTACAGAAAAAAATTTCAGACCATGCGTTGTTGGCTTAGTTACAGAAGCAGAAAGATTATATGACTTAAGAAAAAATAGATTGAATTCGTTGAAAGAGGATCAAAATAGTGAATATGTAAACATTGATAAGATTAAAAATGAACTAAATAGTGCTAGAAAATTATTCAAGGAAAATAATTGGCCAACGATAGATGTAACAAGAAAATCTGTTGAGGAAACAGCAGCGTCAGTAATAAAAATTTTTGAGATAAAAAATAAAAAAAATGCTTAAAATTATATTGGCATCAAAAAGTAAGATCAGAAAAGAAATCCTGAATCTACATAATGTCCTATGTGATGTTGAGGTATCAAATGTAGATGAAGAACCAATCAAAGAGAGTTTAATAAAAGAAGGAGCTTCGCCAGAAATGATATCTAAAAATCTTGCCGAATTAAAAGCAAATAAAGTAAGTCAAAAAAAGAACAATAGGCTTGTTTTAGGCGCAGATAGTGTAATAGACCTATCGGGTGAGTTAATATCAAAACCTGAAAGTAGGGATGAGGCACTTAAAATTTTAAAAAAACTCAATGGAAAGAAACACTCTTTAATTAGTTCAGTTTGTATTTCTAAAAATGGATCGATGATTTGGAATTACTCAGATAAAGCATATTTAACAATGAAAAATTTTTCCGAAAACGAACTATTATTGTATCTTAATAAAATTAGTGACGAAAAATTATACGCATATAATGTTTATCAAATTGAGGGTGAGGGAAGAACTTTATTTTCAAGTATCGAAGGAGATGAAGATACCATAATGGGTCTACCTATTAAAAAGATTAAGGAATATTTAGAACTTCAAAAATGAAAAAATTTTTAGTTATAGGGAATCCAATTGAACATTCTTTATCTCCAAAGTTACATAATTATTGGATAAAAAAAAATAGTTTAGATGCAATCTATGGGAAACTGGAAACATATGACAATGATTTGTCCGAACTATGCAAATCTGTCAAAAAAGGTGATTTGGATGGTTTAAATGTTACTGTTCCTTTTAAAAAATCTATAATACCTCACCTAGATATTTTAAGTAGTAATGCATTAAGGACACAATCAGTAAATACTATCTCGTTAAATAAAGGTCATTTAATTGGCGATAATACTGATATTAATGGGTTTGAATTAAGTATAAGAGAATTGAATTATGATGTAAGTGACAAGACCGTTCTAATATTAGGTGCTGGTGGGGTTGTGCCATCAATAATTTTTTCATTGTTAAGAATGAAAGTATCAAAAATATTTTTGAGTAACAGAACTAAAAAAAAAGCTGAAAATTTAAAAAATTTATTCAATGAGATTAATGTTGTGGAATGGGGTGATTTACCGAAGTTTGATATGATAATAAATGCCACATCTTTAGGTTTAAATAAAATAGATAAATTTGGCATAGACTTTTCTCAGGCTGGTCAAAATAAGCTTTTTTATGATGTTATATACGCACCATTTCAAACAGAGTTTTCAGAAGCAGGAAATGCAGAGGGTAATTCAATCGAAAATGGTTTAAATATGTTTTTATTTCAGGGCCAACAAGCTTTTAAAATTTGGCATAATGTTGAACCAGAAATTAACAAAGAATTAATAGAATTTCTAAAAAATTGAAACTGTGAGATTTAAAATTAAACATGATTAGAGTTGGAATAATTGGTGGTATAGGTTCAGGGAAATCTTTTATTTCAAAGCTTTTTAGATATCCAGTATTTAATGCAGATGATGAAGTAAAATATATTTATAAAAAAAATAAAGATTGTTTTAATAAATTAAAAAAAAAATTACCAAAATTTATAGAAACATTTCCTATTAAAAAAAAGGAGCTTATATCGGCCATTAACTCAAATAAGAAAAATCTTAAAATTATATCTTCTGTTGTTCACCCTTTGGTAAGAAAAAATATGAAAAAATTTATAATAAGAAATAAGAGGAGTGAAGTTATTATTTTTGATATCCCTTTATTAATAGAAAACAAACTCAATAAAAAAAAAGATATAATTATTTTTGTTAAATCAAAAAAATCTAAAGTCCTAAACAGATTAAAAAAGAGGCCTAACTTCAATGAAAAATTGATAAAGAATCTTAAAGAAAACCAGGTTATCTTATCTAAAAAAGAAAAATTAGCTGACTATGTCATTAATAATAATTTTTCAGTAAATGTGATGAAAAAAAAAGTTAAACTTATTAAAAAAGAAATTTTAAATGAAAGAAATAGTTCTTGATACTGAAACAACTGGATTATCTATAAAGGATGGCCATCGTATTGTTGAAATTGGATGCATAGAGTTAGATGATCTAGTGCCAACGAGGAATATTTTTCATTTTTATTTAAACCCCGAACGAAAAGTTTCAGAAAAGGCATTTGAAGTTCATGGATATTCCGATGAGTTTTTATCAACAAAACCAAAATTTGAGGAAATAGCTGACGAATTTTTAGATTTTATTAAAGATAAAAAAATTATAATCCACAATGCTGAGTTTGATATTGGCCACTTAAATAATGAATTGTCATTAGTTAGCAAGCCAAAAATAAATATTTCAAATGTTATTGATACACTAGAACTTGCAAGGAACAAATTTCCAGGCTCAGGTATTAGTCTTGATGCATTGTGTAGAAGATTTAGAATTGATAATTCAAAAAGAGAAAAACATACAGCTTTAATTGATTGTGATTTACTTGCAAAAGTCTATATAAATTTAATTGATCAAAAAGAACCAACATTAAATTTAGTTGAAGATAATAAAACTAAGTTCTCGTTTTCTAAAGGAGGATTGGAATACTATAAGAGAGTTATCACTCCAAGTGAAGAAGAATTAAAGAATCATAATGAATTTCTTAAAAAGGACTTAAAAAAAAATTATTTTTAATTTAATCTTGCTTTATATAATTCCTCAAAGTCAATTTTTTTTCCAAACTTAAGGTCAGGAAGTCCGGAATTTTTAAGAATAGTTAAAAATTTTTGTTCTAGTTCAGGATAAATCTCTGTTTGAAGATCACACAAAATTATTTTCTCCAAATCTTTTTTTTCTATTTTCAAGTCTAAAATGTCTATAACAGTTGCATATTTAATTTGAAAAAAACCTCTATCTTTTTTCTTATTCGAATTTGTGTAAGTTAATTTAGTTATAACTTCTATCATTTTTCTTTTTGAAGGTTTTGTTTCAATATCAACTTTCATTTTATATTCTGGTATTGTGTTCCTGATTGTAACTAAAGCTTCAGCACTAGGAATTTCAACTGATAAATCTTGGATATAACTTATTATTATTTTATATTTATTTTCCATCATTATCCTCTATATCTTCATATTCACCTTCAATATAATTTTTTTTTTTTATATTATTTTTATTTTTACTTGAATACTTTTTAGAATACTTACTTAAAATTATTTTTCTCGTGACTGGAAATACTAAGAGAATTCCTATTATGTCTGTAGCAAATCCAGGTAATATCAATAGAAGAGCTGCAAATGCAATTGCTGCTCCAGAAATTATTTCATACAGAGGGATTTCATTTTTGATTAATTGCGACATCCCTGATCGTAAAGTATTAAAACCTTCGTATCTTGCATACCAAATACCAACAATTGCAGTGGTTAGTATCAGTAAAATAGTATTTAAAGCCCCTATTTGTGAGCCAACTTTTATGAATAAATAGATTTCAATCAGGGGTATCCCTAAAATAAGAATAATTGCTGTGTTCATTTGTCTATAATGTAAATTGCAGGTTGAAATTAATCAACATAGTAAATATTATTAGTATATGAGTTATAGCTTCGAGTACATCGATATAATATTACTAGCCATGATTGCTGGTTTTATTTTCCTTAGATTAAGAGGGATTTTAGGAAAAAAAACTGGTTTTGAGGAAAATATTAATTCAAGCTTCCCTCACGAGGAAGTAAAAGAGACTAAAGTTTCTCCTGTTCTTAATGCTGAAACTTTTAATGATGCAGCAAAAAAAGATTTTCTAAACGGTGCAAAGATCGCTTATGAAAGCATAATTACGAGCTTTTCTAAAGGAGATCTAAAATCAATAAAAAATCTGCTAGCAAAAAATGTATATGATCAATTTGATGAAGCTATCAAAGATAAAAAAGCAAGAAATGTAACTTCTGAAACCACATTTATTGGTATAAATTCTGCAGAAATAAAAGAGCATAATCAAAATAAAAATATGCTTGAAGTAAGTGTAGAATTTGTAAGTGAAATTATATCTTGCATCAAAGATAAAGATAATAAAGTTGTATCTGGCGATGCTCAAAAAGTTAAAAAAGTTTTAGATACTTGGAAATTTACAAAAGATAGTACATCAAAAAATCCTAACTGGTTAATAGTAGACACCCAGGCTTAGTTGATTAAAAAAATATCAGACAAAGATAAAAAAGACTGGGAAGACTTCTTAAATAGTACTGATAAATTAGAAAATAAAGATCAAAAAATTTCTTCGACACCCAAAAGATATATTGAAAGATCAATTGATTTACACGGTTATACTTTAGAAGAAGCAAATCAAAAGATGACTTCTTATATAGAAGAATGTTTTCTTAATGGAGTAAATAAAATTAATGTTATCACAGGAAAGGGTCTAAGATCTAAAAATTTAAATGACCCATACCAATCTAATAATTTAAGCATATTAAAACACTCAGTACCTAATTTTATTAAAGGTAGTGATCATTTAATGAGCAAAATTATAAGTATTGATTTTGAGGCTGTTGAAAACCCATCCGTTGGAAATTTCGATATTTTTTTAAGAAAAAAAAAATGAAAATTATAAAATAAATTTTGATAAATCTGCGTCTTTAACAAGTTCTCCAATATTTTTCTTAATATACTTCGAATCTATACTGATTTTTTCACCAGCTCTATCTGTTGCTGTAAAACTTATTTCATCCAAAACTCTTTCGATTATAGTATGGAGTCTTCTAGCACCTATATTTTCCACAGTTGTGTTTACTTCACTTGCAATCGTTGCGATGGTATCAATTCCGTCTTCAGTAAATTCTAATTCAACATTTTCGGTTTTTAATAATGCTTTGTATTGTTTTATTAAACTATTATCAGGCTCTTTTAAAATTCGCTTGAAATCCTCACTATTCAATGCATCTAGCTCAACTCTAATCGGCAATCTCCCTTGAAGTTCAGGTAAAAGATCTGATGGTTTTGCTAATTGAAATGCTCCAGAAGCTATAAATAATATATGATCAGTTTTTATTGGACCATATTTAGTGCTCACAGTTGTTCCCTCAATTAGTGGTAGCAAATCTCTTTGAACACCTTCTCTTGAAACATCTCCACCAACTCTGTCAGTTCTTGCTGAGATTTTATCTATTTCATCTAAAAATACGATACCGTTGTTCTCAGTTGTATTTTTTGCTGATTTAATAATTTTGTCTTGTTCTATTAATTTATCAGCTTCTTCATTAAGTAATATTTCATGAGACTCTTTAACAGACATTTTTTTCTTCTTAGCTTTTTGGCCCATAGATTTTCCAAGCATATCTGAGATATTAATCATCCCAACATTTGCACCAGGCATTCCAGGAATTTCAAATGACGGCATTCCACCACTACTCTCAGTTACAGCTATTTCGATCTCATTGTCGTCTAAATCACCATCTCTTAATCTTTTCCTAAAACTTTCTCGTGTTGCAACACTTGCTTTATTACCTACAATTGCATCAAGCACTCTATCTTCTGCTAATTTTTGTGCTTTAGCGTGAACTTCTTTTCTTTTTTTTACTTTTTCCATTGCAATAGCAATTTCAAGAAGATCTCTTATGATTTGTTCTACATCTCTTCCAACATAACCTACTTCAGTAAATCTTGTAGCCTCAACTTTCACAAACGGTGCCTCAGCTAATTTTGATAATCTTCTAGATATTTCTGTTTTACCAACTCCTGTTGGTCCCATCATCAAAATATTTTTTGGAAGCACTTCATCTTTCATGTCGCCTTCTAGTGCTTGTCTTCTCCATCTATTTCTCAATGCGATCGCAACTGCTCTTTTTGCATTATTTTGTCCCACAACAAATCTATCCAATTCAGAAACAATTTCTCTTGGAGATAATGAATTTTGAATGTTATTTTTTTCTTTTTTTACTTTAGCGTTCGGTAGTGTTGTTACGTTTGATTTTTCCATTTAAATTTTCTCAATATTGCAATTATCATTTGTGAAAACACATATTTCAGATGCAACTTTAATTGCTTTTTTTGCAACTTCTTCTGCTGTTAAATCTGTATCCATTAATACTTTTGCTGACGCTAGTGCATAATTTCCACCAGATCCAATTCCAATCACATCACCTTCAGGCTCTAAAACATCACCAGTTCCTGAAATAATGAAACTATTTTCCTTATCACCAACGGCCATTAAAGCTTCTAACCGTCTTAAATACTTATCCGTTCGCCAATCTTTAGCTAGTTCAACAGCTGCTCTTGCTAGATTTCCAGCATGTTTTTCCAGTTTAGACTCTAATCTTTCAAATAATGTTAGGGCATCTGCTGTAGATCCAGCAAAACCTGCTATCACATTTCTTTTCTCAATCTTACGAACTTTGTTTGCAGTTTTCTTAATTACTGTATTTCCCATACTAACTTGGCCATCTCCAGCAACTACTACTTCATTGTTTTTTCTTACTAATACTATTGTTGTCATGGATTATAGATGGATACTAAATCTTATAGTTCAAGACCAAGCCTAGAATTATTGCCATAATTGAATAATAGATATATACCTTTTTCAAACTATGAAACGTAAAGCCAAAATAAGTAGAAAAACAAAAGAGACTAACATCAGTGTTGACTTAAATATTGATGGTAAGGGTAAGTACAAAGTTGACACAGGCATAGGATTTTTAGATCACATGCTTGAGCAATTATCAAAACACTCTTCAATGGATATGAACATTAAAGCTAAAGGTGATACGCACATTGATCTTCACCACACAACTGAAGACACAGGAATTGCAATTGGCGAATGTTTAAAAAAAGCATCTAAAAAATTTGTTGGCATTAAAAGATATGCTCATGCAATGATACCAATGGATGAAACATTAACTAGAGTTGCAATTGATGTTTCAAACAGACCTTATTTAATTTGGAAAGTAAAATTGAAAGTAGAAAAATTAGGTGAGATGGATACAGAACTATTTAAAGAATGGTTCCAAGCGTTCTCACAATCTGCAGGAATTACTTTGCATATAGAAAATATATACGGTGAAAACAGTCACCACATAATCGAATCCTGTTTTAAAGGATTAGCAAGATCATTACGTGCTGCTTTAGAGATGGATCAAAGAAATAAAACTACAATACCTTCTACAAAAGGTTCTTTATAAATTTAATGAATGTCACAATTGTTGACTATAATTCAGGTAATATAAGTTCTGTAATTAATTCATTTAAAGAAGTTGCAAAAGATAAAGTAAATATTAAAGTAACATCAGATCTAGCTACGATTAAAACTAGCGATAAAGTTGTATTACCTGGACAAGGATCTTTTAAAAGCTGTATTGATGGTCTCAATAGTATTAACGGTTTGATAGATACTCTTAATGAATTTGCATTAGAAAGTAAAAAACCACTACTTGGAATTTGTGTTGGTCTTCAAATGTTTGCAGATATTGGTTATGAAGAAGTTGAGACTAAAGGTTTAGGTTGGATTTCAGGAAAAGTGTCTAAAATTGATAACCAAGAAGGTAAATTTAAGCTACCACATATTGGTTGGAATGAAATTAATATAATAAAAGACAGTAAGATTTTTAAAGGCATAGAAAATAACTCTCACATGTACTTCGTTCACAGTTATGAATTTGTGCCAGAGGATAAATCTGTTATTTTAGCAACAACTGATTATTCATCTAATGTTGTTTGTGCTGCAGAAAAAGAAAACATATTTGGCACTCAATTTCACCCCGAAAAAAGTGATAAAATAGGCCTTAACATTATAGAGAACTTTATAATATTATAAGATGAAAATTTCAGTAGTACTTCCAATTCATAATGAATATGAAAATCTAAAGCCTCTCTTGGAGGATTGGAGCACACAATTAGAAAAAATTCATAATATTTCTTATGAATTTATATTGGTTGAAGATGGTAGTACTGATGGGACTAAAGAACTTATTAGTAATCTAGAGAAAAAATACCCGATAATAAACTTAAGTTCAGAGAAAAAAAGGGGGTATACAAAAGCTGTTTTAGATGGAATTAAATCAAGTACAGGTGATTACATATTATGTACAGACAGTGATAATCAAATAAAAGTTGATTCATTAATTAAAAATCTTGATAATTTACCTGAGGAAAATGAATTTTTAATTGGCTATAGAAATCCAAGAAAAGACTCAATAAACAGAATCTTCTATAGCAAATTGTTCAAAGTTTTACACATGATTTTATTTGATACAAAATTAAAAGATCCTAGTTGTCCATTTGTAATTGGAAAAAGAAAAACTTTTAACTCTCTTCCCACGAAACTATTAAATATGATGACCGAAGGATTTTGGTGGGGATTTGTGGCAACATGTTTAAAAACAGGTAAAAAAATTAAAGAAACTCCTATTCAACACTTTGAGAGAAAAAGTGGCGTTGCAAGTTATGGAATTATAAAATTACCGGGAATTATCATTAGAAACACTACCGGATTAATAAAAATTAAACATTTTAAAATTGATGCTCAAAAAGATATATAGCTTAATAAATTTAAATTCTCTTTCTCACTCTTTTTTAATTTTATCTTTCACTTTTGTATTCTACTTTTCATTTAGTACAGTATTACATCATCATTCCTTTTCGCAGATATTTATTAGTTATTCTGAAGGTTTTGTAAAAAATGCTTTGCTTGGGGAATTTGTATTTTCATTAAAAAGAATTACAAATCTTGATTTTAAAATATTAATAAATTCAATTTTTGTAATCTTTCACTTATTAAATATTCTATTATTTTTAAGAATATTAAAGCCAGTTATTAATTCTAGTAAAATTATTTATATATTTCTTTTATTAAATCCAGCTCTAATACTTTTTCCGATTTATGATATTGGGGCCTTTTTGAGAAAAGAAATATTTATGGTAAGCTCGTTTTTAGTTCATATTTATTTTTCTCAATTATTAAATTTCGAAAAAATAGATAAAAAGAAATATGGAAATCTTGTAAGTTATATTCTTGGACCTTTTATATTAATAAATTCACTTATCCATTCTATTCAAATTTTATTTTTGCCACTTCATTTTTTTATTTATAAAAGAAATTTGAATAGTAAATATGAAAGAAAAAATATTATATTTATTTTTCTTTTGACAATCCTATTTTTAATACAATTTTTTTTCTATAAACAAATTTCATACAATATTTTATATGAGTCAACTGTAGAGAGATTAGGAATTTTTACAAACCAATTTAACTTTTCAATTACACCTTATATATTTTTAAATTTAAATATAGCGGAGAGATTTGATGCAACTCTACCATATATAAAAAACGCAAAGTTTGTATTTCTTTATTTTATCTCAATACTAATAATAGTAATGCCATTAATTTTTATGCTAAAAAAACTCGAGACTTTAAATCAAAAATTTGAAATCAAATATATCTTATTGAGTATTTTACCTTTTATTATGCTTTTATTTTTAGCATCAGACTGGGGAAGATGGATATATATTATTGCGATGATTTTAGTTGGAACAAAATTGCAATTTAAGATTAAAAATAAAGTTAAGTTCGAGTACGGTCTTTTAATTAATCTTTTGTTATTTTTAACAATAGGATTTTATTTATTCTTTGTTAATCTCTCACATTGTTGTGTCAAAAATTTATTTTTCTATGGTATGAATCAAAATATTGAGTTATTCATGAATGTACTGTTCGATAATTTAAAAGTAATAGAACATATAAAGTATTGATAAATGAAAATTTTTTTTTTGATATTTTTTATTATGATATTCTCTCAAGCTGCTAATGCTAATAAAAAAGATATAACAAACATTAATTTTAAGTCATCAGTTGCTGAGGGAAAAATTGGAAAATCCTATGAAATAGTCAAAGATGGTTCTGGAGAACCATTTATAGGTAAAAGCGCTTATAAATTTGTTGCAATTCCATTTGACTGTGGAAGAGATGGTAATCACACCGATTGTGGGGAAGTTGTTTTGTATAAAGAAAACAGATATCGATCAAAAGGCGATAGAGTTCGAAGTGAGCTTAGTTCTCATGACAGCACTTTCAAAGGTGAACGATGGTTAACATTAAGCATTTATCTACCAAAAGATTATAAAACTATATCTCCTACTGTTACTTCATTTTACCAAATTTACGAAAAGCATGGTGGTCCTGCTTTCAAAATAGAAGATTTTTATGGAATAATGGTAGCTAGCATAATGCATTCAGGTAAACTAATTGCTAAAACTAAATTATTAGAGATTGATAATATGAAAGGTAAGTGGACACACATAGTTATGCACAATAATTATTCAAAAAAAAAAGATAAAGGATTCTATAACATTTGGGTTAATTCAAAATATAAAACCTCATTCAATGGACAAACATATGGCAGTTCAACAACTAAAGGATTATATGTTAAGGCTGGGATTTATCAAACTTATTTAAGTAGATATCTAAAAAAGATTGGTATGAAACCTAAATGGAAAAAAGGTCAAGCAGCTGGAGATTTTCCAACTCAAATTATTTATATGGATAATATTTTCAAATTTAGATCTAAAGAAAAATTAAAAAAAAATATAGCAAAGGTTTATAAAGATTTAGAGATACCCAAAGGTTTTGATTTAGACAATTTAGAACCAAAAGCACTAAATAAAAATTCAGGCAAATTTTATGCTATTGTATTTTCAAAATCAGATCCATCAGTAGAATTTATTGCGTATGATATAAGTAAAAGTAAAGCAAATATTAAAGCAATGAAAAAATGTTTTGAAAAATATGATGATTGTACAATCGGATCTTCTTACAAGTTAAATTAAAGTGAAAATATTTACACAATTGATATTAAAGATAAGAATTGTGTGAGATTAGTGAAAAGTGATTTTGATAATAAAACGGAATATGACATGTCCACTATTTTACCCTGAAAAGAGTGTTAAAATAGGACTGAAGTTGATTAAAAATTATTTGGAGTTGTATTTATGAAATTTCTCTTAAGTATTTTATTAATTTATTTGTTTTTAATTGGAAAAGGTTTTTCTAAAATTTTAAATATAGATAATTTAGTTTATATAGAAGTCCCAAATAATTCTCACTATAAAAAAATTGAAAATTCAAGTGCTTTTCAAGAAGATTTAGATTTATTGGACGAACTTGGTATTAGTATTTATGTAGTTGGTAGTAAAAATGTAATCAATTTTTTTGATAAATTTTTCAAAGGACAAGATATTTATAATGAAGATTGGGTATTAGAACTAGTCTCAAAAATAGAAAAAAAAGCAAGCAAAACTAAAAGTAGAAAAGCTCTAGCAAGCTATGCAAAAAAAGAGATCAAAAGAACCTTTTTAAATTATGATTTAAATTTATGGACTATAGTATTAGTATTGGATAAACCTTTTCAAGATAGTGAAATAGAAGCTGAGATCATAAAAGCCTTACAAGAGGATGGAATTTTAAATAATTTAAATAATTTGAGTAGTTCAGATCTTAAAAAAATTCAAAATACTATAAACAAAGAGATTAAAAAAAATTCTACGTTCGTAGCCGATCAAAATATAACTTATAAATTTAATCCATTGAAAGTATCAAAAGATAAATTCTCGGATATTTTTATATCAGGAAAAGCTAGTATCTCAGCATCCATTTGGGATGAACTAAAATTTTCATATTCTGGTAAATATTATTTCACATTAAAAAATAATATGATTTTTGGAGTGTATCAAGAATGTTTTCTTAAATGTAGTAATTTTAATGAAACATTTAAAAAAGCTATAAAACCTATCTCTAATATCAGCTCGAATAAAAAATTGGATTATGAAAAAAATTTAGAACCAAATGATGATTTTATAAATCAATTAAAACAACTTAATGATTTATATAAATCTGGAGTTTTGACCGAGGAAGAGTTTGAAAAAGCAAAGAAAAGAATATTAAACTAATGAAAATATTTCCTGCAATAGATATAAAAGATAAAAAGTGTGTAAGGTTAGTCAAAGGAGACTTTGATTATAAAACTGAATATGAGATGTCTCCAGTTGATCAAGCTGGAAAGTATAAAGACCATGGTTTTAGAAATTTGCACATAGTTGATTTAGATGGATCGTTGACAGGAGAGACTGTAAACATTGATATTATCGAGGAAATTGTTGGCAAATTTGATCTAAATATTGAAATAGGAGGAGGTGTAAGAAATTTTGAAAGTATTCAAAAATATACTGATGCTGGAGTTGAGAAAGTAATTTTAGGTAGTGCTGCAATAAAAGATAAAGAATTTTTAAAAGAAGCTTGTCAAAAATTTTCTGGAAAAATTGCCTTGGGTTTAGATGCTAAAGATGGTTATTTATGTCTATCTGGATGGAAAGAAAATTCTAATTTGAAGACTTTAGATTTTTTAAAGGATGTAAATGATTATGGAGCTAGTAGATTGATTTATACAGATATTAATAGAGATGGAATGAAGATGAGTCCAAATTTTGATGAAACAGAAAATGTTGCTAATAATTCAAACTGTCCAGTCATTATTTCTGGAGGTGTTTCATCAATAGATGATATTAAAAAGGCAAAAGAATTAGGAAATAAAAATATTGAAGGCATTATAGTTGGTAAAGCTATATATGATGGTGATATTAAATTAGATGAACTTGCAAAAGAGATAGATGCTTAAGAATAGAGTTATACCTTGTTTAGATGTTAAAAATGGAAGAGTTGTAAAAGGTATAAACTTTGTTGATTTACAAGATGCAGGAGACCCAGTGGAGCAAGCTAAAATTTATAGTGACGGTGGTGCAGATGAAATTTGTTTTTTAGATATAACCGCTTCAAACGAAAATAGAGATACTATTTATGAAGTAGTTAAAGATACTTCTAAAAAATGTTTTGTACCCTTAACTGTTGGTGGAGGAGTAAGAAGTGTGGATGATATTAGTAAATTATTAAACTGTGGGGCTGATAAAGTTTCAATTAATACGGCTGCAGTACAAAATGCAGATGTTGTAGTTCAAAGCTCAAAGAAATTTGGTTCACAATGTATTGTTGTTGCAATAGATGCTAAGAAGAGTGGAGAGAAATGGGAAGTATTTACCCACGGAGGACGAAATAATACTGGAATTGATGCTTTAGAGTTTTCAAAAAAGATGGAAGAGAGCGGAGCAGGTGAGTTGTTGGTTACCTCAATGGATAGAGATGGAACTCAGGTTGGCTACGACATAGATTTGATGTCTAAAATATCATCCATGGTAAATATACCTACGATAGCATCAGGAGGAGTTGGTGATCTCGATCACTTAGTTGATGGCATCAAATTAGGCAATGCTAGTGCGGTTTTAGCAGCCTCTATATTTCACTACGGTAAATATTCTGTCAAAGAAGCCAAAGAATATTTGGACTCAAAAGGAATACCTGTTAGGATTTGAGATGCTAAATACCCTTGAGAGCCTATTTAAACTTGCAAGAGAAAGAAAATCTTCACCAGTTGATGGTTCGTATACCAATAAACTTCTGATTGATAAATCTTTGAGTAAAGCAAAGGTTTTAGAAGAAATAAATGAATTGATAGAGGCAGTAGAAGAAGATACAAATAAAATTCATGAAGCTGCAGATGTATTTTATCATCTAGCCATGTACCTTGAGGCCAATAATATTAAAATTGAAGATGTAATGAAAGAATTAGATAAAAGAAAAAAATGAGCCATAAATTTTACAAACCTGCAAGATCAAGATTACAAAGAAGTGAATTAGCGGTTCCAGGTTCATCTCCTAAAATGTTTGAGAAAGCTCTTAGCTCAGCTGCAGATTACGTTTTTTTAGATCTTGAAGATGCAGTTTCTCCCAATGATAAAATTACTGCAAGAGTAAATGTTATCAAGTCTTTAAATGAAATGGATTGGAGAGGGAGTGGTAAAACTATTTCGGTTCGAATAAATAGTTTAGATACTCATTACATGTATTCAGACCTAATTGAGATTGTTGAACAAGCTGGAGAAAATGTAGATACAATTCTTGTTCCAAAAGCAGGAACAGCAAGTGATGTTTATATGGTTGATTGTTTACTAACTCAAATTGAAACAAATAAAAAGTTAAAAAATAAAATTGGAATAGAATGTCTGATTGAGACTGCATTAGGAATGTCTAATATTAAAGAAATTGCAACTTCAAGTGAAAGATTAGAGGCATTACATTTTGGTGTTGCGGACTATGCAGCAAGTTTGAGAGCTCGAACTACAGTGATAGGTGGACTTAATGAAAATTATCCAGGTGACCAGTGGCATCATGGTTTATCTGAATTAGTTATGACTTGTAGAGCATATGGAATAAGAGCAATAGATGGACCTTTTGGAGATTTTAATGATCCAGATGCTTATACAGCAGCTGCTAAAAGAGGTGCTGCAATTGGTATTGAGGGAAAATGGGCAATACATCCATCACAAATTGAACTAGCAAATAATGTATTCTCTCCACCAGAAGCAGAGGTTAGTAAGGCTAAAAGGATCTTGGAAGAGCTAGAAAAGGCCGCCAAAGAGGGCAAAGGAGCTGCTCAACTTGATGGTAGGATGATAGATGCTGCATCAGCTAGAATGGCTGAAAACATTGTAAATATCGACAAGTTAATCCATAATAAATAAATAAAATTATGGACATTCACGAATATCAGGCAAAAAAAATACTTTCAAACTTTGGAGTAACAATTCCCAGAGGTGGAATTGTTTACAGTCCAGAAAATGCTGAGAATAAAGCTAGAGAAATTGGTGGATCAAGATGGGTAGTAAAAGCACAAATTCATTCAGGTGCTAGGGGAAAAGCTGGAGGGATAATTGTTTGTAATAACCCATTAGAAGTTGCCCAAGCAACTGATAAATTACTAGGAAAAAAATTAGTTACAAATCAAACGGGACCTGAAGGAAAAATTGTAAACAGAATTTATATTGAAGAAGCTACAGACATTGAAAAGGAATTATATTTAGGATTAGTTTTTGATAGAAGTTCAGAAAGTATTATGGTTGTCGCATCGACAGAAGGTGGAATGAGTGTTGAAGAAATTTCAAAGGAAAAACCAGAAACAATTATTAGATCTAAAATTGAAGTTGCAGTTGGAATGCAAAATTTTCAAGCTAGAGAATTAGCCTTTGGTCTTGGTATAGAGCCAGACTTAATTAGAAGAGCTTCTGATACTATTATCGGATGTTATAAAGCTTTTAGTGAATTAGATGCAACGATGGTAGAAGTTAATCCTTTGGTTATCTCTAAACAAAAACAAATTTTAGCATTAGATTGTAAAATGAGTTTTGATAACAATGCAATGTTTAGACGAAGTCAAGTTTCTGAACTAAGAGATAAAACACAAGAAGATTCAAAAGAAATATTTGCATCGGACAGAGGTTTAAACTATGTCAGTTTAGATGGAAATATAGGTAACATTATTAACGGTGCTGGTCTTGCGATGGCATCGATGGATATGATAAAATTAGCTGGAGGTGCCCCTGCAAACTTTTTAGATGTTGGGGGTGGTGCAACACCAGAAAAAATAGTTAAAGCTTTTAAATTGGTTACAATGGATGAAAAAGTTAAAGTAATTCTTGTAAATATTTTTGCTGGTATTAATAGATGTGATTGGGTTGCAGAAGGTATCGTAGATGCTTTAAAAAAAATTGAGATTAAAGTTCCATTAGTCATTCGTTTAGCAGGAACTAATGTTGAAAAAGGAAATCAAATTTTAAAAGAGAGTAAAATAAATTATATAGAGGCAAATACTTTAGAGGATGCAGCTAATAAAGCAGTTGCAGCACTTACTAAATAAATCATGACTATACTTGTAGATAAAAATAGTAAGATAATTATTCAGGGTTTTACAGGCAAAATGGGCTCTTTTCATGCAGATGAGATGATAAAATATGGCTCAAATGTAGTTGGTGGAGTAACACCAGGAAAAGGAGGCTCTAAGCATTTAGATTTACCGGTATTTAATACAGTTAAAGATGCTGTTAATGAAACAGGAGCCGACGCTTCTATTTTATTTGTGCCACCAGCTTTTGCAGCAGATTCTGCAATGGAAGCAGCTGATGCTGGAATAAAAATATGTGTAGCAATAGTTGATGGAATACCTTCTCACGACATGATCAGAATAAAAAGGTATATGAGAAGATACACTAAAAGTTCTAAAATGACATTAGTTGGACCAAACTGTGCGGGGATTATTAGTCCTGGAAAATCAATGTTAGGGATAATGCCTGGACATATTTACAAAGAAGGTAGAATTGGAATTATTAGTAGGTCAGGAACATTAGGGTATGAAGCTGCTCAGCAACTTAAAAATTTAAATATAGGTGTGTCAACAAGTGTTGGTATTGGTGGCGATCCAATAAATGGAAGCTCATTTAGAGACATAATTGAAAAGTTTGAAACAGATGACGAGACAGATGCAATATTGATGATTGGTGAAATTGGTGGTCCACAAGAGGTTGCAGCAGGTGAATTTGCAAAAGAAAATATGAAGAAACCAGTTATTGCTTATATAGCTGGACTAACTGCACCAAAAGGAAGAGTGATGGGTCATGCAGGTGCAATAGTTTCAGCTTATGGAGAAAGTGCAATTGAAAAAGTTGAAATTCTTAAAGAATGTGGAATTACAATTTCCAAAAATCCATCTGTTATGGGTGATACAGTAAAATCTGTTATAGAAAAAATGTAACTATGAGTTACGATGATAATAACATTTTTGCAAAAATATTAAGAAATGAAATACCTTGTAATAAAATTTATGAGGATGAATATGTTTTATCCTTTCATGATATAAATCCTCAAAAAAAAATTCATGCTTTAGTAATTCCAAAAGGAAAATATGTTGACTTAGATGACTTTAGTCAAAATGCATCCCCTGAAGAAATGGTTGGATTAATAAAAGGTATAAATATTGTAGCTAATAAATTAAATATATCTGCTTACAGTGGCAAAGGATATAGAGCACTAGCAAATATAAGTGAAGACGGAGGACAAGAAGTTCCACATCTGCATTTTCATTTGTTTGGTGGAGAGAAAATCGGTAAAATGGTTTCGTGAAAATTAACGTAGACAGAAGTTTTTTAGAAATAAATTCAATAAGAGATCTTAACCGTTCAAAAAGTCCAGGTTCAAACTTTAAAATTAGTGAAGTAGACCCACCAGATTTCCATCTAAACAAATTTTTCTATAAACAAATTGGAAGAAAACATAGATGGATAGATAGATTAACCTGGGGAGATAAAAAATGGATTGAGTATGTTGAAAATCCTAGAATAAAAACCTTTGTTTTAAAGGAAAAAAACAACCTAGCTGGATATTATGAAACTATTCGTGATCTCGACCATAATCATTCTGAAATCGCGTATTTTGGTATTTTGGAGGAATATTTTGGTAAGAAATGTGGAGGCTATCTTCTTACTCAGGCTATTCATAAATTATTTGAGGAAGGTATGACAAGAGTTTGGCTCCATACTTGTTCACTAGATCATGAAAATGCAATTAAAAATTATTTAGCCAGAGGAATGCAGGTATTTAAATCTGAAAAAATAAATGTTGACGTTAATTAATATATTTTTGCAAAGAAAATATTTTTTCTTCAACATTAACATTAATATTAATATCACTTAAAAAAGTCTGTATTTGATTTTGGTATATGTCTTTTGTCTCCCAACCTATTAAATCTAAACTTACCTTATCAAAGAAAACTTTAATTAGATTATTTTCAAATTCAAAATTGAATACATAATAAAAAGGATAATTTTTGTCATTTTCTACTTGTTTCATTTTTGAAATTAAAAATTTTTTGTCTAAAATAAAATTTAAAGGTGTTTTATCTAAAGGATATCTATAATAATTTTTGATTTTATCTGAATTAATAACTAAAGATTTACCGTTCGAAACTAGGATTTTATTATAAATATCATAATACTTACATAGAATTTTTTTGGGGTATAAAATAATACATTCGCCTTGTTCAATATTATTATTATCTATTTTTTGTATGAATTTAAATTCTAAGGAGTTTATTTTTTTCAAATGACTTATAATTTCTTGATTTACAGAACTTTGTGCACTTAAATTAAAAAATAAAATAAAAAAAAAAATTAAATATTTTTTCATTTTAGAACTTCCCTTTTGCCAACATGATTTGCCTGGCTTACTTCCCCGTTCGCTTCCATTTGATCAACTATTCTAGCTGCTCTATTATAACCAATTTGAAGTTTCCTTTGCAAAAATGATGTCGATGCTTTTCTTTCAGATTTTACAATTTCAAGTGCATTATTATATAGTTCATCTAGGTTTTCATTATCTTTTGAATCATCATCATTATTTTTTTCATCTGCAAAATTAAGAATTTCATCTACATAATCAGGTTCAGCTTGATTTCTTAAAAAATTATTTATTTTCTCAATTTCACCCTCTGACACAAATGGTGCATGAATTCTTGTCATTCTATTTGCAGAAGTCATGTAAAGCATATCCCCTCTTCCAAGAAGTTGTTCAGCTCCTTGTTCACCAAGAATTGTTCTGCTATCTATTTTAGAAGTAACTTGAAATGATATTCTTGTTGGAAAATTAGCTTTTATTGTTCCAGTAATAACGTCAACACTTGGTCTTTGTGTAGCCATTATGATATGTATACCTGCTGCTCTTGCCATTTGAGATAGCTTTTGAATATAATTTTCTATATCTTTACCAGCTACAAGCATTAAATCTGACATTTCATCAACAATAACAACTATATAAGGCATAGAAATCTTATGTTTTTCGTTATATCCATCAATATTCCTCACCCCCACTTTTGTCATTAGCTTGTAGCGATTTTCCATTTCTTTAACTACCCAACCTAAAACAGATGCAGCTTTTTTAGCTTCAGTTATAACTGGGCACAACAAATGTGGAATTCCTTCATACGTAGATAACTCTAACATCTTTGGATCAATCAATATAAACTTACATTTCTCAGGGGAATGTTTGTACAAAAGTGACAAAATAATTGTATTTATACAAACTGATTTACCAGATCCAGTTGTCCCAGCTATGAGCAAATGAGGCATAGTGCTTAGATCCCCTGTTATTGGTAATCCAGAAATACTTTTTCCAAGAGCAATCGGAAGTTTGGTATCCTTTTTTTTAAAACTACTATCAGAAATTACTTCACTCAAAAAAACGTTTTCTCTTTGTGGTTTAGGGAGTTCAATTCCAATGGTATTACTACCAGGTATAGTTGCAATTCTTGCAGACTCAGAACTAGTATTTCTGGCAATATCTTCTGAAAGGTTAATAATTTTTGATACTTTAACGCCAGGTGCAGGTTCAAATTCATATAAAGTAACAACAGGACCTTGACTTACTTTCTTAACCTCACCTTCAACTCCAAAATCAAGTAAAATTTTTTCTAAAATTTTTTCGTCAATTTTATTTTCAGATAAATTTTTATCCTTTTTTGTAGGTAATTTTAAAAAGTCTAAGGATGGTAGTTTATATTTGATGGTTTTTTTATCAGATGATATTACATTTTTATCAAATGAAAAATTTTCTTGAACTCTAGTTTCAACGTTTGTGTAATCATTTTCATTTATTAAATTTTCATCAGTAATTTCAACAATATTTTTATTTGCTACTTTTTTAGATTTTGAAAAAATTATACTAATAGTTTTAAGATATTTAAGTTTAAAATTAATACTAAAAAGAAAAAATACGATAATTAAAAATATTAAAATTATATAACTTGCTTGATTATTTAATTTTATTAAATTTATTAAAAAAGTTTCCTCAAATAAACTGCCTATAAAACCATTATTACCATTAATCGTAAGCAAGTATGTTTCAGTATGAAAAACTGTAAAGAATAATGTCCCTAAAATTGAGTATAAAATTACAAAAAATAAGCTTTCAATAATTTGTAATATTTTCTTATTAAATATTACTGATATTGATATGAGAATGAATGAAAATGGCACCAATAATGAAATTAAACCAATGGATTGAAATAAAATATCTGATGTATAACTACCTTTTGCGCCCAACAAATTATTTATTTCAGCGTTTTCTGGAAAAATAAAGTTGGGATCTTCTGGTGAGTAACTTATTAATGATATTAGCAACAATACAGATAGAACTAATAAGGCCAAACCCGCAGCTTCTGATAGTCTTTTAAATAGAAAACTTGTTGTTTTATCGACTAAATTTTTAATTTTCATTTTGATATTAATGATTTGTCACTTTGTATCATTTAATTTTTGTTGATAAAATTAAATAATATTATGAATATTTGTCTATTAGGAAACAATTTAACAAACCTTGTTTTAGCAAACGTATTATTAAAAAAAAACATTAAAGTTGATATTATCTCCCAATCTAAACCAACTTTATTAAAAGATACTTTTAGAACAATTGCAATTTCGAACGATAATTACAAATTTTTAGTTGAAAATATTGGAGGTATTAAAAATTTAGGATGGCCAACTACAAAAATAAAAATTTATTCAGAAAAAAATAAATCACGTGAGTTGTTTGAGTTCAAAAATAAAAATCAAAATAATTTTTATTTGTTAAAATATATTGACCTTTTTAACTTAATAAAAAAAAATAAATTTCTAAAATTTATTACTATTAAAAATTATGATTTAGAGATTTTGAAAAAAAGAAATTATGATTTAATAATTAATTCACAGCAAAATAATTCAATAACAAAAAAATATTTTCAAAAAAAAATAGAAAAAAATTATAAATCTTTGGCTTATACTGCTATAATACATCATAAAAAGGTTGAAAATAAAATTGCTAAACAAATTTTTACAAAAAATGGTCCGTTAGCATTTCTTCCACTGTCTAACAATCAAACTTCAATTGTATTTTCAAATAATTCAATAAAATTAATTGATAAGATAAACTTTTTAAAAATTATAAATAAATATAATTATAAATATAAGATAGATAAAATTAGCGAAGTTGAGTCTTTTAGTATTAAATTCCATGCCCTTCGAAATTATATTTTTAAAAATGTTTTATCTTTTGGAGATTTAATACATAAGGTTCATCCATTAGCAGGTCAAGGTTTTAATATGACTATCAGAGATATTAAATCTTTATCTAGTATTTTAGATGAAGATATTAAATTAGGTATTGATGATGGTGAATTAATTGCTCAAAAATTTCAAGAAAAAAATAAACATTTAAATTACATGTATGGATTAGGTATAGATGCTTTAAATTCTTTTTTTGAACTTGATAACAAGTTAGAAAATAATTTATCTGATCCAATATTTAAAATTTTGAAAAATAATAAATTTTTAAATAAATATGCAACAATGTTATCTAATTAATTTTCTTTTAAATTATTTATTGCAAGGTTTTATTATTAAAATTATCTAAAATATAAGTATTCAAAATTTCCTCTAATTTTTCTTTTCTTATATTTAAATCTTTGCTTTCGAGTAAAACTTGTTTTTCCTCTAAAGAAAATGGTGATGCCATAGATAAAGTATTTATAGTTTGATCTAAACTTTGTTTTTCAATTTCTTTCCAGTTTATTTCATATCCCTGCTTTTTAAAAAGGTCTTTAAGATTTTGAAATATTACCCTTAAATCCGAAAATTTTATTTCATCTGATTTTTCCATCAAATCACTTGAAAATTCCTCGTATTTTACTTCACATTCTCTATATAGGTTGTCATTGTTTACTTCATCAATAATTTTAAATCTGCAGACACCATTCAAAATAATTAAATATCTACCGTCATCTGTTTCATTAAAACTTGTTATTTTTCCAACACAACCCACGTTATGTAAATCTGGTTTTTTTAATTCACCAGTTTTTTTTGGTTGAATCATCCCTATCATACGGTCACTTTTCATGCTTTTATCAATCATTTGTATATATCTTGGCTCAAATATATTTAATGGAACTGTTGTACGTGGAAAAATAATAAAATTTGATAATGGGAAAACTGGTATAATTTTTGGAAGATCTTCTTTTTTCATATAATTTAAATTATAACATCTAAGCAATGAATTCAAATAATTTAGAAAAAGAAAAAATTTTAACTTCATTTAAAGAAAATAAATTTGAATATGTAATAGTTGAAGGTGAAAAATTATTCAAACAGAGACAAAATGATGCACAATTAATATATATATTAGGATTGTCATCAATCAAACTTGAAAATTTCGATAATGCAGAAAACTATTTTAAAAAATTAATTTTACTTAATAAGAATGCAGAGAATTTATATTTTTTGGGCAACATCCAAAAAAAATTAAAAAAATTTGATAATGCTATTACCTCATTTGAGGAAGCTATTACATTAAACCCCAATTTTACTGAAGCATATAATAATTTAGGTAGTGCACAAAAATCTCTAAATAAATATGAACAAGCTATTATTAATTATAAAAAGGCCATTAGTTTGAAAAAAAATAATCTTGAAGCTTATTACAATCTTGCGAGCTTATATTTTTTATTAGAAAATTATGTAGATGCTATAGATCATTATAAAAATATAATTAATTTAGAATCAAGAAATGAAGAAATTTGTGAAAGATACACAATATGTTTGTTTAAAACAGGTAAGAAAAATGAAGTAAAAGATTTTGTTTTAAAAATTGTCTCAAAATATCCCAAAAATAGAACTTTAAATAATTTATTAGGACAATCATTGTTAGCTTTAAATTCTCACAAAGAAGGTTTATCTTACATAAAGAAGGGTGCAGGTTTTTTACAACTTGATGAAAATGGAGTTAAATTGTTAAAATGAAAAGAGTTGATATAATCAGTGATAAATCACCAAATTTCATTGGATGTTGGTACCTTGACGATGAAAATATCAGCAAAGGTATAATTGATTTTTTTGAAAAAAACCAATCCCTTCAAAAAAAAGGGTCCACAGCAAAAGGAGTTGAGGAGAGTAGAAAAAAATCAACAGATATAACAATAAGTCCAAATAAATTATCTGATCCAAAGTATAAAGTCTTTCAAAACTATTTTTCTGAACTTCAAAAATGTTTTTTGGATTATAGAGAACAATGGCCCTTTGTAAAAGAATTCTTAACAAAAGTGAACGTCGGTCCTTTTAATGTACAAAAATATTTTCCAGGTGATCATTTTGCAGCCTTACATTCCGAGAGAACAGGTCTATCGACATTACACAGAATTTTTGCTTTTATGACCTATTTAAACGATGTGAATGATGGAGGTACGACTGATTTTGATCACTATGGATTAAAAATTAAGCCTGAAAATAATAAAACATTAATTTGGCCTGCCGAGTGGACACACGCACATACTGGATCAGTATTAAAAAGTGGGACAAAGTATATAATTACAGGTTGGTTTGATTTTGCATCATAACATACATATTCAATGTCTTAATTTCATTTATTTAAATGAATTCTAAAAATTTATTAAATAATAAAAAAACTATTTTAGATAATTACAACAAAGGAAAATTAGAAAAAGTAATTAAGCTTGGAAAAAAATACTTAAAAACAAACAATGATTTCCAAATATTGTATGCATTAGGTTTGACATATTTAACTTTAAAAGATTATTTAGAAGCAGAAAAATTTTTTAAAAGTATTATTTTACTGAAGCCAAATGCAGAAAACTATTACATTTATGGCAATATTCACAAGCAATTAAAAAATTATAATGAAGCTTTAGAGAATTTTTTAAAAGCAATAAATCTTAAACCCGACTATTCAGAAGCTTATAACAATTTAGGAAATATAAAATTTAAATTAGGATTTATTGATGAAGCAGTGAAAAATTACCAAAAAGCGATCAAATATAATAAAAAGAATATTCCTGCATATTTTAATCTGGCACATGTTTATAGTGAAGAAAAAAATTTTAATGATCTTAAAAAAATACTTCGAGAGGTCCTAAAATTTGATGCAAATAATACAACAGCTTTAAATGATTTAGGCTATTTAAATCTAATACTTGGAAATGTAGACGAAGCAAGAAAACTATTTGAGAGAGTAATTGATATAGATGATAAACATATTAGAGCTTTTAAGAATTATTTTTTAATTACAAAAGCAGATAAAGGTAATGATTTTTTAAAAAAACTTGAAAAAATTGACTTGTCAAATGCAAGCGATGATGAAAAAATAATTGCATATACTAGCTTGAGTAAATGTAATTTTGACTTAAATAAATCTGATTTAGCTTTAAAGTATCTTGAGCAGTCTCATAAAATAAAAAAAATTAATTCAAGATTTAATATTAAAACAGAAAAAAAACTTTTTGAAAAAATAAAACATATTTTTGATCAAAATTTAAATGAATTTACTGCTCACAATAATAAGCTTAAGATTATACCAATTTTTATTGTTGGCATGCCAAGATCTGGAACAACTCTTTTAGAACAAGTTTTATCATCTCACTCTAATATACATGGTGCTG
Source organism: uncultured Pelagibacteraceae bacterium (assembly GCA_902589395.1). Lineage (GTDB taxonomy): Bacteria > Pseudomonadota > Alphaproteobacteria > Pelagibacterales > Pelagibacteraceae > Pelagibacter. The sequence goes on along the minus strand of CACIST010000001.1, from coordinate 109,718 downwards.
GTGAACTTAATTACTTGCCTAAAATTATTGACAATTTAAAATTCGATAAAGTTCAAAATTTTGATAGCTTAATTAAAACTATAAGGTTGGAGTACCATAATAAGGTAACACAATTAAGTGATAAAAAATTTGTTATTGATAAATTACCAATGAATTTTAGATGGATTGGTTTCATAACAAAAGCTTTCCCAGAGGCTAAAATAATTCACATCAAAAGAAATCCAATGGCTATTTGTTGGTCAAATTATAAAATTAACTTTCCTGACCCTGGTATGGATTTTTCACTTAGTCAAAAAGACACTGCAAAATATTATATACTATATGATGATCTAATGAAATTTTGGTCAGACAAACTTGAGGAAAAAATAATAAATATTAATTATGAGAATTTTGTTGATGATTTTGAAAATGAAACAAAAAATTTAGTTAGAAAACTTAGTATTAAATGGGAAGAAAATCTGAAAAATTATAGCAAAAATTCTAGGCCTGTTCAAACAGCTTCTCTTTTACAAGTGAGAGGTAAAATTAAAAAAAATACATCTGATGAGTGGAAAAAATACAAAAATTTTCTCAACATTATGCAGGAAATTTTAAAGCAACATAAAATAAATTTTTAATTTCATGGATAAATTATTTCAGACTATTTGTAATATATTCCCTGCTTATAAGTTAGATAAAACAATAAAAAAAAAAATATTTTATATATTTTTTTCAATCTGTAAAATTTTTTTGAAAGGACCTTTTATTTTAAATTTTGGTAATTTTAAAATCTACACTTATCCAGCAAAGAGTGATTACACAAGATTTTTATTAACAAGAGTTAGTGTTCCAGACCCCAGAGAAAGAAATATAATAATACAAAACTTAATAAATAAAAAAAATGTATTTATTGACTGTGGAGCTAATGCAGGATTTTACAGTTTAGATATAGCTACAAAAGTGGAAAATGTAATAACCTATGCTTTCGAGCCATCAAAACAAGAAAGAATTTTTCTAAAAAATAACATTAATCTAAACAAAATTACAAACATTGAGATTATAGAATTTGCAGTAGGCGACAGAGATGATGAAGTAATATTTAACGATACTAGAGATGAAAAAATTAATAACTCTAGTGGGGGTGGATTTGTAACTTCAGAGATTGCTGAATCAAAAAATAATTATAGGGTTAAAATTGTTACATTAGATAATTACTTTAAAGATATAAATTTTCAAAACGATACAAGTATTTTTATAAAAATTGATCTAGAAGGTTATGATTTTAAAGCAATAAGTGGAGCAAAAAATATTATTCTTAATTATGATTGTTCTGTTATATTTGAATTTTCAAAAATGATAATGAGCCAAAAAGATTACTCAATTAGTGATATTGATTTTTTTTTACAAAGGGGATTTAAACTTTATGATATGTATGGAAACAAAATAAGTAGTAAAGATTTAGAAGCTAAAATTGATGAGCTTGATGATGATCATGATACATGCGGTAATATTATATTATCAAAAAAAAATTTAGATTTTAATTTTCACAATAAATAATTCAAAAAGCTAATTTTACTGCTTGCTAAATTTAATAAAAGCTAATAATTTCAGTACTATTAGAACAAGCGGGCATAGCTCAGTGGTAGAGCGTCTCGTTGCCAACGAGAAGGTCGTGGGTTCGAGTCCCATTGCCCGCTCCAAAATTATGATTATTTGGATCGCCTCTTATCCTAAAAGTGGAAACACATATTTAAGATCGTTTATTTCTTCATATTATTTTTCAAAAAAAGGTAAATTTGATTTTGATTTACTTTTAAATATTCTTCAATTTCCATCAGTAAAGTTTGTTAAAAAAAAAATTAACTCTGAGACGGAGGCAAGTCAAAATTGGATTTATAATCAGCAACAATTTTTCTCTGGAGATAAAATTCATTTTTTAAAAACACACAGTTCGCTAAATCAATACAAAGGAAATAGTTTTACTACAAAAAATTTGTCATTAGGTGCAATTTATATTGTAAGAGATCCAAGAAACATAATAACATCAATGACTCATCATTATTCATTAAATTATGAAGAATCGTATTTAAAATTAATAAATGAAAAACAAACTCTTTTGGAGAAATCTATAGGTGAAGATTATAGTAATTTTACTTTTTTAGGATCTTGGTCAAGTCATTATAAATCTTGGAAAAATACAAATGATTTTAACACATTATTCATCAGGTATGAGGATTTAGAAAATAATAAACTAGATACTTTTAGAAAAATAGTCAATTTTATAGATGCCTTAAAAAAAGATAACTCTTCGATTGATGAAAAAAAACTTGTAAATTCAATTAATTCAACAAATTTTTCTAATTTAAAAAATAAGGAAAAAAATGAAGGATTTGAGGAAAGTCCATACTCTAAATCTGGAGAAAAAAAAAATTTTTTTAATTTAGGATTTAACAATAGATGGCAAAAAATTTTACCAAAAAATATTATACTTAAATTAAATAATACTTTTCAAAATGATTTAAATGATTTAGGGTACAATTTATATGAGTGATTTAGCTGATAAAAAATGTATTCCTTGTGAGGGTGGTATTCCAAGTTTTAACCTTGAGGAAATTCATAAATATCTCAAAAAGGTTGATGGATGGGATGTAGATTCTGTTGAGAAAAAAGATTTTTACATAATCAAAAACTTTAAATTTAACAATTTTTTAGAAAGCCAATCCTTTGTGAATAAAGTTGGAGAAATTGCTGAACGAGAAGGACATCATCCAGATATATGGTTTGGTTGGGGATATGCAAAAATAAAAATACAAACTCACGCTATAAATGGATTGCATGAAAGCGATTTCGTTCTTGCCGCAAAAATAGATAAAATTTAAAAATTCTTAATGTTTAAAGTGTCTGGTTTTTGAAAATACTAATATAACTCCCAATTTATCTGCAAATTTAATAATTTCCTTATCACGAATGGATCCAGAAGGTTGGATGATAGCACTTACTCCATTTTGAACTAAAATTTCAATTCCATCGACAAAAGGAAAAAATGCATCTGAGGCCCCTAAGATTATGTCATTTTCACTAATTTTTTGGAATTTTTGCATTTTATTTATCGCTATTTTACAACTATCTAATCTGCTTGGTTGACCTGATCCAATTCCAATGGTTGAACTATTTTTGGTTAAAACAATTGCATTAGACTTTACGTTTCTACATATATTGAAAGCAAATATTAAGTCATCCATAATTTTCTTTGATGGCTTAATTTTAGATACAACTTTAAAATTATTCTTAGTAAAAATTTTGTCATCTGTACTTTGCAGTAATAAAGAATCGAAGTGACTAGTGATATTGTTTAAGTTTTGTTTACCTAATTTTGATGCATCAATTAATCTTAAATTTTTCTTTTTCCTCAATAATTTCAGTGATTCTTTATCAAAACCCAGTCCAATGATTACCTCTAAAAAAATTTTATTTAATTCTAAAGCTATTTTTTTATTTATTTTAAAATTACATGAAACTATTCCTCCGAAGGCACTTATTGGATCACAGGCCAAAGCTTCTTTAAAACTTTCAATTTTATCATCATTTACTGACACACCACATGGGCTGGCATGTTTTACAATTACCGTTCCAGTATTTTTTGGAAGCGTCTGTGAAATATTGAGAGCTGCATAAATATCATTATAATTATTATAACTTAGTTTTTTTCCACTCAATTTAGATATATCTAAATTATTTTGTTTTGAATAAATTGCAGATTGTTGGTGAGGGTTTTCACCATATCGTAAAACTTCAACCAAATTTCCATGAAAAGTCTTTTTAATAGGAAAGAAATCTTTATTCTCACTGTTTAAATATTCAGAAATTACTGAGTCATAGTATGCTGTAAAATTAAATGCTTCTTGAGATAGTTTTTTTCTAAATTCCAAACTTGTTGAACCTTTATTTTTTTTTATATTCAAAATAAATTCTTTGTACTGATGTGGAGAGGTAAGAACAGTTGTATATTTATAGTTTTTAGCTGCAGCTCTTACTAGACTTGGTCCTCCAATATCTATATTTTCAATGAGTTTATTATGATTTTTTGTATTTTTTAATTTTGCTTCAAATGGATAAAAATTAACTATAACTAGATCTATTTCGTCATAATTATTCTTCCTGAGCTCTTTTTTATGACTTTTACTTTCTCTTTTATTTAAAATACCTGCATATAACTTTGGATGAAGCGTTTTTACCCTGCCATCTAAAATCTCATCAGTATTTGTATACTCTGATACTTCTGTGCATTTAAAGCCTAATTTCTTAATTTCTTTTGATGTACCTCCTGAGCTTATTACATTCACTTTGTATTTTTCTAGTGTATTTAATACTAATTTAATGTCAGATTTATCTGAGAGAGATATAATAGCTTTTTTAATTTTATTAATCATATTTTGCTTATCTGCCATTCAATTAATTGTTCATTACTCTGAGTAATACCAGATATGAAAATATTCTGGTTCTCAATATATTGATTTTTATTACCAAAGTATAGCCCAGTTTCAACTCCTATCAATCCATCATTTGAAAAAAATCTCCAACCAGAATTCTCTAATTCAATTAAAACAGATTTATTATCTTGAAGCTTCGTTACTTTAATATTTGGCAACAGATGAAATCTTATTTCAAAGTTTGTAACTTTAAAATTCTTTTTTTTAATAAGTTTTTCTTTTCCAAAAATAATATTTTTATTTACATCAAATTCTAAATTTCTTTGGTGAATTACTCCGTATCTAGACAAATATCCATCATGCGAACATTTAATACTCCAATAATTTTTTTCATAGGTTATTTCTTTGTCAAAGGTTTTAAATCCCTTATTTACTATACTTGGACCATTACTATTTTTTTTGAAATTACAAGTTGAAGAGTTATCTAAAATTAATGTTGAGTGGGTTGCAGTTGATTTTGAAATTGAATTTAGTTGATGGTTATGATCTTGAAAATAACCAGAATTTGTAATTAGTTTTTTATCTTTAAAAAAAAATTCAAATGATAAGGGTCCGCTTTGGTAATTTTCAGAGTAATTCCTTTTAGGATTACCTCCTATATCCATGGCAAGAACTGCATTTTTATTTTTTAAGATTGTATAACCGGATATATCGAATTTCTCATTTTTAAATTTATATCTAAAAAGAGATAGATATTTATCAAAGTCTTTATTATTTGAATTATTATTTCCATTAAATAATAAACTCTGTCTTAATGATCCCCAAATAAAATCATAGGATTTTCCAAGAAAATGAATTATTTCATTTAAGTATTCTGGAATATCATTTAAAGAGTCTTTTAAGAGTTCTCTGATCAAAATAAAATATTTTAAATAAAAAATCATCTGTCTAATATTTCTTGATTTTGGAAAGAAGTTATTGTCAAAAGAATTATTAATAATCTTCTTAAGTAAATTTAATCCGTACTCCAAAAACCTTTTATTTTTGTACGCTATTCCTGTAAGGGTTATAGCTGTACAACCTATCATTTTGTCGTTTAAATCAGATGATCTTTCAATTTCATTCATCAAATGATTTACCTGCTTACTAATTATTTCGTTAAAACTATTTTTATAGTTATTTCCAGATTCATCGTAGGTTATTTTTGAATTTGAAATCCAAGCTATTACTCTTTTAGAAAGAATATCTACTTCCCAACTTTTTGTTTCATAGTTTTGATTCTTTTTAATCCAATTTTTAATAATTGACTGAGTAACTTCATTTGAAGATTTAAGATCTATCGAAAACAGCCAATAAAAACTGTGAAGTTTTTTAAAATCTTTATATTTTAGATGTTTATTTTCCCATATAGATTGAACATTAAAATCTTCAATTTTATTTTTTTGTTTTTCGTACTTTATTAATGAACTAAGTATATTAAGACTTGGTTGATAAACTAAAACAGTTTCATCAACTCTTGAAATTTTTCTGTTATAAATAGATGAGTTTAAATAAATTTTTCGTATTTGGTTTTTAAAAATAAAATAAAATTCATTGATATAATTAAAAGAACTTTTTAAAAACATTTTACATTGATTTTAGTTTTTCAATATTTGTTTTGATATTACCATCGTTCTCTTTGAAGATTGTGGTTCCAGATACTAAAATATCAGCTCCAGCCTCTAAAACTATTTTTGAATTACTAAAATTAATACCTCCATCAACTTCAATATCAAATTGATATTGGCTCTTATCTTTTATTTTTTTCAACTCTTTTATTTTATCTAATACTTCAGGCATAAATTTTTGCCCACCAAAACCAGGATTAACACTCATAACTAGAACTAAATCAATGTTGTCTATTTCATGAACTAAAGTTTTAATTTCAGTTTTTGGATTTAAAGATACACCAACTTTTTTACCAAATTTTTTTATCAAATTAATAGATTCTTTTAAATTTTCAGTAGCTTCAGGATGAATAGTTATTATATCAGCACCAGCATCTGCATAACTTTCTATATATTCATGCACTGGAGAGATCATTAAATGTACATCAAACGGAAGCTTGGTATATTTTCTTAAGTTTTTTATTACTGGCGGTCCTATTGTTAAATTTGGAACAAAGTGACCGTCCATTACATCGACATGAATTAAGTCAGCTCCACCTTCTTCTAACTTCTTAATTTCATTTCCAAGCTGACTAAAGTCAGCAGATAATATAGATGGAGAAATTTGAATTTTTTTCATTTGGTACTAAAAATATTAGTATCAATTTTTTGTTCTATTTGAATTAATTTTTACTGAATATTCTATATATTTCTCGAGCAATTTCACTTTCAAGAGGGAACGAAAGCATACCCATAACTGAATAACCAAGTAAATAAGGCATTAAATAGAAACGACCCATGTAAAAGAACCAAGCTACATAAAGTGGTACTAAAGGTCCTATAATGAAGCTAGGAGTAATTGGCTTAAATATTTTTATAAGTGGGTTCGTTAGTTTCACAAATACTTTCATAAAGAAAAATTGTGAATCTTCCTTCTGAAATATATTCATCGCAACTCGTCCAATTAGAGTCCACATTATAACACCAAGGATATAATCAATTATGTAAACTAAGGGATGAAAGTTTGCTGACATTTTTGATCTTATCTAGGGGCGAAATTTTCGCCCCTAAAATAATATATTTTAATTAATGTTGTTTTCCAAGTATGGTTTTTCCACTTGGTACACGGACATCATCAACCATTTTCTGAGTAGCTGCGTCTGGTGCCGTAGTAATTAAACTGACAACAATCATAGAAACTAAACTCACAGCAGCTCCAACTATACCAAAAGTAAGTTGAGTTATGCCTAAGAACCCAGATCCACCACTTCGTACCCAAACTAGATACGCAGTTCCTGAGATCAGTCCTAACAGCATTCCCGCAACAGCTCCTGGTGCATTAGCTCTCTTCCACCATACACCAAGTACAAGTGGGAAGAATAGTCCAGACATCGCAAAGTCAAAAGCCCAAATTACCGAACCTAGAATACCTTGTATCTCAAGTGCAGCAATTGTAGCTCCTGCAAAACCAATCAATACAAGTAATACCCTTGCAACAATTAATCTTTTTGCAGTTTCAGCTTTTGGATTAATGATTTTGTAGTAAACATCATGTGATAATGCATTTGAAATAGCTAAAACTAATCCATCCGCAGTCGACATGGCAGCAGCCATACCTCCAGCAGCAACTAGTCCAGATATTACATATGGTAATCCAGCAATTTCAGGTGTTGCTAATACAACAGCGCTACCTTTCATAAAGAACTCATTAAGTTCTAGAGTTCCGTTGCCATTAAAGTCACTTACAAACATCAACTTCGCTTGGTTCCAGTTTTGATACCAGTCAAGAGCTTGAACTTCAGTTATCGATTTACCGATAATTCCAGTAGCTAGATTAGGATCCATCAAAGAAATTTTTGATAGAGTAGCTAACATTGGAGCTGAAGAGTAAAGTAGGAATATAAAGAATAACGACCAACCTACTGATCTTCTAGCTGTTCTTACACTTGGAGTAGTAAAGTATCTCATCATAACATGAGGTAATGAAGCTGTTCCAGCCATCATACATACTGCTAATGAAATAAACGCCCAAGGTGTTGCATTAACTGAAGAGTGCGGTTTAGTAATTCCCGCCAATCCTTTTGGAACTGTAGCTAAATCTGCAGCTGAGTTTTTAACAAATCCAAATTGACCTTCAAGTTCTGCAATTCTTGCTACTTCGTCAGCTAACATGAAATGTGGGAAGAAACCTGCACCAATATTGTTACTTATCCAGAATACTGGAAGTAAATAAGCAATAATTAATACAATATATTGAGCAACTTGTGTCCAAGTTACTGCTCTCATTCCACCAAGCATTGAGCACATCAAAATACTAGCAAGTCCAACATAAACTGCAATTTCAAATGGAATATCTAAAGCAACAGATGCAATTGTACCTGTAGCGTTAATTTGAGCAGTCACGTAAGTGAATGATGCAACAGTTAAGACTATAACAGCACTAAATCTTGCTAGGTTACCACCGTAACGAGTTCCTATAAAATCTGGTACTGTATAACATCCAAATTTTCTAAGATATGGTGCTAACAAAGATGCAACTAGTACATATCCACCAGTCCATCCAACAAGCAGTGCCATATAACCATAGCCTTTAAAATAAATACCACCTGCCATGGCTACAAAAGATGCACCAGACATCCAGTCTGCTGCAGTTGCCATTCCATTAAATACGGTAGGTACTTGCCTTCCAGCTACGTAATAAGCGTCTGTTTGAAGTGTTCTTGATAACCAACCAATTAAAGCATAAATCAAAACTGTAAAAGCAACAAAAAAGATACCAATCATTTTTGCTGACATACCAGCTTGTTCAGCTATGGCCATTATGATGATAAATACTAGAAAACCTCCAGTATATATCCCATAGACCTTAGGTAGATTATCTATAAATTTACCTTTTATCATTGTTCGCCCTCTCTTTCAGTAAATCCGAACTCATCATCTATTTTCTCTTGTCGACCTGCAAACCAGAAAATTAGAATGACGAAGATTGCAAGTGATCCCTGACATGTAAACCAATACGTTAAAGGATATCCAAATGGTCTAATGCTAGATTCTTGCATTTCGGCTCCGAAAAGAAAGATGCCAATTGAGAAAACAAACCAAATTGCTAATGTGATAAAAAGCAAATTTCTGGTTTTTTCCCAGTGTTGTTCTTGTTTTGACATTTTTTCTCTCTCCTATAGGTTAAAGAAAGAACCATACCGATAATCAAACTTATTTAAACCCTTAAAAACACTCGATATTGTGTCATTTTTACATTATACATCAACATATTAGTTAGATAAATGGGCCTCAAATACAGATTCAACTTAAAAGATATAAAACTTCAAGATTTCAAAGTCTACTTAGTTGCAATGTTCAAAGGAATTTTGCCAAAGAAAAAAATAAAAAATATCGAGGATCTTGGGGAATTTATTCAGCAAAAATCAGCATGGGTATCACAAGTTACTTTATATAATTATTTAAAAACAAGAATGGGCACTAAATGGGTTCTCCATTTTGATGATGAAACATTTTTAAAATCAATTAACACTGCTAAATGGAATATATATGCAATTTCGCTTCAAGATTTATCCTTTTATACAATCTCATATCTTAATGTTTATTTTAACTATCAAGAAACGAATAGAGCCTCTGAAATTTATAATAATATTTTGGATAAAGAATTAGAGAATGGCATGCCTAAGGAAATTGTTGATGAAGCGAGAGCTAGTTTTCAGAAAAGATTAGATCAAATTAAATGGGATGACTATTATAAGTCTTGGCCATTTAATGAAAGTGCTCTTGCATTGTATAATTGGGCTCCAGTCGCTACCGAACTAAAATCTATAGATAGAAAAATAGTTCTTAATTCTATGATTTTAAAATGGGATAATATTAAAGAAGAGTTTTCTAAACTAATAAAGATCTAGATATTTTTTCTATTATCGACCAAGCTTTCAACAACTGAAGGATCAGCTAAAGTGGTTGTGTCTCCTAATTGACCATGTTCATTAGCAGCAATTTTTCGGAGAATTCTTCTCATTATTTTTCCAGATCTTGTTTTTGGAAGTCCTGGAGCAAATTGAATTAAGTCAGGAGTTGCTATTGGACCAATTTGTTTTCTTACCCAAAGTTTTAAATCTCTCTCTAAATCAAGAGTACTTTTTTCTCCAGCATTTAAAGTTACATAACAGTAAAGTCCGTTTCCTTTTATGTCATGTGGATATCCAACTACTGCTGCTTCAGCCACTTTTGGATGAGCTACAAATGCACTTTCTATTTCTGCGGTACCTAAATTATGGCCTGAAACAATAATTACATCATCTACTCTTCCTGTAATCCAATAGTATCCATCTTTATCTCTTCTGCAGCCATCACCTGTAAAATATTTCCCATCAAACTGTGAAAAATAAGTATCTATAAATCTTTGATGGTCACCATAGACACTTCTCATTTGTCCAGGCCATGATTGAGAAATACAAAGTCTGCCTTGTGCTTCTCCTTTTAAAACCTTCCCATCTTTATCTAAAATCTCTGGTTTAATTCCATAAAATGGTTTTGTTGCAGATCCAGGTTTTAAATCTATCGCTCCAGTTTGTGGACTGATCAAAATCCCACCTGTTTCTGTTTGCCACCATGTATCAACGATTGGACATTTACTATCACCAACAGTTTTATAGTACCACTCCCATGCTTCAGGATTAATTGGTTCACCAACAGTTCCTAAAAGTTTTAAAGTCTTTCTAGATGTTTTCTTTACAGGTTTATCACCTTCTCTCATTAAAGCTCTGATTGCTGTTGGAGCTGTGTAGAAAATATTTACTTTATATTTATCAACTATTTGCCACCACCTAGATGTATCAGGATAAGTAGGTATTCCTTCAAACATGATTGTAGTTGCACCGTTAGCAAGTGGACCGTAAATAATATAACTATGTCCTGTAACCCAGCCTATATCAGCCGTGCACCAATAAATATCTTTAGGTTTATAATTAAAAATATATTGGTGAGTCATTGATGCATAAACCATATATCCACCAGTTGTATGTAGTACACCTTTTGGTTTCCCAGTTGAACCAGATGTGTAAAGAATGAATAATGGATCCTCAGCATTCATTTCCTCAGGCTCACATTTTACTGACACTTTACTTGTCATTTTGTGATACCAAACATCACGATCATTAAACCAATCAATTTTTTTGGTACCTGTTCTCTTTACTACGATACATTTTTTTACATTTGGACAGCTCTGTAAAGCCTCATCTGTAATAGATTTCAAAGGAATTGTTTTGCCACCTCTTACACCTTCATCTGCAGTTATGACATAATCAGATTCGCAATCATTAATTCTGCCTGAAATACTATCTGGTGAAAAACCTCCAAATATTATGGAATGAACTGCACCTATTCTAGCACATGCAAGCATTGTGTAGGCAAGTTCTGGTATCATGGTAAGATAAATTGTTACTCTATCACCTTTTTGAACTCCCAAATTTTTCAATCCATTTGCTGCTTTCGAAACCTCTTTATGAAGTTCTTTATATGTAATTTTTTTTTGAACTTTAGGATCGTCTCCTACCCATATAATTGCAGTTTTGTGAGCATTCTTTTTAAGATGTCTATCGATGCAATTTGCTGAGGCATTTAAAGTTCCATCATAGAACCATTTAATATGAACATCATCTTTACTATATTTAACATCTTTAATTTTTTTATAAGGTTTAATCCAATTAATTCTTTTTCCTTCTTTTTTCCAAAATCCATCGTTGTCTTTAATCGACTCGTTATATTTTTTTGTATATTGAGATTTATTAACTGTAGCTTTGCTTATCCATTCTTTCTTAGTTTTATAAACTGTCTCTTTAGGTTTTTTAGAGATTATTTTTTTTTTAACTTTTTTTTTCTTAGGCATGAATTTTTTTTTAATTAATTCTACCCATCTTCAAAATTATTTTCCAGCTTTTAGTATCAATAGGCATGACAGATAGTCTACTTTGTCTAATTAGAGATAAGTTCTCCAAAGCCTTAGTTTTTTTGATGTTTTCAAGTGTTACAGGATTTTGAAGTTTACTTTTAAATCTAACTTTAACTGCAACAAACCTTTTTTCCTTATCCGTTGGATCAATGAATGCCGTTTTAATAACTTCGACTATACCAACTATCTCTTTTCCTATATTAGAATGATAAAAAAAACAAAGATCTCCTTTTTCCATTTTTTTTAAGTTACTTGCTGCTTGGTAATTTCTTACACCATCCCAGTCAGCTCCTTTTTCTCCAGCTTTTATTTGTTGATCAATTGACCATACATCAGGCTCAGATTTCATTAACCAATATTTCATTTAATTTTTTTTCTTTTTCTTTTCTTTTTTAAGTTTTCTTTTTTCCTTTAAAGAAAGTTTAGCTTGTTTCATTACACTAGCATCCTTAAATGATTTACCACTATATCTTTTCGACATTTACAATCTAACTCCTGCTCCTTTTAAAAACTTTGCTTTTTCGTCAAGTGGTAGTCTTGGACTTGCAGGAAGATCTAAATTATCAAATTTTTTCATTTTATACTTTTCAAGACCAACTAGTGCAATCATGGCTGCATTATCCCCACATAATTTTGGTTCAGGGAAAATTGGTCTAAAATCATTCTTCTTACATACTTTTATTAATTTTTTTCTAATACCCTTATTGGCAGCAACACCTCCAGCGATTACAAAAGTTTTATTTTTCTTTTTGTTGGTCTTTTTGAACTCATCAAACGCTATTTGTGTTTTTACTTCTAAAATTTCTTCAATTGTTTTTTGAAAAGATGCTGCAAGATCATATTTTTCTTGTTTAGATTTTATAGTGCTTGATATCCTTAAAATTGCAGTTTTAAGACCTGCAAATGATAAATTACATCCACCTTTATTTATAATTGGTTTAGGAAGTTTAAATTTATTTGCATCTCCCTGCTTTGCAAAACTTTCTAACTTTGGCCCTCCTGGAAATTCAATACCTAAGAGTTTTGCAGTTTTGTCAAATGCTTCTCCTAAAGCATCATCAATTGTTGTTCCTAATCTTTTATATTTTCCAAGTCCATTCACACTAAGATATTGTGTATGTCCTCCTGAAATTAATAATAATAAATATGGGAAATCTAAGGTTGTACTAAGTTTTGGACTTAAGGCATGCCCTTCAAGATGGTTTACACCAATAAAAGGTATATTTAGGCTTGCGGATAATGCTTTACCGAAATTTAAACCAACAGTAAGACAAACAATTAAGCCTGGTCCAGATGTTGAAGCAATTGCAGAAACATCATTTAAATTAACACCGCTTTCATTAATTGCTTTTTTTGCAATTAAATCAATTTTTTCAACATGAGATCGCGCTGCAAGCTCAGGAACCACACCTCCAAATTCTTTATGAATATCAAATTGACTTGAAACTACATTAGATAATATTTTTATCTTACTGTTTTTATCTTCCTCTATGATTGATACTGCTGTTTCATCGCAACTTGTCTCAATTCCAAGGATTATTTTTTTTTCATTCATAAATATTTATAATTAATACAATTAAACTATAAGAATGTAATAAAAATAAGAATATGAAAAAGGATAAAATTATTATTGGTACTCGAGGAAGTCAGTTAGCTCAAATTTATACCGAAAAAGTGATAAACCATCTTAAAAAAGTTTCATCGACCCACATAGAAACAAAAAAAATAGTCACAAGTGGAGATGAAAACCAAAAAGATAGGCTGTCAAACATTGGAGGAAAAGGATTATTTTCAAAAAAAATTGAAATAGAGTTAATTAATAACAATATTGATATAGCTGTTCATGCTTTAAAAGATATGCCATCAATTGAAACAGAGGGGCTAATAACAAATTTTTATTTAAAAAGAAATTCGCCCAATGAAATTTTTATTAGCAACGACAATATAAATTTTCTAGACCTTAAACCTAATTCGATAATAGGCACTTCTTCTTACAGAAGAGAATACCAATTAAAAACTATTAGATCAGATCTGGATTATAAATTAATAAGAGGAAATGTGGATACTAGGATTAAAAAATTAGAGAATGGAGATTATGATGCAATTTTACTTTCTAAAGCTGGCATTGAAGCTTTAGGTTTGACAAATAAAATTACACATGAATTTAATACTGAAGAATTAATACCGTGTGCTGGACAAGGTATTATTGCCATACAATGTAGAGAAAATGACCAAGAAATAATTAATATCTTAGAAAAGATTAATGATGATCAGTCCAGAATTATTGCAAATGCTGAAAGAAAAATCTTAAAAATACTCGAGGGTGACTGCGATACAGCAGTTGGTGTGTATGCAAAGATTGATAAAGATCTTGTAAATATAAAAGCTGAACTTTTTTCAGTAGATGGCAAACAAAGATTTTTTGTTGAAGAAAGTGAAAATAAAACAATGGTTAAAGATTTAAGTATTAAGATTGGAGAAAAATTAAAATCAGAGTCAAAGGGATCTTATAAAAGGTAAAATGCATATTTTATTAACAAGACCATTAGAGGATAGTAAAGAATTAATATTAAAATTTAGTTCTTTAGGGCATAAAGTTTCTCATTTACCCGTGATAAAAGTTGAACCAATTAAATACGAGGAACCGGACTATAGCCAATTTAAGGGAATAATATTTACAAGTTCAAATGCGATTAAGAATTTAGATTTAAATAGAATTGATAAAAAAATTGAATGTTATTGTGTTGGTTCTGCAACAGAAAAAGTTGCAAAGCTAAAAGGTTTTCAAAATATTATCTCTGCAGAAGGAAACGTAAATAATTTAAAAGAATTGATATTACAAAACTTCGACTCAAAGAATGGATCACTTCTTTATGTAAGTGGTGAGATAGTTTCTAGTAGGTTAGATAAAGATCTAATTTCTGAAGGTTATTCTATAAAGAGATTGATTAACTATACGGTTTCATCAACTCAAGAAATAAAAGAGGAATTTAGAGCACAATTAAAAGCCTCAATCCCTGATATAATTTATGTTTACTCAGAAAATAGCGCTAAGAGTTTATTTAATTTACTTAAAAAATATGATCTTTTAGACAGTTGGATGGATACCAATTTGATGTGCATGGGTGAAAAAGCATCAGCAATTTTAAATGAGATTAAGTGGAAAAAAATTTTTCTATTTAACTCTGGTGAAGAAGAGTTTTTACTATATAAAATTTAGCCATGGGTGTTTTTGAGAATTTTTCAGGACTTTTTTTGTCTGTATGGCAAAAGGGAATTTTAGGTGTAAACTTTGTTGAGATCTTAATAGGTCTTGGAATATTCTTCATATTCTTAGTTTTTAGAGGGTTAATTAGCAAATTAATCATTAAAAAATTAGAACTAATTACTAAGAGAACTACAAATAAACTTGATGATACCTTCGTTAAGGCAATGGAGGGGCCAGCTAGATTTCTTCCAATTGTTCTTGGAGTATTTTTTGCAAGTTACTATATGTCTTTTGCAGAAGATACGAGATTATTTTTAGATAATGTAAATAGAACGCTGATAACGATTTTACTTTTTTGGATTATTCATCAAATTATTGAACCAATTTCCTACATACTAAGTGGATTTGATAAAATTTTAACTAGAGAACTAATTGGCTGGATTATTAAATCATTAAAAATTTTAATTTTAATCTTAGGAGCTGCAGCTGTTTTAGAATTATGGGGAATAAAAATTGGTCCAATTATTGCAGGACTTGGTTTATTCGGTGTTGCAGTTGCTTTAGGAGCACAAGATTTATTCAAAAATTTAATATCAGGAATTTTAGTACTTGTTGAAAAAAGATTTAAAATGGGTGATTGGATTGAAGTTGAAGGAATAATTGAGGGTGTAGTTGAAAAAATAGGTTTTAGATCAACTGTTATAAGAAAATTTGACAAGTCTTTAGCAATTATTCCAAATTTCCAGTTCGCAGAGAATGCTGTAATTAATAAAAGTCAAATTACAAATTGGAGAATTAGTTGGACGATAACTCTTCAGTACGACTCTACCGTTGAACAATTAAAAACTATAAGAAATGAGATAGAAGATTTTATAAATAGTTCAGAAGATTATGACACTAAAGTTGGTGTTTCTGTAAGAGTTGATAAATTCGCTGATAGCTCAATAGATATGTATGTAAGATGTTATACAAAAACAAATAGTTGGAGCGAGATGTTGTTGGTTAAAGAAAGACTGGCAATTAAAATTAAAGAAATTGTTGAGGGTAATAAAGCGTCTTTTGCTTTCCCAAGCACTTCTGTATATGTAGAGAAGAAATGATAGCTATTTTTTATTTAGCTTTACAATTATTAAAATTGTATTCTTATGTAGTAATCGCTAACGTTGTTATAAGCTGGTTAATAGCTTTTAATGTTTTAAATACTTCAAATAGATTTGTTTATTCAATATTAGAGTTTACTTATAAGCTTACTGATCCAATACTTAATAAAATAAGGGGCTTTTTGCCAAGTCTAGGTGCTTTTGATATATCACCTATTATTCTTCTTTTGTTGATCTGGTTTGTAGAAATGTGTATGAAACTCTACATAGCACCACTTATTTTTTAATAATCATGATTTTAATAGACGGAAAAAAACAATCGGCTGAACTTAGAGAAGAATTAAAAACTGAAGTAGATGGCCTGAGAGAAAAATATAACAAAGTTCCAGGTCTTACAGTAATCTTAATCGGAGATTTAGCTCCAAGTCAGATTTATGTAAGAAATAAAGAAAAATCAGCAACGCAAGTTGGTTTAAAATCTGAAGTTATTAAATACCCAGATACTGTAGATGAAAAAACAGTCTTAGATAAAATTGAAGAACTTAACAAAGATGAAACTGTTTCAGGAATTTTGGTTCAATTGCCGCTTCCAAAACATATTAACAAGCAACACGTTATAGAAACTATCTCACCACACAAAGATGTTGATGGTTTACATCCTATGAATGTTGGCAATCTTTCATCTGGATACCAAGGTTCAATTCCTTGTACACCTCTTGGATGTTATTATTTATTAAAAAAAATAGAACCTAACTTAACAGGAAAAAAAGCTGTAATGATTGGGCGGTCAAACTTGAATGGTAAAGCTATGGCACAACTTTTACTTCAAGAAGATTGTACGGTAACAATTACTCACTCAAAAACAAAAGACCTTCAGCATGAATGTTTAGAAGCAGATGTTATTGTTGCTGCTGTTGGAATTCCTGAACTTATAAAAGGTAATTGGGTGAAAAAAGATGCAATAGTTATTGATGTTGGAATAAACAAAACAGAAAATGGTTTAGTAGGTGATGTTGATTTTGAAGAGGTTTCAAAAGTTGCAAAAGCTTTAACTCCAGTTCCAGGAGGAGTTGGACCAATGACAATTGCTTGTTTGTTAAAAAATACAATTGAGTGTTTCAAAAGAACCTTAAACAACTAAAGATTATTGTCAAAGTTAACAATTTTAATTGTTATATTTTTTATTTATAATTCTTTCATATTAGCTATGGAAAAAACACCTTATCATCATTTACCAGACGGTAGTTTTAGAAATCCCGAAGGATCTCCAGAGAGAAACTCAAATTTTAAGTGGTCATTTAAAATATTTAATAAGGAAAAGAAAAAACTTGATATGGCTATTCCTGAAGGTCACGTTATTGAAAAACAAAAAGTACTTTCAGACTTAGAAAATCTAAAAAATGACGATTATGTTGGCTGGATAGGACATGCAACTTTCTTAATTAAGCTAGGAAATACAACAATAATAACTGATCCAGTCTTTTCAAAAAATGCAGGACCTTTAATTTTTGGTCCAAAAAGATTTAGCAAAACAGCCTTAAACCTAAATGAACTTCCAAAAACTGATTTATTTCTTCTGACACATAATCATTATGATCACCAAGATATGAGAACAATAAGAAAATTTCCTTTTAAAGATGCAAAGGTTCTACTTCCTTTAAGACTTGGAAAATATTTTACAAGAAACAAATATAAAGATGTGAACGAAATGGATTGGTATGACGAAATTAAGATTAATGAGGATCTAAAAGTAACATTAGTTCCTGCGGTGCATTGGTCAAAAAGAAGTTTGACAGATACTAACAAAACATTGTGGGGAAATTTTTTAATCGAATATAAAAATAAAAAAATACTTTTTGCATGTGATACTGGTGTAGGAAATGTTTATAAAGAATTAGGTGAGAAATATGGGCCTATTGATTTGACTTTTATTAATATTGGTGCTTATAATTTTTATCCATTGTCTCCAAATAAAGATAAATCTTCTTATCATACTAACCCTGAAGAGGCTTTAAGTATTGCAAGAGACCTTAAAAGTAAAAAAGTTTTAGGGATGCACTGGGGTACTTTTGTTTTATCTTTAGAGCCAATAATGGAGCCACCCGTTAGATTTAAAGATAATGCAGAAAAATATGGTTTTAAAAAAGAGGATGCAATTATTTTTAAAATTGGTGAATTTCAGTCTTTAAAAAATTTAGGAATTTAACAACAGCCGCAAGTTTTCTTTTGCTTACTTTTTTCTTCTTCTAATAATTCTGCTTCAGCTTTTGCTATTTCTAGTTCTCTTGCACTTTCTTCTATAGCAGTTTTTTCTTGCAAAAGTTTGTTTTCAAAATATGCATAAAGAGAGTTAAAGCCTAGCTTAGAAGCTTTTTTTTCTTCGTAGGTTCTTCTTCCCTTTAAATTTTCAATTAATTCTAATATTTGTGGGTTCTGCATATTATTTTTATCTCATAAATTAAAAAAATTTCAATTATAATTTATTCAAGGTTTTCAACTATTTTAGGAATATATTTTTTAAAGTTAAAAAAACCTTTGTTACAAAACTTCCATGAATTTTGATCTAATTTTCTAAAAAGAAACTCAATATTTTTTAGCGAGTTTTGATTTATGTAATCTAAATTTTCTCCAACAGTTGGATAAAGGCAGTAACAACTTTCTAAGTTTTTAATTTTGTTTATATCAATAATCTCACAATTAATTGATTTTTCCTCTAACCTTTTTTTTTGTTCGTCAATCAAACTAGTCTTAAAATTCAATACATTTTCACTAAGTTTAATATTTCTATTTTCATTTTTATTATCAATAAGAAGAATTTTTTTGAATTTTTGAATTGCAAAGTCAGTGATTTCAAATGCTAAGTTATTTTCAAAAACTAGTAAGTTTTTCTTTTCAATATTTATCGGATTTTCAAAAGTTTTATGAAGAATAGTATAATTTTTATCATTTATTATTGGAGGTGCATTTTCGTTAAGTTTAATATTTTCAAATCTATTATTTGTAAATTTTTTAATATTCCATTCACTTGCAAGATAATGTTTCCCTTGAGTTTGAATACCTGCAACCCAACGCCAGCCCAATGTATTAGATGCAGTATCACCATCATACAAGTTTTGCATAAAAAATTCAGCACCAAGTTGCCAAGGCAAGTCTAGAGTAAATATCCAAATACTCGCAAACCACATTCTGGTATGATTATGCAAATAATTATAAGTCTTAAGTTCATTTACCCATTCATTGAAGCATTCAATTTCAGTGTTACCTTCAATGGCATTTAAGTAACTTTTATTATCTTTAAACTCTTCTTTTATTCTTTTTAAATCTAATAAATAATCATCCCAAACTCCTGATCTTAGTTCCAACCAACCTTTCCAGTATGTTCGCCATAAAACTTCTTGAATAAATTTTTCATTTTTTGAAAAGGAAAATTTTTCCAGTGACTTACTAATCACTTCTTTTTCATTAATCACCCCATGTGTAATATATGGTGATAAGCAAGATGTATTTGATCTTCTGTCAGGACCAAAATCAAAATTTCTTAGCCTTGAATATTCCTCTAAATTCTCTTCAATAAAGGTATTGAGATTTTCAATAGCTGTTTGTCTTGTTGGTTTTAAATTCATAATTTTAAATTTTATTTTTAATAATTTAAATTTAAAAAATGTAAATAGTTCAAAAAAACCTAACTGGAGTCCTTTATTATTGGAAAATAATTTCTTTATTTTATCTTAATTTTTTCTTATGGAAGTTGATAAATCTTTCAACGTTTGATTTATTGAAAGTTTTATTTTCCTCGAAAGAGACTTTTTTCATTGAGTAAGCATTACTGGAAGTTTGTCTTGATTGAATTGTAATATTTCCTTTATAAAGTTTAAGTTTTACTGATCCATTTACTTTATTTCTATTTAAATCGATTATTTTTTGCAGTTTAAATCTTTCCTTTGAATACCAATAGCCATTATAAATAAGCTCTGCATATCTTGGCATAACCTCATCTTTTTTATGCATTGTGTCTTTATCTAGAGTTACAGACTCCATAGCTCTGTGTGCCATAAGCAATAATGTTCCTCCTGGAGTTTCATAAACTCCTCTCGATTTTATTCCAATGAATCTATTTTCAACTAAATCTACTCTCCCAATTCCATTTTTGCCGGCTAATTGATTGAGTTTATCCAAAACTTTCGCTGGAGATAATTTTTTTCCATTCAGACCAACTGGATCGCCGTTCTTATAATTAATTGTTATAAAACTTGCCTTGTTTGGGGCTTTTTCAGGGGAAGTTGTTCTTTGAAATATAAATTCAGGTGCAGAATTTTTTGGATTTTCTAAAACTTTACCCTCTGTTGAGGTATGGAATAAATTATCATCTACTGAGAATGGCGGCGCTCCCTTTTTATCTTTAGGAATTGGTATTCCATATTTTTTTGCATAATTAATGAGATCTGTTCTTGATTTTAATTTCCATATTCTCCATGGAGCAATTATTTTAATTTTAGGACCAAAGTAATGATATCCAAGTTCAAATCTTACTTGATCATTTCCTTTTCCAGTTGAACCATGTGAGACGGCATAAGCGTTAAATTTCTTTGCAACTCTAATTTGATCTTTTGCAATAAGTGGTCTTGCAATCGATGTACCTAACAAATAAATACCTTCATAAAGAGCATGCCCTCTTATCATTGGGTAGACATAATCTTTAACAAAAATATTTTTTAGATCTTGAATAATAATTTTTTTTACACCTAATTTTTTTGCATTCTTAATAATTTTTTTTCTATCAATCTCTTGCCCAACATCTGCTGTGTAGGCTATTACTTCAGCATCATAATTTTCTTGAAGCCATTTAAGTATGATAGATGTGTCTAAACCACCTGAATAGGCGAGCACAATCTTCTTTTGTTTTTTCATTTAAGTGCAGCTTTTTTTTGCGGCGTTATAAGCTTTTGTAAATCCCATTAAAGAATAGTCATCAGTAGTTTGAGTACCACTTTGTTTATAAGCAGTTATCATTAGCCTAGATGCCTTTTTCATTCTTTTAATTATTTTTTGTTCTGTTTTTCCGCTAGAAATCCAAGCAAATTTATTTTGTGGTAAATCAAACTCAAACTTAGACTTGCCTGATGTAGCTAAAATTGCATTTTGTGGATTAAAATCATAACCAGATGTTATGCTCACTTCATCTGAAATTTTATCTTCAGGTCTAAATGATACAAATAATCTAGCTTTTCTATTACTTGCTTTAGGAGATTGTCTAACTGGAACCGAATAAGCAAAACAGATTTTTCCAGTTTCATTAAAAACTGCAACAGCATTCCAATCTTTGAATGTACCTAATTTTGTTAAATCTTCAGACTGAGCTAAGGTTATTAAAAATACAGATAATATAAGTGTTTTTACAATTATTTTTTTAATTATGGACATGGATTAGGATATTTTTTTTGTACATTATTTATTTCTTTTATTACTTCACTATCAAGATTCACTTTTACACTTTCTACGTTAGTTTTCAACTGCTCCATAGTTGTTGCTCCAATAATTACACTAGTCATAAAGTCTTGAACTTCACAGAATTTTATAGACATTTGACTCATATCCAGATCAAATTTTTGACTAATTTTGTAATAATTTTCAACAGCCTCTTCCATATTTGGTTTTCTATACCTTGTCCAAAAATCAAAATCTCTCTCCATTCTTGATCCTTTTGGAAATTGTTTATTTCTATATTTGCCTGTTAAATAACCACTTGCTAAAGGTGAATATGACAAACAACCTATATTTTCTCTTATAGATACTTCAGCTAAACCAACTTCATAAGACCGATTTAATAAACTGTATGGATTTTGAATTGACATCATTCTTGGTAGATCTTTATCTTTAGAAAGTTGAAGATAATTCATAACTCCCCATGGGGTTTCATTTGACAAACCAACATACCTAATTTTACCCTGACCAATAAATTTTTTTAAGTTTTCAAGAACATCTTCAAATTTATTCCAGTCATTCTCTTTATGTTCGTAACCCAGTCTTCCAAAGTTATTAACATTTCTTTCAGGCCAATGTAGTTGATAAAGATCAATATAATCGGTTTTTAATCTTTTTAGACTTCCATGGAGAGCATCCTCTAAGTTTTTGCCTGTAAAACTATTTTCTCCATTTCTCATATATTTTCTACTAGGACCACCCACTTTGGACGCGAGTATTACGTCTTTTCTTTTTTTTGTTTTTTCAAACCAATTTCCAATTATAGTTTCTGTATGACCATAAGTTTCAGCTTTTGGTGGAACTGCATAGAGTTCAGCTGTATCCCAAAAATTTACTCCATTATCTAAAGAGTAATCCATTTGTTCAAATGCCTCATTTTGGGTATTTTGTTCACCCCAAGTCATTGTCCCAAGACAAATTGTACTTACATTTAGCTCAGTATTTCCTAGTTTTTTATAATTCATAATTTATGTAGTATTTGTTACATTTATTTTGACGACTTGAAAATCTTAAAAAAAAATCTTATATAAATAATATGGAATTCAATAAAGATAATATTTTAAATAAAGCAACAACAGCTAAGCAAACTGTTGTTATGGATGAAGGCTTAAGAGCCTACATGCTTAAAGTTTATAACTATATGGCAACTGGTGTATTGCTTACTGGAATAATAGCACTCCTATCATTTAAAATGTCTGTTGTAACAGATCCAAACGGAGCAATTGTTGGATTAACAGAATTTGGGAATGCAATTTATTTATCGGGTTTAAAATGGATTGTGATGTTAGCCCCATTAGGAATTGTGTTTTACATGAGTTTTGGAATTAATAAAATGAGTGCTTCAAGAGCTCAGACAACTTTCTGGGTATTTGCAGTATTAATGGGACTATCTCTTTCATCAATATTACTTGTTTACACAGGATTAAGTGTAACAAGAGTATTCTTTATTTCTTCAGCAACATTTGGTGCAATGAGTATCTATGGTTACACAACAAAAAGAGATTTAACTAAGATGGGATCTTTTTTAATGATGGGTTTAATAGGAATTATAATTGCATCAGTGGTAAATATATTTTTAAAATCATCAATGATGTATTTTGCAATATCAATAATCGGTGTTTTAGTATTTGTTGGCTTAACGGCATACGATACACAAAAAATTAAAAATATGTATGCTGCCTCTGACAGTGGTGAGTTAATGGGTAAAAAAGCTGTTATGGGAGCACTAACTTTATATTTAGATTTTATAAATTTATTTATAATGCTTTTAAGATTATTCGGTCAAAGAAGATAAAAACTAAATTTTTTTCCAATCAACTTTACTTAAGAGTATCTTAAGATCGTATGAAGTTTTTAGTATCTTACCATTAGTATCTGTAATTAAATATTTAAGATTTTTGTTTGGAGGCTTAAAATTTTTACAAATTTTATATATAGCTTTCTCAGCAGCATTTTTAAAAACACTGAAACTTACTTGTTTACCAGAAATCGATAGGCCATAATCTTTCCAATTACCCGAGGAAACCATTTTTGCATAAAGATCTAAAATAATTTTTAATTCAGTTCTCTCAAAAAAAAGCTTTTTATCTTCATCTTTATTGGTATTATTTACTACTAATTTTAAATTTCTATTCATTCAGTTTGTATTTGTTTATTAAACCTATTTGAAAAGCCGTAAAAATAAAGGTTATTGGCAACATTCCCCAAACTTTAAAGTTTACCCAAAATTCTTCCGTTTGAGTTCTCCAAATTATTTCATTTAAAATTGCTAGAGCAAAAAAGAAATACATCCATCTCTTATTTAAAATTTCCCATCCTTCATCACTTAAGGGCATAGATTTACCAAGTAATTTCTTCAAAACCGGCTCGTTTGTAAAGTATTTTCCAAACATTAATGCAAGACCAAATAAAATATTTATAATTGTGGGCTTCATGTAAATAAATATAGGATCATCAAAATAAATTGTTAAACCACCAAACAATGTAATCAATATTCCGCTTATTAATGGTACCTTTGGAATTGTTTTTTCAACAATCCACATAATTAAAACTGCTATTATTGTTGCAACTATAAGTGGAGGTATTGCAACAATTAAATTTTTATCATTGTTATAATAAAAATAAAAAAATATTACCAAAGGCCCTAAATCAGTAACAAATTTTAAAACAGATTTATTCACTGCTACATAATAGCAGAATAATAAAACAATTATATTTTTTTTATTGATTTTTATTTTTAAATATCCATATTTGTTGTGTGACTGTTCAAAAAGGGAAATTTTCAATTGGAGACGTTGTAAAACATAAGCACTTTGACTTTAGAGGTGTAATTTATGATGTTGATTTTGAGTTTAATAATTCCGAGGAGTGGTATCAATCTATACCAAAAAACGTAAGACCTAGAAAAGACCAACCATTCTATCATTTGTTAGCTGAAAATGATGAAATCACTTACGAAGCATACGTTTCTGAGCAAAATTTATTAGTGGATGACTCTGATGAACCAATTAAACATCCTCTAATCAACGAGATATTCTCCGGGAAAAAAGGCTCCGGTTACTTTAAGCCTTCTAATTAAGCTAATTTACATTTTTTAAACACATTTCGTGCAAACCTTCGTCATAGATTATGTCTAAAATAAATTATATTTTGACCAAGGATGCTTTAATCCCATTTATTTTATCTCCCTCTGTGTTCTTGGTCAGAATAACCCACCAGAAAAATTTTCATAATTTAAATTTGTGTTATAGATAACAGAAAATGTTTAACTATTTAAAACCAAACAACTTGTTAAAAATAATAAATAAAACACAAAAGTTTGTATTTATTATTTTTTTAGTAATTATAAGCATTGGCCTTGTTGAGGCATTAATACTTTCTCCTGAAGACTATAAACAAAGCGACTCAGTGAGAATTATGTATGTCCATGTTCCGGCAGCTTGGATTTCTCTTGGAATTTTTTCTTTAATTGCTATTTTGTCATTTGGAATTTTAGTTTTCAAAAATAAGAATCTTTCTTTAATAACAAAAAGCTTAGCACCATCTGGTTTTGTCTTTAATGTTATTGCTTTGGTAACAGGATCCATTTGGGGTAAACCTACTTGGGGAACCTGGTGGGCATGGGATGCAAGAATAACATCAATGTTATTGCTTGCTTTTTTCTATTTGATGTTTCTTCTAAGTTGGAGGGTAACTGACAATGAGGAAAAAGCTGTAAAGATTAGTTCGTACATAGCAATAATAGGTTTAATAAATGTCCCTATAATCAAATTTTCTGTTGAATGGTGGTCAACATTGCACCAACCTTCTTCAGTAAATATTTTTACAGAAACTTCTATTCATGGTTCTATGTTGTTACCTTTAGGTATAATGACTGCGGCATTTGCACTTTTTTCGGTTTTGATATTTTTGATGAAATATAATACAGAACTGATAAAAATAAAAAATAAAGGATTAGATAGATTATGATTTACGAAGTTTTATACATGAATGGATACGGTCTCTATGTATGGTCTTCTTTTGCATTTACTCTTTCTTGTTTCTGTATTTTATATTCAGTAATCAAACTTCAACTTGTTAAAGAGCAAAAGAAATTCAGAACTCGTTTTGAAAATTTAGATACTGATAAAATTGAAATAGCAAAAAAACAAGAGACATATAAAGAAATACTAGCTACTTCATCTGCATCTAAAATTTAATTTTTATTTTCATGTATGGTAAAAAAGTTAAATTAAGAGCCATCTTTATATTATCTATATTCTTTTCATTAATCTTAATTGTATTTTTAGTTTTTAAATCACTTGAGGAAAACGTTGTTTATTTTAAATCACCTACAGAAATAAAAAATTTAACAGAGTTGACATCAAAAAAAATAAGAGTTGGAGGAATGGTTAAAGAAAAATCAATTAATGTTAATCAGTCAGAAGTTAACTTTGTTATAACTGACTTTAAAAATGAATTAATCGTTAATTATAGTGGTTCCGTTCCAAATTTATTTGAAGAAGGAAAAGGAGTAGTGGCTGAAGGTTTTTTAAAAGATCGTAATTTTTTAACTGCGGTTAAAATATTAGCAAAACATGATGAAAATTATATGCCACCCGAGGTGAAAGAGGCATTAAAAGAGAGTAATTAATGCTAAACCAAATTGGAAATTATTCACTTTATATTGCTTTACTGTCATCTATTTTAATAATCATTCAATCTCCAATATTATTAAATCAAAATAATATAAATGTTAGTGGAAGAATTTTTTCACTAATTTCTATTCAATCCTTAATGATTATAATAAGTTTCATTGCTCTTATAATAGCCTTTATAATCTCAGATTTTAGTAATGAGACAGTCTATACTAATTCTCATACCTCTAAACCTTTATTCTATAAAATCTCAGGAACATGGGGAAACCATGAGGGAAGTTTACTTCTTTGGTTATTAGTATTATCAATTTTTTTATTAATTTTTACAATTACATCAAAAAATCTTTCAAACAAATATAGGATTCTTACTTTATTTTTTCAGGAAATAATAATTGCAGGATTTTTATTATTTATTCTTTTTACTTCAAATCCCTTTATGAGTTTATTCCCAATTCCAAACGAGGGAACTGGTTTAAATCCAATACTTCAAGACCCAGCATTAGCAATTCATCCACCAATATTATATTTAGGATATGTTGGAACATCCATTATTTTTTCTTCTTCACTCGCAGCCTTAATATCAGGTTCTGTAAATAAAACCTGGGCCAAGCATATTAAGAATTGGGTACTGGTTTCATGGATTTTTTTATCTATTGGAATTTTATTAGGATCTATATGGGCTTATTATGAACTAGGATGGGGAGGTTTTTGGTTTTGGGATCCGGTTGAAAATGTATCCCTTATGCCGTGGTTTTGTTTAACGGCTTTATTTCATACTATTTTAATTTTGGAAAAAAGAGAAATGTTTCATTCCTGGGCAGTAATTTTATCAATTACAACTTTTTCATTAAGTATGAGTGGAACATTTTTAGTTAGATCTGGTATTTTAAATTCAATCCATACTTTTGCAAATGATCCATCAAGGGGAGTTTTTATTCTTTGTTTTTTATTTATTTTAATTACGTTGTCTATTTTTATTTATTTTTTTTATCAAAACAAAATCAAACACAATTTCACAAAAACTTATATTGTTAGTAAAGAAACAGCTATTCTAGTTAATAACTTGTTTATGATGTTTTTTTTATCAGTTGTCTTAATTGGCACAATTTATCCAATATTTCTAGAAGTAGTAAATAATGATAAAATTTCAGTTGGTCCCCCTTTTTATCATAAATTAATTGTACCTTTTTTGATTCCTTTTTTAATTTTTATGGCAATTGGACCAAATTTGAATTGGATTAAAGATAAAATAAATAAAATTAATCTACAGCAGTTTTTATTTTTTATTTTATCAATAATTATTTCTTTTATTTTTTTAAAAAACGTTGGAATTTCATATCTATTTTCACTCCCACTTTTTATAGCAAGCCTTTTTCTTTTCTTTCTTACTATTAAAGATTTTTCAGTAAAAAAAACAAATTTATCTCAAAAAATATCTCATTTCGGTTTTAGTTTGTTTATTTTAAGTGTTTTAGTAAATGGTGTTCTTGCAAAAGAGTACTCATCAAATATGAAAGTTGGAGATGAAAGAAAATTTTTAAATAAAACAATTAAATTTGAAAGTCTTAACGTAAATAAAAGTAAAAATTACCAGTCTTTAGAGGCAAATTTTAAAATTTCAGACAAAAATAATTCGATATATCTTAAACCAGAAGTGAGAGTTTATGATCAGCCACAAACAATAACTAGTGAGGCAGATATAAAATCGACATTATATTCTGATAATTTTTTGGTGTTTAATATATTAAAAAATGATGGATTTTATAATGTCAGGTATCAAATAAAACCGTTTATGATATGGATTTGGATATCAATAATATTAATCTCCTTTGGAGGGATATTAAGCATTGTAAAAAAAAATGGTTAAAAATATTAAGCTAATAGCAGTAGTTTTTTTAGTTATTGTAAGTTTTTTTATTCTTCTTAAAGGCCTGAATAAAACAAATAATTATTCCCCCAATTTAAACTCAAGTAATATTGATTTTAATTTTAAAGCTAAGTTTCTTTATTCTAATGAGGAGACAACATTATACGAATTGATAAATGATAAAGATTTTTCATTAATAAATATATGGGCTTCATGGTGTCTACCATGTCGAGATGAGCATCCTTATTTATTAAATTTAAATTCGTTAGGTAAATTAAATATTATTGGAATTAACTATAAAGATAGTGAGATAAATGCAAAAAAATTTATTAAAGAATTGGGTAATCCTTATTCTAAAATTGTAGTTGACCCTTCAGGAGTTAATTCAATTGAGCTAGGCGCATATGGAGTGCCTGAAACAATTCTAATAAATAACAATTCTAAAACTATTCTAAAAAAATATATTGGTCCACTTGATGATAAAAAACTTGCTGAACTTAAAATGATAATCAAAAATGAAAATTAAAATTTTAGTTCTTACAATATTTTACTTAATAGGTTCTTTTAATCTATCATATGCAGCTAATTCTGAAAAGGTTGATCAAATTTCAAAAAATTTGAGATGTTTAATTTGTCAAGGACAATCAGTTTATGACTCTCAATCTGATTTCGCTTTAAGTATGAAAATTTTAATTCAAAATAAAATCGATGAAGGTAAAAATGATGAACAGATTTATGATTTTCTTAAGAGCAAATATGGAGAGTGGATAGTTTATGATCCAGAAATTAACAAAAACACAGTTTTACTTTGGTTATTACCTTTGATTTTATTTGTTTTTGGCGGTATTTTAATTCTTAGAAAAGTATCTATAAAGTAGACACAAATTTTTTATGCAAACCATTTTAAAATTATTGTTAATTTATTTTTTGCTGGGTTCTAATTTAGCAAAAGCAGATGGACATAGTTCTAATGAAAATTGGAGTTTTTATACTGGAACATTTGATTTTAGTGATGAGGGAAAAAAGTCTACTTTATTTGGTATACAGCATATTAATACTGGAAAAGATAAAGAGAGCTTTCTAGGAATTTTGCAACCAGTAACGGGTCTAATGGTGACGGCAGATAACGCGGCATATATTTATACAGGCTTTCAAATTTACAATGAGGGTCCTTTGAAGTTTACTCCAAGCTTTACTCCTGGTCTATATTCTGAAGGTGATGGTAAAGATTTAGGACATGTAATTGAATTTAAAACAGAAATACAAATTTCTTATGAATTTTCTTCTAATAGTGAAATAGCAGTGTCATATAACCATATATCAAATGCGAGCCTTGGAGATAAAAATCCTGGGGCAAATAGTTATATGTTTAATTATATAAAAAAATTTTAAACTAATCTAATGAATTTAAAAGACTGTCACAATTTTGGTGATTTTAGAAAATTAGCTAAAAAAAAATTACCTTCTCCAATTTTTCACTACATTGATGGTGCAGCTGATGATGAGATAACGTATGCCAGAAATACTAGTGCTTTTGATGATGTTGATTTAGTTCCAAATGTTTTAAGAGGAGTTGAAAATGTTGATCTTTCAACAACAATATTTGGAAAAAAATTGGATTTACCATTTTACCTAGCACCAACAGCATTACAAAGACTTTTTCATTATGATGGAGAAAGAGCAGTTGGAAAGGCAGCTAAAAAATTTAATACAATGTTTGGTGTCTCAGCTTTGGCTACAGTCAGTGTAGAGGAAATTTCTGATATGATTGATACTCCTAAGATGTTTCAATTTTATTTTCACAAAGATAGAGGCTTGAATGACTCTTGTTTAGAGAGAGCAAAAGCAGCAAAATTTGATGTAATGGCTTTAACAGTAGATACTATTACAGGAGGAAACCGTGAGAGAGATTTAAGAACTGGTTTTACATCTCCACCTAAATTGACTTTATCAAGTTTGTTTAGTTTTGCCACTAAGCCTATGTGGGGGATAAACTATCTGACTAAAGGTAAATTTGAATTACCACACCTTCAAGATTTTGTAAAAGAAGGCACAAGCACTAACTCTTCAATTGGGAGTTATTTTTCTACTATGTTAGACCAATCTATGAATTGGAAAGATGCTGAAAAACTTTGTTCTCAATGGGGTGGTCATTTTGCTCTTAAAGGTATTATGAGTGTTGAAGATGCAAAAAAAGCTGTAGATATTGGTTGTACTGGAATTATGGTTTCAAATCATGGAGGAAGACAACTTGATGGTTCTAGATCTCCCTTTGATCAACTTGCAGAAATTGTTGATGCTGTTGGCGATAAACTTGATGTTATATGTGAAGGTGGAATTCACAGAGGAACTCATATGCTAAAAGCATTATCCTTAGGCGCTAAAGCTTGTTCAGGTGGGAGACTTTATCTTTATGCTTTAGCTGCAGCAGGTCAAGCAGGAGTGGAAAGAGCACTAAATCAATATAAAACTGAACTGCAACGAGATATGAAACTAATGGGTTGCACAAAAATCAGTGACTTAAACAGAAGTAATTTAAGATTCAGAGGATAATGAGTTTAAGCAATTGCTATAACTTTGATGACTTTAGAAAGTTAGCAAAAAAAAAACTCCCTGCACCTATTTTTCATTATATAGATGGAGGAGCAGACGATGAACTTACAATGAATAGGAACACAGATTCATTTAACGACTGTGATCTAATTCCAAATATTTTAAATAGTGTTGGTGAACCTGATTTAAAAACAGAGGTCTTTGGAACAAAGATGGATATGCCAATTTTTTTATCCCCTACAGCTATGCAAAGTTTATATCACCCAGATGGAGATAAAGCTTCTGCACGCGCTGCCGAAAAATTTGGAACGATATACAGCATGTCTACTATGGCTTCTTTTTCGATTGAAGAAATTGCAAATCTTTCAAGTGGGCCAAAAATTTTCCAATTATATATTCATAAGGATCAATCAATAACCAATGACTTAATTGATAGATGTAAAAGAGCAAACTTCAATGGAATGTGTATCACAGTTGACACTATTGTTGCTGGAAATAGAGAAAGAGATCACAGGACAGGTTTTACAACTCCACCAAAATTTACTTTAGATAGTTTAATGAGTTTTGCCATGAGACCTCAGTGGGTCTTTAACTATTTTACGCATAAGAAATTTGAATTAGCAAATCTTAAAGATAAAGTTGATAAGGGTACAAATATTGCCCAATCCGTTATGGGATATATAAATGAGCAATATGATCCTGCCATGAATTGGAAAGATGCAGAATATTGTATAAAAAAATGGGACGGTCCAATTGCACTTAAAGGAGTTATGTCAGTTGATGATGCTAAAAGAGCGATAGATATTGGATGTACAGCTGTAATGATATCAAACCATGGTGGCAGACAACTTGATGGATCTAGGTCTCCATTTGACCAAGTAAAAGCTATCAGAGATGCTGTAGGAGATAAATTAGAGGTAATTTTAGATGGTGGAGTTCGAAGAGGAACACATGTTCTTAAAGCATTAGCAGCAGGTGCGACAGCTTGTAGTTTTGGTAAAGCTTTTTTGTTTAGTTTAGGGGCTGGTGGCCAACAAGGAGTAGAAAGATTACTGCAAAATATGCATGATGAAATAAGACGTAACATGATATTGATGGGATGCAAAAGTATAAGAGACTTAGATGAGTCCAAAATTATTTATAGAAGATAAAAAATTTTAATTAATAGACATAGTTAACCTTTTCAGTTAGTTTTCTCACTTTAAAAAATAAAATTATGATACTTGCAAAAAATTTAGAAAACTTAGGAACAGAATCTGCATTCAGTGTATTAGCTGAAGCTAAAGCATTAGAAGCAAAGGGTCACCCAATGATACATTTAGGATTAGGTCAACCAGATTTTAAAACACCAAAACATGTAGTTGAAGCTGCAAAAAAAGCTTTAGACGATGGTCATCATGGATATGTTATGTCTAACGGAATTCCAGAATGCAGAGAAGCCGTAACAAGATGGATTAAAAAAAGATACAATTCAGATATTGATGCTGAAAGAATTTTGATTATGCCAGGCGGTAAGCCTACAATGAGTTATGCAATTCAATGTTTTGGTGAACCAGGAGCAGAAATAATTCATCCTACACCTGCTTTCCCAATTTATGAGTCAATGATAAATTATACTGGGTCAACGCCGGTACCATACGATCTTACGGAAGATAAAGATCTTAAATTTGATCCTGATAAAATATTATCTTTAATTACTGATAAAACTAGATTGTTAATTTTAATTAATCCAAATAACCCAACAGGAAGTTTTGTTGAAAAACCAGTCATAGATTATTTTGCTAAAGAGTTAGAAAAACATCCACATGTTACAATCTTAAGCGATGAAATCTATAGTAGACAAATTTTTGACTACAAAGAAATGCCATCGTTTTTTCATTATGAAAATTTACGAGATAGGCTAATTGTATTAGAAGGTTGGAGTAAAGCATATTCAATGACTGGGTGGAGATTAGGTTGGAGTTTTTGGCCAAAAGAACTAGTTGAACATGTGAATAAATTATTAATCAACAGTGTATCTTGTGTAAATGCAGCAGCACAATTTGCAGGTATAGCAGCATTAGATGGACCAGATGATTCAATTAAAGATATGTTAGATAAGTTTACTTTAAGAAGAAATTTAATTCATAAAGGTTTAAATGATTTATCAGGAATAGAATGCAGTCTCCCAGGCGGAGCTTTTTATGCTTTTCCAAATGTTAAAGGAACTGGAATGACTGGTGCAGAATTTTGTAAAAAAGCAATGCATGAAGCAGGTGTAGCGATTGTACCAGGAACTGCGTTCGGTCAAACTTGCCAAGATTATGTAAGGTTTAGTTTTGCCGCATCAAGAGATAATATACAGCAGGCTTTAGAAAATATTGGCAAGATGCTTTCTAAATAGGCTGTATTTTTAACCGAAATTTCTATAATATTTAATTATGAATGAGATTGTCCAGACAGAATTAAAAAAAATCTTTGATGGTAGATTTTCAACTTCAGTGTCTACTCGTTCAAACTATGCTAGAGGTGAGGATACATATGATCCGGTGTTATCAAAAGCTGTAGTTTTCCCAGAAACTAACGAAGAAGTTTCCCAATTATTAAAATTATGTAACGAACATAAAATACCTGTTGTTCCTTTTGGTACAGGAACTTCTTTAGAAGGCCATGTTGTTGGAAATCAAAACGGAATAACAATTTCTTTAGAAAAAATGAATAAGGTTTTAAGTGTAAATGCGGAAGACTTTGATTGTAGAGTCCAAGCAAACGTAACAAGAAAACAATTAAATGAATATTTGAGAGAGGACGGAGTTTTCTTTCCAATTGATCCAGGTGCCGATGCTGCTCTTGGTGGAATGGCAGCAACATCAGCTTCAGGTACAATGGCTGTGAAATATGGAACTATGAGAACTGTAATTTCAGGTCTGACAGTTGTTCTTCCAAATGGAGATATTATTAAAACAGGAGCTAGAACAAAAAAAACCTCTGCAGGATATAATTTAACAAATTTATTCATAGGTTCAGAGGGAACACTTGGAATAATTACTGAGGTACAATTAAGATTATCACCAATACCTGAAAGTATAATGAGTGCAGTATGCTATTTTCCAGATTTAGACTCTGCAGTTAAAGCATCACAAGAAGTTATTCAGTATGGTGTTCCAATTGCAAGAATTGAAATGCTTAATAAAGATCAAATGGAAATTAGTATTAAATACTCTAAATTAGAAAATATAAAAGCGTCACCTACTCTATTTTTTGAATTTCATGGTAGTGAAGCATCAAATAATGAAAATATTGGAATTGTAGAAGAAATTTCAAAAAGTAATGGTGGAAGTGATTTTCAATGGGCATCATCTCCTGAGGAGCAAAAAAAATTATGGAAAGCAAGACATGACGTTTACTATTCTGTAAAAGCTTTAGGACATGATATGAAAGTTTATTCTACAGATGTTTGTGTACCAATTTCAAGATTAGTTGAGTGTATATCTTGGGCAGAAAAAGAAGTTCAAAAATTGGGCCTAACTGCTCCAATGGTAGGTCATGTTGGTGATGGAAATTTTCATTCTATAGTTCTTTATGATCCAGATGACGAAGATAAACAAAAAAGAATAAGACAATATAGTGATGATTTAATCAATAAAGCACTTGAACTTGAAGGAACTATAACTGGAGAACACGGTATAGGACTTCAAAAAAAACATTACTTACTTAGAGAACATCCAGATAATGTACCCGTTATGAAATCTATTAAACGATCAATAGATGTAAATAATATAATGAATCCTGGTAAAATTTTCGATCTAAATTAATCTATTTTAATGAAAAAAATATTAGTCACTAGAAGATTGTTAAGATCTTGTGAGGATAAAGCAAAAGAAATCTTTGATACAAATTTAAATCTTAACGATGAACTATATTCACAAAAAAAATTAATTGAAATGAGTGAGGGATGTGATGGTATACTTTCAGCTTTAACAGATAAGCTTGATGCTGAAACAATTAATCAATTACCAGATTCAGTCAAAATACTTTCGAACTTTGCAGTTGGATTTGGAAATATAGATTTAGAAGCTGCAAAAAAAAGAGGTATAGCAGTAACCAATACTCCAGACGTTCTAACTGATGCAACAGCAGAAATAGGAGTTCTTTTAATTCTTGGTGCTTGCAGAAGAGCTTCTGAGGGAATTGAAAGAGCTAGAGAAGGTGGATGGGTTTGGTCAGCAGATTTATTAATTGGAAAACAACTAACAGGAACAAGATTAGGAATTTTAGGAATGGGAAGAATTGGACAAAAAATTGCAAAAGTTGCTAAATCTCTTGGAATGATAATTCATTATCATAACAGATCAAAATTAAATGAAGATAAAGAGCAAGGTGCAATTTACCATGACAATTTAAAAGATCTTTTATCTGTATCAGATGTCTTATCTGTTTGTTGTCCAGCATCAAAAGAGACAATTGATATGATTAATAAAGATACAATCGAATACTTACCTAAGGGCGCAGTGGTTACGAATGTAGCAAGAGGAGATATAATTGAAGATGAGGCAATGGTTGACGCACTGGATAGAAGAAAAGTTTATGCAGTTGGGTTAGATGTTTATAAAAATGAGCCAAATCTAAATAAGGGTTATTACAAACATAAAAGTGCATTTATACTTCCTCATTTAGGCAGTGCCACAAAGGAAACTAGGACAGCCATGGCTAATTTAGCTATTGATAATCTTGATGAGTACTTCAAAACAGGAAACTGTAAAAATAAAGTTAATTAACAATCTCAAGTTGTATTAAGTCTTTTTATCCTCATTTTTAATAATGACTCTAAGTTACATTTGTGTTTAATTGTCGACAGTTAATTAACTATAGAGGAGAAATAAATGATTAAAGACAAAAAGTTGAAAGGTAAAAAATTACCTTCAAGACGTAAGTTCTTTAAAGCTGCTGCTGCGACTGGTGTTGCTGCTGTAGCTGCATCATCTTTAGCTGCTCCAGCTGTTGCTGCTGAAAGAATAGAAGCATCAATGGTTGCTACCTGGGGAAGAGATTTTCCAGGTCTAGGAACAGGAGCTCAAAGATTTGCACAAAGAATTGCAGATATAAGTGACGGTAGAATTCAAGTTACTTACTATGCAGCAAATGAAAGAGTTAAAGCATTTGACTCTTTTGATGAAGTTGCATCTGGTAACTCACAAATGTACCATGCTGCTGACTACTACTGGGTGAAGAAAGATCCAGCTTGGGGTTACTTTACAGCGGTACCATTTGGTTTTACTTACACTGAAATGAATGCATGGATTAGATTTGCAGGTGGTCAACAGTTATGGGATGAACTAGCTGACAAATTTGGTCTTAAAAACTTTATGTGTGGAAGCACAGGAGTTCAAATGGGTGGATGGTTTAACAAAAAGATTAGAAGCCCTAATGACTTCAAAGGTTTAAAAATGCGTATGCCTGGTTTAGGTGGACAAGTAATTGGTAAACTTGGAGGATCTCCAGTTTCATTACCTGGTGGACAAATTTACGAAAACCTAGTATCTGGAGCAATTGATGCTACAGAGTGGGTAGGTCCATGGAATGATGAAGCTATGAAATTCCAAGAAGCTGCTAAATACTACTACTATCCTGGTATGCACGAGCCTGGATCAATGTTAGCATGTGGAACAAATAAATCTTGGTTCACAAGCTTAAACAAATCAGATCAGTTATTGATTGAAGCTGCTGCTGCGATGGAAAATGACGTTATGATGTCAGAGTACAACGCTAAAAACGGTGCTGCTTTAGCAAGATTGATCAATGATCATGGTGTTAAACTAGAGAAGTTTAGTGACAAGGTTTATGATGGCTTTGCTGGTGCTGCTAATGAAGTGTTTGAAGAAACAAGAGCTAGCAGTGGTCTTGCTGAGAGAGTTCACTCGAGCTTCTTAAAAGCTAGAAAAGACATTGGATCTTGGACTAACTTATCAGACTCACCTTACATTTCACAAAGAAACAGAGCTTTAGGAATGTAATTGAGCTTAATTTAATAATTAAAAGGGCCCTTTTTGGGCCCTTTTTTTTATTTTAAAATTAAGTATTACTTTTAAAAAAATTTAAAATCATATGGGTCCAGAAAATAATAAATTGTCAACTTATTTGAGGGTTTTAAGCTACTCAGTCTTAGCATTTACTCTGGCATTTTTAATTAATAACTTATTTACAGTTTGGGGCGGCTGGCCAGGAATTAAAAAGGTTTTTTCTCATTATGATTTGTTTGGTTATAAGCAAAAGTCTTTAGAGTCTTCTGATTTAACTTATGGTTATATTCAAATTTTAATATATGTAGTTTGTATTCTCTCAGTTATCTTTTATGTCTTCAAGACATATTCACAAACTTTAGTTGACGATTCAAAAATATTATCAAAATTTTCAGCGTATTTAATTAGAGGATCTTTTTGGGCTGTATTTTTAGTTGGTTTAGCTGATTTCATAATTTCATTTATGGTCGTTGAAAGATTGTGGGAAGCTATATTTAGTCCCGAGGTTAAAGCTTTCATGGTAAAAGCTCCAGAAAGAATAACTTATATACATTTTCCAATAATATTAGTTTCATTTATAATAGGCTACTTTACAAAATCTGTTGGTTTTATATGGCTTGCAGTATTGGTAGTCTTAAGTGAATTTGTAATTGTTTTATCTAGATTTGTTTTCTCTTATGAACAAGCTTTTCAAGGAGATTTAGTTAGATTTTGGTATGCAGCTTTATATTTATTTGCGAGTGCATATGCTTTAATTCACGAGGGTCATGTTAGAGTTGACGTGCTTTATTCATCTTTTAGTGAGAAAAAAAAGGCTTGGACCAATATGGTTGGTTCAGCGTTATTAGGAGTCCCTCTTTGTTTAATAGTTTTATTTTTAGGTTTAAATGGTAAAGCAAGTATTATTAATGGACCTGTAGTTGCTTTTGAAGTTACACAACAAGGTTCTAATGGATTATACCTTCTTTATTTAATGGCAGTTTATTTAGCAGTTTTTGCCGTCACAATGCTATTACAATTTACTAGCTATTTTATGTCCAGTAGCCATAAAATTATTTTTAATAATATTGAAGATCAAACTCAATCCGACAATCTAGATCAAGTCAGATTAGAAAAAGTAGAGAGTAATTAATGGAGTTATTATTTTTAGCTATTCTGGTTTTAATTATGATTGCAGCACTTGCTTCAGGTTATCCAGTAGCTTTTGCTCTTCCCGGTTCAGCAATAATTTCAATTGGTTTAGCTGCATTTTTTGGCGCAATATTTGAGGGAGACTCAAGTGCTTATTTCACAGTTGATGGACCTATAGAATGGTTAGTAGCTGGAATTACTAACTTTAGAAGTAACTATTGGGATGTTGAAACAGATACTTTAATTGCAATTCCTTTGTTCATTTTCATGGGGATAATGCTTCAGAAATCTAAAATAGCTGAGGACTTACTAATTACTATGGGCCAACTATTTGGTCCTATTCCCGGTGGATTGGGTATATCAGTAATCTTTGTAGGTGCCTTACTTGCTGCAACTACAGGAATAGTAGGTGCTACCGTTATCGCAATGGGACTAATTTCTTTACCGACAATGTTAAATAATAATTATGATCGTAAACTTGCGAGTGGTATTGTTTGTTCATCTGGAACTCTTGGACAGATAATTCCTCCATCAATTGTTTTAATTATTATTGCTGACCAATTAGCTAGTGCCTCAGATGTTGCTAATAATATTAGACAAAATGATTATAAAGCAATCACTGGTGAATTTAATATGCCTGGTGAGTTTAGAGTTGGATCATCTAGTGCTGGAGATATGTTCTTGGGCGCTTTGTTACCAGGACTAGTTCTAGTAGCATTGTATATGATATATGTTTTCATTTATGCAAGAATTAAAAAAGGAGTTGCACCCCCTGTTCCATTTAAAGGAACTTTTGATTTTAAATTTTGGTTGAGAGTTATAGTTATTATCATACCTCCCCTTGCACTTATATTTGCTGTATTAGGATCAATATTAATGGGTATTGCAACTGTAAACCAAGCTGGTTCTATTGGAGCAATTGGTGCAACTTTAATGGCTGGATATAGGTTGTTTGAAGGTAAGAAAAGTGCATTTTATCCTTTAATACTAATTATAGGATCAATAATACCTATTGCTTTTCTGGCTTCAACTTATGAACTCAATGTAAAAA
This sequence comes from uncultured Pelagibacteraceae bacterium, assembly GCA_902589395.1. Taxonomy (GTDB): domain Bacteria; phylum Pseudomonadota; class Alphaproteobacteria; order Pelagibacterales; family Pelagibacteraceae; genus Pelagibacter. The sequence continues at coordinate 70,680 of CACIST010000001.1, read as the reverse complement.
ATTTAGAAGAAAGAGATTTGGGTGCAATCTACATTACAGCATTTTTTGTAATTATACTTGTTTATGGAATAGCATGGAGCTTCTGGAGAAGTTATAAAACAGACAATGTACTAAAAGAAGTTGTTACAGAAACTTGTATTACCACTTCAATGGTTTTTATAATTCTATTAGGTGCTGCAATGCTTACATCAGGATTTAGAGCATTTGGTGGAGAAGAGTTGGTTAGAGATTTTCTTCAAGATCTACCTGGGGGTTTCTGGACTCAGTTTATTGTGGTTATGGTTGTAATTTTCCTTCTAGGTTTCTTTTTAGACTTTATAGAAATAGCTGTTGTAGTAGTACCGATTATTGCACCAATACTACTTGCTGAAACTGGAGCGAATGTTACAGCAGTATGGTTAGGAGTAATGATAGGTGTAAATCTACAGACATCATTCTTAACTCCTCCATTTGGGTTTGCTTTGTTTTATTTAAAAGGGGTAGCTCCAAAAATAATTCAGACATTGGATATATGGAAAGGTGTTGTGCCTTTCATAGCGCTACAGCTAATTGGCCTTGGTATTGTGGGTTTTTATCCAAGTCTTGTTAATTATCTGCCCAACAGAGTTTATTTAACCTCTAATGTTGCTCCACCTCCAATGAACCCTAAACTTCAATACTGTTTGCAAGAATACAAATTTGCAAACTTTGAAACAAACGGAGATCAAATTAAAACTAGTATTAACGAATTTGATGATATCATTTTAGCAAATTTACCCGCAGATAAATTAAGTTACTTCCAACGTCATGTTGATAATTCTAAATATTCTTTTGAATTGGTAGATGAAGTTAAGAGTGCTCAGTCAATCTATGATGACTATGCGGTTGATTATAGAGATTTACATTTTAAAACAAGAAAAAAACAAAAGAAAATTATAAAATTAAATAAAAAGATAGATAAGTTTAAAGCTGAAATAAGAAATCTAGATGATGAGGATGTATCAGATAAAAATAAAATTTTGCAAAAAATTGAAAATGTTAAGCTAGAGATAGAAGAAATTCAAAATACAATTCCTCAGGAGTGGAAAGCTAAAAATGATGAGTTTAATAAAATTAATAAAGCAAAAAATTTAGCTGTAAAAAAATATAAAAAGACTGTGGATAATGCATATGAAGATTTATTATTAATTAAGGAATTTATAAATGATGGGGAAAAATTTGAAGAATTAAGTCAAGATATGAAACTTCTTAAGTCAAAAATAGATAATAGAGGTTATATTGATGCAATAGAATTTATTGATAATATTTTTGAAAAAGTTGGAGAAATTTCAGGATCAGATGAATTTGCTGATAAGCTAGATTATTTAATTACCCTTATGGATGAAGATGAAGTTGATTTCGAAAAACTTCAAAGTTCAGCAAATGATACTTATGTTCTATTCCAGCAAGAAATTGACTGGAGAAAAAATTTTAGGAAAAAGCACATGGATAAAATAACTGCTCATGATAAAGTTATTAGTGAAACCATTGGATTACGTCTGCAATCAAAACTTACAAAAGAGCAAGCGATTTATGTCTCAAGATGTAATTCAATACATAGAGACATTTCTCTAAACTTTTAATTAATTCGTAATCTGATCAATTATTTTCGATCTTTTATATAATCCTAAGCCTTCAGCTTTTTGTTTTAACTTGTTATATTCAGACTTTAAATTTTCTGTATTAACATCAATTTTATTTCCAATTTCAATTATTGATCCAATGATTGGATCAATTTCTAGAGGACGTTTTGCATGTAAATCTTGAGTAGTTGATGGTTTATGCCCTTTTATTGAAATTGCTGCCTTAATTCTATGATCTATCGAGACATTAAATTTAACTCCAATTTTTTCTCCTACTGACTGACACTCTTCCATCAATTTTCTCACTATTTTTAACAGTTCTGGGTCGTTACCAATTTCATCTAAAGATTTATCATGTAGTGCACTCACAATATTAAATGAGCAATTACCCCAGAGTTTTATCCATATTTCGTCTCTTAGATTACTCTTTTGTGGTGCTTTTAAACCTCCTGTAATTAATAAGTCTGCAATAATTTTAAGTCTTTGTGATTTTGACCCATCAGGTTCGCCCAATGTAAATCTTTCCCCACCATTGTGTTTAATAACACCAGGTTCAGTAATTTCAGCTGCTGGATAAACCACACATCCAAGAGCTCTTGAAGGCTTCAAAGAATTCCAAATTTTACCATTAGGATCAACACTATCTATATGTTTCTCATCTAAGTTTGTGCCCGTGTTAGCTTTATGAAAATACCACCAAGGTAAGCCATTCACAGCAGATATTAAAGTTGTATTTTCTCCAATTAAGCTTTGAAGAGACTCAACTATATTAGAAATTGCATGAGCCTTTACTGAAATAAAAACATAATCTTGAATTCCAAGTTCTTTAGGATCATCTGTTACTTTTAATTTAAAGTTCTCTGTTTTATCTTTTTTAATTAATGTTAAACCATTCTCTTGTAAAGCTTTTTTGTGTGGACCTCTGGCTATAAGTGATAAATCAATATTATTTTTACTCAAACATGCAGCTAAATATCCGCCAATTGATCCTGCACCAAATATACAAACTTTTATCATCAATTATTTAAACCAAATTTTTTTGCTAAAACATTTCTTTGTAATTTTCCTGTTGCTCCTTTTGGGATTTCTTCAACAAAAAAAATTTTTTTTGGTATCTTAAACTTAGCAAGTTTTTCTTTAGCATATTCTAAAACATCATTTTCTGAACATATCTCACCACTTTTTATTATAATTGCACTAGCAATGTTTTCTCCAAGCATTTTGTCTTCATACCCAAAACAAACTGCTTGATCTATTAATGGATGGTCCATTAATACATTATCAACTTCTAATGGAGATATTTTTTCTCCACCTTTATTAATTATTTCTTTCAATCTTCCTGAAATCTTTAAATAACCCTCATTATCGAAATAACCTTGATCACCAGTTCTAAACCAACCATTGGTAAAACTTGTTTTGTTTGCTTCTTCATTATTATCGTATCCAAGAGTTACATTTTCACCTTTTATACACACTTCTCCTTCATCACCTTGTTTTAGCACTTCCCCATTTTCATTCATAATACATACCTCTGGACCTGCTGGAAGGCCTACAAAGCCTGCTTTTTGTTGCTTAGGTGGTAATGGATTAGAAGTCATTTGATGAGTAGCTTCTGTCATACCGTATGCTTCAATTACTGGACAACTAAAAACATTATTTAAATCATTAAATACTGCTGGTGGTAAAGATGCAGATGATGACCTAATTAATCTTAGTTCTAGCCCCTTAGCAATTTCTAAATTTTTATGTGCTCTTAACAAAATAGTTTGATGCATTGTGGGTACTCCAGAGTACCAAGTTATTTTTTCTGATTTAGCTATATCTAAAAACTTGATAGCATTAAAACCATTTGATGCACATACAGATGCACCAGCTTTCATTGATGAAGCTAAAATAGCTATTAGACCATGTATATGAAAAAGTGGCATAATATTAAGACAATGGTCATTTTCTGAAAGATTTAAACTTTTAGAAATATTTTCTGCTGAAGAAAAAATATTTTTATTTGTTAAAGGAACAATCTTTGGTCTAGATGTAGTACCAGAGGTGTGTAGCACTAATGCTTCATCACTTTCATTGGGTAAAGAATATTCACTTTCTTTTTCGTAAATATTAAATATTCCTGAAGGTCCATCCTTTTCAGGATTAATTTCACATAATTCTATTTTTAATTTTTTTGCTACATCTACAACTGGATTTTCAGAATTTTTCTCAACCAAAACAATTTTTGGATTTAAATCTTTTAAATAAAATTCATACTCCTCAGATTTATATGATGGATTTAAAGGGGCAGCAGACATATAGCTTGAAATAGCCAAAAAACTTGAAGCCATGTACGGTCCATTTGGTAAAACTATCGCTGCTCTATCTTTGTTTGATAATCCATTTCCAGCCAGTTGTTTAGAGATTTTATTGATAAATAATTTTAAATTTTTGTAACTTAGTTTTGTACTGATTTCAGAGGTTAGAGCAATATTTTCATCATTCACATTTTCAAAAATGTTTCTAACAATTCTTTTTGACATTATTTAGTACCCTTTTGCGTAACCGTCTTTTCTAGGATCAGATCCTCCTAAAAGGTCCCCTTCTGATCGATTTATTTTAATAGCTTGACCTCCACCATGAGTACCATCAATATACAAAACATTATGACCGATTTCTCTCAATTCATTAAAAATTTGATTATCGACTGATTTTTCAAGCTTGTAAATATTGTTAAAATGAAAAGCTCTAGGAAAACTTAAAGCCTCTTGAGGACCCATACCGTAATCAATCATATTATTTAAAACATGCACCTGTCCTACTGGTTGATATTGTCCTCCCATAACTCCATAACTCAAAGTTGTGTTGTTATCTTTGTCAATGACCATACCTGGAATAATAGTGTGTAATGGTCTTTTTAAGCCCTCAATACAGTTTGGATGTCCATGCTCTACTCTGAAATTTGTACCCCTGTTATGTAAAAGTATTCCACTTTTATTTGTAGTGATACCTGATCCAAATACGTAACAAACTGAATTAATGATGGACACACTATTTAAGTCTTTATCTACAACTGTTAGATAAATGGTTTCTGGGTGAGCTGGAATATTTAAGTCACCAACATCACTGCATGAATTGAGCTTAATTTTATTAAAAATATGCTCAATATTTTTATCACTTAAAATTTCATCTAAATCAAAATTTACAAAATTTGGATCGCCTAAGCTTGTTTCTTTAACTTTATAAGCTTGTTTTGTAACTTCGGCTTCAAGATGAAATCTTTCTGTACTGTTGAATTTATAGTTATGAATATTTAGTTTTTCTAACAATTTCATCATAATCAAAACAGTTACGCCAGGTCCATTTGGAGGACATTGATGAATAAAATCACCCTTATAACTAGATTTTATTGTTTTTGATCTTATTGTTTTCTGTTTAGAAAAATCCTCAAAAGTATGTACACCCCCTAATTCATTTAAACTTTCAATTATATCTTTTGCAGTTTCACCCTCATAAAATTCTTTACTTCCTTTTTTACTAATTGCCTCTAATGTTTTTCCTAATGGAATATTTTTCATTAATTCATTTTCTTGATAAGTACGACCTTCCTTCAAAAAAATTTTTTTAGAATTTTCATTTCCATTAATTTTATTTAAGCTATTATGCCAAGCATTTGATACTACTTTAGAAATCTTGTGACCATTTTTTGCAATTTCAATTGCGCCTGTAAATAATTGTTCAAAATCTAATTTTCCAAATTCATTATGAATAGTTTCCCAAGCGTGAACTGCGCCCGGAATCGTAACCGAATGAGGACTTGTTAATCCAATTTTATCTATATTTTTCTCCTTGAAGAAATCATAATTTAATTTCTCTGGTGCTATACCAGACCCATTAAAAGATACCGCATTCTTATTATTCATTTTGACAATTGCAAAACAGTCTCCGCCAATACTTGTTGCATTAGGCTCAACCACAGATAAAACAATTGAAGCTGCTATAGAAGCATCTATTGCATTTCCACCCATTTTTAGTATTTTTAAAGCTTCTTCTGTTGCTAATGGATGAGAAGTAGCTGCCATTGCATTCGACGATCTTGCATCTTTATCTTTTGTTGATTGATTATTCATAGTACAGATTAAATCTCAAAAAATTTATAAATGATTAATAAACCAAATAAAAGCATTATCATATTTTGCATTTTTGCTTTTGGTTTTTTATTATCAAATCTAATCAGGTCTATTACAGCAACGCTAACACCAGTTCTTACATATGAATTTGACCTAACAGCTGGGAATTTAGGACTATTGGCAGGAGGCTATTTTATTGGCTTTTCAATTATGCAAATTCCTATAGGGCTATTGTTAGATAAATTTGGTCCGAAAAAAGTTGTTGGATACTTTTTAATAATAGCATTAGTAGGAACTATATCATTTGCATTAGCAAAAAGCTTTTCTGGATTACTTATTTCAAGAATATTTATAGGTATCGGTGTGAGCGCATGTATGATGGGGCCTTTAACAGGGTATAGAGTTTGGTTTGCTGAAAAGTATCAACAGCGAGTTAATTCCTGGATGTTAATGGCAGCAAATATAGGTTTTGTATCATCTACTTTACCTGTCCAAATTTTATTACCATACATAGGATGGAGATGGATCTTCATTTTAATAGCCATACTTATTTTAATAAGTATTATTTTAATTTTCTTATTCACTCCTAATTGGGAACAGAAAGAAAGCTTCACCATTAATCAAGAAAAAAAAGGTTTAGCTCAAATTTGGAAGAATAAGTTTTTTATAAGCATGATACCACTAGGATTTATTAATTATGGCGGTGTACAAGCAATTCAAACACTTTGGGCTGGCCCATGGATGCTAAATATTACAGGGTATTCTCCATTTCAAAGTGCTACAGGATTATTTTGGATCAATACAACAATGTTATTATCTTACCTTTTATGGGGCTATATTCTTCCTAAACTTTCTGATTTTGGTATTAACAGTATTAAACTTATGAAATTTGGTCTACCAATAAGTTACTTTGTTCTTTTTCTGATAATTTTTTTAGGTACTAAAGCTGGAGGATTATTATTTGCAATATACATAATGACTTCAATTGTCATTTCTTTAACACAACCAGCGGTAGCTTTAAATTTTTCACAAAATCTAGCAGGTAAGTCACTCACTTCTTATAATGTATTCATTCATTCAGGAACATTCTTTATGCAATGGGGCATTGGGTTATTTATAGACTTATTTAATTCTAAAGGATTTGATATTGTAAGTTCTTACAGGATTTCTTTTTCAATTTTTTTAATTCTTTGTATACTAAGTTATATTTTTTTCATTTATCTGAACAGAAATAATGATTAATAAAAAAATGACACTAACAAATATATTATTATTAATATTAATAATTTATATGTTTATTTGTGTTTTTATTTTTTTTTATCAAAGAAATCTTCTTTACCATCCAGGAGAAAATAATTATTTAGATGAAGGACCTTTAAATCACAAAATTGAAAAGGTGTATATTAGCTCTCAAGGTAGTTTGGTAGGATGGCACTTTCAAAAGAACCAAAATTATAAGACTTTATTACTTTTTCATGGCAATGCTGGCAAGCTTGATAATCGTATTTATAAGTTAAATGAATTTTCAAAAATGAACGTTAATTATTTGATATTTGCATACAGAGGGTTTAGTGGAAATGATGGAAAACCCTCAGAAATAGGCCTTTATGAAGATGCCTTAGCAGCAAAGAAATGGCTAAATTCCAGGAAAATTGAAGATAAAAATATTATCTTATATGGGGAGTCTTTGGGTACAGCTATTGCATTAAACCTAGCCCAAGATTATTCTTTTAGTGGTGTAATATTAGAGTCACCGTTCACATCTATGGAAACATTAGCAAAAAGTTATTATCCATATTTGCCGGTTAAATATTTGTTAAAAGATAAATACAATTCGATTAGCAAATTGAATAAAAATACAGCTCCAATTCTTGTAATGCATGGCATGAGAGATAAAATTGTGCCATTTAAAATGGGAAAAGAAATTTATGATAAATTTAATGGAAAAAAATCAAGTTTTTTTGTTGAAAATGATGATCATATGATGGATTTTAACGAAAATCTCATAAACTCAATTGAGTTATTTATTACAGAATTAAATTAAGACACAATTCAAACAAATATTTAGCAACTTTATATATTTAAAGTTATATATGACAAGAGTCTTATCTATATTTATTGTAACTCTTTTTTCAAATTTTTCTTACGCTGAAATTAGCAACGAAACTAGAAATAAATATTTTTATGTTGGTAAAATGAAATCATATAATAGTCAATTTACTCTATATTTCAAAACAAGAGACAAAGCCATTTTGGCTAGAGGAGAAGATGCAAACTATATTAATGATTATCCACAAGATCTATATATTTATAATCATAATTCAAAAGAGGATCTCCCTTTACTAACATATGAATGGTTTCCTAAAAAAGTTAAAAAACTTGTAAAAAATTATACCTATCCAGTTTTTCCTGAGGACTTTGCGTACTATTTAATGAAAGATAATAATACTTTAATTTTAGTAAGTGGTAAAAAAAATTTTTATCAAAATCTAGAATATAATATTCAATCTAAAAAATTAAAAAATTTTGAGAATGACGGTAAACTAAATTTCATTATTTCAAGTTATGCAAAAGTTTGTGGATATGAAACAAATAAGAATAATTTTGAATGCTCTATTGAAAAACCTTTAATTTCTAAAAATCTAATTAATTAAATTGAGTAAATGCATCTGCAAATTGTTCTGCATTAAAAATTTGTAAATCGTCTTCTTTTTCTCCAAGTCCAAGGCCTAAAATTGGAACCTTATATTTTTTTGAAATTGCAATTAGTACTCCTCCTTTTGCTGTCCCATCAAGTTTTGTCATAATTAAACCAGTTATTTTTATAATTTTATCAAATTCTTCAAGTTGATTTATTATATTTTGTCCGGAAGTTGCATCTAGAACTAAAACAACATCATGGGGAGCACTTTCATCCATTTTTTTTATAACATTTGCAATTTTTTTGAATTCATCCATTAAATTTTTCTTATTTTGCAATCTGCCAGCGGTATCAATTAGTACCCGCCTAATATTGTTGTTTTTTGCATGTTCTACCGCCTTGTAAGCAACTGAAGCAGGATCAGACCCTGGATTTGATTTGATAATTGTTGCTCCAATCTTATCAGACCAAGACTCTAATTGTTCTATTGCTGCTGCCCTAAAGGTATCACAGGCAGAAAATATTACTTCTGACCCGTTATCTTTAAATATTTTACCAATTTTACCAATAGTTGTTGTCTTACCTACTCCATTTACACCAGAAACTAATGTCACGTTTAAATTTTCTTTTTCTTCAAAAAAATCTTTTTTTTCTAAGGGTACCATTAACTCCATAATATATTCTTTTAAAATAGAATTTATTTCCTCAACCGCATTTTTCTTTGGATCAATTTTTTTTTGAGAGATAATACTTTTTATTTCAGCTGAAGCGTCAATACCAACATCAGAACTAATCAAAAATTCTTCTATTTTGTTTAATGTCTCATCATCAATTTCCTTTTTGACAATTATTTCTCTAAGTCCTGAAGAAATGCTATCAGCACTTTTTTTAAAGCCTAATTTAAACTTTTCAAAAATACCCATTATATATTTATATCTATTTCTTTGATACTAGATACAGGTCCTTTCATATGAATTTGTTGACTTTCATCAATAGAAATTACTAATTTTCCTAAAGCGAATTCAATTTCAGTTCTAGAATTTTCTAACTTTTCTAAATTTGCAGCCACTGCTGTTGCACACGCAGCAGTTCCACATGCTTTTGTTAAACCTGCGCCTCTTTCCCAAACTTTAATTTTATAATGATTTTTATTTAATTTTTGCGCAAGAGTGAAATTACATTTTTCTGGAAAAAATTCATGATTTTCGATCTCAGGTCCAATTTTTTCTAAATTGAAATTTTCTACATCATTAACAAAAAAAATAGTATGAGGATTACCTACGTTAATAGCTATACCGCCACTCACTTCTTGGCTATTGTTATCTTCTATGATTAGTCCTAAATTTTTAGTGTCTAGTTTTTGAGATAAAGGAATTTCTTTCCAATTAGTTTTTGGCACACCAATTATTGTTTCAACTTGACCATCATCAAGTAATTTTGAATTCAACTGTTTTGATGCTACTTGAACGCTTATATTTTTTGTATTTTTTTCTTTTGATAATAAGAAGGCCACACATCTTGTACCATTTCCACATGCGTCAGCTGTCGAACCATCAGAATTATAAAATTCTAGATCAGCATCAGCATTATCACTGTTGTTAATATAGACTAGTTGGTCACAACCAATAAAGTTTCGATCACAAATTTTAATAATTTGATCCTTGTTTAATTCCATATTATTTGACCTATTATCAATAATTACAAAATCATTTCCAAGACCATCCATTTTAAAAGCTTTAAATTCCATATACTTCAGTATTTAACTTATTTATTGACATTTTGAACCTCTATTATAGTTTATCGCCGTTTCCGCAAAATATAGCAATTTGCGGTGTCTTTGGTAACAAAGAGATCGACACCAGTCAGCGAGAGTTCGCCCACTGGTGCGATACTTGCTGGATGTGATTATGTTTGAAAATTTAACAAATAAATTTGAAGAAATATTTTCTTCTTTAAAAAAGGCGCCTTCGCTTGATGAAAAGCAAGTAGATGAGGGTTTAAGAGAGATTAGGCTTGCTCTTTTAGAAGCGGATGTATCTTTAGAAGTTGTAAAAGAATTTATAAATAGAGTGAAACCCAAAGCTCTTGGTCAAGAGATCATTAGGTCTACTTCACCAGGACAGATGGTAGTTAAAGTTGTTAACGATGAGTTAATTTCTTTCTTAGGGGATAAAAATTCTGATATTGAATTAAATGCAGTACCTCCTGTTCCAGTTATGTTAGTTGGGTTACAGGGTTCTGGAAAAACTACAACTACAGCTAAGTTAGCAAGATTTTTAGAGACTAACAAAAAGAAAAAAGTTATGATGGCTAGTCTAGACGTTTACAGACCTGCTGCACAAGAGCAACTAAGACTTTTGGGTGAGCAAAATAATATAATAACACTTCCAGTCATCAAAGATCAACTTCCTGCAGATATTTGTAGAAGAGCGATTAGTGCTGCTAATCTTAATGGAGCAGATGTAATTCTATTTGATACAGCCGGAAGAACTCAGATTGATTTACAAATGATGAGTGAGATTAAACAAATTGAAAGTATTATAAATCCGTCAGAAACAATTCTTGTCGCAGATTCTTTGACTGGCCAAGTAGCAGCTAATATAGCTAAAGAATTTAAAAGTACTGTTAATCTGACAGGTATTATTCTTACAAGATCAGATGGTGATGGAAGAGGTGGAGCAGCATTAAGTATGAAATATGTTGCAGATGTTCCAATTAAATTTTTAGGAGTTGGTGAAAAGATAGAAAATTTTGAAGTTTTTCACCCAGACAGAATTGCTAATAGAATTTTAGGTATGGGAGATATTGTTTCCCTCGTTGAAAAGGCTGCAGAAGATCTAGATGAAGAAAAATTAAAAAAAACAGAGGAAAAATTAAAAAAAGGTCAGTTCTCGTTAGAGGATTACCTTACTCAGCTAAGACAAATGAAAAAAATGGGTGGTATTGAAGGCATAATGTCTTTTTTGCCTGGTGTTTCAAAAGTTAAATCTCAAATGGATCAAGCTGGTGTGGATGAAAAAATAATTACTCAAAACGAGGCGGTAATATTATCTATGACTAAAAAAGAGCGTGAAAACCCTAAGATTATAGATGGTTCTAGAAAAAAAAGAATTGCTAATGGCTCAGGAACAGACGTAGCCACTATCAATAAATTGCTTAAGCAATTTAAGATGATGTCAGAAATGATGAAAAAAATGTCTAAAGGAAATACAAAAGGGATGATGGATAAAGGCATACCACCAGAACTTTTTAATCAATTAAAATAAATAGGAGAACAAATGTTAAAGATGCGTTTATCAATGGGAGGAACTAAGAAGAGACCAGTATATAAGATAGTGGTTGCTGATAGTAGATTTCCAAGAGATGGAAGGTTTATAGAAAAACTAGGTTTTTTTAATCCTCTAATTCCAAAAGAAAAAAAAGAAAGAATGGGATTAGATGTTGAGAGAGTTAAGTATTGGCTGGGTCAAGGGGCACAACCAACAACTAGAGTTGCAAGATTATTAGGAGAAAATGAGATTATGCCTATGCCAGCAAAAGGTAATAATCCTCAAAAAGCAATTCCAAAAAAAGATAGAAAGAAAACTGATGAGGGTGGCGAAGCTAAAACAGATGCTCCTAAAACAGAAGCACCAAAGGATGAAGCTAAAACAGAAGAGCCAAAAGCAGAAGCTCCAAAGGAAGAAGCTAAAACAGAAGAGCCAAAAGCAGAAGCTCCAAAAGAGGAAGCTAAAACAGAAGCTCCTAAGGAAGAAGCTAAAACAGAAGCTCCGAAGGAAGAAGCTAAAACAGAAGCTCCGAAGGAAGAAGCTAAATAGAATAATGTTTTTGTCTAGAGTATTTACGTTGTATCCTGAATATTTTCCAGGCTATTTGAGTAAAGGTCTTTTTGGAAAGTCAAAAGGAAAAGAATGGGATTTAGAAACAGTAAACATAAGAGATTATGCATTAGATAAACATAAAACTGTTGACGACACTCCTTATGGTGGCGGAAATGGAATGATTATGAAAGCAGATGTTTTGGCAAATTCATTAGACGCAAATATCAAGACTAAAGAAAAAACCCTTTATTTAAGTCCAAGAGGAAAAGTTTTTAATTCTAAACTTGCAAGAGAGTTTTCAAATGAAAAAACAATCAATTTAATTTGTGGTCATTTCGAAGGAGTAGATGAAAGAATACTAGAAAGTAGGGATATTGAAGAGATTAGCATTGGTGACTTTGTATTATCAGGGGGTGAAGTTGCTGCATTTGTTGTAACAGATTCTATTCTAAGATTTATTCCAGGAATTCTAGGTAATATTAATTCCTCAAGAGATGAGAGTTTTGAGAATGGCCTTCTTGAATATCCGCAATTCACAAAACCTCAAGTTTGGGAGGAAAAAAAGGTCCCAAATGTGCTGATTTCAGGTGATCACGCCAAAATTAAAGACTGGCGTTTATCCCAATCTGAGGCTATAACACGCGACCGAAGACCAGACTTATGGCAAAAATATAAGAAAAATTGAAATGAAAAATATTGAAGAAATAAACAGATCAAATTTAAACAAGATTATTTCTGAGAGAAAACATCCTGATTTTTTCCCTGGAGATATCGTTAAAGTTGGAGTTAGGATAACAGAGGGTAAAAGAGACAGAATTCAATATTTTGAAGGTGTATGTATCGCAAAAAAGAGTAGAGACATCAATTCATCATTTACTGTTAGAAAAATTTCTTTTGGTGAGGGAGTAGAAAGAACTTTTGCATTATACAGCCCAATTGTAGATACAATAAAAGTTGTAAGATCAGGAAAAGTAAGAAGAGCAAAATTATACTATCTAAGAGATAGAACTGGTAAATCCGCAAGAATAGCTGAAAAAATTAAGAAGACTATTGGTATTGATTTAGAAACTAAAATTAATGAAGTTACTGAGGAAAACGTAATGCCATCAACTGATCCTCAAACAGAAGCTCCTAAAGAAGAAGTTAAAGCAGAAGCTCCTAAAGAAGAAGTTAAAGCAGAGCCTGTAAAAACAGAAGAACCGAAAGAAAATCAAGAACAGAAAAAATAATTTTTTTCTAAATGCCTTTTACAACTTACGATAAAATTTGGAATGATCATCTAGTTGATAAACAACCTGATGGTACATCACTTTTGTTTGTAGATAGACATTTAATTCATGAAGTTACAAGCCCTCAAGCATTTGAAGGCTTAAGAAATTCAAACAGAAAAGTAAGACACCCTAAACTAACTCTTGCTGTTGCAGATCATAATGTTCCGACAACTGACAGGTCAAAAGGTATCGCAGATGAAGACTCGAGAATTCAAGTTGAAACTTTGAACAAAAACTGTAAGGAATTTGGAGTAGAGATTTTTGGAATGGATGATAAAAGACAAGGCATTGTCCATATCATAGGACCTGAACAAGGTTTTACACAGCCTGGAAATATTATTGTTTGTGGTGATAGTCATACTGCAACTCATGGAGCATTTGGAGCTTTAGCTTTTGGTATTGGAACTTCAGAAGTAGAACACGTTTTAGCAACACAAACTTTAGTTCAAAAAAAATCAAAAAACTTTAGAATTAGCGTAAATGGTTCATTACCTATTGGCGTAACATCAAAGGATGTCATCCTGCAGATAATTGGAAAAATAGGAACGGCTGGTGGTACTGGTTATGTGATTGAGTATGCTGGTAACCTTATATCTAATCTAAGTGTTGAACAAAGAATGACGATTTGCAACATGACGATTGAAGGTGGGGCAAGAGCAGGACTAATTCAACCAGATGAAAAGATATTTCAATATTTAAAAGGTAAACCAATGTCACCAAAAGGAGAAAACTGGGAAAAAGCTTTGGAATATTGGCATACATTGAAATCTGATAAGGACGCAAACTTTGATAAAGAATTAACGTTAGATGGATCTCAAATTAAACCAATGGTAACTTGGGGAACATCTCCCCAGGATGTGGTTGAAATAGACGGTAAAGTTCCCAATCCTGAAAGTGAAACTGACCCAGATAGAAAAAATTCAATTAACAGATCATTAAATTATATGGGATTAAAACCAAATACAAATATTCAAGATATTAAGATTGATAAAGTTTTTATAGGAAGCTGCACTAACGGGAGAATAGAAGATATAAGAGAGGCAGCTAAAATATTAAAAGATAAAAAAGTTGCATCACATGTACATGCAATGATTGTTCCAGGTTCTGGTTTAGTTAAAGAACAAGCAGAGCAAGAAGGTCTGGATAAAATATTTTTAGAATCAGGCTTTGAATGGAGAGAGCCAGGCTGTTCAATGTGTCTAGCAATGAATGCGGATAAGCTTAAACCTGAAGAAAGATGTGCATCTACCTCTAATAGAAATTTTGAGGGTAGACAGGGAAGAGGCGGTAGAACACATTTAGTTAGTCCAGCAATGGCTGCAGCAGCTGCAATTTCTGGAAACTTAGATGATGTTAGAAAATACCAAAATTAAATGAATAAATTTATCTCAATAAAAAGTGTTCCAGCTTATCTGCCTATCGTCAATATAGATACAGACATGATAATTCCTAAACAGTTTTTAAAAACTATAAAAAGAACTGGACTAGGAAAAAATTTATTCTTTGAAATGAGATATGACCAAAGTGGTAAAGAGATAGATGACTTTATTTTAAATAATAGTCCGTATAATAATTCTAAAATTTTAATTGCAGGAAAGAATTTTGGATGTGGCTCTTCTAGAGAACATGCTCCTTGGGCTTTAATGGATTTTGGAATAACTTGTGTAATTAGTTCAAGTTATGCAGATATATTTTATAATAACTGTTTTAAGAATGGTATTCTCCCAATTACAATTTCAGAGGATCAAATCAAAGAAATTTCAGAGTACTCGAATAGAAAAGAGGAAATTTCTGTAAATTTGCCTGAGCAAATAATAAGTTTTGGTAATAAAGAAATAAAATTTGAAATAGATCAATTTAAGAAAAAATGTCTAATAGAGGGATTAGATGACATTGCGTTATCTCTAGAAAAATCTGAAAAAATAGTTTCATACGAAAATAAAATTAAAGAGGCAAAACCTTGGATATTTAATGATTAAAATTAAAAAAAGAAAAATTTTATTATTACCAGGGGATGGTATCGGACCTGAGGTAATTGCTGAAGTAAAAAAAATAATTGAATGGTTCAACTCAAATAAATCCTTGGATTTTGAAATTGACCAAGATTTGGTTGGAGGTGCTGCTTATGATAAACATGGAACTCCAATAACTGATGAAGCTTTTTACAAGGCACAAGAAAGCGCTGCAGTAATATTGGGTGCTGTTGGTGGACCAAAATGGGATAATATTGATTTTTCAAAAAAACCAGAGAGAGCTTTATTAAAATTAAGAAAAGAATTAAAATTATTTGCAAATTTGAGACCTGCAATTTGTTTTAAACAACTCGTTGATGCCTCAAGTTTAAAGCCTGAATTTGTTTCTAATTTAGATATTCTTTTTGTTAGGGAATTAACGGGTGGGATTTACTTTGGCGAACCTAGAGGGATAAAACCAATTGATAATGGTGAAAGAAAAGGAATTAATACTCATGTCTATACTACTAGTGAAATCGAGAGAGTAGCCCGTGTTGCATTTGATCTAGCCAGAAAAAGGAATAATAAAGTTACTTCCTGTGAAAAGTCGAATGTCATGGAGGCAGGTCAATTATGGAAAGAAGAAGTGCAAGCAATTCATGAAAAAGAATATAGTGATGTAGAATTAAAACATATGCTAGCAGATAACTGTGCAATGCAGTTAGTTAGAAATCCTAAACAATTTGATGTGATAGTAACAGATAATCTTTTTGGCGACATGTTATCAGATGAAGCTGCAATGTTGACTGGTTCTCTAGGGCTTTTGCCATCTGCGTCCCTTGGAGCCAAAGATAAAAACGGTAATATGAGATCTTTATATGAGCCAGTTCATGGATCAGCACCCGATATAGCAGGTCAAGGTATTGCTAATCCAATAGCAACAATACTGAGTTTTGCAATGGCTTTAAGATATTCCTTAGACCTAGATAAAGAGGCAGATAGTTTAGAAAAAGCTGTTCAAGGTGTGCTTGATGAGGGTCTTAGAACTAAAGACATTATTTCTAAGGGAATGAAAGAAGTATCAACATCAGTGATGGGAGATGCGATAATTTCAAAATTGCAATAATTAAACATTTATTCTAAAGTATACCTATGCCAACTTACAACGCACCAGTAGATGATATGATGTTTCTCTTTGATAAATTGAGGAACAATAAAAAATATAATGAAATTGAAAAATATAAAGAAGTTAATACAGAATTAGTTAAAGATATTTTAGAAGAAGCAGCAAAAATTACTCAAAACTTAATCTTACCTCTTGCAAAAAGTGGAGATGAAACGCCAGCTGTTTTAGAAAATGGTGTGGTTAGAACACCGCCAGGATATAAGGAAGCTTATCAAAAATTTATAGAAGATGGATGGATTTCCTTATCTTGTGATCCGAAATATGGTGGTCAAGGAATGCCTAAAACAGTAAGCACTTTCTTTGATGAAATGTTATCATCAGCAAGTTTATCTTTTAAACTTTACAGTGAACTGACTATTGGAGCATATAACTGTTTGTTAAGGCATGCTGATGATGAAATAAAAAATACTTATTTGCCTAAAATGGTTGAGGGTAAATGGAGCGGTACAATGTGTTTAACAGAACCAGTATGTGGAACAGACTTAGGTCTTTTAAAAACTAAAGCAGTAGATCAAAATGATGGAACTTACAAAATTAGTGGTCAAAAAATTTTTATTACTTCTGGCGATCAAGATTTAACAGAAAATATCATTCATTTAGTATTAGCTCGATCAACAGACTCACCAGAAGGAACAAAAGGTATTAGTTTATTTTTAGTTCCAAAATTTGTTTTAAATAAAGATGGATCAGTTGGGCCAAGAAACGGAGTTTCAACAGGTTCAATAGAAAACAAAATGGGTATTAAAGGATCTGCAACTTGTGTGTTAAATTTTGATGATGCTGTTGGTTATATGATAGGACCTAAAAACAAAGGCCTTAACTCTATGTTCACAATGATGAATTTGGAGAGAATTATTGTTGGAATTCAAGGTCTAGGCATTTCTGAAATTGCATACCAAAATTCCCTTACTTACGCTAAAGAAAGAAAACAAGGTAAGGCATTTAATTCAAAATCAAATAATGGTGCAGATTTTATTATTGATCACGTTGATATTAGAAGGTCACTATTGAGTATGAAATCTATGATAGAGGGACAAAGAGCCTTGAGTTTCTGGCTGTCTCAACAAATTGAAGTTAGCTTAAATCATTCTGATGAAAAAATAAAACAAGAAGCCTCAGATCTTGTTTCATTAATGACACCAGTTGTTAAATCGCTTTTCACAGATAATGCAATGGAGATAACAAGTGAAGCAATGCAAATTCATGGAGGATATGGATTTACGAAAGATCAAGGTATTGAACAATTCTACAGAGACAATAGGATTACACCTATTTATGAGGGAACAAATTCAGTTCAGGCTGCTGACTTAGTCTTCAGAAAATTAATTAACAAAAATGGTGATATTATTGAAAACTATCTAAACTTAGTTAAAGAAGAGATTAAAATCACTGACAAAAAAACTGAACCTTTTGTAAAACAACTTAACTATCATCTTGATATTTTGTCAAAATTTACTGATTGGATGAAGGAAAAAATAAAAAATTCTCCAGAAGACGCAAGCGGAGCATGTAACGATTATCTAAAAGTTCTTGGTTTAGTTGCAACCGGACATGCTTGGTTAAAAGTTCTAGAAGTTTCCTTCAAAGAATATGAGAGTAATAAAGATTTTTATGAGGACAAAATCCAAACTGCCAACTTTTTCTTTAATAGAGTACTTCCTAGGATAGAAAGTAGTTATATTACTGCAACTACTGGAAGTAATTATATTATGAATTACAAATTTAATTAGAATGAACCCTTATGAAACAAATTTGGATAAAAACGAAGCCAATTATGTTCCATTAACCCCTTTATCATTTCTAGAAAGAGCAAAAGATATTTATCCAAACTACGAAGCAGTAGTTTATGAAAGTAGGAAATACACTTGGAGTGAAGTTTACAAAAGATGTATTAAGTTTGCTAGTGCATTAGATAATTTGGGAATTAAAACAGGTGATACGGTATCTGTCTTAGCTTTTAATACACCTGAAATATTTGAAGCGCATTATTCCATTCCTATGGTTGGAGCAGTTATAAATGCTATTAATACAAGACTAGACTCAAAAACAATTAGTTATATTTTAAATCACAGTGAAGCGAAGGTGCTAATTGTAGATAGACAATTTCATGATGTAGTAAAAAAAGCATTAGAAGAAGTTAATTCAAAAATTACTATAATTGATATAGATGATAAAGATGCAAAGCTAACTGATTCAAAAAATATAGGATCTTTGGAATATGAGGAGTTTTTAAATTCTGGAGATGAAAATTTTAAATGGAAAATGCCAAAAGATGAGTGGCAAGCCATAGCATTAGGTTATACTTCTGGAACAACTGGTAACCCAAAAGGAGTTGTTTATCATCATAGAGGATCATATTTAATGGCAACTGGAAGTGCAGTTGCGTGGAATATGCCTAATCAGTTAAATTTTTTATACACAGTACCAATGTTTCATTGTAATGGCTGGTGTTATCCTTGGACAATGTCAATGATTCATGGTCGAGTAATTTGTCTGAGAAATATTGATATAAAAAAGATATTTGAATTGATTGATAAATATGAAGTTACTCATTTTGGTGGAGCACCAATAGTTTTAAACATGTTAGCAAATGCACCAGAGGATCAGCAAATGGAATTAAAAAGAAAGGTATATGTATTAACAGCAGGTGCTCCTCCTCCTAGTATAATTTTTGAAAAAATGCAAAAGTTAGGCTTTGAAGTAATGCATGTATATGGTCTTACAGAAACCTATGGTCATATTTTGCAGTGTGCATGGAATCAAGAATGGGATGAATTAGATCAAAATAACCAAAACGAAATAAGAGCAAGACAAGGTGTAAGGTATCCCAATACAGAAGGCGTCATTGTAATGGACCCTGAAACCATGAAGCCTGTTCCTCATGATGGAAAAACAATGGGTGAAATTATGATTAGAGGAAATGTGGTGATGAAGGGTTATTTTAAAGATAAAGAAGCGACAGAAAAATCAATGGATGGAGGATGGTTTCATTCTGGCGACTTAGCTGTAACGCATCCAAGTGGTTACATAAAAATACAGGATCGATCAAAAGATATTATAATTTCAGGAGGGGAAAATATTTCATCTATCGAAATCGAAAATACAATTTCAAAACATCCTGCTGTATCACTAGCAGCTGTTGTAGCAAAACCAGATGAAAAATGGGGTGAAACACCTTGTGCTTTTGTTGAATTAATCGAAGGAAAATCAAGCTCTGAGGAAGAAATTATTAAATTTTGTCGAGAAACTCTTGCTGGATTTAAACTTCCTAAGAAGGTTGTGTTTACTCCGCTACCAAAGACATCCACTGGAAAGATTCAAAAGTTTGAACTGAGAAAACAAGCTAAGGAATTAAACTAATATAGTTTCTTTACAAAAATCAAATAAGATGGCAGTAATGCTCAAAAAAAAATGAAAACTTTTTTAATAGCAAAATCAAGAAGGCTTAGAGGTACACCGTACACCTCTAGAATTGAAAAACAAGGTGTAACTGCTTATACTATATATAATCATATGTTGTTGCCAGCAGCATTTGGTTCTGTAGAAGATGCTTATCATCACTTGAAAGAGCATGTTCAGATTTGGGATGTTGCCGCTGAAAGACAAGTTGAAATTTCTGGTAAAGATTCAGCTAAATTAGTTCAATTGATGACTTGCAGAGATTTATCAAAATCCAAAGATGGAAGATGTTATTACTGCCCAATCATTGATGACAATGCAGGTTTAATTAATGATCCTGTAGTTCTAAGATTAAATGAAAATAGGTGGTGGGTCTCTTTAGCTGACTCAGATGTAATTCTATTTGCCAAAGGATTAGCGATTGGAAACAAATTTGATGTGAAAATTTCTGAACCTGATGTTGATATAATGGCAGTGCAAGGACCAAAATCATTTCAATTAATGGAAAAAGTTTTTGGAGAAAAAATTGTAAATTTAAAATTTTTTGGTTTTGATTATTTTGAATTTGGTGGAGATAAACATCTTATTGCAAAGTCTGGATGGTCTAAACAAGGTGGCTATGAAATTTATATGGAACACAACGAGACAGGTTTAAAACTATACGATCATCTTTTTGAAATTGGTAAGGAATTCAATATTAGACCAGGTGGACCAAACCTTATCGAACGTATCGAGAGTGGATTACTCTCTCATGGTAATGATATGGACAATGGAGACAATCCATATGAATGTGGTTTTGATAAGTATGTAAATATAGATAGTGATGTTGATTTTTTAGGTAAAGAAAAATTGAAAAAAATTAAAGCTGAGGGAATTAAAAAAAAACTTATGGGAGTAAAAATTGATGCTAAGGAAATAAGTGTTAATGGCTCAATGGATCTAGTTGATGAAGATAAAAATGTAATCGGGGAATTAAGATCTGGTTGTTACAATCCAACTTTTAAACAAGTCATTGGGATTGCAATGATTAACAAACCACACTTTGAGACTTCGAAATCCTTTAAAATCAATATAAATGGCTCTGATTTTGATGGAAAAGTTTGTGATTTACCTTTCATTTAGTATAAAACTTTAAAATATCATGAATATAGCAATAGTAGGAGCGACAGGAAACGTAGGTCGAAAATTAATAGAAGTTTTAGAAAAAAAAAACTTTCCAATAACAGAGGCATATTTAGTTGCCTCTTCAAATAGTGAAGGAAAAAAAATTAATTTTTTAGGAAAAGAGCATACTGTTAGTAATTTAGAACAATTTGATTTCTCAAAAGTAAAAATAGCTTTTTTTGCAGCTGGTTCTTCAATTGCTGAAAAATGGGTACCGATTGCAGCAGAAAAAACAATTGTAATTGATAATTCAAAATTCTTTAGAAAAGATCCAGAAATTCCTTTAATTGTTCCAGAGGTAAATTCCAAAGAATTACCTAAATTTAAAAATAAGAATATCATAGCAAATGCCAATTGTTCAGTAATACCAATAGTTGTAGCTCTCAAACCATTACATGATTTGTATAATGTAAAAAGAATAGTTGCATCAACTTATCAATCAGTTTCTGGTGCGGGAAAAGCTGGTATGGATGAACTTCTATCTCAAACTAAAGAAGTGTTGGAAAATAAAGATGTTGAGTCAAAAAATTTTACTAAGCAGATAGCTTTTAATGCTATACCACATATTGATAGTTTTCTTGAAAATGGAAGTACAAAAGAAGAGCAAAAAAATCATGATGAGGTAAAAAAAATTTTAGATAGTAAAATTAATATAACATCTACCTGTGTAAGAATCCCTGTTCTTGTTTCTCACTCCATAAGTGTGAATGTTGAATTCAACAAAAAACATGACTTAGAAGAAATAAGAAATGTCTTATCATCATCACCAGGATGTAAGGTAGTTGATGAGCAAAAAGATGGAGGATACATTACCCCTGTTGAAGCTGAAGACAAATTTGAAACATTTATATCAAGAATTCGTGAGGATTCTTCTCAACCAAATTCAATTAATTTGTGGGTTGTGTCTGATAACTTATTAAAAGGTGCTGCACTTAATGCAGTTGAAATTGCTGAGGCTTTAGTAGAAAAAGATTTTTATGGAAAATAAAAATCCAATATCGCCACATATACAAATTTATAACTGGCACATCTCTTCGTTAGTTTCAATATCACACAGAGTAACTGGTATAATAAACTTTATTACAGTAACTTTGATAGGTATTTGGATAGCATCTTTATTATTAGGAGAGGAAAATTACGTATTTACTAATTTTTTCTTGTCATCTTTAGTTGGTAAATTTGTTTGTTTGGGAATTATTTGGTCTTTTACATTTCAAATGCTCAGTGAAATAAGGCATTTGATCATGGATTTAGGTTACGGATTTGAGCAAAAAACTACAAAAGTAACTGGATTAATAGTTCTGATTGGATCATTTCCTCTTACTGTTATAATTTTCCTTATAGGAAGGCACTTAATCTAATGGGATCTGTAACTAAGAAATGGCTTTTTCTAAAAGTAAGTTCTGCAATTTTACTACCATTAATGCTGTGGTTTTCTATAAATTTGGCTTCTGTTTACGACAAAGGTTATGATGAATTACTTTTATTCATAACATCTCAACCATCTAAGTTCTTATTTAGTCTTTTTTTGATTTTTGCATATTTTTTCTCAGCTTTAAGCATTAGTGAGGTTTTTGAAGATTATATTGAGGACCAAAAAATCAAAAATGCCGCAAATAAATCATTAAATATCTTTGCTATAGTATTTCCATTAATAATAATTATCTTAGTATTTAATATATAGTTATGAGTGCGTACAAAATTATTGATCATGAATATGATGTGGTTGTTTTAGGTGCAGGTGGATCTGGACTAAGAGCAGCTGTTGGCCTAAGTGAGGCTGGTCTAAAAACGGCATGTGTATCAAAAGTATTCCCAACAAGAAGTCATACATCTGCAGCCCAAGGTGGTATTTCTGCAGCACTTGGAAATATGGGAGAAGATGACTGGAGATGGCACATGTATGACACAGTCAAAGGTGCTGATTGGTTAGGTGACCAGGATTCTATCGAATATTTATGTAAAGAAGCACCAGCCGCTGTTCTTGAATTAGAAAAGTATGGTGTTCCATTTAGTCGAACTGAAGAAGGAAAAATTTATCAAAGACCTTTCGGAGGTATGACAAAAAACTATGGAAATGAAACAGTTCAAAGAACATGTGCAGCAGCAGATAGAACTGGACATGCAATACTTCACACATTGTATGGACAAGCTTTAAAACATAATACCGAATTTTTTATTGAATACTTTGCGCTAGATTTAATAATGAAAGATGGAGCATGCAAAGGTATAATTGCTTGGAACCTCAATGATGGAACAATTCACAGATTTAGATCCCACACAACTATTATAGCAACAGGGGGTTATGGAAAAGTGTATTACTCAGCTACTTCAGCCCATACTTGCACTGGAGATGGTAATGCTATGGCTCTGAGAGCTGGATTACCTTTACAAGACATGGAATTTGTACAATTTCATCCAACAGGAATATATGGTCATGGAACATTAATTTCCGAGGGTGTAAGAGGAGAAGGTGGTTATCTTGTAAATTCAAAAGGAGAAAGATTTATGGAGCGTTATGCTCCTAAAGCAAAAGATTTAGCATCGAGAGATGTCGTAAGCAGATCAATTGCAGTAGAAATTAACGAAGGCAGAGGCATAGGAAAAGAACAAGATCACGTTCATCTTCATATTGATCATTTGGACCCAAAAGTTATAGATGAGAGGCTTCCAGGAATATCAGAAGCATCTAAATTATTTGCAAACGTTGATGTAACCAAGGAACCTATACCAGTAGTACCTACAGTGCATTATAATATGGGTGGAATACCAACAAATTATAAAGCAGAGGTTCTTACATTAAATGGATCTGAAAAAACTGTACCCGGGTTAATGGCTATTGGAGAAGCTGCATGTGTTTCTGTCCACGGTGCAAATAGATTAGGTTCAAATTCATTAATAGATTTAGTAGTTTTTGGAAGAGCTGCAGCGAAAAGAGCGGCAGAGTTAGTAAAACCTGGAATGAAGCATGACGAAATTGATAAAAATGAAACGGATAGATGTTTAGATAGATTTGACAAATTAAGAAACTCAGAAGGTTCAAATCCAACATCTGAACTAAGACTTTCAATGCAAAAGACAATGCAATCAAAGTGTGCTGTATTTAGAACTGAGAAAACATTAAAAGAAGGCGTTGATGAAATTAGAAGACCTTATGATGGAATGGACTCTCTTTCTGTAAAAGATAAATCATTAATATTCAACACAGATTTAGTTGAAACTTTAGAATTTGATAACTTAATAAGACAAGCAATAACTACAATGGACTCTGCGTATCACAGAAAAGAAAGCAGAGGAGCTCATGCAAGAGAAGATTTTCCAAAGAGAGACGACGAGAACTATATGCAACATACTCTGTCTTGGTGTAATGGTTCAAAAACTAAAATTAATTACAGACCTGTTCATAGATCAACACTTACAAATGATGTACAATATTTTCCTCCACAGGAAAGAGTATATTAATGGTTCAATTAAATTTACCTGCAAACTCAAAGGTAGAAAAAGGTCAATACTATAAAGATAAAACAGGTTCAAAAAATATTAGAAAAGTAAATGTTTATAGATGGGATCCATCTACAAATGAAAATCCAAGACTTGATACCTATGAAGTTGATATGGATAATTGTTCATCTAAAGTCCTTGATATTTTAAACAAAATTAAAAATGAAATAGATCCGTCTATTGCTTATAGAAGATCTTGCGCTCATGGAGTATGTGGGTCATGTGCAATGAATATGAATGGAAAGAATGGTTTAGCATGCACAAAGTCCCATTCTGAACTGGATGGAGATATTGATATTTATCCTTTACCACATCTAAAAGTCTTAAAAGATTTAATCGGTGATTTAAGCACATTATATAAACAATATGAGTCTGTTGAACCTTGGTTAAAAACCTCAAAAGTAAATGATAAAGAGAATATCCAATCTAAAAATGACAGAGCAAAATTAGATGGATTATATGAATGTATTATGTGTGCATGTTGTTCAACGTCTTGCCCAAGTTATTGGTGGAACGGTGAAAAATATTTAGGTCCAGCTGTATTACTTCAGGCTTATAGGTGGATAATTGATAGTAGAGATGAAGATAGAAAAGAAAGACTTAAAAAAGTAGCTGATGAACTCAAGCTTTATAGATGCCATACTATCTTGAATTGTACAAATGCTTGCCCAAAGGGCTTGAATCCTGCAAAAGCTATTGCAGAGATAAAGAAAATGCTTGCAACGGCCTAATTACTTAATTAAATAATTTCACTCATGAATATAATCAAACATTTCATTGGTGGAAAAGTAATAGATGGTACTTCACAAAGAAAAGGACAAGTTTTTAACCCTGCTACTGGAGAGCAAGAATCAGAAGTTATTTTAGCCTCAAAAGCAGATTTAGATGGTGCAGTAGAAATTGCACAAAAAGCTTTTGAGACTTGGTCATTAAACCCTCCACTTCAAAGAGCAAGAATAATGTTTAAATTCAAAGAGCTCATAGAGAAAAATTTTGATGAACTGGCAAAACTAATAGTCTCAGAACATGGAAAAGTTTATGAGGATGCTAAGGGATCATTAATAAGAGGTTTAGAAGTTGTTGAGTTTGCATGCGGAATTCCACACCTACTTAAAGGAGAGTTTTCTGAAAATGTTGGAACAAACGTTGATAGTTATTCAATGCGACAGCCTTTGGGAGTTGCAGCTGGCATAACCCCATTTAATTTTCCAGCGATGGTACCGATGTGGATGTTTCCATTAGCTATAGCATGTGGTAATAGTTTTATTTTAAAACCATCAGAAAAAGATCCCTCATGTCCAATGAAATTGGCAGAACTGTTTCACGAAGCTGGTCTTCCTGAGGGAGTTTTTAATGTTTTAAACGGTGATAAAGAGGTTGTTGATGCGATATTAACAAACCAAAGTATTAAAGCTGTAAGTTTTGTTGGATCAACTCCTATTGCTAAGTATATTTATGAAAATGCAGCTAAAAATGAAAAAAGAGTCCAAGCATTAGGTGGAGCAAAAAATCATTTAGTTGTAATGCCAGATTGTGATTTAGATGGTGCCGTAAATGGTTTAATGGGTGCTGCATATGGTTCAGCTGGAGAAAGATGTATGGCGCAGTCAGTAGCAGTAGCGGTCGGTGATGTAGGTGATGAGTTAGTCTCAAGACTATCAAAAAAAGCTGAAGCATTAAAAATTGGACCTGGTATGGATAAATCATCCGAGATGGGTCCTTTAGTAACCAAAGAACACTTGGAAAAAGTAAAAGGCTATGTAGATCTAGGAGTTAAAGAAGGAGCAAAACTTGTTCTTGATGGAAGAAATTTGAAATTGCAGGGCTATGAAAATGGTTTTTATATTGGTGGGTGTCTTTTTGATCACGTGAATACTAATATGAGAATTTATAAAGAGGAAATATTTGGACCAGTTTTATCTGTGGTTAGGGTACAAACATTTGAAGAGGCTACAAAAATGATTAATGATCACGAATACGGAAATGGAGTTAGCATTTATACCAGAGATGGGGATGCAGGAAGAACATTCGCAAGCAAAATTCAAGTTGGAATGGTAGGAATAAATGTTCCAATACCAGTTCCAATGGCTTTTCATAGTTTTGGAGGATGGAAGAGGTCTTTATTTGGAGATAGTGGAACACATGGTATGGAAGGAGTAAAATTTTATACTAAATTAAAAACAATTACCTCTAGATGGCCATCAGGAATTAGATCTAATCCTGAGTTTATCATGCCAACAATGAAATAAAAAATGAGTAAAATTTCTTTAATAGGGGCAGGTCAAATTGGAGGAACTTTAGCTCATTTAATAGGTTTAAAAGAACTGGTGGATGAAGTTGTTTTATTTGATGTTGCAAGTGGAGTAGCAAAGGGAAAAGGTTTAGATATAGCGCAATCTTCTTCCATAGATGGATTTAATGTAAAATTTTCAGGAACAGATAACTATGAAGATATAAAAGGATCAGATGTTATTATAATTACAGCAGGTGTTCCTAGAAAACCTGGGATGAGCAGAGATGATTTATTAGGAATAAATTTAAAAATTATTAAACAAGTTGCAGAAGGAATAAAAACTAATGCGCCTAATGCCTTTGTAATTTGTATTACAAATCCATTGGATGTAATGGTAATGGCATTTCAAAAATATTCAGGACTTCCTGTTCATAAAGTTGTAGGGATGGCGGGTATATTGGATAGTTCAAGATTTAAACTATTCTTATCCGAGGAATTGAATGTGCCTGTTAAAGAAATTGATGCTATGGTAATGGGTGGGCATGGAGATACAATGGTACCTCTTCCACGATTTACAAAAGTGTCTGGTCAACCATTATTGGAGTTAGTGAAGGAAGGAAAGATTTCTGAAGAAAAATTAGAAAGCATTAATCAGCGAACTAGAGACGGTGGTGCAGAAATTGTAAAATATTTAGAAAAAGGATCAGCATTTTATGCACCTGCAGCATCCGGAGTTGAAATGGCTGAAGCATTTTTAAAAGATCAAAAAAAACTTTTACCATGTGCAGCATATTTACATGGAGAGTATGGAATTAATAATGTATATGCTGGCGTTCCCGTTACCATTGGAAATGAAGGTGTTGAAAAAATTGAGGAAATCGACCTTAATGAAAATGAAAAAACAGAGTTTAATAATTCAGTAGAAGCAGTAATCAAATTATGGGATGCGGCATCTAAAATAGATCCTGACTTAAACAAAGATTAAATGAATATCCACGAGCACCAAGCAAAAGAGATACTTAAAAAGTATGGCGCGGTTGTGCCTGAGGGTTTTTATGCTCTTAACGTAAATGAATTAATTGAAAAAGTAAAAAATCTCAAAGCTAAGAAGTATGTATTAAAAGCCCAAATTCACGCAGGAGGTAGAGGAAAGGCTGGAGGAGTAATAATTGTTGATAATATTGCTCTTTTGGAAGAGGAAGCGAATAAATTGTTTGGAAAAACCTTGGTTACTCATCAAACTGGACCATCAGGAAGGGAGGTGAAAAGATTGTATGTTGAAACTGCATCAGAAATAGAAAAAGAATTCTATCTGTCTTGTCTTGTCGATAGAGCTTCTGCAAAAATTGCATTTATTTCCAGTGATCAGGGTGGAATGAATATTGAGGAAGTTGCTATAAAATCACCAGAGAAAATAATCACTACGAAAGTAGATTTTAATGAAAGTATTTCAGAGGAAGACTGTGGCAAAATTATTAAAATTTTTGATTTAGATAACGATGCAAGCAAACAAGCAATCAATTTAATAAAATCAATCTACAAAATGTTCATTGATACAGATGCAAATTTGGTAGAGATAAATCCTCTTATTTTAACAAAAAAAAACAAAATTGTATGTTTAGATGCAAAGATGACTTTTGATGAAAATGCATTATATAAACATCCAGAAATTCAAAAACTTAGAGATTTTAATGAAGAAGAAGAAACGGAAATTGAAGCAAGCAAACATGATCTAGCGTACATTAAACTGGATGGAAATATAGGATGCATGGTAAATGGTGCTGGATTAGCTATGGCTACAATGGATATTATAAAACTTTATGGAGAGGAACCTGCAAATTTTTTAGATGTAGGAGGTGGAGCATCAAAAGAAAAAGTTTCTGCTGCATTCAAAATTATTTTATCAGATAAAAATGTTAAAGGAATATTGATAAATATTTTTGGTGGAATTATGAGATGTGATGTACTTGCACAAGGTGTTGTAGATGCAGCAAAAGAAATTAAAATTAAAGTACCTTTAGTAGTAAGATTAGCAGGAACAAACTTTGAAGAAGGAAAAAAGATATTAGAGAATTCTGGTTTAAAAATTATATCTGCAAACAACTTATCAGATGCTGCAAAAAAGGTTGTAGAGGCAATAAAATAATGTCAGTATTAATTGATAAAAATACAAAAGTAATTTGCCAAGGTTTTACAGGATCCCATGGTACTTTTCACTCTGAACAATCTATTAAATATGGAACAAACTTAGTTGGAGGAGTAACACCAAAAAAAGGTGGACAAACTCACTTAGAAAGACCAGTGTTTAACACAGTTAAAGAAGCAAAAACTGCTACTGGTGCGGATGCAACAATGATATATGTACCAGCAAAGTTTGCTTCATCAGCCATCATTGAAGCTATCGATGCATCTATTGAATTAATTGTTTGTATAAGCGAAGGAATACCAATTCTAGATATGTTAAAAGTAAAAAAAAAATTACAAGGCTCAAACTCAAGATTAATTGGTCCGAACTGTCCAGGAATAATTACACCTAATGAATGTAAAATTGGAATAATGCCAGGTAATATTCATAAAAAAGGTTCAGTAGGAATTGTATCAAGATCAGGAACGCTTACCTATGAGGCAGTTGCTCAAACAACCGAAAATAAACTTGGCCAATCAACTTGCATAGGCATTGGTGGTGACCCAATTAATGGAACTAATTTCATTGATTGCCTTGATTTATTTTTAAAAGATGACCAGACGGAGTCCATTTTAATGATTGGAGAAATAGGTGGAACTGCTGAGGAAGAAGCTGCGGAGTTTGTCAAAAATCACAAAATTAAAAAACCAATAGTCGGATTTATAGCAGGTATAACTGCTCCTCCAGGAAGAAGAATGGGACATGCTGGTGCTATTATTTCAGGTGGCAAAGGAAATGCTGAAGAAAAGATAAAAAAAATGCAAGATTGCGGTATTACTATTGCTAATTCTCCCTCTGATATTGGAAAAACTCTACTAAATAAATTGTCTAATTGATAACATTTTGTTTGTATAATATTTAAAGAATTAATATGTCAGCTTCCAAAAATCTTGAATATAAAAAAACTTCATTTTTAAATAAATCAAACAATGCTTTTATTGAGCAAATGTATGTGAAGTTTATAAATAAAGATCCAAGCCTACCAAGAGGTTGGAAAGAATATTTTTTTGATATTGGGGAAGATTTAGACTCTGTAGTTAAAGAAATAAAAGGCCCTTCGTGGAGTCCAAAAAAAGTAAAAATTAAAGAAAACTCAGATTTAAATAAAGAAGTCTCTAATCTTAATGTAAATCAAGCCGATACTGTAGCTGGAAATAGTAATTCAATCAGAGCAGTTTCACTTATTAGATCTTACAGACAAAGAGGTCATCTACTCTCTAAACTAGACCCGTTAGGAATAAGAGAAAGTGAATATTTAGATGAATTACATCCTGAAAATTATGGCTTTAATAAAGAAGATTACGATAAGCAAATTTACTTAGATGGTGTTTTAAATAAAGAGTATTCAAACATAAAAGAAATTTTATCTATTCTTAGAAAAACTTATTGTGGTTCAATTGGATATGAATATATGCATATTTCAAATCCAACAGAAAGAAAATGGTTTAGAGATAGAGTAGAAAAAGATGAAAATGCGTTAAAATTTACTGAAAATGGTAAAGGTGCAATATTAAATAAACTAATTCAAGCTGAGGGATTTGAAAAATTTCTACATACTAAATATGTTGGTTCTAAGAGATTTGGTTTAGATGGAGGTGAAAGTTTAATTCCAGGTTTAGAACAAATTATAAAAATAGGGGGACAATCCAATATTAAAGAGGTTAAAATTGGAATGTCTCACAGAGGAAGACTGAATGTTTTAGCTAACGTTTTACAAAAATCTTATAAGAGAATATTCAATGAATTTACCGGTGAAATAAATAATACTGATGAAGATAGTGCTGGGGATGTGAAATATCATTTGGGAGCTTCATCTGACAGAGAATTTGATGGAAACTCTGTTCATGTGAGTTTAACAGACAATCCTTCACATTTAGAAGCTGTTAATCCAGTTGTCTTAGGCCAGACTAGAGCAAAACAATTTTTTCATAAAGATACTGAGAGAAATAAAGTAATTCCGATTTTAATACATGGTGATGCTGCTTTTGCAGGACAAGGTATTGTTGCCGAATGTTTTGCAATGTCAGGGTTACCTGGACACAATACAGGTGGAACTATTCATATAATAGTGAATAATCAAATAGGATTTACCACAAGCCCAAGGTTTGCAAGATCTTCACCTCACCCATCAGATATTGCGAAAATGGTTGATGCGCCTATCATCCATGTTAATGGAGATGACCCAGAAGCTGTTGTTTATGGCTCAAGAATCGCTACCGAGTTTAGATTAAAGTTCAATAGAGATGTAGTCATCGACTTAGTTTGTTACAGACGATTTGGACATAATGAGGGAGATGAGCCATCATTCACTCAACCATTGATGTATAAAAAAATTAGATCACATCAATCAACGGCAAATATATATGGATCTAAACTTATTAATGAAAATTTAATATCTAAAGAAGGTTTAAACGACCACATAAAAAAATTTAAAGATCTTTTAGATGAACAATTTAAGACAGCTAAAGATTATAATCCTAAAATTGAATGGTTTGAAGGAGCATGGTCTAGTTATAAACCTAAAAAAGGAAAAGACAAAAGAGGAGTTACTGGAGCAGAT
Organism: uncultured Pelagibacteraceae bacterium; assembly: GCA_902589395.1. Lineage (GTDB taxonomy): Bacteria > Pseudomonadota > Alphaproteobacteria > Pelagibacterales > Pelagibacteraceae > Pelagibacter. Next base: position 39,054 of record CACIST010000001.1, on the reverse strand, counting down.
GAAAAAATACTTAAAAATATTTCAGATAAAATAAATGTTGTTCCATCTGAAATAAGTATTCACAAAACTATTAGCAAAATATTGCAAAGTAGAAAAAAATCTATCGACGATGGTTTAAATATTGACTGGTCTACTGCAGAATCATTAGCTTTTGGTTCATTATTAGATGAGGGTTTTCCAGTTCGATTTGTAGGACAAGATTCTGGAAGAGGAACATTCAGTCAGAGACATTCAGTTTTAAGAGACCAAACGAATAACTCTAGATATATTCCATTAAATAATATTTCAAAACATCAAAAAAAATTTGAAATTGTTGATAGTTTTTTGTCAGAACTTGCAGTTTTAGGATTTGAATATGGATATAGTTTAGTAGAACCAAATACTCTTACTCTTTGGGAAGCTCAATTTGGTGATTTTGCTAACGGTGCGCAAGTTATAATTGATCAATTTATTTCTTCTGGTGAAAGAAAATGGCAAAGAGCTTCAGGTTTAGTTATGTTATTACCTCATGGTTATGAAGGTCAAGGGCCAGAACATTCATCAGCTAGACTTGAAAGATTTTTACAATTGTGTGCAAATGATAATCTCCAAGTTATGAATTGTACAACTCCAGCAAATTATTTTCACGCTTTACGAAGACAAATACATCGTGATTTTAGAAAACCACTTATAATCATGACACCTAAATCTTTGTTAAGAAATAAGTTTTGTGTATCAACCATTGATGATTTTAGTAAGCAAACATCATTTCACCGAATAATGTGGGATCATGCTTTAAGCGATCAATCTAAAAATTTTATTAAATTAAAAAAACCTAGTGAAATTAAAAAAAGTTATAATTTGTTCAGGAAAAGTATACTTTGATCTTTTAAATGCTAGAGAAAAGTTAAAAAGAGATGATGTGGTAATGTTTAGAATAGAGCAACTTTATCCTTTTCCAGCAAAAAGTTTGATAAAAGAACTTAAACCATATGCTAAAAATGCTAATTTTTATTGGTGTCAGGAAGAACCAAAAAATATGGGTGCATGGTTTTCAGTGAGAGATTATATACAATGGACTTTAGATACCATTAAAGCTAAAAATAATGAAGTTTCTTATATTGGAAGAAGTCCCGATGCATCACCAGCCACTGGATATGCTAAGAGGCATCAACATGAGCAACAAGAAATTATAAATGAAGTATTTAATTAATGAATGAAAAAATTTTAGTCCCTACTTTAGGTGAAAGTATTACAGAAGCAACAGTTTCAAAATGGTTGAAAAGAGAAGGTGAAACAGTTGAGGCGGATGAAGCAATAGTTGAACTGGAAACTGATAAAGTAAATTTAGAAGTTCCTTCCCCAATTAGTGGAACATTATCAGAAATTAGTTTTAAAGATGGAGATACAGTTGAAGTTGGTGCTGTCTTGGGTTCAATTTCTGAAGGAAATATAGATATTAAAAAAGTACCTGAGACTAAAAAACAACCTGAAGATAATAAAGAAAAAGAAATTATAGATCAGAAAAGCAATGTAATTAGCTTAGATATAGAAAAAAAACCTCAATCTAAGTCAGAGGAACCACTAGTGTTAACTGAAGATAATTCAATGAAACTATTAGAAGAAGAACCATTGCTTTTAACTGATGAAGTAGAATTAGAGGAAACTTCACAACAGCCAATTATTCTCTCCCCTGCAGTAAGAAAAATAGTTGCAGAAAAAAATATCAACTTAGATAATGTAAAGGGTACAGGAAAAGCAGGAAGAATTTTAAAAGGCGATCTAATTAGTATGATGGGCACTAACCCACAACCTAATCAGAGAAGAATTAAATATGGTGAAGAAGAGAGAATTAAAATGACACGTTTAAGACAAACGATTGCTAAAAGATTAAAACAAGCACAAGAAAATGCAGCCATGTTAACTACTTTCAATGAGGTAGATATGTCTGGGATTATGGCAATGAGAAAAGATAATCAAGAAGATTTCAAAAGTAGATATGGAATTAAATTAGGCTTAATGTCATTTTTTGTTAAAGCTTGTGTTGTTGGACTTAAATTATTTCCAGCAATAAACGCTGAAATTGAAGATCAAGATATAATTTACAAAAATTATTATAATATAAGCTTTGCTGTTGGAACTGAAAAAGGTTTAGTAGTTCCAGTGCTAAGAAATGCAGATGAGATGTCATTTGCTGATATAGAAAAAGAAATTAAAAAATTATCTGAAAAAGCAAATGAAGGTAACCTAACAATTGAGGACTTACAGGGAGGCACCTTTACTATAAGCAATGGAGGTGTGTATGGTTCTATGCTCTCAACACCAATATTAAATCCACCTCAATCAGGAGTATTAGGCATGCATAATATTGTTGAAAGACCAGTAAATGATAATGGTGAGATAAAAATTAAGCCTATAATGTATTTGGCTTTATCATATGATCATAGAATTATTGATGGAAAGGAATCCGTGTCGTTCTTAAAAACTATTAAAGAAAATTTAGAGGACCCTAGAAGATTATTTTTAAATATCTAATGGCTGAAAAATTTGATGTTACTGTAATTGGGGGAGGACCTGCGGGGTATGTATGCGCAATTAGATTATCACAATTAGGATTAAAAACTGCATGTGTAGAGTCGAGAGGATCTCTAGGAGGCACTTGTCTTAACATAGGATGTATTCCTTCTAAAAGCCTATTAAATATGTCTGAAAGTTTTCATAAAGCTAAAAATTTTTCTAATATAGGTATTGAAACTGGTGAAATTAAGCTAAATCTGGAAAAAATGATGAGCAATAAAGAAAGCTCTGTTGCAACACTTACAAAAGGAGTGGAGTTCTTATTTAAAAAAAATAAAGTTACTTATATTAAAGGAGTCGGATCTTTTAATGAAAAAAATGAAATATTAGTCAAAAATGATAAATCGGAAATAAAAATTAAAACTGATAAAACCATAATAAGTACAGGATCAGAGCCAATGTCTTTACCAGGAATAGATTTTGATGAAAAAAAAATTCTTTCATCAACAGGAGCTCTTAGTATTTCTAAACTTCCGAAAAAAATGGTTGTTGTTGGTGGTGGATATATCGGATTGGAAATGGGTTCTGTTTGGTCAAGATTAGGAACTGAGGTTCAAGTCATAGAAAATTTAGATCATATCACCCCAGGACTTGATAAAGAAATTTCAAATGAATTTATGAAAATATTAAAAAAACAGAATATAAAATTTGAATTAAATACTAAAGTCGAAAAAATTACTAAAAATGACCAAGGAGTAATAATAGAAATATCTAATAAGGACTCAAAAAACAAAATTGAAGCTGATGTTGTTTTAATTTCTGTTGGAAGAAAACCGTATACAGATAAATTAAATTTAGAAAAAATTGGAGTAAATCTTGATAAAAAAGGAAAAATTAGAGTTAATAACAATTTTGAAACCAATGTAAAAAATATTTATGCAATAGGAGATGTTATAGATGGTCCAATGTTGGCTCATAAAGCTGAGGAGGAGGGAATAGCTGTAGCTGAGTTAATTGCTGGACAGTCAGGTCATGTAAATTATGATGTCATACCTGGCGTAATTTATACCTCACCAGAGGTAGCCTATGTTGGTAAAAATGAGGAAGAATTAAAAGAGAAAAAAATAAACTTCAAAGTCGGTAAATTTCCTTTTATCGCAAACTCAAGAGCCAAAGCAATAAATGAGCCAGAGGGGTTCGTTAAAATATTAGCTGAAAGTTCAACAGACAGAGTGTTAGGAGTGCATATAATCGGACCTCATGCTGGAGAAATGATTGCAGAAATGTCTGTTGCAATGGAATTTGGTGCTAGTTCCGAAGATATTGCAAGAACATGTCACGCTCACCCTACTTTTTCTGAAGCAATAAAAGAAGCTGCTTTATCAGTAGACAAACGACAAATTCACTCTTAAACTAATTTTTCATTTAGGGATCGTGGTTCATAGTATGATAGTTTATAATTCTATAAATTATAATGAATGAAAAAAAAAATTTATCTTTAGAAGGAACTTTAGCCTTAGCAGATCAACATCATAAAAATAATAAACTCCATATTGCTAAAAAACTTTATGATGAAATTTTAAAAAAAAATCCAAATTATGCAGAAGCGCATAATAATCTTGGAATTTTACTGTATAAATTAGGTAAATATCAGGAGTCGATGAAATGTTATAAAAAAACAATTCAAATTCAGCCAAAAAATAGTGCTGCTCATAGCAACCTAGGATTTGTATTTAAAGAGCTAGGAGAAAATCAAAAAGCAATTAAATGTTATGAAAAGGCAATTCAAATTCATTACAATAATGTAGATGCTCATAATAATCTTGGAATTCTACATAATAAATTGGGTAAATATCAAAGTGCAATGAAATGCTTTGAAAAGGCAATTGAAATTCAACCTAGTTTTGCGGCAGCTTATTATAATCTTGCAAACACTTTTAAAGAGTTAGAAAAATATCAAAAAGCGATTACCTATTATCAAAAGGCAATTCAAATTCTACCAAGTTTCTCTGAGGCCTACTATAATCTTGGCAACATACTAAATAAAACACGAGAATATCAAGGAGCTATGAAATGTTATGAGAAGGCAATTCAAATTAGACCAAATTTTATAGGCGCACATAACAATCTAGGAAGTTTATTTGAGGATTTAGGAGAGTATCACAAAGCAATTAAGTGCTACGAAAAAGTTATTCAAATCCAACCTGATAACACTGCTGCATACAATAATATTGGAAATACACTTAAATTCATAGGAGAACATGAAAAAGCAATTAGTATCTATGAAAAAGCTATTCAATTAGATCCTACCAATTTAGACTCACATTGGTTGTCTATGAATATTTTTCCAATTGTTTATAAAAATTTAAATGAAATAAATTATTATAGAAGGAGATTTGAAAAAAACATTAATAGAATAAAAAAATTATTAGACTCTCAATCACAATATACAAAAGAACAGTTTATTAATGCAATAAATTCTTCAACAAACTTTTTTTTTCATTACCAAGGAACAGATGTTTTACAACTACAAAAACGTTATGCTAATTTGGTTGAACAAATTACACACAAAGTTTATAAAAAATTTCATAAAAAGAAAAAAAAAAATATTGCGTCCAAATATATAAAAATAGGATTTGTATCTTCTTATTTTAAAAATCATTCTGTATCTAAGACACATAAAAATTGGATTACAAAATTAGACAAAAAATTTTTTAAAAGTTTTGTTTATTATGTTGATAATAAATTTGACGTTATTACTAAAGAAATCAAAGAAAGTGCTGATAGTTTTTTTTTTAGTAGCGATGTTGATGATCTAATTAATGAAATATCCAATGATAATTTAGATATTCTCATATATTTAGATATTGGAATGCATCCAAAAATTCAAATCTTAAGCTCATTAAGATTAGCTCCTTTACAATGTAATACTTTCGGACATCCAGTCACCTCAGGTTTTAACAGTATTGACTATTATTTTTCTAGTAAAGTTATGGAACCACAAAATTCTGAAAAACACTACTCGGAAAAGTTAATAAACTTGCCTAATATTGGAATTAATTATGATTTTCCAGATTTATCAAAAATAAAAAAACCTAATGTATTTAATAAATCAAATGTAACTATTTTTTTAAATCTTCAAAATTTATTTAAACTTCTTCCTCAAGAAGATCATATTTATTTGGATATAATAAAAAAATATCCAAATTGTCGTATCTGGTTCATCCAGGGAAGGGGCCATTCAATAACTAATGTATTTAAAGAGAGAGTTTCTGAATTGTTTCAAAAGGAAGGTTATGATTTTAAAAAATATTCCTATTTTCATCCAAGATGCTCGCAAGAAGAATTTCTAGGACTTATTACTGAGTCAGATATCATTTTAGATAGTTTAAATTGGTCAGGTTTTAATACTTCCTTAGCAGCTTTAAGTTTAAATAAACCAATTGTCACTTTTCCCTCAAGCTTTATGAGAGGAAGACATACTTATGGCATATTAAAAACTTTAGGTGTTCAAGAAACTATTGCAACCTCAGAAAAAAAATACGTTCAAATCGCTGTTAAATTAGCAACTAACATTAAATTTAGAAATTCAATAATTGATAAAATAAAGAAGAATAATAAAAAATTATTCGATGATAATGAACCAATTAGATTTATTGAAAGTGTATTAAGAAAAAAAGATATTTTTAATTAGATTTAAAGTATTAATATTAATTAAATTAATTTATGAAATATCCAGTTTTAATACCTAATATATTTAATTTCCCTTTTACGTATGAGAGTGACATAGATCTTAAAGTTGGAGATTATGTTTTTGTACCATTTGGAAAATCAAAAGTAACAGGAGTTGTTTGGGATACATTTGAAAAAAAAAATAATAAAAATTTTCAGATAAAAAAAATTCTAAAAAAAATAGAAATTAATCCACTTAAAAAAGAAACAATATCCTTTTTGAATTGGTTTTCAGAATATAACTTAGTTCCAAAGGGAATGTGTTTAAAATTACATCTACTTAGTGGAGAAGCAATTACTAATTATGAAGATGAAAATTATTTATCTTATAATAAACAAAAGTTTATAAATAAGTTTACTCTCTCTTCAGATCAAAAAGAAACTCTTGATGAAATATCAAAAAAAAATAGTAGATTTAGAGTTCATCTACTACAGGGAACTACAGGGTCAGGAAAAACGATTGTATATTTTAAACATATAAAACAATTATTAGAAAAAGGCCTTCAGGCACTGATTTTATTACCTGAAATTGGTTTAACTGCAGAATTTGAAAACAAATTTGAAGAATTTTTTGGTTTCAGTGCAGCAGTGTGGCACTCTGGAGTAACTCCTAAAAAAAAGAAAATAATTTGGAGTGGAATATCATTAGGAAAAATTAAAGTAATTATTGGAGCACGTTCATCATTATTTTTACCATTTAAAAACCTTGGGATTATAGTTGTTGATGAGGAGCACGATCAATCATTCAAACAAGATGAAGGTGTAATTTACAATGCAAGAGATATGGCAATAGCTAGAGCTAATTTTGAAAATATCCCTATTAATCTTGTTACAGCTGTACCCTCAATAGAAACATACGCAAATATTAAGAAAAAAAAATATTCTATATCACGTTTAACTAAAAGATATAAAGATGCAAACTTACCTTCATATGAAATAATAGACTTAAACAAAAATAAGCTAGATAAACAATCGTGGATTGCTAGTGAAACTTTGGAAAAAGTAAATAACCACCTAAAAAAAAATGATCAAGTATTATTTTTTATTAATAGACGAGGTTTCGCTCCTTATGCACTTTGTAAAAAATGTTTAAATGTTTATTCCTGTCCAAATTGTTCTATAAATTTAGTATATCATAAACACAAAAATAAATTACTTTGTCATTATTGTGGTTTTCAATCTCGGTTAAGTAGAAATTGTAAGAAAGGTGAGAAGTGTGATTTTATTTTTAGTGGTCCTGGTGTTGAGAGAATTTCAGAAGAGGTCAAGCTAAAATTTCCAAATAAAAAAATATCAATTTTTTCAAGTGATACCATGAATAAAAAATCTTCTAAAAATAAATTAGAAGATATCATCAAAGGAAAAATTGATATACTTATTGGAACGCAATTGATTTCTAAGGGTTTTCATTTTCCAAAATTAAATTGTATTATTATTTTAGATATTGATCTTAATTCAAATGGACACGATTTAAGAACTGCAGAAAAAAATTTACAACTTTATCACCAATTATCTGGAAGGGCTGGTAGAGCTGGTAAACCAGCTACAGTATATTTTCAAACATACAACTCAAACCAAACTATTATTGATCAAATAACAAATCCTGATCCTTTTATTTTTTTAGAAAATGAATTGAAATTAAGAGAAAAAAACAACTTACCGCCTTATGAAAGATTCGTTTCATTAATACTCACTTCCTCAAATGAAAAAAATTTAGAAAAAGAATCCATTAATTTTAAAAAAATATTATCACAATCCTTAAATGATAAAATTTTAGGACCAGTTAATGCGCCCATATATCGAGTAAGAAGAAAATATAGACAAAGACTTTTGATAAGATCTAAAAAGGGCTCTAGTATTCAAAAAAGACTTAGTAAAATCTTAATTACATACAAATTACCCAAAGAAATAAAACTAACAGTTGATGTTGACCCAATAACCTTCAATTAATTGAAAAATTTTACAATAATTAGTCAATCTGTTACTTGAAGACACTAAACTCATATGCTACTTAATCCAAAAAATCTTCTAAATTAAAGAGACAAAATTGAGCAATAATAACAGTTTTTCAGTAACCACAGCGGCTAGATATTCTCTAGCATTATACGAACTAGCAAATGAAAATAATTTATTAGATGAAGTCGAAGAACAGTCAAAATCCTTATTAAAATTAATAGATGAGAGCAAAGATTTTAGTTTATTAATTAAAGATCCAACTAATTCTGTAAATGAACTTCAGGGTGTCATTAGTAAAATTGCCGATGATTATAAATTAAACTCTTTACTGTCAAAATTTCTTGGTTTTCTAATTTCCAAAAGAAGATTTTTTTATGTAAAAACAATTCTGAAAGATTTTTTAGATACTTGTTCAAAAAAAAGAGGAGAAGTGAAAGCTGAACTAATTTCTTCTAAAGAATTATCAGAAGAACAAGTAATTAAAATAAAAGATGAATTATCTGAAAATTTTAACGCGAAAATAAAATTAGACTATAAGTATGATAAAAGTTTAATTGGAGGTTTAGTAATACAAGTTGGAAGTATTATGGTGGACACCTCTATTAAAAATAAATTACAACAAATTGAAAATACAATGATAGAGGCTTAAATGGAAATAAATCCTTCAGAAGTTACAAAAATATTAAAAGAACAAATTAAAAAGTTTGGAGATAAAGCTGAGGTTACTGAGGTTGGCCAAGTTTTATCAGTAGGAGATGGTATCGCAAGAATTTATGGTTTAGATAATGTTCAAGCTGGAGAAATGGTAGAATTCTCTGATGGCTCAAAAGGAATGGCATTAAACCTAGAGAGTGAAAATGTAGGTGTTGTAATTTTCGGTGATGATAGAGCGGTTAAAGAAGGTGATACTGTAAAAAGAACTGGTGCGATAGTTGATACACCAGTTGGAAAAGAATTACTTGGAAGAGTAGTTGATGGTTTAGGGAACCCAATTGATGGAAAAGGTGCGCTTGATAAAAGTTTAAAAAGAAGTAGGGTTGAGGTCAAAGCTCCTGGCATTATTCCACGTAAATCTGTTAGTGAACCAATGCAGACTGGTCTTAAATCAATTGATAGTCTAGTCCCAATTGGAAGAGGACAAAGAGAATTAATAATTGGTGATAGACAAACTGGTAAAACAGCAGTTGCTATTGATGCTATCATTAACCAAAAAAAAATTAATGAATCTGGTGATGAAAAGAAAAAATTATATTGTATTTATGTAGCCGTTGGCCAAAAGAGATCTACCGTTAGACAGATTGAAAAAACATTAGAAGAAGCTGGTGCAATGGAATATACAACAATAGTAGCAGCAACAGCATCAGATGCAGCGCCTCTGCAATTTTTAGCTCCTTACACTGGATGCACTATGGGTGAGTATTTTAGAGATAATGGGATGCATGCATTGATTATTTATGATGATTTGTCAAAACAAGCTGTTGCATATAGACAAATGTCACTTCTATTAAGAAGACCTCCTGGAAGAGAAGCATATCCTGGAGATGTATTTTATTTACATAGTAGATTACTAGAAAGAGCTGCAAAATTAAGTGATGAGCATGGTGGAGGGTCACTAACAGCTCTCCCAATCATTGAAACTCAAGGTGGAGATGTTTCTGCATTCATACCAACAAATGTTATTTCAATTACTGATGGTCAAATATTTCTTGAAACAGAACTTTTTAACCAAGGTATAAGACCTGCCATAAATGTTGGATTATCTGTATCAAGAGTTGGATCATCTGCTCAAACTAAAGCGATGAAGAAAGTTTCAGGTTCCATGAAATTAGAACTTGCACAATATCGAGAAATGGCTGCGTTTGCACAATTTGGTTCAGACCTCGATGCATCTACTCAGAAATTACTTAACAGGGGATCAAAATTAACTGAACTTCTAAAGCAAAACCAATATTCTCCAATGACAGTTGCAGAACAAGTCATTTCTGTATTTTGTGGAGTTAGAGGACATCTTGATGATGTTGAGCAAAAAGATATTTCAAGTTTTGAAAATAAAATTTTAGAAAAATGTAAAGCTGAAAAGCCAGAGATTATTGATTCGATCACAGCTTCAGGAAAACTTGAAGATGATAAAGAAAAAGAATTGAATGAAATTATTCTACAACTTAAGAAAGATTTTAACTCATAAAAAATAATGGCTAGTTTAGACGATCTAAAAAAAAGAATATCAAGTGTTAAGTCTACCCAAAAGATTACTAAGGCAATGAAAATGGTAGCTGCTGCAAAGCTAAGAAGAGCTCAGGAGAGTGCTGAGAAAGGCAGGCCTTATTCAGATAAAATGAATAATATTATTTTAAACTTATCTAATGGTATTTCAGACATTGAAAATGCTCCAAAACTTTTATCTGGCTCTGGAGAAGACAAAGTACATTTGTGTGTTGTCATGACATCAGATAGAGGTCTTTGTGGAGGTTTTAATACAAATATTATTAAAAAAGCTAAACTATATTTTCAAAAAATTTTAGATGAAGGAAAAACACTAAAAATTATTACAGTTGGAACTAAAGGTTATGACCAACTAAAACGCCTTTATGGTGATAATATTATTGAAAAAATATCTTTTAAAGATTCAAAAAATGTAAATTATTTTGATGCAGATAATGTAGGCAAGATAGTAATAGAAAAATTTGAAAAAAAAGAATTTGATGTATGTGCAATTTTTTATAATCAATTTAAGAATGTAATTACTCAAATACCTCAAGAACAACAAATTATTCCTTTAAAAACATCTGAAAATGAGGAGAATTCATCAGAAGATAACTATGAATTTGAGCCTGAAGAAGACGAAATATTGAGCAACTTATTACCTAAAAATATTTCAACTCAGATTTTTAAAGCAATGTTAGAGAATTCAGCTAGCGAGCAAGGTTCAAGAATGAGTGCAATGGATAATGCAACCAGAAACGCAGGTGAAATGGTTGACAAACTTACTATTGAGTATAATAGAAGTCGTCAGGCAGCAATTACTAAAGAGTTAATAGAAATAATTTCAGGAGCAGAAAGTTTATAATTATGAGAAAAGGACAAATAACACAGATCATTGGGGCGGTAGTAGACGTAAAATTTGATGGAGAACTACCCGAAATTTTAACTGCACTAGAGTGCGATAATGGTGGAAATAGATTAGTATTAGAAGTTGCACAACACTTAGGGGAGTCCAGCGTTAGAACAATTGCAATGGATGCAACAGAGGGTCTTAAAAGAGGAGATGAAGTAACAGACACAGCTGCTCCAATTAAAGTTCCAGTAGGACCAGAGACACTTGGAAGAATTATAAATGTAATAGGTGAGCCTATTGATGAACGAGGAGAAGTTAAAAGTTCAGATAACTGGCCAATTCATAGAGCCGCTCCAGAATTTAATGATCAATCAACAGAAACTGAAATACTTGTAACAGGAATAAAAGTTATTGATCTTTTAGCTCCCTATGCAAAAGGTGGTAAAATCGGTTTATTTGGCGGAGCTGGAGTTGGTAAAACTGTTTTAATTATGGAATTAATTAACAACGTTGCAAAAGCTCACGGTGGATTTTCAGTTTTTGCAGGAGTAGGAGAAAGAACTAGAGAGGGAAATGATCTTTACCATGAAATGATAGATTCTGGTGTTATTAAAACTGATGGTGAAGGTTCTAAAGCAGCATTAGTTTATGGACAAATGAATGAGCCTCCGGGAGCGAGAGCTCGAGTAGCCCTAACTGGATTAACTGTTGCTGAGTATTTTAGAGATCAAGAAGGTCAAGACGTACTATTCTTTGTTGATAACATATTTAGATTTACGCAAGCAGGTTCCGAAGTTTCAGCATTATTAGGTAGAATACCATCGGCTGTCGGATATCAACCAACATTAGCGACAGATATGGGTAACCTACAGGAAAGAATTACTACAACGAATAAAGGTTCAATTACATCTGTTCAGGCAATTTATGTACCTGCAGATGACTTAACTGATCCTGCGCCTGCAACTTCATTTGCCCACTTAGATGCCACGACTGTACTTTCAAGACAAATTGCTGAAATAGGAATTTACCCAGCCGTTGACCCTTTAGACTCAACTTCAAGAATTCTTGATCCTAGAATAGTTGGAGATGAACATTATAGAGTAGCAAGAGAAGTACAAAAAGTTCTACAAACATACAAATCTTTACAAGATATAATCGCAATTTTGGGAATGGATGAGTTATCTGAAGAAGATAAGTTAGTTGTTGCTAGGGCTAGAAAAATACAAAGATTTCTTTCTCAACCTTTCTTTGTTGCCGAAGTATTTACTGGTTCGCCAGGGAAGCTTGTTGACTTAGAATCAACGATAAAAGGCTTTGATGCTATTTGCAAAGGTGAATATGATCATTTGCCAGAAGCTGCATTTTATATGGTTGGTACTATTGAAGAAGCTATCCAAAAAGCTGAGAGTTTAGCTAACGAAGCAGCAGCATAATGAGCGATGAATATTCTGTAGAAATAGTAAATCCTGAAAAATCATTTCTGTCAAAAGACGATGTGACTGAAGTAGTTGTTCCTGCATTCGAAGGTGAGATAGGAATTTTAAAAGACCATATCTCTATTATTTCTTTTTTAAAACCAGGAATAATTAAAATATTTTCAAAGTCTGGTGAAGAAAGCTTTTACGTAAGCGACGGAATAATTGAATTTAAAAATAATAATCTTTCTATACTTACAAGTCTTATTTTAAATTTAAAAGACATTGATAAAGAAAAAATTTTAGAAATTCAAAAATCTGCTGAAGAAGAACTAAATAAATCTGAAATTAACGACCAAGAAAAATATTTGCTAGATCAAAAACTTGAAGTACTAAAATCAATTAATTAAAATTTTTTTAACCTCTTCTTGAATTTTCTCATATACATGAAGTTTAAATTTTACTACAAGTTTAGTTATTTTATCTGGGTTCACCCACTTCCATTCTAGAAACTCTGGATGTTTTGTATTAATATTAATTTCTTTTTCATCACCATCAAATCTCATTATATACCATTGTTGTTTTTGACCTTTAAATTTACCTTTCCAAATAATTCCTAATAATTCATTTGGTAAATAGTAAGTAAGTAAGCCATCAATTTTTTTAACTAAACTGACTGATTTAATGCTAGTTTCCTCTTCTAGCTCTCTAATTGCAGCTTCATATAAGTCTTCACCCTTATCAACTCCACCTTGTGGCATTTGCCAAAAATTTTTTTTATTGTCTATTCTTTTTGCAACAAAAATTTTGTTTTCTTTATTTAAAACGACTATCCCAACACCACTTCTAAGTGGTAAATTTTTGTACTTTTCTTTCATTTTAACTGTTTAAAAGCTTTAGGGCGAATTGAAGTTGATTATCTGTATCAGTATTAAACCTAAAATCATCAGATCCTTCAGATATCTCAATATCAGGTGAAACACCAATTTCCGAAATAGATTTTCCAGATGGAAGATAATATTTAGATACAGTTAATCTAATTGCACCTTTATTTTTTAGTGGAATAATTGATTGTACGGAGCCTTTACCATAACTGTTTTCACCAATTATTATTGCTCTTTTATGGTCTTTAAGAGCACCAGCTACTATTTCAGATGCTGAAGCTGAACCATAATTTATTAAAACAACAATTGTATCTCCATCTAATATATCACCTTTTTTTGCAAAAAATTTTCGACTTTCATATTTTCTCTTACTTTTAGTTGAAACAATTTCTCCACTATCTATAAAAAAATCTGTAACTTTAATTGCTTGAGATAGCAGCCCTCCAGGATTATTTCTTAAGTCTAAAATATAATTTTTAATATTTTCATTTTTTCTAAACTCTTTAATTTTATCACTAATTTGACTACTACTATTTTCATTAAATGCAGTAAGTCTTAAATAACCAGTTTGATTATCTAATATTTCAGATTTTACAGATGAAACTTTAATTTTTTCCCTTTTAATATTAAAAACTAATGCTTTTCGTTCCCCTCTTCTTCTAACTGTTATTTCAATATTAGATCCAACAGGACCTCTCATTATATCTACTGCTTCACTTAAAGATTTACCCTGAACTTGCATGTCATTAATTTTTACTATGTAATCTCCAGCCTTTACCCCTGCTTCAGCTGCAGGTGAATCGTCCATAGGTGTTATTACCTTAATGACACCTGCTTCCATACTTACTTCTATTCCCAGTCCACCAAACTCTCCACTCGTTTCTGTTTGCATGCTCTGATACGACTCTGGCGTCATATATGCAGAATAAGGATCTAAGGATTGTAAAACACCATTTATAGCAGCATCCATAGCTTCACTTTGATTTACCTCATCAACAAATTCTTTATTAATTTTATCTAGAACTTCTGAAAAAACATCTATTTTTTTATATATGTCGTTTTCTTCTGATGAACTAACAAAGTCTGTTAGAAAAAAAAAAATAAATAATGAAAAAAAACAAGCTTTAAATTTATTCATCATATAATTACTTTTTCTTTAGGAATTAATTCAGACCATATTTTTTCTAATTCATAAAATTTTCTCTTCTCAGGATTAAAAATATGAATGATAAGATCTATTCCATCTACAAGTTTCCAGTCATTACTTTCCTTACCCTCAATTTTACAATTATTTACACCGTTTTTTTTCAAGTATTCGTATACTTGTTCGGATAAGGCTTGGATGTGCCTTGATGATGTTCCACTAGCAATAATCATTTGGTCTGCCATTGATGATTTTCCATCTAAATCTATTGAAACAATATCCAACGCTTTATTCGAATCTAAAAGATTGATCACATCTTTATGAAGGGAAGAGATTTTGTCCATTAATTAAAAAAAGAATATCAAATTTTTCTTAATTTAGAAGATGAAATATTGACCTTATTAAATTTAACAAATCTTATGCTTTTTTTATTGTATTTTTTAAAGCTTATAGAACTTAATGATTTAGCCTTATATCTGTCTCTATCAAATACAAGTATGTTACACATAGATGATATTAAATCAGAATTCTTCCATTTATGAAAATTGATTAAACTGTCTGCTCCCATTATAAAGTAAATATCAGTATTTTTATTATTTCTTTTAATATTTTTAATCAAGTCAATTGTTCTATTTGATTTAATTTTATTTTCAAAATATTTTACTTTTATAAATATATTATTTTGAGCAATTTTTTTTGCATACTTAATTCTTTTATCTAAACTTGAACTACTTTTACTTTTAAATGGATTTTTTTTGGTTACAGCCCAAATAATCTTATCAATACCAAATCTTCTTTTTGCCTCTTTAGAGATGCTTAAATGACCTCTATGTGCTGGATCAAAAGTGCCACCAAGAATACCAATTTTTTTTTTATTTTCTTGTTTGTCCAGAGCCATATATCTCATATTTGTAACTAACAAGCTGGTTTAGTCCTACAGGACCTCTTGGTGGAAGTTTATTTGTTGAAATTCCAACTTCTCCACCAAAACCAAATTCACCTCCATCAGCATATTGAGTCGAAGAATTGTGGATAGCAATTGAACTTTTAATGTTCTTTATAAAAAATTTTGCAGAAATTTTATTATTTGTAATTATCGCATCTGTATGCATTGTTCCATACTTATTGATATGATTAACTGCATCAGTAATACTATCAACTAATTTTACAGAAATTTTTGCAGATAGATGTTCCTTAGACCAGGTTTTATTATTAGCTAATTTCGAATTCCCATTAAACAATTTATGAATTTTTTTGTCTGCATAAATAGAACAACCTTTTTTAGTTAGTTCGTTTAGTATTTCGTTTACATTTTTCGATTTACTTTTATGTATTAATAGTGTCTCGGTAGCTCCACAAATACTAGTATTACGCATCTTAGCATTAATTAAAATTTTTTTTGCCATCTTTAGATTTGCATCTTTATCAATATATGTATGACACATTCCTTCAAGGTGACCTATTACAGGGACAGAAGATAAATTTTGTACTTTTTTTACAAGATTTTTTCCACCTCGAGGAATAATAACATCTATATATTTTGACATTTTTGAAAGCATATAGTCGACTAGTTTTCTATTTTTATTTTCAACAAATTGTACGAAATTTTTATTTATTTTATTTTTTTCTAAAGATTTTCTAAAAAGATTAACCAAGATTTTATTGCTAAAATAAGCTTCAGAACCTCCTCTTAAAATAACACAGTTTCCAGATTTAAAACAAAGTGTGGATACGTCCGAAGTAACATTTGGCCTACTCTCATAAATTACGCCAATTATACCAATAGGAATTGACACTTTCTTCATTTTTAAGCCATTTGGTCTTTTCCATGTTTCTAGATCAATATCTATTGGGTCTTTAAATTTTACAATAGTTTTGATTGATTTTACAATTGAA
This sequence comes from uncultured Pelagibacteraceae bacterium, assembly GCA_902589395.1. Lineage (GTDB taxonomy): Bacteria > Pseudomonadota > Alphaproteobacteria > Pelagibacterales > Pelagibacteraceae > Pelagibacter. The sequence continues at coordinate 22,476 of CACIST010000001.1, read as the reverse complement.
CTAATCTTGTCATCATTAAGAGCTAGTCTTTTAATTAAGTTTTCTCTAAGTCTTTTTGATTTAGCAATTTTTATATCTTTTTCATTCTCGATTAATATTTTATTTTGGTTTTTTAAAATAAGTTTGATGTAATAATTAAGTACTTGATTTTTTTTTTTATTACTTATTTTACTTTGAAAAGCAATTTTTGCATTTGCACCAATTTTTTCTAAAATAATATTCATTTAACTAACACCATATCATCTTTATGAATAACTTCTGATTTTGAAACATAGCCTAAAATATCATTTATTTTATTAGAGTGCTTACCTTTAATTTTCAAAATTTCTTTGGAAGAGAAACTACTTAATCCTCTAGCAAATTCTGTCATATTATTATTTAGGATTTTGATGTGATCACCTTTGTTAAAACTACCATGCACATCTTTAATTCCTGCGGCTAGTAAACTTTTTCCATTATTCAAAGCTGTTAATGCACCTTCATCAATAATTATTTTTCCTTTTGGAGAAACTGAGCTTATTATCCATTTTTTTCTAGCATCTAATTTTGATATTTTAGGCAAAAACCAAGTACATATATTTTTAATTAAAATTTTCTGAATTGGTCTGTTTATTAAGCCATTAGCAATTGCCATATGACACCCTGAGAATTGACAAATTTTAGCAGCATCAATTTTAGTTTTCATTCCACCAGATCCAAATTCTCCAGTTTTATTTGTTGCTAACCTTTCTACATTATGGTCAATATTTTTAATTTCACGTATTAACTTAGCTTTTTTATCTAATTTTGGATCTTTAGAGTAAAGACCATCTACATCAGATAGTAAAATTAAACAATCCGCACTTGATATTTGTGCAACCCTAGATGCTAGTCTGTCATTATCACCATACTTAATTTCAGAAGTAGCAATACTATCATTTTCATTTACTATTGGAATAAAGCCAAGGCTAAACAAATTTTCAAAAGTTCTTTTTGCATTAATAGCTCTTCTTCTTTTTTCAGTATCTTCAAGTGTTAACAAAATTTGTGACAGGTTAATTTTAGATTTTTTAAAAGTTTTTTTAAAAAGATTCATTAATTCAATTTGACCAATTGAGGCTACTGCTTGACTTTTATCAAGTTTTAATTTTTTTTTACTTAATTTTAATTTTTTACATCCTAAGGCAATTGCACCTGAACTAACTAAAATTATATTTTTTTTTAATTTTTGCAGATGTTGAATATCTTTTGCAAATTCATTTAACCATTTTTCTCTAATAATTTTTTTGTCGTTAATTAACAAAGATGATCCAATTTTAATAACAACTGTCTTTGAGTCTTTAAGATACATAATTAAGCAACTTTGATTTAATATCAGATACAGATATTTTATCGAGTGTTGATGTTGTAAAAGTAGATTTCTTGATGATCTTTTCAAAATCTTTAATCTTTTCTTTTATTTCATCCTCATCAATTAGGTCTATTTTGTTAAAAACTATTATTTCCTGCTTCTTTAATAGCTCAGAGCTATATTTACCCATCTCATCTCTTACTTGAAGATATGAATTGGTTAAATCATTTTCTGATATATCAATTAGATGCAAAAGTGCTTTGCATCTTTCGATATGTTTTAAAAATTTAATTCCTAATCCCGTTCCTTGATGTGCTCCCTCAATTAATCCTGGAATATCTGCTAAAGTTATCTCTTTATCATCGTACATTGCGACACCAAGATTTGGATTTAAAGTGGTAAATTTATAATTTGCTATTTTAGGAGTTGCACTTGTTAATGATGCTAATAAACTTGATTTCCCTGCGTTAGGTAAACCGATAATCCCGATATCCGCAATTGTCTTAAGTTGTAGATATATCCAGAACTCTTCACCAGCTGCACCTTTAGTAAATTTTTTTGGAGCCCTGTTAGTTGAAGATTTAAACCTAGTATTACCAAAACCACCTTTACCACCAATAGCTACAACAAATTTTTCATTTTCTTCCTTAAAATCAAATATCAGGGTTTTATTATCTTCTTCAAATACTTGCGTTCCAACTGGTACTTTTAAATATAAATCTTCTCCTCCTCTTCCTGTTTTATTTTTTCCACTTCCATCTCTACCTCGCTCAGCTTTAAAATGCTGTTGATATCTAAAATCAATCAGTGTGTTTAAATTTCTCTCTGAAATGAGCATAACAGAGCCTCCTTTTCCTCCATCACCTCCATCAGGTCCTCCAAATTCAATAAATTTTTCTCTTCTAAAACTAGGAGAACCAGATCCACCATCTCCAGCTTTTACATATATCTTAACTTGATCGAGAAATTTCATGATTTACAGAAATAATTAGCTGTTTACTAATTAGGTTTTACTGATACGTAAGTTCTGTCTGATTTGCTTTTTTTAAAAACAACTTTTCCTTTAACAACAGAAAAAATTGAATGGTCTTTACCCATTCCAACATTTTCTCCAGGAAAAATTTTAGTGCCTCTTTGTCTGACAATTATATTTCCAGGTATTACTAATTCACCACCATATTTTTTCACACCCAGTCTACGGCCCGCACTATCTCTTCCGTTTCTTGATGATCCACCTGCTTTTTTTGTTGCCATAAATTACCTATTTATTTTGAAACCTCAGTTTTTTCTTCTTTAGTTTCTTTAACCACAACTTCACTTTTTTTCATCTTTTCAGCCTCTGATAAAACTTTACCATCTTTTGAAAAAATTTTGTTGATTCTTATTAGCGAAAACTGTTGTCTGTGTCCATTTTTACGTCTCGAATTTTTTCTTCTTCTTTTTTTAAAAATTAGAACTGTTCTTTCTTTACCATTTTTTAATAATTCAGCTTCCACTCTAGCACCAGTTACAGTTGGTTCACCTATCTCAATACTCTTATCATCACCGTAAGCTAATATTTCTTTAAATTGCACTTTGGTTTCTGGACTTGAATCAGCTAATTTTTCTACTTTAAGTATTTCACCAGCTGAGACTTTGTACTGTTTTCCGCCTGTTTGTATAACTGCGTATGACATTAATAATCCTAGTTTTTAATTATCAGCAATATAGTCAGGGACTTATTTTAGTCAAGCTGAATAAGTTAGAAATTATCCTTTAAATCTCTCAATTTTGAAAAGTTTTCAAGGTTTTTTGATCTTAAAAAAATATTGGTTTGTAGTTCTTCTTCAAGAGTGGAGGGTATAGTTGGTTTTCCTTTGGCTATCTGTTTTTTTACTAACTCAATTTTTGAAATTAGTCTTTTGTTACCTGAGTCATACTTTAAACAAAAATCTGAATTTTTTAATGTATACTCATGTCCACAATAAATTTCTGTGTTTAATGGTAAACTCTTTATTAGTTGTAAGGAATTAAACATTTCTTCATGAGTGCCCTCAAATACTCTTCCACAACCCAATGAAAACAATGTATCTCCTGAAAATAATGCATTTTCTTTGAAAAAATAAAAACATACATGACCTAAAGTATGTCCTGGAATGTGAAAAACTTTGGCTTCGAAAATACCATCTTTCCAAATTTCATCATTTTTTACTAATATATCTATTTCAGGTATTCTGTGTTTATCCTGATCAAAACCAATAACTTTGGCATTATATAATTTTTTAAGCTCTTTATTGCCCCCTACGTGATCATAATGATGGTGAGTATTCATTATAAATTTTAATTTTAAGTTGAGAGTTTCAAGTTTATTGATAACTGGCTTTGCTTCACTCGGATCTATCACAACCGCATATCTATTTATTTCATCAATTAATAAATACGAAAAATTATCTTCTAAACATTTTATAATTTCTATTTTCATTTTATTTCTCCAGTAAAAAAATTCCTAATTCTGATATTAGGTTTTTATATTTTAAATTTGAAGGCGTAATTTTTGAAGTTTTTTGTCCATTTAAAGAAATTGTTTTAAAAATATTTATTCCTTTATTATTACAAAAATTATAAAAGTCTTGAATTGTGCACATATGTAAATTTGGAGTATTGTACCATTCATAAGGCAAATTCTTAGTAATTGGCATTTCTCCTTTAAAAAGTAAATCTACTCTAATTTTCCAATGTCCAAAATTTGGAATGGTTACAATAACTTTTTTTCCTACTCTTAATAAATCTTTAATTACATTCTCCGGACTCATGAAAGCTTGTAGTGTTTGACTTAGAATCACGTAATCAAAAGACAGATCTGGAAATTGTTTTAAGTCAGACTCTGCATTACCTTCAACCACAGCTAATCCGTTAGACAAACATTTTTTGACTTTTTCTTTAGAAATTTCAAGTCCTCTAATATCCACTACCTTATTTTTTGATAAATACTCCATCAAAATCCCATCACCACATCCAACGTCAAGGACTCTTGATTTTTCATCAATTAATTTTGATATAACTTTAAATTCTTCTTTCATTTACATTTAAATAAGTAGTGCTTAAGTAGTTTTTTATAGTGCTTAAAAAATCAGGCACATCTAACAAAAAAGAGTCATGACCTTTATCAGTTTTAATTTCTACAAAGCCAACATCGGCTCCTATAGCATTAAGTGCAATTACAATGTCTTTATTTTCAGAAGTTGGATATAACCAATCTGAAGTAAATGAAATAATAAAAAATTTTGTCTTACTTTCTTTAAAAGCTTTAGAAAGATTACCACCATGTTGTTTTGTTAAATCAAAGTAGTCCATTGCTCTAGTAATGTACAAGTAACTATTTGCATCAAATCTATCCACAAAAACAGAGCCTTGATATCTTAAATAACTCTCAATTTGAAAGTCAGCATCAAATCCAAATTTTAAATCTGATCTTTCTTGCAGATTTCGTCCAAATTTTTCTTGTAATCCTTTTTTTGATAAATATGTAATATGTGCAGCCATTCTAGCAACAGCCAAACCTTTGTCTGGATTACTTGTCTTTCCGTCATATAAACCATCCTTCCAATTTATATCTGACATGATTGCTTGTCTTCCAAGCTCATTGAAAGCAATATTTTGAGCTGAGTGACTAGCTGTACAAGCAATTGGCAAAGCAACCTTAGCCTTGTTTGGAAAATTTGATACAAATTGTAATACTTGCATCCCACCCATAGAACCACCAGCAACTGCAAATAATCTTTCTATTTTAAAATGATCTAAAAGATTGTATTGAGCATTAACCATATCGTTTATTGTAATAACAGGAAAATTTGTTCCTATTGGATTGTTAGTTTTAGGATCAATAGTTCCTGGTCCATATGAACCCATACAACCCCCAATAACATTTGCACAAATTACGAAAAATTTTTCAGTATCAAAAGCTTTACCTGGACCAACTGCATAATTCCACCAACCTTCTTTATTTGTTACTGGGTTTTGACCAGAGGCAAATTGATCTCCTGTTAATGCATGAAAAACAAGTATGGCATTATCTTTTTTTTCATTAAGATTTCCGTAAGTCTCATAAGCTAGTGGAAAATTTGATATTTCCTTTCCACAATCAAGTTTTAGAGGTTGCTTAATCGTTATACTTTTTATTTTATCAAAATTACTCATAATATTTTTGCTGAGATGAATTGTGAGAAAAAAAACTTATTTAGCAGGTTTTTTATAGCGCTCGCAATTCAGTTAAATCAGCGCAAAAACGTTTTATAAGATAGCTTTTTGGATGTCAATTTTTTTAGAATTATTGATTGTATTATCTAATTATCTGACTATTTATTAATAAAAATTAACATCATGAATACCCCAATATTTAGAAAAATAACTCTCCAAGCTTACAAACCAGGAAGATCATTTTTAAATAAAAGAAAAAAAATAATTAAATTATCAGCAAATGAATCTGCCTTAGGTATGAGTAAAAATGCTCAAAGAGTAATAAAAAAAGCCAGTGGCAACATTTCTAAATACCCAGATGGAAAATTCAGAGATTTAACTTCTATAATTTCAAAAAAATATAATTGTAATCAAAATCAAGTGATTTGTGGATCTGGATCTGATGAAATTATTCAGATGTTATGTCAACTATTTTTGAATAAAGGAGATGAGGTAGTTGTACCAGAATTTAGTTTTTTGATGTACAGAATCTATGCGCAAATAGTTGGAGCCAAGGTTGTATTTTCCAAAGAAAAAAATTTTAAAGTATCTAATAATGAAATTTTAAAAAAAGTATCAAAGAAGACTAAAATCGTATTTCTGGCAAATCCTAACAATCCTACAGGCACATATATTTCTAAAAAACAGTTATTAGAATTAAGAAAGCTTTTAAATAAAAAAATATTACTAGTTGTAGATGACGCTTATTTTGAATACATGCTAAATAAAGATTACAAATCAGGTTTAGAGCTTTTCAAAAATAAAAATAATGTATTTATACTAAGAACTTTCTCTAAAATTTATGGACTTGCATCTTTAAGAGTTGGATGGGGATATGGGAGTAAAAAAATAGTAGATGCTTTATATAAAATTAAACCACCATTTAACGTAAACAAGATAGCTCAGGTATGCGCTATAGAGTCTTTGAAAGATAAAAGCTTTATCAAAAAGTCCGTAAAACATAATTTGGATTGGGCAAAAAAAATACAAAATACAATGAATTTATATAATATTAAAACAAATGAAATTGGACCAAATTTTTTCCTTTTAGATTTTAAAAATTGTAAATATTCAGCGAATTTTGTAGAAAAAAAACTTGAAGCTTCAGGAATAATTCTTAGGGAAATGAATTCGTATGGAATTAAAAATTGTTTGAGACTTACTATAGGAAATAATTACGAGAATAACTTGTTGCTTAATAAATTAAAAAATATTTTTATAAATGTTTAAAAAAATTTTAATAATTGGTTGTGGACTTATAGGGTCTTCAATTTTAAGAGGTATGATAACTAAAAAAATCTCTAAACATTATTTTGTTTATGAAAAATCACATAAAAATATTCAAAAGATAAAAAAAATCAGTAATAAAATAAGAATTCTTAAAATGCTGGATGATAAACTATCTGATGTCGATCTAGTAGTACTTTCAACGCCAATGAGTGAATATGAGAAAATAATTCCTAATTTAAATAGGTATTTGAATAAAAATTGCTTAATTACTGATGTAGGTTCTACTAAAGAAAATATATTAAAATTGAAAAATAAAAAACTTTCAAAGTCTCTTGATTGGATTACTAGTCACCCAATTTCAGGTTCAGAGGTGAGCGGACCTGAGTATGGAAGTAAAAATCTTTTTGTAAATAAATGGTGTGTCATAGTAAATGACAAAAATAAAATAAAACAAAATAAATTATTAAAATTTTGGAAAAAATTAGGTTCGAAAGTAATTATTATGGATGCAAAAACTCATGATAAAATTTTTTCTATCACTAGCCATTTGCCTCATTTAATCGCGTATAACTTGATAAAAACTGCACAAGATTTTCAAAAAAAACAAAAAAAAGATGTTATAAAGTTTAGCGCAGGAGGATTAAGAGATTTTTCAAGAATAGCTGCATCTAATGAAATAATGTGGAGAGATATTTTTTTTAATAATAAAAGAAATATAGTTAGTGCGATAAACTCATTTATTAATAATTTAAATTCATTTAAGAAAAATATAGAAAATTTAGATGATAGGACTCTGAGAAAAAAATTAACTAATTCTAAAAAGGTAAGACAGCATATTTTAAGTTTAAAGCAAGATGTAGCAAAACCAGATTTTGGAAGAGAACAAGATTAAATTGATATAACTTTTAAAATTTTTAAATTTGCAGTTTTCTCAATTAATTTAATAGTTTTCCTAATTGGCATTATTAATACTTTTTTTCTTGGTCCATATGCATGAATTAAACTATTTGAATTCAAACAAATTGCAACATGCCCTTTCCAAAAAATAATATCCCCTTTTTTGAAAACCTTTTTGTTAATAAATCCTTTTTTAACTTTTACTTGATCAATTGTATCTCTTGGAAAAAATTTATTATTAAATTTATAAAATATTTGTAATAAAGCTGAACAGTCAATACCATCAAAGCTTTTACCACCCCATTTATATTTACAATCTAAAAAAAGTTTTAATATTCTTGTAAAATCAATATTTTTTTTTTTTATAATTTTTAATTCATTAAAGTTAACCCATTTATTTTTTTCAAACTTAACAAAATTATTTTTTTTTTCTAAAAATTCAATTTCTGATGAAAAGGGAAGGAATTTTTTGGTACCAAATCTACTTGAAGGTTTCAAATAAATTCTAGATTTTAAAACACTAACTTTATGTGTCTGGTTCATTTTTTTGTTAAACTTTCCAACTTTTATAAAACCAAAATACTTGTCATAAATTGTTCTAACTTTTAAAAAATTCTTTTTTTTTTGTATTACTTGAAATTTTTCACCATATAAAATTTGTGAGCTAAGGTTAGATTTTGTTGTAGCTGTCTCATAAACGTTTAAATATGGGCTACGACAAAAGTACCTATTTTTCACCAATTTTTACCTTATTTCTTATAAACCAAAGACATATTAATGATGGAATAACCATTATTGTAGTCATAACAAAAAATGTTCCCCAGTCCCCATTTAACCAATCTACCAACGCCCCAGAGGAAGAGGCAAGCGTAGTTCTACCGGCAGTTCCTATTGATGCCAATAATGCATATTGAGTTGCTGTATAAGTTCTATCTACTAATAATGATATGAATGCTACAAATGCAACAGTCGCAAATGCTGCGGTTATGTCATCGGCAATTACAGCTATAGCAAATAAAAGTTCAGACTTACCTACCCACGCCAGCAGTGCAAAAATAAGATTTGTCAAAGCCATTAGCCCGCCGGCAAAGAACATTGTTTTTATAGTACCAGCCCGCATTGCCATTACACCTCCAAGTAAAGTAAAAACTACAGTTGTAATCCAACCTAATCCTTTAGAATAAATAGCTATTTGTCCTTTAGAAAAACCAATTTCTTTATAAAAGACTATCGACATTCGTCCTAAAAATGCCTCTCCAATTTTAAATAAAAATACAAAACCTAAAATCCCTAATGCAATAGCAAGACCATTTTTTTTGAAAAAACTTATTATTGGTCCTCCAATAGTACCTGTAATATAGGCAATAAAGTTTGTTAAAATATTATTTGATCCAAGCTTATCTCTAATTATTTGATCATTTGCCCTTTGTTTTTTTTGCCTATCATTTTCAACTGGTTCATGAACAAACATTAAACCTATATTCATTAATATAACTAAAACACCTAGAATTAAAAAAGTAGCTTGCCAATAGTCGGTTACTCCAAGATTTTCAAAAAATTCAGCTGTAAATAATGCGACTACACCACCTAATTTATAACCGGTCCACCAACCGACAACTGCCATAGCTGCACCTGCAGCCATAGCTTTACCTTCATCTGAATTAATTTGTTCTATTCGTAATGCATCAACAGTAATATCTTGAGTAGCAGAGGCTACTGCAATTATTAACCCAACAGAAATCAAAAGAGCAAGGTTTTGCGTAGGATTTATAAAACTCCAAACTACCAAACTCAATAGAATAATAAATTGCATTAAGACAATCCATCCTCGTCTATGTCCTAATTTTTTAGACAAAACTGGTATTTGTATTCTATCAATTATTGGAGCCCACAAATAATTAAATGCATATACCCCAAATATTAATCCAGCCCATCCAATTGTTGATCTACTTAATCCTTCTTCTTTTAACCAAAGACTTAAGCTACTAGCAATTAATACCCAGGGGAAACCACTTATTGCTCCAAGTAGCAAAATTCTCAACATCCTCACATCTTTGTAAACTAGCAAAGAGTCTTTCCAACTTTGTTGTCTCGTAGACATTAATATTTTCTCCAAAATGACGGAATAAATAATACTAGAACAGCAAATAGCTCTAATCTACCCAATATCATTGCTAAACTTAAAATCCATTTTGAAAAATTGGATAAATTAGAAAAATTACCATTTGGACCAATAATATCACCCAAACCAGGTCCCACATTTGATATTGATGTTGCAGCAGCTGATATTGATGTTGTCAAATCCAGACCACTAGTAGATAGGAGAGCCGTTATAATAAAAAAAATTACAATATATAGAAATATAAACGAAATAATTGATGCTAAAAATTTCTCATCGATATTATTATTTTCATATTTTATTTTGAATATACCTCTTGGATAAATTATTTTTTTTAGTTGTATACTAATAAATTGGAATAAAATTTGGACTCTAAATATCTTAATTCCACAAGCTGTAGAGCCTGCACAACCTCCAATAAACATTAGAATAAGAAAATAAATTAACGGGAATTGACCCCAGTCACTAAAGTTTTGAGTTACATAACCTGTACCAGTTAAAATCGATATTACATTAAATGCAACAGACCTAATATTTGTGTCTAAAAAACTTTGATTTTTTACTAACAGATATAAATACATTAAAAGAATTGAAAAAACGACAATTTTTATAAAAGTTTTAATCTGTGTATCTTTAAAGAATATCTTTTTATCTCCATTTAAGTATTTGATATAGGCAATAAATGGTATGCTTCCTAAAATTATAAATATAATTGATGTGAATTCAATAAGTGAACTATTAAAATAGCCAATAGACTCGTTATAATTTGAGAATCCTCCTGTTGCAATTGTTGTCATTGAGTGAACAACACTGTCAAAAAAGTTCATACCAAATATTTTATAAAATAATGCACAAATAAAAGTTAATCCGGAGTATACTAAAATTAATCTCAACGCTATCTCTTTTGATCTAGGTAAAATTTTTTCTGGGGTATCACTCGTGGATATGATAAACAACTGCATCCCACCAATATTCATAAGTGGCATCAAAGTAATTGCCATTACAATGATGCCAATTCCACCTAACCATTGAAGCATTCCTCTCCAAAGTAAGATGCTTTTGGGAGTTTCATTTAAATTGGTTATTATAGTTGATCCAGTTGTAGTGATACCTGACATGCTCTCAAAAAAAGCGTCTGTAGCACTTAAATTTATCTCAGAAAATATAAATGGAAGTGAACCAAAAATAGCAATACTCAACCAAGATAACGCAGTTAAAAGAAAAGCTTGAGGTAAGCTAATTTTTTTATCATGATCTAAATTTGATAGTAAAAATAGAATTCCAAATATAGCAGTTACGATTCCTGAACTTATAAAACCAGAATCAAGTTCATCATAAAAAAACTGCGTTAAAATTGGCGCAATCATCGATAAACCTAAAATAATTTGTAAAATTCCTAGGGTAAAAAAAACTGTTTTATAATTGGACATTTTGATTGGACATTATTTTATGGTAAATAAATTTCAACTCTATAAGAATTATTAAAAACGTTATTTTATAGGCTGTTTAATTAAAAGTGATAGATAAAACCAACATAGACAAAACAAACGCTTGGCCCTTTGTTGAAGCTAAAAAGCTTCTCAAAGAGAGAAAAAAAAATATTGAAAACAAGGGAAAGATTATTCTTCAAACAGGATATGGTCCTAGTGGCTTACCCCACATTGGTACCTTTGGTGAAGTGGCAAGGACCTCAATGATTGTTAATGCATTAAATCATTTATCTGATCTGCCTAAAGAAATAATTACTTTTTCTGACGATATGGATGGATTAAGAAAGGTTCCTGAAAATATTCCAAATCCTGAAAAACTTGAGGAAAATCTTCATAAACCTTTAACTCAAGTTCCAGACCCTTTTGGTAAATTTAATAGTTTTGGCGAGCACAATAATGAAATGTTAAAAAATTTTTTAGATAAATTTAAGTTTGAATACAGTTTTAAAAGTTCATCAGTTTTATATAAGTCTGGTTTTTTTAATGATACATTAAAATTAATTTTAGAAAATTATGAGGGAATAATGAACATAATTATTCCCACCCTTGGTAAAGAAAGACAAAAAACATATTCTCCATTTTTACCAATATGTCCAGATACAGGTGTTGTATTAGAGATACCAGTCTCAGAATTAGATATTAAAAATTCAAAAATAATTTTTGATAATAACGGCAAAAGATTAGAACAAAGTATTTTAGATGGAAATTGTAAATTACAATGGAAAGTAGATTGGGCTATGAGATGGTATGCCCTTGATGTAGATTTTGAAATGTATGGTAAAGATTTGATTGAGAGCGCAATTTTATCTACAAAAATCATAAAATTATTGGGTAAGTTAAATCCGTCTGGCTTTGCATATGAGTTATTTTTAGATGAAAAAGGTGAAAAAATTTCTAAGTCAAAAGGAAATGGTATTACAATCGACCAATGGTTAGAATATGCATCACCTGAAAGTCTTTCCTTGTATATGTACCAGAATCCAAAAAGAGCAAAAAAACTTTATAGAGAAGTAGTACCAAAGGCTGTGGATGAATATCTTGATTTCATCGAAAAAGGTAAAACTCAAAACGAACTTCAAAAACTAATGAATCCCGTTTGGCATGTTCATAATTCAGAGATACCAGAGGAAAATTCAATTATGTCCTTCTCAATGCTATTAAATTTAGTTGAGACAAGTAATGCAAATAATAAAGAATTACTTTGGAAGTTTGTTAAAAAATATAAGAAGGATATTAATCAAGATATGCATCCAATTTTTGACAAGTTAATATCTTATGCAATTAAATATTTTAATGACGCTATAAAATCTAAAAAGATTTATAAAAAACCAAATGAAAGCGAAAAAATTGCTTTAGACGCTTTAGTTAACTCTTTAAATAATTGCGATGACACAATGAAACCAGAGGACATTCAGACTACAATTTATACTGTTGGCAAAGAGAATGGATATAGAGAAAATTTGCGTGATTGGTTCAAGTTAATATATGAGGTAGTTTTTGGTGTAGAAAATGGACCACGATTTGGTTTTTTTATAAGCTTTTTTGGGGTTCAAGAAACTAAAGAATTGATAAAAAGTAAATTAGAAAATGTTTAATATCTTAAGACCATTAATTTTTAAATTTAGCCCCGAAGTAGCTCATTCTTTAGCAATAAAAGCACTAAAGTTAAATAATATTTCTTACTCAAAACCTAAAGAAAATCATATTTTAGAAACAACTTTTTGTGAAAAAAAATTATCTTCACCAATTGGTGTTGCTGCTGGGTTTGATAAAAATGCTGAAGTATACAATCCACTGTTTAATCTTGGATTTGGGTTTGTTGAAGTAGGGACAATTACTCCAAAGCCTCAATTTGGTAACCCTAGACCAAGAGTTTTTAGACTTGAAGAAGATGAAGCTCTTATAAATAGATTAGGTTTTAACAATTCTGGTTCAGAACGAATTAGTCAGACAATAAAGAAAAATAATAAAAAGGGTTTTTTAGGAATAAATATTGGACCAAATAAAGACTCCAAAGACAGAGTTGAGGATTATTTAATTTGTTTTCGTAAATTTTATAATTTAGCTGATTATATAACTATAAACATCTCCTCACCAAATACAGAAAATTTAAGAGATTTTCATAACCAAGATGAATTGAATTCATTAATTGATAAGCTAAAAAATGAAAAAAAAGAATTGAACTCAAATATTCCATTAGCAATAAAAGTTTCACCTGATCTAAATGACGAACAAATTAACAAAGTATCCAAGATTATTATGGAACAAGAAATAGGAATTATTATTGTTTCTAATACCACAGATAAGAATAGAGAAAATTTAAAAAATATAAATAAATTAGAAAAGGGTGGACTCTCAGGTAAACCAATTGAAAAGATTTCAAACGAGGCAATTTCTAAATTTTATAAAATTCTAAAAGATAAAACAAAAATAATAGGAGTGGGTGGTGTTAGTAATGGACAAGATGCTTTTGAAAAAATCATTTCTGGTGCAACACTCGTTCAATTATATACTGGGATGGTTTACAGAGGTCCTCGTATAGCTTCAAAAATAAGCACAGAATTAATTGATTTATTAAAAAATAAGGGATTTAAAAATGTTTCAGAGGCCATTGGGACTAAAAATTAATCTTGACGCGATAAGATTCAGATCTTATACAAGCGCATAACTTATGTCTAAAAAATGTGAACTTACTGGAAAAATCCCACTCAAGGGTCACAACGTTAGTCATGCTAACAATAAGACCAAAAGAAGATTTTTGCCAAATCTTAAAAAAGTTAAGTTTAAAAGTGAACTACTAAAGAGAAGTTTACGATTAACAGTCTCAAATGCTGGTGTTAGATCAGTTGATAAAAAAGGTAGTTTTGACCAATTTCTTATTTCAGCCAAGTCTAGAGATTTATCATTGAGGCTAAAAAAATTAAAAAAATCTTTAGTCAGTAAATCTGCATAATGAATAAAGTATTTTTAACACTCTCATTTTTAATGGGATTGGTTGTCTTAGCATCTAATTATTTAGTCCAATTTCCAATTCAATATTATGGTCTTCAAGAAATTCTTACATATGGAGCATTCAGCTATCCGATAGCTTTTCTAATAACCGATCTAGCAAATAGATCTTTTGGTAAATTAGTTGCAAGAAAAATTGTATATATAGGATTTACAATAGGTATTTTGTTCACACTAATTTTCTCAACAAATTTTGCAGATTTAATCTCAATAAGAATAGCAATCGGTTCAGGAACAGCATTTATTATTGCTCAATTACTAGATGTACAAATATTTGATCAATTAAGACAAAAAAAATGGTTTATTGCGCCACTTGCCTCTTCATTAATTGGTTCTACCGTAGATACATTTTTATTCTTTTCGATTTCATTTTATGGAACAGGAATACCTTGGGTGACACTTTCTTTAGGAGATTTAGCAGTAAAGATTTTTGTAGCTTTAGTAATGTTGATACCTTTTAGATTATTATTAGGTACCTTAAAAGCTGCCTAATTCAAATTTTTGGCTCTTGTTGCGTCATGCAATGTATGGCTCCAAAGCCCCAAATTAAATCACTACAATCAATACCAATAACTTTTCTGTTTGTGAAAAATTTTCTAAAAATTTTTATAATTTTTTTGTCTTCTTTTACATTAAATATTGGAACCAAGACTGTTTTATTGCTTATGAAAAAATTTAAATAACTTGCTGGGACACGAGTTTTATCAATGATAACTGGGCTTGGCATAGGAACCTTTATAATTTTAAATTTTTTTCCATTTTCATCAGAACTTTTACTTAATATTTTTAAATTTTCTTTAAGAGATTTGTAATTTTTATCTGATCTATTATTTTCTACTGCTATCATAATTGTACTTTTTGAAACAAACCTTGCAATATCATCGATATGACCGTGCGTGTCATCTCCAACAATTCCTTTATTAAGCCAAATAAAATTTTTTGCATTTAAATATTCTGAAAACAGGTTTTCATAGTCTTTTTTTTTGAATCCTTTGTTTCTCTCTTGTTTACTACTTAATAAGCACTCCTTTGTAAGCAAGATGGAGCCTGATCCATTGTTGTCAAATGCACCTCCTTCCATCACTATTCTTACAAATTTTTTTGAATTTATTTTTTTAGGCAGAATACTTTCAATTTTTAAGTACTTACTAATATATTTATTGATTTTGTTATCATTTCCGAAATTTTTATATTTTGACCAGGCATTAAATTTAAAATCAAGCATGGTCTTTTTTCGATTTTTCTTGTTGACTAAAAATATTGGTCCAGAATCTCTTAGCCAAAGTCTGTCTGTCTTAAGTTTATGAAATTTAATTTTAGAAAGATTACAACCTATTTTTTTTAAATATATTCTTGTGGTATAAATACTTTTGTTATTATTGACCAATAAATCTATTCTTTGATCTTTTGTTAAATATTTTATTATTTTTCCAACTATATTTGGAATTTTTTCAAATAATCCAGGCCAATCATTTTTATTATGTGGCCACGCAATCCAAACTGATTTTTGAGGCTCCCATTCTGCTGGCATTCTGAATTCATCTATTTTTTTACTCATCTTCAGGATTTTTGAGAATATCTTTATAAAAATCAGTTCTTCTATCTCTTAAAAAAGGCCAGTGTTGTCTAGCAGTATCTATTTTTTTATAATCAACTTCACAAACTAAAATATCTTCTTTCTTATTTCCTGATTTTGCAATTATTTTACCACTAGGGTCTATAACCATTGAATTACCCCAAAATTCAATTTTTTTTTTACCTTTTTTTTCTACACCAACTCTATTTATAGCAGCCACATAAGTTCCATTAGCAATAGCATGAGATTTTTGCATTGTAATCCAAGATTCTAATTGAGATTTTCCAAACTTTCTTTTTTCTTTTGGATGCCATCCAATAGCAGTAGGATAAAAAATAATTTGAGCTCCTTTTAAAGCTGTTAGTCTAGCGGCTTCGGGGAACCATTGATCCCAACATATAAGAGGACCTATCTTTCCAAATTTTGTCTTAACACTTTTAAATCCAAGGTCTCCAGGACTGAAATAAAATTTTTCATAATATCCTGGGTCATCAGGTATGTGCATCTTACGATATTTAGACAAAATATTTCCATTTTCATTAATAATGATACTAGTATTATGATAAAACCCAGATGTCTTTTTTTCAAACATTGTAATATTTAATACAACACCAAGCTCTTTTGCTAGATCGCAAAATATTCTAGAGGTTGTTCCTGGAATTTTTTCTGCTAATTTAAAGTTTGAATGGCTTTCTGTTTGGCAAAAATAATTAGTCAAAAACAGCTCAGGAAGACAAATTATCTTTGCTTTTTTTTTTGCAGCTTTTTTAATATTTTTTATAGCTAAATTAATATTAGATTGAACAGTACCTAAAGATTTACTTTGTATTAAACCGATTTTGATTTTTTTGATCATCAATCAAAATATCTTGGAAAAATTTTTTCTCTCTCTATTTTTCCATTCACCTTTATGATAGGCGTCACTTGCTATTAAGGGTAATACACTTGTTGCTTCTGCAAAAACCATTTGCTCTTTGGTAATATCTACTTTGCCCCACGAGCTTGCTTCTTTTAATGTTGAGCTGCTGCATGCTCCATCTCTAGAATCAGCAACAGTTATTTGAATAGCATATTTATGCATCTCTACATCTTTACCTAAAAGTTCAGCACATATGACAGTGTCTTGAATAAAATTTTTAGGTACTCCCCCTCCAATCATAAAAAGACCTGATATTTTAGATTTAATTTTAATTTCAGTTAGTTCTCTAAACTCTCGTATTGAATCGATTGTGATATGATTTTTTGGATTTCTTTCTTGATGCATTACAAGCCCAAAACCTGCGCTTGAGTCAGTAAATGCTGGACAGAAAATTGGAACATTGTTGTCATAGGCAACCTCTATTAATGAATCTTTCTTCTTTGCGTTAGTTTTAAGATATTTGCCAATCTCTTTTATAAATTCTCTTGATGTATAACTTTTAGGCTCTAATTGATCTGCAATTTCCCCGATAGTTTTATCACATATCTGAAGCTCTTCTTCATCAATATAAGTGTCATATATTCTATCAACGTAGTTATTTCTTAGCTCTGTATCGTCTTGATATTGTGATCCCTGATAATGTTTGAAACCAAGTGCTTCAAAGAAATCCATATCAATAATTGAAGCTCCAGTAGCTACTATTGCATCTACCATGTTATACTTAACTAAATCTCTATAAATATGCATACATCCTGCAGCAGACGTTGATCCTGCAAGTGTTAAAAAGATTGTACAATCTTTATCTTTTATCATTTCATTATAAATATTTGCTGCATTTGCAGTCTCTCTTGAAACGAAAGACATTTTTTCCATTGAAGTGACGATTTTTCTAGCATCAAAAGAAGTTATATCAATATGTTCTACTTCTTTACTGAGTAAATCACTTTTTCTATTATTTGATTGGTTTTTATTATCTGACATTAAGCAACAAGAAACTCTTTATTTGCTTCTTTGTCATACATCGTCATGATTGGACTATCTTCAACTTCATAAATTTCATTAGAGTAAAATCCATTAAAATTAGTTCTAAAAGTTAATCCATATGCTCCAAGCTGTCCTAATTCTATATAATCATTTTCTTTTATATTATTTGGCAAAATAAAAGGACCTTTCATATAATCCATACTATCACAAGTTGGGCCGTAGAAATCGAAAGATGTTAATTTCTTGGAAATTACTCTTCCATTAGTTATCATTTTTGATGGATAAACAATGTTAGGAACACCTGCGTCAAACAAAGTTCCATACGTTCCATCATTTATATAAAGTTTCTGTTTTTTTCTTAAATCCACTCTTACAATCGTTGAGCCACTTTCTGCAACAATCGCTCTTCCAGGTTCACAAATAATTTCTGGAAGCTTATCCAATTTTAAATTATTTAAAGCTTTTTTAATTTCGTTAAAATAAGCATCTAAAGATTGAGGAATAAGATCAGGGTAAATAGTAGGAAATCCTCCTCCAACATTAATCACATCAGGTATAATTTTAGTTTTTTTAATTATATTATTGATTTCAAATATTCCTTTTGAATAAGATATTGGGTGCATACATTGTGATCCAACATGAAAACTAAGTCCAATTTTTTTACAATATTGTTTTGTTAATCTGAGAAGTCCAGCTGCTTCATTATTAATTGCTCCAAATTTTTTTGATAAATCAATTTCTGCATGTTCATTAGATACAGAAACTCTAACAAATAACTCTAAGTCATTAGCATAATTTGTACTTTCTAAAATTTTTATTAATTCATCTTTAGTATCCAAAGAAAAGGCCTTAACATTATATTTAAAATATGCCTCTTTAATGCTTTCTCTACTTTTAACTGTATGCATATAAGAACAATTTGCATTCGGACTTATTTTCCTTATAGCCTCTATTTCTTTTATAGATGCTACATCAAAATGATTAATCCCGTTTTCAACAATAGTTTGAAGAACTACTGGATGAGGGTTGGTTTTTAACGCATAAAGTATTTTTCCAGGGAAATTTTTTTTAAAGTATTTAGAAGCCAATTTGATTGACTCTTTTCTAATACAATAAACAGGTCCTGTCGGTCTCAGTTGATTAACTAATTCTTCAACTGACTTAAATTTTTGCATATCTGCACCTCTAAAAAAAATTTACAAAAAAAACCTGCATATCACGTATGCAAATTTCATAAATGCAGCATTTATGGGAAATAATTAATAATGTAAAGTAAATAATGCTATTGAAATATTAAAATTTACTTCCATATAAGGGCTATGATTAACCAACCAACACTTCAAAAATTAAGCGATTTTGATGATAAATCGCTTTTGATCGTAGACGATGACAATCCATTTAGACAAAGATTGGCTAGAGCTATGGAAAAAAAAGGTTTTACAGTTACACAAGCTGAGAGTGTAAAAATTGGTATTGAGACAGTAAAATCACAAAGTCCAGCATTTGCTGTTGTTGATTTAAGATTAAATGATGGAAATGGACTAGAAGTAGTAAAAGAAATTCAAAAGGGAAATCTTAAAAGCAGAATCATAATGTTAACTGGATATGGTAATATTCCAACAGCAGTTGCTGCAATTAAAGAGGGAGCAATTGATTATATTGCTAAACCAGCAGATGCAGATGATGTCGAAAAAGCTCTTTTAGCTGATCCAAATCAAAAACCCGCTCCTCCTGAAAACCCAATGTCTGCAGATAGAGTAAAATGGGAGCACATACACAGAGTTTTTGAGTTATGTAACAGAAATGTCTCTGAGACTGCAAGAAGACTAAAAATGCATAGAAGAACACTTCAGAGAATATTATCTAAAAGATCTCCTAGATAGACTAATTTTTTGTAAGTCTTAAAAATACATCTTCAAGATCTCCATCATCAGTTGAAATATCTTGTATTTTAATATCTTGTTTTTTAATTTCTGAGATTATTGAGTCTATGCTGAGTTTACTCTTCTCATATGATAAAACTAACTTGTTTTCGTTATTTGATATAACTTTTAATGACTCAAAAGTGTTTTCGTTAATATTAGTTTTTTTATTTGTGGTGACATACACAATTTTTGTTTGAATTCTTTCTAAGAGATTTTTAGTCGTATCTAAAGCTACTAACTTTCCTCCACTTAGGATACCTATTCTATCACACATTTTTTCTGCCTCTTCAAGATAATGAGTTGTTAGTATTGTTGTTACCCCTTGTTTGTTCAAAGATTTAACATTTTCCCATAATGTATTTCTAAGCTCCACATCTACTCCTGCAGTAGGCTCGTCTAAAATTATAATTGGAGGTTGATGCACCATCGCTTTTGCTACAAGTAATCTTCTCTTCATACCACCAGATAAGGCTCTAGCATAACTGTCAGCCTGTTCCTCTAATGATACCAACTTCAATATAGTATCTGTAATTCTATCTTTTTCTCTAATTCCATATAGTCCTGCCTGAAGTTCTAATAGTTTTCTGGGACTAAAAAATGGATCAAAGTTTACCTCTTGTGGAACAATTCCAATTGAGGCTCTAACTTGTCTAGGATTTTTATCTAAGTTAAACCCCCAAACATTTACTTCACCACCAGTTTTTACAACTGATCCACCTAATATGTTTATAAATGTACTCTTTCCAGCGCCATTTGGTCCTAATAGACCAAAAATTTCACCTTCTTTCACTTCTAAGTTTAAATTATTAAGCGCATGCGTTTGTTTTGAACCGTTTTTTGAATAAACTTTATTCAAGTTTTTAACAGTTAAGACGTTTTTTTTATTCATATGAGGGCATACATTTATTACATTTATAAAAATTAAGATATCATTACATTATGGAGAAAATTAAAAAAAGTGACCATTTTTACTTAATAGATGGTTCGGGATACATTTTTAGAGCATATTATGCCCTTCCTCCTTTAACTAGAAAAAGTGATGGATTGCCAGTTGGTGCTGTCAGTGGTTTTTGTAATATGCTTTTTAAATTATTAGAAGATTCTAAATCTGATGATAATTTAGAAAAACCTACACACTTTGCTGTAATATTTGATTCAGCAAGAAAAAATTTTAGAAATGAAATATATTCAGAGTATAAAGGAAATAGATCTGATGCACCTGATGATCTAATTCCTCAATTTGAATACATCAGGCAATCTGTAAAAGCCTTTAATTTACCTGCCATTGAATTAATTAATTATGAGGCAGATGATTTAATTGCAACTTATGTAGAGAAAATTTTAGATTTAGGCGCAAAGGTAACAATTGTTTCTTCTGACAAAGATTTAATGCAGCTTTATAAAAAAGGAGTGAGAATTTATGATCCAATGAAGAATAAATTTATAAATCAAGAAGATGTACATAATAAATTTGGAGTTACACCAGAAAAAGTAATAGATGTCCAATCTTTAGCTGGTGATAGCACAGATAACGTACCTGGTGTGCCTGGTATAGGAGTTAAAACTGCTGCTGAATTGATAAATCAATATGGAACTTTAGAAAATTTATTAAAAAATGCATCAAAAATAAAACAAAATAAAAGAAGAGAAACTTTAATAGAAAACAAGGACGATGCAATTATTAGTAAAAAACTAGTTACATTAAAAAAAGACGTGCCTGTAAAAAATAAAATTGAAGAATTTATATTGAAAAGTGTTGATCAAAATAAACTTTATACTTTTTTAAGAGAAATGGAATTTAATAGGCTATTGAGTTCTGCCATCTCAAAGTATGGGGGCACAAATAATTCTGGAAATAAAGATTTTGAAAAAAATTCAGAAAAAACATCAGAAATTAAGAAAAAAAATTACCAATTAATTAAAAATGAAAAGGAAATTGAAGATTGGATGAAACAATCTGAGGAAATAGGTGAATTTGCAATAGATACTGAAACAACCTCATTAGACCCTCACACAGCAAAGTTAGTGGGTATTTCAATTTCTAATAGAATTGGGAATGCATGTTATATCCCATTAAATCATGTCAGTGGCAATAATCTTAACGAAAAAAAAGTCTTAGTTGAAAATCCTCCTGTTTTGCCAACAAAGTCGTCTGCACCAAGTTTTAAACCACTAACCTCGTCGGTTACTTCATCTTTAGAAGTTAAAAAAATAACTGGCATAGAAGTTTTTTTTCTAAGTTTTCTTAGAAGTTCTTCGCCATCCATTCTTGGCATTTTAATATCAATCACAGCAAGATCAGGTGGTGTTCTTGATAATCCAACAAGAGCATTTTCACCATCGATATAAGTTTGAACTTTAAAACCTTCCTTTTCTAAAGCCATTTGGACAGATGTTAATAAATTTCTATCATCATCTACTAACGCAATTGTTTGAGACATAAATTAGTTTAAAAATACTAAATTGTTCAGATTAGGGCAATTGTTTGTTTTCAATGAAGTTCACCCCAATTTTCTCCAATATTCACATCGACTAAAAGAGGTATTGAAAATGAGTGAAGTTCACTATTCTTAACACTCAACATCAAATCCTTAATTAATTTACTACTTTTTTTTGTTTCCTTTAAGCTTTCTTCAAAAATTAATTCATCGTGTATTTGTAACAACATTTTTAAACTATTATTTTTGTTAGTGGAGATTTCTTTATTTATCCTGATCATTGCTAATCTCATTATCTCTGATGCTGACCCTTGAATTGGCGCATTTATCGCCGCTCTCTCCTG